>JANQNY010000015.1 GCA_028279345.1 Geminicoccaceae bacterium
GAGTTCGTGTCGCCTACCGGGCGTCGCTGGAGCACGACCTCGACGCCATGGATGCGATCGGGCCGGATCTCGCCATCGGCACAACGCCCGTTGTGCAGGCGGCGAAGGAGCGCGGCATCGCCGGGCTCTACTTCACGAACCTCATCTCGGCGCGCCCGCTGATGGGGCTCGCCGGCGTCGGCGCCATTGCCGAGATCGTCAACGCGGCGCTCGGTCAGCGCCAACGCTTCGATGAGATGCGCAGCTTCTTCGCCGGCGTCGGAACCGGCGCTTCCGCGGGCGTCTGGCACAGCCAAGCGCAGCCGCGCGCGCTCGAGGAGGCCTGCTGATGCTGGTCCTCGATCATGACCGCGCCGGCGGCTACTGGGGTGCCGTCTACGTCTTCACCGCGGTGAAGGGCCTGCAGGTCATCATCGACGGTCCGGTCGGCTGCGAGAACCTGCCGGTCACCTCGGTGCTGCACTACACCGACGCACTGCCGCCGCACGAACTGCCGGTGGTCGTGACCGGGCTCGGCGAGGAGGAACTCGGCCAGACCGGCACCGAGGGTGCCATGAAGCGGGCGCACCAGGCGCTCGACCCGAACCAGCCAAGCGTCGTGGTCACGGGCTCGATCGCCGAGATGATCGGCGGCGGCGTGACGCCCGAGGGCACCGGCATCAAGCGCTTCCTGCCGCGGACCATCGACGAGGATCAGTGGCAGAGCTCCAATCGGGCGATGCACTGGCTCTGGACAGAGTATGGCCTGAAGCGCGGCAAGGCGCCCAAGCCGGCGAAGCGTGCAGCCGACGCGAAGCCGCGGGTCAACATCATCGGCCCGGCCTATGGCACCTTCAACATGCCGTCCGACCTCGCCGAAATCTGCCGGCTCGTCGAAGGCATCGGTGCCGAGATCAACCTCGTCTTCCCGCTCGGCTGCCACCTCGACGACGTGCCGCGGCTGGTCGATGCCGACGTCAATGTCTGCCTCTATCGCGAGTTCGGTCGCCAGCTCTGCGAGGATCTGGACCGGCCCTATCTCCAGGCGCCCATCGGGCTCTTCAGCACGACGCGCTTCTTGGAGGAACTCAGTCGCCTGCTGGAGCTCGACCCGCAGCCGTTCATCGAGCGCGAGAAGCTCACGACCATCAAGCCGCTCTGGGACCTCTGGCGGTCGGTGACGCAGGATTTCTTCGGCACGGCGAGTTTCGCCGTCGTCGCCAACGAGACCTACACCCGCGGCATCCGGCACTTCCTGGAGGACGAGCTGGGCTTGCCGTGCACGCTCGCGGTGGCGCGCCGTGCGGGCGGCAAGACCGACAACGCCGCGATCCGCCAGTCCCTTCACGAGCGACCGCCTCTGGTCTGCTTCGGTAGCTACAACGAACGCATGTATCTCGCCGAGGTGCGGGCGCCCGGCGTCTACATCCCGGCGTCCTTCCCCGGCACGGTCATTCGCCGCCACACCGGTACGCCCTTCATGGGTTATGCCGGGGCCACCTACCTCGTGCAGGAGGTGTGCAACGCGCTCTTCGACGCGCTCTTCCACATCCTGCCGCTCGGCTCCGACCTCGATGCCGTCGAGGCGACGCCGTCGCGCGTGCGCGAGGAGCTCGTTTGGGACGACGCCGCCAAGGACGAACTGGATCGGCTCGTGGCGGCAGCGCCCGTGCTCACGCGCATCTCGGCCGCCAAGCGTCTGCGCGACGAGGCCGAGCACGCGGCGCGGCGCGCAGGTGAGACGACCGTGACACGCGCGCGGCTCAGCGCCGCCAAAGCAGTTGCGGGAGAACGTGCATGAGCTTCGCGCGCACCGTTCTCCCTAGCGTTTCGTTCGACCGCGCCGGCCGGACCGCCGGCAACTCGCGCAATCGTGGAGGTTTCGATGGCTGAGGTTCTGCGACCGGGCGTTTCTGGGCTGCGGCTGCGCGAGGAGATGCGGTGGGAATATCGGATCGTCTTCAGCGTGGCGTTCGTCTGGTTCCTGGTGGTTACGGCGGTGACGCGGCTGTTGCCGCGGTCCTGGCGCCCGCATCTGCCGGGAATGGAGCCGCGTCGCTCGATCTTCGGCGAGGCGTGGGCCGTAGCGGCCACGCTGGTGCCGTTCGCTTTCATGCGGTGAGAGCCGCATCTGCCTTCGCTCGGTGGCTCCGAGCGAAAGCGCCGGCGAGCTGCGGCCCGCCGGCACACCCCGGCCGCACGGGGGACGGTGCGGCACAAGAAGGGTCAACATCCGGAGACTAGAAAATGGCTACTCAGGTTCAGCCCAGCTCCCTCTCGGGGCTGACAGACAGCGAGGCCAAGGAGTTCCACGCGGCCTATGTGCAGGGCTTTCTGGCGTTCACCGCCGTTGCGGTCGTCGCCCATCTGCTCGTCTGGCTGTGGCGTCCCTGGCTGTAGTTCGGTCTTCGTGCCGACCACAGTCCGGAACACGTCCTGAAAACGGGAACTAATCTATGTATAAGATCTGGCTTATCTTTGACCCGAGGCGGGTCCTCGTGGCCAACTTCGTCTTCCTCTTCACCCTGGCCATTCTGATCCACTTCATCCTGCTCAGCACGGAGAAGTACAACTGGATCGAAGGCGGGGTTGCGGAGCCGGCGATGTCCGAGATGTCGCCGATGCCGCCGGTGGCTGGCGGGTCGAACTAGCATCGACCGTTCGGGAGCGTGCTCGGGCACGGGCGCGCTCCCGGCAGCTCGATGTGACGTCGCCTCCGCCAAGTCGCCGTACCGGAGAACTTTACGATGGCCATGCTCAGCTTTGAAAGGAAGTATCGCGTTCGCGGAGGGACGTTGATCGGCGGGGATTTGTTCGACTTCTGGGTCGGACCGTTCTACGTCGGTTTCTTCGGCGTCGCGACCATCTTCTTTTCCGTCCTGGGAACGCTGTTGATTATCTACGGCGCTGCTCTGGGCGATACCTGGAATATATGGAAGATCAACATTGCCCCGCCGGACCTGAGCTACGGCCTGGCCCTGGCGCCGCTTGCCGAGGGAGGCCTCTGGCAGGTGATCACGATCGTTGCGACCGCCGCGTTCGTGACCTGGGCACTGCGTGAAGTCGAGATCTGCCGCAAGCTCGGCATCGGCTATCACGTACCGATCGCCTACGGCGTCGCGATCTTCGCGTACGTCGTGCTCGTCGTGGTCCGCCCGCTACTCATGGGCGCTTGGGGACATGGTTTCCCCTACGGCATTTTCAGTCATTTGGACTGGGTGTCGAATGTCGGCTACCAATATCTGCACTTCCACTACAATCCAGCACATATGCTGGCGATCACGTTCTTCTTCACGACGACGCTCGCACTGGCTCTTCACGGCGGCCTGATCTTGTCGGCCATCAACCCGCAAAAGGGCGAGAGCGTGCGCACGCCGGAGTACGAGGACACCTTCTTCCGTGACTTCATCGGCTATTCTGTCGGCACCCTCGGCATCCATCGGCTCGGCCTGTTCCTTGCACTGAACGCGGGCTTCTGGAGCGCCGTCTGCATCGTCATCAGTGGCCCCTTCTGGACCCGTGGCTGGCCGGAATGGTGGGGCTGGTGGCTCAATCTACCGATCTGGTCGTGAGCGGAGGCGTGAATCATGGCTGACTTCCAGAGCATCTGGACGCAGGTGCAGGCCTCGGGGCCTGCCGAAGCGGGCGTCCCGCAGCGTCCAGGAGCACTCCCTCGCGAAGGCTCGGGAATCTTCAACTACTGGCTGGGCAAGATCGGTAACGCACAGATCGGCCCGATCTACCTGGGCTACACTGGCGTTCTGTCGATCGCCTTCGGCTTCATTGCCATCGAGATCATCGGCCTGAACATGTGGGCGTCGGTGGGTTGGGATCCGGTTCAGTTCGTGCGGCAGCTGCCTTGGCTGGCGCTCGAGCCGCCGCCGCCATCCTACGGTCTGAACCTGCCGCCGATGAACGAAGGTGGCTGGTGGTTGCTCGCGGGCTTCTTCTTGACGCTCTCGATCCTGCTCTGGTGGGTTCGCACCTACCGGCGCGCCGTCGAGCTTGGCATGGGTACCCACGTCGCCTGGGCGTTCGCCGCGGCGATCTGGCTCTACCTCGTGCTCGGCTTCATTCGCCCCTTGGCGATGGGCAGCTGGGGTGAGGCGGTGCCGTTCGGCATCTTCCCGCACCTCGATTGGACGACCGCGTTCTCGATCCGCTACGGCAATCTCTTCTACAACCCGTTCCACGCGCTCTCGATCGTCTTCCTCTACGGCTCCACACTGCTGTTCGCGATGCATGGTGCCACGATCCTGTCGGTCGTCCGCTATGGCGGCGAACGCGAGATCGAGCAGTCGACCGACCGCGGCACCGCCGCCGAGCGAGCGGCTTTGTTCTGGCGTTGGACGATGGGCTTCAACGCTACGATGGAATCGATCCATCGCTGGGCGTGGTGGTTCGCCGTGCTGACCTGCATCACGGGCGGCATTGGCATCCTGCTGACCGGCACGGTTGTGGACAACTGGTATCTCTGGGCCGTGAAGCACGACTTCGCGCCGTCTTATCCTGACGTCTATCCGGTCATTCAGGATCCGGCAGCGGCCGCGGGAGTGGGACAATGAAACTCGGCATATGGACGGCGTCCGCCGTTGCCGTCGCCGCACTGTTGACGATCGCGATGCTGACGACGGCCGGCTGGGACCGGCCACCGATCGAGGCCGTGCAGACCGGCTATCGTGGCGTCGCGATGGAGGAGGTCTACAACCCTCGCGAGGTGGCGGCGAGCATGGAGGTCAATCAAGTACCGCCGCCACCCTGGCCGATCGACACGGTGGACATGAGCGGGCCGCCCGCTGGTGAGATCTATGAGAACGTCGAGGTTCTGGGCGACCTGTCGGTCGATCAGTTCGGGCGGCTCATGACGGCCATGTCGGAGTGGGTCGTGGGTGATCCGGCCGCTTGCGACTACTGCCACAATCTCGACAACCTCGCCGACGACTCCTTGTACACCTTCCAGGTGTCGCGGCGCATGCTGGAGATGACCGAGTACATCAACGCCGATTGGGGCGAGACGCACGTCGCTCCGGCCGGGGTGAGCTGCTACACCTGCCATCGGGGCAACCCGGTACCGGAGGCAATCTGGTTCGAGAAGAACGTCCCCATTCGGGGTATCGTCGGCAATCTCGCGGGGCAGAACACGGTATCGATCGGTGACACATCGTTGCCCTTCGACCCCTTCACGCCGTTCCTTGTCGAGGACAACGACATAAGGGTGCATGGGCTTACCGCCTTGCCCACGGGCAACCGGACGTCCATCAAGCAGACCGAGTGGACCTTCAGCCTGATGATCCACATGTCCGAGGCGATGGGCGTGAACTGCACGTACTGCCACAATAGCCGTGCGTTCTACACCTGGGATCAGGTACCGCCCCAGCGCGAGACGGCGTGGCACGCCATCCGCATGGTGCGGGCCCTCAACAACGACTACTTGATCCCGCTGCAGCCGGTCTATCCAGAGATCCGGCTCGGCCCGGACGGCGACGCCCCCAAGGCGAACTGCACGACGTGCCATTACGGCGTCAACCAGCCGCTCTACGGCGGAAACGTCATCGACCAGTTCCCCTCACTCATGGGGCCAGGGCCGGCGCAGGAAGCGCGCTTGAGCAACTGAACCCCAAGAGTCAAGAGTTGGTTCGGCCCGAGAACGCCAGCGGCACGCCGCTGGCGTTTTTCTTTTGCCCCGTTGCGTGGGCAGGACACAGGAGGTGGTCCGCCGGGTCGCGGGAGGTTTCTCGCGAGTCCACAACCTTGACGCCTGCTGCAACCTAAGCGAGCGCATTGCGAAGGGCTGCTTGGTCGCTGCACCTCGACGACGACAACGATCCAAATAGGCCTAGGCCATTCCAAATGACCGCGGGGAGCGAACGATTTTAGTTCGCTGTGATCTTAGTCAACAGCAGAACCTGAATTGTTGCATCGACATCGTGCGTGGCTCCAGCTTCCACTCATCGCTGTTGGAGATTACCCCCTCATTCCGTTGAGCCGCGCCGGTTCAGCAGATTGAGGTCGCTGATCATCCTGATGAACGCGTCACAGACTTCGCGAAAAGCGACCGAGGACGGGTGCGGTCGCACTGTTCAGGACGTCGCGAAGACCGATTGCGTCGACGGCTTCAGCGACTCCAAAGGCTGACTTTCATCGCGGTTCAGATGCGGGCTTGCCCGCTCAACGTCCAACCGTATCCAGGAGTTGCGACATGCTATACTCACCGTATTGGAGCGTCGTGCACGGCGACAACAGCTTCAATTGGACTCTTAATGATGCTGCCCACTCAACCTTGGTATTTGGGTATGGTGGGAATGACCATATCTTGGCCAGTTCTACTGATTTCTATCAAGGACCTGGGTCGCCCGGTTACTACGCTGATGTGTTCGACGGTGGCGCTGGAACCGACTATGTCATTTACGAACTGGCAGACACAGGCGTCGACGTGGATCTAACGACTGGTGTCGCTTTTCGTGTTGCCAACAACGGTGCCAACTTTGCGCCTGACTTCTTGTACAACATCGAAGGCATTTGGGGCAGCAACCATGGAGACACCATAAACGGTGACGGTTCTCGCAACTTCTTCAACGGCTTCGGGGGCGACGATACGATTCGTGGTCACGGTGACGATGACACGATTTCCGGCGGTGGCGGAAACGACTTCGTCGACGGCGGCTCGGGTGATGACTTCTTGGAAGGCAACGCTGGCGACGACGAAATACTCGGCGGCCCCGGTGACGACACAGTTGTGGGTGGCGCGGGCGCCGACGAAATCTGGCTGGACGGCGGTGCAGACACGGTCGCCTACGGAATCTTGGATGCGGTCCCCAGTGTCGACACGGTCCACGACTTCGAGCTTGGTGTGGATCGCTTCAAGTTCCCGACGCATGGCTTCTTTGCAGAGCCGCTCGGCGACGGTGTGGAGCTGAGTGACATGCTCGCCGCGTTTCCAGCCTCCGTGCGGGGCGGTAGTCAGCACGATGCCTTGCTCGTCGCCAACACGACGGACGGGTTCCGGTCCGTCGCGGTGGTCAAGGATGTCAGCGCGGCGGACATGCTCGCAGCGATTGCGGACGAGAGTATCCTTGGCGAGCCGGCGCAGCCCGAGCTCGGGTTCGACTTCGTCTGAAGCGCTAACTACGCGCTCCGAACAATCCGCGCGACCCGGCCCGAACGCCCAAGAGGGCACTGCCCTGGGCGCTCGGGTGGGGCGCCCGGATGGGTTGAGCACGCGCTAGACGCTGAGCCATTGCCGGCGCGCGACGTCGTCGTTCAGGAGTTCGCGGACCGGGCCCTCGTAACGGACGTGGCCGCTCTCGATGGCATAGGCGCGGTCCGCCACGGCGGTGGCGAAGGCGAGGTTTTGCTCAGAGAGGAGCACACTCACACCTACCCGCTTGAGCGCACGGATGGCCTCGACCACCTGCTCGATGATGACGGGCGCCAGCCCTTCGGACGGCTCGTCGAGAAGTACCAGCCGAGGATTGCCCATCAGCGTCCGAGCGATCGCCAGCATCTGTTGCTCGCCGCCCGAAAGAAAGCCGCCGCGCCGCCGCCGCAACGGCTCCAGCTTGGGAAAGAGCGCGAACAGCCGTTCGGGTGACCAACGAGCTTCGCCGGTCTGGGCGGGACGGCGGCCGACCTCCAGGTTCTCGTCGACCGTCAGTTCGGAGAAGATGCGGCGGTCCTCAGGAACGTAGCCGAGGCCGCGCTGGACGATCTGAAAGGTGGGTAGCTGGTCGACGCGCTCGCCGGCGAACCTGATCTTTCCTGTCCGGGCACGCAGGAGGCCCGCGAGCGTCTTAAGCATCGTCGACTTGCCGGCGCCGTTGCGGCCGAGCAGGACGACCGCCTCGCCATCACGGACCTCGAGGCCGACGCCGAAGAGTGCTTGGGCGCGACCATAGAACGTCTCCAGATCCTCAGCTTCGAGCAGCGCGTTCATGCAGTTGCCTCGTCGAAGCCGTGGCCCAGATAGATTGCCTGCACCGTGGGGTCATCCTTGATGGTGTCAGGTGCTCCTTCGGCCACCACTTCACCACCGGCAAGGACGAGGATCCGATCCGCGTGGTTGAAGACGACGCCCATGTCGTGCTCGGTGAACAGGAGGCCGGCCCGCGCCTCTCCGACGATCGAGGTCACCAGCTCCATGAGCGCCTGCCGCTCCGGCGCCGACATGCCGGCGGTGGGCTCGTCCATCAAGAGCAGCTTGGGGTCGTGGGCGAGCGCGATAGCGAGCTCGAGCCGCTTGATATCGCCATAGGCGAGGACCGCTGCGGGCCGCTCGGCCTGCGCCGCCATGCCGACGCGCTCGAGCAGCGCGTCGGCCCGATCGACGGCTTCACGGCGTGCAGGGCTCCAAAAGGCGCGAAGCCGGCTCGCTTGCCTGAGGAGCGCCATCTGCACGTTCTCACGGACGCTCATGGAGCTGAACGCCGCTGCGACCTGGAAGGTCCGGCCGACGCCCTTCGCCCAAACCAGGTGAGGTGGCAGGCCGGTGATGTCGTCGCCAGCCAGCACAATGCGACCGTGGCCAGGCGAGAGCTGGCCACCGACCATGTTGAAGCAGGTCGATTTGCCGGCGCCGTTGGGCCCGATGATCGCCAGCCGCTGGCCGGCCTCCAGGGTGAAGCTCACGTTTCGCACCGCCTGTACGCCCCCGAACGACTTTGCGAGGTCGTCAACCTGCAGCAGCATCATGCCGCCGGGGGCCTTGCCGGCGCGGGCGAGGCGCCGCTCAGTAGCCGGTCCTGCAGGAAGCCCACGAGGCCTTCGCGGAACACAAGGACAAGCGCCACGATCACGAGTCCCTTGATGAGCTTCCAGTAGTCGGTGAGCGGCATGGCCCATTCCTGGACCAGTGTCAGCGCTGCAGCACCCGCGAGGGGGCCGGTCACCGTGTGAAGGCCACCCAGGAGCGTCATCGTGAGCCCGTCGACCGAGACCGGGATCGCGAGCACGCCGGGATCGATGCTGCCGTTAGAGAAGGTGTAGACGCCGCCTGCGACGCCGGCGGCCGTGCCGGCCACGACGAAGCCCGCCCACTGGTAGGCGCGCGTGTCGATACCGATGGCGGCGGCGCGAACCTCGCTGTCGCGGATACCGCGGAGCGCATAGCCGAGGGGCGCGTGCGTGGCTCGATAAAGCAGCACGATGCAGCCGAGGCAGAGCGCCAAGGTGAGATAGTAGTACGCGACGCGGCTCGCGGCCCAGGCGGGTGGCCAGAGCCCGATGAGCCCGTTGTCGCCACCGGTGACGTCCACCCACTGGAAGGCCATGGCATAGAGGATCTGGGCGAACGCCAAGGTCAGCATGGCGCGATAGACCCCGGTAAGGCGCACACAAAGCCAGCCGAAGACGAAAGCGCCCACACCGGCCGCGAGCGGTGCTGCGAGCAGCGCCAGCTCCATCCGCGCGCCCAGATGGTGGACGACCAGCGCGGCACCGTAGCAGCCGAGACCGAAATAGGCGGCGTGACCGAAGGAGATGATCCCGCCCGTGCCCATGAGGAAGCCGAGGCTCATCGCGAAGAGGCCGAAGACCAGGACGTCGATGGCGAGCTTCAGGAGGTAGGCGTCGGCGACCAGCGGCAGTGCCAAGAACGCCGCAATGATGGTCGCGTAGCCCAGCGTCACCAGGGGGCCGTCGGGCAGCAGCGGGCGGGCCGGCGGCTCGCGCGGCCCATGGCCGGCCTCCGGCCGGCCGAGCAGGCCCTGTGGGCGTACGACCAGCACCACCGCCATGATCAGGAACACCAGGACCAGCGTGATCTTGGGAAAGACGAGGATGCCGAAGGCATGGAGGTGGCCGATGATCAGGGCGGCCAGGAACGCGCCGGTCACGCTGCCCATGCCGCCGATGACCGTGACGACGAAGGCTTCGACGACGATGTCGAGATCCATCAGCGGGTGAACGGCGGTGCGGGGGACCTGCAGCGCGCCCGACAGGCCGGCGAGGGCCGTGCCGAGAAAGAAGATGCCGGTGAACAAGAGCTTCTGATTGACGCCCAGGGCCTCGACCATCTCGCGGTCTTGGGTTGCGGCGCGCACCAGCACGCCGAACCGCGTCCGATGGAACAGAAGCCAGAGTGCGGCAAGCAGGATCGGCCCGGTCGCGATCAGCAACAGGTCATATTGCGGGAAGCGGTAGCCGAGAATGACGACGAAGCTCGAAAGACCCGGCGCACGTGGGCCTAGCATGTCCTCCGGCCCCCAGATCAGACGCACCACGTCCTGGAAGATCAGGACGAGGCCGAAGGTCAAGAGAAGCTGGAACAGCTCGGGCGCGCGATAGATCCGCCGCAGCAGCGTCGTCTCGATCAGCACGCCGATGAGGCCGACCACGAGGGCGGACAGCAAAACCGCGAGCCAGAACGCTAGGGGGCCCCACAGCACCTGCATGAAGAGTTGCGCCAGGGTGAGCCCGATATAGGCGCCCAGCATGTAGAACGAGCCGTGGGCGAAATTGACGATGCGGGTGACGCCGAAAATGATCGTCAGGCCCACGGCGGTCATGAACAGCACGGATGCGCTGGTCAGCCCGTTGAGCGCCTGAATGACGAGAAAGCTCGGCTCCATCGATCCGCCTGCGAGCGCCGCCGTCGCGGTCTCGCCGCGCGACGGCAGGGTCAGTCGCTGCGGACGGCGAGGACGTCGGCCTCGGGGATCAGGTAGCCCGTGCCATCGGCATAGCGCCAGTCGGCCATGGTGCCGAGGCCGTTCTCACCCATGACGAGCCTCCCGACCCAGGTGCCGGCTGTCGCTTGATTGTCGATCGCGCGGAAGCTGACGGGACCTTGGGGCGTTGCCACCTCGATGGTCTCGAGCGCCTGGATCATGGCGTCCGTGTCGGTCGAGCCGGCTTCCTCCAGCATCGCCTTGATCGTGTAGCCGATGCCGTAGCCGAGGATCGAGCCGAGCCGCGGCGTCTCGCCGTCGAAGCGGGCTTGGTAGGCTTCGACGAAGGCGGTGTGCTCCGGTGTGTCGATCTGCTCCCAGGGGTAGCCCGTGACGATCCAGCCTTCCGGCACCTCGTCGCCCAAGGGGTAGAGCCATTCGGGTTCGCCGGTGATGAGGCTCAGGACCGAGCGATCCTGGAAGGTCCCGCGGATCGAGCCTTCACGGACGAACTTGGCTAGGTCGCCGCCGAAGAGCGCGTTGAAGATGGCATCGGGCCGCGCGCGCTCGATCGCTGCGATCGTGGCGCCGGCGTCGATCTTGCCGAGTGCGGGGTACTGCTCGACGACGATCTCGGCGTCGGGCATCTCGGTCGCCATCAGCTCGGCGAAGGCGCGGGCCGCCGCTTGGCCGTACTCGTAGTTCGGGACCACGACCGCCCAACGTCGCGCCGGCAGCTCGCGCGCCTCCTCCACGAGCATCGCCGTCTGCATGTAGGTCGAGGGCCGCATGCGGAAGGTGAACCGGTTGCCGGCCTCGAGGTTGAGCGCGTCGGTCAGCGGCTCGGACGCGATGAACAGCATCTCGCGCTGGTTGGCGAAGTCGGCGACCGCGATGCCGACATTCGAGAGGAAGGTGCCGAACAGGAAAACCACCCCCTCGCGGCTCACCAGCTCCTCGGCCACGCGGACGGCGTCGCCGGGCGTGCCCCCGTCGTCGCGGCTCACCACCTCGAGCTGCTTGCCGAGCACGCCGCCTTCGGCGTTGATCTCCTCGATCGCCAGCTGCCAGCCCTGGCGGTAGGGCACGGTGAACGCCGCGAAGGTGCTGTAGCTGTTGAGCTCCCCGATCTTGATGCTGTCCTGGGCCTCCGCCGGCAAAGCAAGCGTTACGGCAGCCAAGAGGGCGAGTGCGTCGAGGGTCCGACGGGTGATCATGACGGGTACCTTGTGAAGCGGTGTAGATCGTCCGGCAGCGTCAGCGAAACGAAGGAGGCGCGGCCGACGGCTGCACCCGCAGGTGTGTTGCGAAGGGCATCCTCGTAGTCGCACGGCAAGGCGTCGAGTTCCGCTTTTGAGTAAGCGCACCAGCCGGTGTCGGTAGGGCCGTCCGGTCGGGAGGCAGCGGCAGTAACGGCCATCCCAGGGCTCGCGGAAGCCGGACGACGACCGCGCCCATCTCGTCCTCCTCTCCGTTGGGGGCACGATGGCTGGCGTGCCTTCTTCGTGTCAAGGACGCCCGAGGGGCAGGGCGGCGCCGGCGCGCTCGACGCCGAGGCCCGCATCCGCTTCGATTGCGACCTCCTTGAGCCGACGCTCCAGCTCGTCGCGGAGAGCGTCCAGGTCGGCCGGCGACGCGTCGGCCGGGACGTAGATCGGCGCCGCGGCGACGAGGCAGCCACGGCCGAAGGGGAGTGGCACGAGCATCCGGTCCCAGCTCCGTACTTGGAGCCCGCGATCAACGGCGAAGGTTAGCGGCACGATCGGTCGTCCCGTGGCGCGGGCCAGGAACAGAGCGCCGGGGTGGATCGTGCCGTGTGGCCCGCGTGGCCCGTCGATGACGATGGCAATGATGGCGCCGTCCGCCATCGCCGCGCGCGCTGCACGGACGGCGGCAGCACCGCCTCGGGTGGTCGAACCCCGGACCTGATCGATCCCGACCCGTCTTAGAGTCTGGGCGATGAGCTCACCGTCGCCATGCTGCGAGACCATCGCGGCGATATGCGGTGGCGGGCGACCTGCGGCCCGGCCGACCCGCCGCTGCAGCGTCGGGATGCACAACAGGCGCTGGTGCCAGAATACGACGACGGCCGTGTCTCGGTGTTCGACCAGAGCCTGTGCGTCTGGGTGAAAGTGCGTCTGCCATCGGGTGGTGGCACCGACGAGCCGGAGATAGGCGCTCGCTAGGACGCCTAGGACCGCAGCGGCCCAGGGCCGATGGAGCAGGCGTCGTTTCGATTTGGGTGAAGCGATCGCGGACGGCATATGGCGTGTCTGTAACCAAGTCGGTGCTCGCATCATCCTTGCTTGGCGTCGAGTGTTCCAGTGTCCATGTCCGCATCATGTCCGTGACCAACTACCTGACCCTGCCGCGCGCGCCGTGGAACGACCGGCGCGGAACACTGTCGCCGCTCAAGGCCGTCGTCCTGGTTCTGCTGACGGCGCCGGCTCTCTGGTACGGCACCGCCTTCGTGCTGCGCGCACTCGGCGCCGAGCCGGTTGAGGCGCTGCAGGATCAGGCTGGCCGCTGGGCGCTGCGGTTCCTTTTCCTGTCGCTGGCGGTGACGCCTTTGCGCCTGCTCTGGCGCTGGAACGAGCTGATCAAGGTTCGGCGGCTGATCGGTCTTGCGGCGCTCTTCTATGCGCTAGGCCATTTCGCGCTGTTCCTGGCTATTCAGGACTGGGTCTGGCTCAAGATCGCCAGCGAGATCGCGACACGCATATACCTCACGATCGGGGCTGCAGCGCTCACCGGTCTCCTCGTGCTGGGCCTGACCTCGACCGACGAGGCCGTCCGCCGTCTGGGCCCTGCTCGCTGGCAGTCGCTGCACCGGTTGGCCTACGGCATCGCGCTTCTGGCGACTGTGCATTTCTTCCTGCAGACGCGCCTCGATCCGACCGAGGCGATGGTCATGTGCGGGTTGCTCGGCTGGCTCCTTGCGGTGCGTGCCTGGCGTTGGCGGGGGGCAACGCTCGACGCCCGCTCCGCTCTCGTGCTCGCCGTGATCATGACGCTCGCGACCGCCTTCGGCGAGGCACTCTTCTTCCACCTGCGTTTCGGCGTCGATCTGCAGACGCTTCTAGCCACCAACTTCGGCGTCGTAGCAGGCATCCGTCCCGCCTGGTGGGTGGGCGGAATCCTCCTGCCGGTCGCACTGGTCGCCTACGCCCGCCGCCGACCCGCTTCGGCGCTCGGCCGACGCCGTCGTCAGAGCGTGTCGATCGGCAGCTTGAGATAGCGTCTGCCGTTGTCCTCCGCCTCGGGGAGTTGGCCGGCGCGCATGTTCACCTGGATCGACGGGATGATCAGCTTCGGCATCGAGAGGGTGGCGTCTCGATCCGTTCGCATCTTGACGAACTCGGCCTCGGTGACACCGTCCTTGACGTGGATGTTGTGCGCGCGCTCGGCGGCGACGGTCGTCTCCCAGCGGATGTCGCGGCCGTTGGGCCCGTAGTCATGGCAGATGAAGAGCCGCGTCTCGAGCGGCAGCTCCAGCACCCGCTTGATCGAGTGGAAGAGCGTGGCGGCGTCGCCGCCCGGAAAGTCGGCCCGCGCCGAGCCGCTGTCGGGCATGAAAAGCGTGTCGCCCACGAAGGCCGCGTCACCAACCACGTGCGTCATGCACGCCGGCGTGTGGCCTGGGGTAGCGATGGTGAAGGCGGTCAACGAGCCGATCTGGTAGGTGTCGCCGTCCTCGAACAGGCGATCGAACTGGCTGCCGTCCCGCTCGAACTCCGTGCCGGCGTTGAACACCTTGCCGAAGAGATCCTGCACCTCGACGATCCGCGCGCCGATGCCGAGCCGGCCGCCGAGCCGCTGTTGGACGTAGGGTGCCGCCGACAGATGGTCGGCATGCACGTGGGTCTCGATCAACCACGCGACCTCGAGCCTGCGCTCTTCGACACGCGCGATGATCTGGTCCGCGCTGTCCGTCGCCGTGCGGCCTGAGCAGTAGTCGAAGTCGAGGACCGAATCGACGACCGCGCAGACGTTCGAGGTCGGGTCTTTGACGATGTAGGAGATCGTGTTGGTCGCTTCGTCGAAGAAGCCCTCGACGTCCGGCTTGATGCTGGTATCGACCGGATAGTTGCTTGCCACCGAAGCCTCCCGATGGTCCGTCGTCATACCTTCAATCGCTCGCGCCGCCTTGGCTTGCAGGGTCCCGCGGTCCGCGGCACAGCGGCGTCGATTGATCGCACAATCGCCGTTAAATATCGAGTGACTGATGTGCTCAAGCGGGCAGCTGCAGCACCGAGCGATAGGGAACACCCAGCTTGTCGCCGCCGCCCAAGCCGATCAGCTCTATCAAGAAGACACAGCCCAGCGTCTCGACACCGACACGGTCGAGGAGATCGATCGAAGCCTTGCACGTGCCGCCGGTGGCGATGAGGTCGTCGACGATCACGATCTTCTGTCCCGGCACCACGAGATCGGCCGAGATTTCGACGACGTCATTGCCATATTCGAGCTCGTAGGCATGGCTGTGGACGCGCCCGGGCAGCTTGCCGCGCTTACGGACCATCGCCATCCCGACGCCGAGTTGCACGGCGATCGGGGCGGCGAAGATGAAGCCACGGCTTTCGATGGCGACCAGCCGGTCGGGCACGAATGGCTCGGTCTCGCGCGCCATGGTGGCGATGGCCGTGCGCCAGGCACCCGCATGGGCGAGCAACGTCGAGATGTCGTAGAACTGGATGCCCGGCTTCGGGAAGTCGGGAACGACGCGGATGTGGCGGCGAAGGTCGGGAGCGTGCGGTTGGGGCATCGACGAGGGTTTCTGGCTTGTGGGTTGCAGTTCGTGGGGCTCACGCTGGCACCGTGGGCCGTCGCCGTCGAGCCCGCGACGATACCGGTGGTCGTTGCCACCGCATCAGGCGAGCACCTCTTTCGTGCCGAGGTCGCAGCGACGCCCGAGGAGCGCGCGCGTGGCCTGATGTTTCGCGAGCAGCTCGACCTCGACGCCGGCATGCTCTTTCTGTTCGACCCGCCGCGTCGTGTGGGCTTCTGGATGAAGAACACGCTGATACCGCTCGACATGATCTTCATCGACGCGGGCGGCCGAATCGTTGCGATCGAGGAACGCACCGAGCCGCACTCGCTCGAGCCGCGCGGCCCCGACCTGCCGGTCCGCGCAGTGCTGGAGATCAATGGCGGCCTCGCCGAGCGCCTGGGCATCGCTCCAGGCGACGTCGTGCGGGCGGCGCCGCTCGAGGGCTGACGCTCAGTCGAGTTCGCTGCAGAAGCGCTCGATGCGGCCGCACGCATCCTCGAGGAGATCGGTCGAGGTCGCGTAGGAGATCCGAAAGCACGGGTCGAGCCCAAAGGCGCTGCCGTGCACCACGGCCACGCCCTCGCGTTCGAGGAGTGAGCGCGCGACGTCCTCGCTCGTCTCGAGCACCTGCCCATCCGGCGTCCGCTTGCCGATCACGCCGGCGCAGCTCGGATAGACGTAGAAAGCACCCTCAGGCCTCCGGCAGCGGAGCCCAGGTGTTGCATCCAGCGCGTCGGCAACCAGATCGCGACGCTCCTTGAAGGTCGCGTTGCGCGCGGCGAGGAAATCGGTCGGTCCGTCGAGGGCCGCGACCGCCGCCGCCTGGCTCACCGAGGACGGGTTGGACGTGCTCTGCGACTGGATTTTGGCGATTGCCTTGATCAGCGATGCCGGACCGCCGGCATAGCCGATGCGCCACCCCGTCATGGCGTAGGCCTTGGAGACACCGTTGACGGTGAGCGTCCGGTCGTACAGCTCGGGTGCCACCTGCGCCGGGGTTGTGAAGGTGAAGTCGTCGTAGACGAGATGCTCGTACATGTCGTCGGTCATCACCGCGACATGCGCGTGACGCTTGAGTACGTCGCAGATCGCCTCGAGCTCGGCCTGCGTGTAGGCGGCGCCGGACGGGTTGTTGGGCGAGTTGAGGATGACCCACTTGGTCTTGGGGCCGATCGCCGCCTCGAGGTCTTCGGGCCTGAGCTTGAAGCCGGTCTGCTCGGGTGCCGTGACGAACACCGGCTCGCCGCCGGCGAGCAGCACCATGTCCGGATAGGAGACCCAGTAAGGTGCTGGGATGACCACTTCGTCGCCGGGATCCAGCGTTGCCATGAGCGCGTTGTACAACACCTGCTTGCCGCCGGTGCCGACGGTGATCTGGCTGGGCTCGTAGGTGAGCCCGTTCTCGCGCGCGAACTTGCGCGAGATCGCCTCCTTCAAGGCCGGCGTGCCGTCGACCGCGGTGTACTTCGTATCCCCATCGCGGATCGCCTTGATCGCAGCGTCTTTGATGTGGTCCGGCGTGTCGAAGTCCGGCTCGCCGGCACCGAGACCGATGACGTCCCTACCTTGCGCCTTCAGCTCTTTGGCGAGGTTGGTGACGGCGATCGTGGGCGAGGGCTTGATCCGGGCGAGCCGCTCGGCCGTGGCGATCATCGGGGTTCCTCCAGAGCACCTGCACCCGGTCTAGAGCCAGCCCAGAAGTGAGGCAATCCGAAGCCGCCTGACCGCAGACGGTTAGTGTCACCGGTAGGTGATCTGACCGGCGTTCCGCGGCATCGTTGGTGCGAGCGTCTCACTGCGCCTGAGCCAGCTGCCGCCACCCGCGCTGTCGACCAACTGCGTCTCGTTCGAACGGTCGCCATAGACGCCCTGCCAGACGTTCGATGAGCTTCGCTTGGCTGGGGCGGGCTCCGCGCGGACCACAATGCGCTTGCTGTCGGCGTTGCCGACGCCATGCTTCGAGCGTGCCTTGGCGGCCGCGCCGATGCCCACGTCCTTGTCCCAGCGAGCGAACACCTTGCGCGCATAAGAGTCCCGCCGCTGCGGTGTCGAGCTGTGATAGCGGCCGACGGCGTGGAACAGGTTGCGGTTGCTCGCCATCAAGTCGCGTAGGAAACCTGCCGCGTAGGCGATGTTGCTGTCGGGCCGAAACGCGTCATCGAGCGTGCGGAAGGCCTTGGGGTGGTGGTGCAGGTTAATCTGCATGCAGCCGACGTCGATGTTGGTGATGCCTTGCCGCTGCAGCGCCTCGACCTTGGCCACCGCCTCGCGCCGCGAGCCCAGATAGAACGAGCCAGCGGGCGAGTTGATGGTCCAGGGCCAGGGTACCCAACGTCCGCCGCTTGGGCGATGGCCGCTCTCGATCAGCGCGATCGACTGCATGAGGCCCTCGGGCAACGCGCCGTCCCGACGTTCCGCGTCGGCGATGGCGTCGAGGCAGAGATCAGCGCTCGCCGCGGCTGCGGCCGCCGTAGAGCCGAGCACGATCGCAAACGCCAGCAGCATCGTCTGAAGCGCACAGTGCATGCTGCGATACAAGTGCCTCGCCTTCAACATATGGTTAACGCGCCGTTGACCGGCCTCCCGAGAGGCACGCTACTCGCCAGCGAGCGCGAGCGATAGGGGAGGGTTCGAGCGGAGCCAAATCGCGACATCCTCGAATACGCTTCGCAGAATCGACGCGACGCGCGCGAAGTCCGCGTTCGGTTCCATTCGCCGTTCGTCCATGTAGAGGCTCCGACGCAGCTCGATCTGCAGCACCTCGATGCCGCGCTCGGGACGGCCATAGTGCTGAGTCACGAAGCCGCCGGCATAGGGACGATTGCGCGCCGTCCATAGTCCATGCCGGCGGAACGCGGACTGCACCATCGCCACGATCCTGGATGCGGCTGCGCGCCCGAAGCAGTCGCCGAGGACGACGTCGACGGCGGGGCGTTGGCTGGCCCAGGCGCCATCCGGCATCGAATGCACATCCAACAGAAGTGCGATACCGTGTTCGGCGCGGATGCGGGCGAGGAGGTCCGCCAGGAGCGCGTGGTAGGGATGATAGGCGAGCTCGAGCCTGGCGCCGACTTCCTCGGCCGAGAGCGGTCGGGCGTAGAGCGACTTGCCCGCGATCAGCGTCGGGACCACACCCAGACCGGCGCGCGCCTTAGCCGTGTCGCGGAAGCCGCTTGCGCCGGCGAACTCGTCGGCGGCCCGATTGACGTCGACGACGGCGCGTGCCCATCGCGTATAGAGCAGCCATGCGCCGACAGCGGGCGCCTCGGCGGCGAGGCGGTCGACCCACGGATCGGCAAGCCGCTGGAGTGTCGCCGCCGGCACCTGCAGACGCTCTTCGAGCCCGGGCGAGAGCAGCGTCCCGGCATGGGGTACCGTGACGAGCAATGGCACGGCCGGACCGGTGGGCTCGTCGAGAACGAGCGGTGACATCGAGCCTCCGAGCAGTCGCGGATCGCTCATCCGAGGTAAGCCACGGTCACCGCTGCGAACAGGGGCGCGAGGCAGGCTTGCACGCGGCAGTTTGTTCCACTAGTGCAACTGTTGATGGGCGCGTAGCTCAGCGGGAGAGCACTACGTTGACATCGTAGGGGTCACTGGTTCGATCCCAGTCGCGCCCACCAATCCGACCCATCGCGGTCATGTCATCCCCGCCATTCTCGCGCTTTCTGCGCCGCTCATCTGGCTCGACCCATCGTTGTTCGGCGTGCGGGCACGCTCTGGCCAGGGCGACGTCCTCGCGGCGCGCTGGCTTCGCTATCGCAAAGCAAAAGTAAGGTTGCCGTACCGTGCTTAACGGTCGAGCAACCATCTCCCCGTATCAACTGATCTCGCCACGGCGCGCGCCTTGCGCTCGCGGAGGCTGACCGGAAACCCGCGTCCTCGGAGATCAGCCCATGCGGACCACGACCTCGGCTACCCGCGTGACAGCACGCGCCCTTGCCACGGTTACGTCCGCAGCGATCTTCCTCGCGGCGTGGCCCGCGACGGCTGGCAGCCTCACCATCGGCAGTGTCGAAGAAGACGTGAAGGCGGAGCAGGCCATCTTCCAGCCGCTACGCGCCTATCTGCGCGCCGAACTCGAGGCGAACGGCGTGGGCGAGGTCAACCTCGTCGTGCACACCTCCATCAAGGACATAGCAGCCGGGTTCGATCGGGGCGAGATCGACCTCTACATCGACAGCCCCGTCCTCGTCGCCATGGTCGCTCGCGTCTCGAACGCGCGGCCGTTCCTCCGTAGCTGGAAGGAGGGTGTCGCCGAGTACAGGTCCGTGGTCTACGTCCGCGACGACAGCCCCGTCACCGAGGTCGCGGACCTGCGGGGGCGTGTCATCGCTTTCAAGAAGCAGGAATCGACGCCCGGCTACTTCATGCCGCGGGGTCTGTTCTTGGGTGCCGACGTGCCGATGGTGCCGCTCGAGGCCGCCTCGGACCCAGTGCCCGACGACCAAGTCGGCTATGTCTTCTCGCACGGCGACAAGACCACGCTCGGTTGGGTCATGACCGATCGCGTTGCTGCCGGGGTGATGAAAGAAGATGACGTCGCCTCGAAGGAGCTGCGCCGCGTCCGCCAGCAGATCCGCATCGTCGGCGTCACGGCCCCCATGCCGCGCCAGGCTCTTGCGGTACGCGACGACCTCGATCCGACGCTGGTGGCGGCCCTCTACGACACCTTGACGACAATGCACCTCTCGCCGCCGGGCGCGGCCGCGCTCGAGACGCTCGATGAGACCGCGCGTTTCGACGAGTTCCCGGGCGGTGTCGACGCAGCCTTCGCGCCGATCGGCCGACTGCTCGATGTGCTCGACGTGACGATCGAGCCCACGAGCTAGACCCGAACCGACGGAAGAGAAGCGGTCATGCGGATTCAGAACATCATCGCCCGGACCGACCCGCGGCGCGCTTGCCGGCGTCTCTGGCGGCTCGCGACCTACGGGCTCGCGCGGCGGATCGGCATCGTCCAGACGCTCGGCATCATCGCCTTTGCGGTGGCGCTTGGCGTCGGCACCCACATCGTCGTCGCTGGCCAGATCCGTGACGAGGCCGAGGCGCGGGCGGTGGAGATCGTCACCTCGCAGGCGCGACTGGCCGGCGTCCAGCTGGCGGACTACCGCCTGGAAGATCTGACCATCGGTCTTGGTGACCTGCGGCGCATCCGTGATGTCGAGGCGGCCTGGGTCGTGGACGCCGGCGATCTGCTCTTGAGCGACGGCGATGCAGGCGGCGCCCTATTCGCGACACTGGAAGATCCGCTCGCCGAGCGCGCGCGGCTCGCGCGCTCACCCGTCGTGGAACTGGATGGCGCGCACGTCCGCGCTGCCGCGCCGGTGTTCCTAGGCGGGGCCGAGGTCGGTGCCGTCCGTGTCGATCTCTCGCTCCACCGCATGCACACCCAGCTCGAGCAGTTGCGCTACCAGACGGCGTTGGTCGCCGGGCTCTTCGTGGTCTTGGGGCTGACCGCGAACGTGCTGATCCTCCACCGCACGCGCCGTGGACTCCAGTCTTTGGTCGACATGACCACGCGCACGGCGACGGGCGACTTCACGCGCCACCACGTCGTTCGCAGCAACGACGAGATTCAGCAGCTTGCCATCGCGTTCAACCGGATGCTCTTGCGCCTCAAGAGCTCGACCGTCTCACGCGATCATGTGAGCCACATCCTGCAGTCGATGTCCGAGGCTCTGTTGGTCATCGATGCCACGGGCCGCGTCACGATGTCGAACAAGGCGGCGACGCGGCTCTTCGGCTACACCGAACAACGGCTCGGCAAGACGCGACTGCAGACGTTGATCTGCCAGGAGGATAGTGCTGGCACGGACGCCGTGGCGAAGGTCATCGCGGACTCGCCGTTCGAGGCGCGGGCGGTGACCAAGCACGAAGGGCAGATCCCGGTTCTGGTCTCGGCCTCCGAGATGGAGGACGGCCATTCGACCGTCGTGCTAGCCCAAGACCTGCGCGTGCGCCGTCTCGCCTACTTCGACAGCGTGACCGACCTGCCGAACCGGCTGCAGTTCAAGCAGGAGCTGTCACGTGCGGTCATCGAGGCGCGGGCCAACGCGACGCGCGTCACCGTGTTCTTTGTCGATCTCGACCACTTCAAGCTGGTCAACGACAGCTATGGCCACGACGTCGGTGATCGGTTGCTGCGGAGTGTCGCCGAGCGCCTCGACGAAGTGCTCAGCGACGCCTGCGTGGGACGAACGCAACGCGTCGTGCCGCTGCTCGCGCGCCTGGGTGGCGACGAGTTCACCATCATGTGCAAGGGCATCGAACAGAGCGCCGATGCGGCGCAGATCGCCGAGCGATTGCAGCATGCGTTGGCAGCACCGTTCAACCTGGGCGAGCATCAGGTTATGGTTGGCGCCAGCATCGGCATCGCCAACTACCCTGATCACGGCAGCGAGCCCGAACCGCTTGTCCAGAACGCGGATCGCGCGATGTACTGGGCGAAGGAGCGCGGCGGGGGTTACCGGTTCTTCGAGCCGGTCATGGACACAGCGGCGCGCGAGAAGCTGGAACTAGAGAACGAACTCCGTCGCGCCGTCGCTACCGATGCGCTCTCGCTCTACTACCAGCCCCAGGTCGACATCCCGAGCGGGCGCGTGGTCGGTGTCGAGGCGCTGCTGCGCTGGCATCACCCGCGCTTGGGCGCGATCTCGCCCGGGACGTTCATTCCGATCGCCGAGGCGAGCGGCGTCATCATGCAGCTCGATCGGTGGGTGTTCGAGAACGCTTGCAAGCAGCAGCGTCGCTGGGCGCAACAAGGCCTTGGTGACCTCCGGATCGCGATCAACATCGGCGCCTTGAGCCTCCAGCAGGAAGGGTTCGTCAAGCGGACGCTGGAGACGGTGGCGGCGACGCAGGCCAATATCAACAGGATCGAGATCGAGGTCACCGAGAGCGCTGCCGTCGTCGACCTGCGCACCACCATCCAGCAGCTGTCGAGCTTGCGGGCCGCGGGCGTCCAGATCGCGATCGACGACTTCGGTACGGGCTATTCGAGCCTCAGCTATCTGAAGCAGCTGCCGGCCGACCGGCTCAAGATCGACCGCGCGTTCCTGGAGGAAGCCCACCGGAACTCGACCGATCGGCTGCTGCTCAAGGCGATCGTGGAGATGGCCAAGGCCGTCGGCATGGAAACGCTCGCCGAGGGCGTCGAGACCCAGGAGCAGCTGGACTTCCTCATGGTGCTCGGTTGCCAGGAGTATCAGGGCTTCCTGATGTCGCCCGCGATCGCTGCCGAGGACATCCTGCCGTGGATGCTCGAGCAGGATCTGACGCCGGCGATCAAGCCTGTGCGGCTCGCGCCGCCGTCGGCCAAGCCGGCGCAGCAGGACGCGGACGCAGGCTCGTTGGTGCCCGCATGAGCGCCGTGCCTCACGCGGGCGATGTTTGACGCTCCCCGCGCTTCGCTGGCGATGAAACCGCACAGAGCGTCCGGGGCATTGTGAACACAAACGTGCGCAACGTCGCGCGACGTCGAGGGTGAGACGAACGATGGCTACCATGCCGCTTGCATCGAGCGTTCAGGCCCCACCGGGGCAAGGTGACGGCTCGGTGTTCATCACCGCCGCGTTTCTTGGCGGCGCCATCGTGGCTTGGGCCGTGCAGGGCGGCACGCCCGCGCATCTCGAGCTGGGTGTCTGCCTCCTGACCTCGCTCGCCTGGATGCTCTTGCCGATCGATGCGACGCTCGTGGGTTTGCTCGGCGCGCTCGGGGTCGCCACGGTGGCCACGCTGACGTCGACCGACAGCAGCCTCGTCGCTCCGTTGATCCACCTGGGTGACGACACGACGGTCTTGATCATTGCCGCCTTCGTCATCGCCAAGGCGGTCGAGACATCGGGGCTCGCGCGCCTCTTGACCGACCGCATCATCGGTCGCCAGGAGGGCTTCATCGGCTATCTCCGCATCGGCGCCGGTGTCTTCGGGTCGACCTTCCTCATCCCGTCTACAGCGGCACGGGCGAGTGTGGTCTTGCCCTTTGTCAGCGGCGGCAGGCAGCGCATGCGCTCGACGGGCGAACAACGGGCGCTGATGCTGATGGCGCCCCTCGTGATCGTCCTCGGTGCGTTCGCGTCACCGGTCGCGGCCGCGGCCAATCTGTTGGCGATCCAGATTCTCGCAGCGCAGACGCAGCTCGAGCTCTCGTTCGCGATGTGGATCGCTGTCGCGGCACCGCTGGCGCTCGTCATGTCGGCGCTCGCCATCGTTGTCCCCTGGTTCCTTCTACGGAGCGATCGCACGGACCTCCGCGATGCGCCGAGCGATGCAACTGCGCCTGAGGCCGCGGACGTCGACCGGGCCGCCGCCTGGCGTGCCGGCCTCCTCGTCGTGGCTGTGGTCGTGCTCTGGGCAACCGCTTCGTGGCACGGCATTGAGCCGATGCTGGTCGCCGTTCTCGGCGCCGTCCTCGTGACCCTGCCTCGCCTTGGCGTGCTGTCGCTCTCGCAGGCGCTCAAGGGCGTGGACTGGTCGCTGATCCTCCTGCTCGCGACGGCAGCGCACATCGGTGCCGCCGTCAGGGACAACGCGGTCGTCGCCGAAGGCGTCGCACGCGCCGCTGCGATGGTCGGGGCCGTGCAAGGCCACTTCGTCGGCTTCGCCGTGCTCGCGGCGATGACGCTCATCGCCATGCTCGCCCATCTCGCGGTCAGCTCGCGCTCGGCGCGTGCGGCGCTGCTGCTGCCCAGCTGCATCGTTGTGGCGACGGCGGCGGGCCTCGATCCGGTGATCGCCGTGCTCGCGGTCACCGCCGGCGCCGGCTTCTGCATATTGACGCCGGTGGGCTCGAAGGCCCTGCTGATATTCGCTGGCGGCAACACGGCTTTGTTGCGGCACGACCTGGTTCGTGTGGGTCTCGTGCTCCTGCCGCTGCAGCTCTGCCTCACCCTGCTCTGCGCCCTGGCGCTCTGGGCACCGATGCTCGGAGGGTGGTGAGATGGCCAGACCCAATACCCCGGCCCATGGCGAACGGTGCGCCGCACCATTGAGCCCGCCGCCGCTTACGGTGCTGGTTGCTCCCTCGGGCTTCAAGGAGAGCCTGAGCGTCGACGAGACGATCCAGCACATCATTCGCGGTGGTAAGCGCGCGCTGCCCGACGCAACGTTCCTTTCGATCCCGATGGTCGACGGTGGGGAGGGGTTCACCGACGCGCTCGTCGAAGCGACTGCTGGCAACAAGATCCCGGTACCGGTCACTGGTCCGCTCGGCGAGCCGGTGAATGCAGCGTTCGGCTTTCTCGGCGGCACCGAGCGGCGCATCGCCGTGCTCGAGATGGCGGCGGCTGCGGGGTTGAGCCTCGTCCCGCGGACGCATCGCGATCCGACCGTGACGACGAGCTATGGGGTCGGCGAGTTGATAAAAGCTGCGCTCGACGCCGGCGCGGAAGAGATCATCATCGGCTGCGGCGACAGCGGGATCAATGATGGTGGCGCCGGCATGGCCCAGGCCCTCGGGGTCCGGCTCCTCGACGCCGACGGATGCGATATCGGGACGGGCGGCGCCGAGCTTTTGCGGCTGGCCCACATCGATCTCGCCGGCCGCGACCCTCGGATCGTCAGCGTGCCGATCGAGGCGGCGGTGAACTGGTACAACGTGCTGCTCGGGCCCAAGGGTGTGGCCCGCGTCTTCGGGCCGCAAAAGGGTGCCACGCCGGCGATGGTCGACCTCCTCGAACGAGCACTGCAGAACTACGCCGATAGGATCTTCGACGCGACCGGTCTCGAGATCGGGACAGCGCCCGGTAGCGGTGCATCGGGCGGTCTCGGCACGGGCATTTCGGCGCTGCTGGGCGGCACGCTCCGGCCCCGCTACCAGGTTGTCCTGCGTTACCTCGATGTCGACGCCAAGCTCGATCTCGCGGACTTCGTCATCACGGCAGAAGGTCGGCTCGACGAGCAGACACCGCGCGGCAAGGCGCCGAGCGAGGTTGCGCGGCGCGCTTCCCGCCGTGGAACACCCACAATCTGCCTTGCCGGCAGCGTCAACGCGTTCGCCGACGCCGTGCTGGATCATGGCATGACCGCGTTCATGAGCATCGCCGATGGGCCGGCCAGTCTCGAAGCCTGCATCGAGGATGCGGGAAGGCTCCTCGAGCGGACGGCAGAACATGCCATGCGGACTTTTGCGGCTGGTCTGGCCACCGGTCTCAAGCGTGGGGCAACGCCCGACCTTGCGCCCGCGGCCGCAGATGGCGTTCGGCCAACTGCCATGGCGGAGCTAGGAGCAGGCTAGGGCTGCGCGCGGCCAAGATCAGCCGAAAGAGCCGACAAGCTTCTAGAGGATCGATTGGCCGGTCTTGGCCCAGTCGGCGAGGAAGCCCTCGAGCCCACGGTCGGTGAGCGGATGCTTGACGAGCTGCTTCAATACGGAAGGCGGCAGCGTGGCAACACCGGCGCCCAGCTTCGCCGCCTCGAGCAAGTGCACGGGGTGGCGAATAGAGGCGACCAGGACCTCCGTTTCGAGTGCCGGATATTGCGCGTAGATGTCACAGATGTCCCCGATCAGCGCCATTCCGTCGTGGGCGATGTCATCAAGGCGCCCGACGAACGGTGAAATGAAGGTGGCGCCGGCTTTCGCCGCGAGCAGTGCCTGCAACGGCGTGAAGCAGAGCGTGACGTTGACGAGGATGTTCTCGCGGCGCAACTGCCGGCACGTCTTGAGCCCATCCCAGGTCAGGGGAACCTTGACGCAGACATTTGGCGCGAGGGCGGCGAGCTTCCGACCCTCGGCGAGCATCGTCGCACCGTCAGTGGCGGTCACTTCGGCGCTCACGGGCCCATCGACCAGGGCGCAGATCTCGCGCACAACGTCGAGAAACGGACGGCCCGCCTTCGCCACCAGGGACGGGTTCGTCGTGACCCCGTCGAGCAGGCCGGTGACGGCCAATTCCTCAATCTCGGCGACATCCGCGGTGTCGACGAAGAACTTCATGCTGAGCCTCCCCACGTTCCGGCCGCCGTCAGCTCGCGGTATGGTTTAGGGCCGCCGGCCGCGTCAACCCCGAGCCCGATCGCGGGCAGGTGCGCGCGCAACGGCCCACCCTTGCCAAGCGCAGTACCGTGAGCTAGTCGATCGCCCCTTAGGCGCCCGTAGCTCAATGGATAGAGCGTCTGACTACGGATCAGAAGGTTGGGAGTTCGAGTCTTCCCGGGCGCGCCAGTCTTCTCAATACCTTAGGCAAACTCAGCCTCGCAGGCTTCGTGCACGGATAGCCACCGGATAGCCACGAGAGCCAGTTTCGGCTCCGGGACCCCTTGAGGAGTGACACGACGATGCCTGTGTCCGGGTTTGCGCTCGTCGTGGCTGGGCTGGTGCGGCGATGAGCGGCTACTTAACCGCCAAGGAGGTGGCTGAGCGGCTGCGCTGCGACGTGTCCTACGTCTACCAGCTCTGTCGCGACCAACGGCTAGGCCACTACATGCTCGGGAGCCACTACCGTATCCCGGTCGAGGACGTTCAGGCCTACATTGAGGCGCACCGGGTATGCCCCGCCCGAGAAACAAAGAACCCGTCTACCGCGTCCGCCAGTCTCGCGGAAAGTGGGTCATATCCTGGACCGAAGGCGGGCGGACTCACACGCAGCAGACGGGAGCAAGCGATGCGCGAGGCGCGAGCCGCGTGCTTCGGGAGTACCTGAACGAGCGGGACGAGCCTGACGTTGGCCCCGATCCGACCGTGAGCGACCCCTACGGCTATCCGCCCGGCCTCCTGTCGGTTACCGCGGCCGCCCGATGGCTTGGGATATCAGCTTCAACGCTGCGGACGCTTGTCATCCCGCGCCGCGTTCTCGGAGCCCGGCGCCTCTACGACCTCAGAGACCTTGCCGCCTATCGTGACCAGCTGCCCTATGAGGCCGACGAGGATCCGATCCAGGCGGCAGAGCGCTTATGCGACGAGGTCTTCGGCTCAAACACATGAAGCGCGTTGTCCGCAGTGGGCGCGTGCTTCGAGATTACCCAAGCGGTCTGAGCGAGCTGATCGTCGCTAGTTGAGGTTCTCACATGTCGGATAGAACGAAGTGGCTCACCAGCGATGAGGTTGCGCAACGTTATCGCATGTCTGTGCGGTGGGTGCGGCCATGATGCTCGTTCCGCCCGAAGCGCTTGCCGAGGAGCTGGGCGTGGAGTCCTCCACGCTCGTGAAGTGGCGCTATCTCGGCAAGGGACCCAAGCCGACGAAGGTGGGTCGTCGGGTTCTGTATCGTCGGGAGAAGATCGACGAATGGCTGGAGCAGCAGACACGCTTTGAATATGAGCGGCGATGATGTCGGCAACTCAGGTCACGCGGGCCGATGGCAAGGAGGGCCGTGCGGCAGCTCCTGCCAGCGCGTAGCCGCAAAGAAAAGGCCCCGCGCGTTGATGCCGTCAGCGCGGCGCTCGGAGACCTCTTGTGCGTGCACGACACGCATCTCGGTGCGGGGCGTGAGGCGATCGAGTTCCGACGCGAAGGTCGCCCGCTGTGGCTGCTCGTGTCGCCTGTTGGCGGCTGCCAGCAGTGCGTCGCCCCCCCCACTTAGCGAGGACGACGTTACCGAGCGCCAAGCGCGCGAACGGCTCTCATCTTTCTCAGAACGTCCAACGGCGGCGCTGAAGCAAGCACCGTGGCCGTAGTCGTCTGGCTCCAGCCAGACCGCTCCTTCGAGATAGCAACGCGCGCCGGCGTCCACTAACATATCAAACAGACCCATTCTGTGGGGCTGGCGCCTAAGACGAATTAGACAACTACGGTGACAAAAGTGGTTGGCCAGAACGACAACTCTTCCCGCTCGGCGACCGACGCTCCAGCAAAACGAGAAGTAGATGCTGCGCTGACCGGCCTTTTGGAGCGCGCATACAGAAGCCATTTATTTAGATTTCCTTTTTTTATTGCAATCGCCAGTCTACTCGGGGCGATTATTTTTAGTATAGCGGGCACCATTTATCTCGGATTATATTCAGCTAATCTGATAGACCGGCTTGATCGGAGTGTCGAGCAGGCAGAAATGGACGTTCAAGAGGCAGCAGACCGGGCCGACGAGGCCGCTACGGTGTTCGAAGAGGAGATGACGGAGGCGCTTAGCCAACTTAATCAAGAAAGAGAGCGGTTTGTGGAGACCGCGCATGACCAACGGACGAGCATTGAGGAAAAGTCTCTGCAGGCTACAAAGGAAATTACGAAGGATGTCGCACTCTTTCGGGCGGACACCGAGGCAATGAGGAACGACGCTGTCTCTCAGGTCATCGCCGCGCTTGCTCCTGAGTTCGAGCAGCACAACACGGCGCTCAAGCAAGGAATTGAGGTCGTGGCGGCGGAGTCAGAGAGGACAATAAAGACCTTCGCTGAGGGTAAGCTCGAACCGCTTGAGACCACCATCACTGGTCTCAAGACCCGAACCGACGAGATCACACGGGACCTAAACGACGCAGAGCGGCCACGTATCCGTCTGCTTGCGTTGATTGGCGATCTGGATGACTTCAACGAAAAGATGGAGACGGCACAGACAACGGCCACCGAAGTTGTGAACGCGATCCACCTTAGGAACGAGGACGCCCGCCAGGCGTTAGAGATCGCCCAAGGGATCGAGGCCGATGCCAAAGCTCAAAAGCAACGTATTGACGAAGCGTCCACTACCGCGAGAGCGGCGGCTTCACAAGTTGACACTCTCCTCAAGGAAGCCCCAAAAGCTGCGGAGAAGCTACCAACCATATGGGCACAACTTGGAGGTATCGCAGGGCAAGTTGCAGCTCTCGGCGATCGGCCTGAAGCATTGCATAGTCATGTGGCGAATCTGGAGTCCGAAGCAGATCGACTTGCCGGCGAAATGGAGCCGCTTTCGGCGAGCATAGATACGCTGGCCAAAGATGTTATTGAGGCGACGGAACTGCTCACAAGCATCAAAGCCAAGCTTCAGCAGCTACAGGATGAGTTCGCGGAGACGGAGCCAGACGTTCCGGAGCCCCAAATCGCGGAAGGCGACCTCACTCGAGCTGAGTGGCGTGCCATCCAGAGGTCATTGGCGTCCCTGGGGTATGAGCCAGGACCTCTTGACGGAATTCCCGGAGAACAGACTAGGGGCGCAATCAGGCGTTTTCAGGCGGGCGGAGGGGCGCCCGCAACCGGTCAGCTTTCGCCTCAAGAGATTGAGGTCCTGCTCCCGTGAACAGCATGGGGAACGGTTGATGGGAACTGCCGTGTGTGGATGGTTCCCTGTGGGCGAGGACCGTGTTGATCCCATGGTCATCGCTTCGGCGTGCAGTTGGGTGTGAGGTGGCGCTCGTGTGCGGTGCTTCCGGGTTCCGGGGCGCACGAGGGGCCATTCTGGTCGCCGCGTTGGAAAGCACCCGCCCGCGCGTCGATGACGGCACGGGCGGGTAGTTTCACCGTGGTTGCAGGCGAAGGCCCTCTACGTTGCCGGTGCCTCAGCCTCCCGGCTCATCTGGGAATGCCGAAGGCTAGCCTTGTCTAGCTCGTGGGCGACCTTCTTCAGCTTGGTCCTCATGGCGAAGGCGAGTGCCGATGCGCCGTTGATCTGCTCGACCACAAGGTCGTTGCGCGCGCCGTCAACATCTTCGGACACCATCCTGAGCAGCGCGCCCAACACCGCGAACGCCTCGCGCGCCTCCAGCAGCAGTATCGACTGCCTGTCGGCTATGCGTTCCACCGTCATGGCGCCGTCTGTGTCGGTCATTGGGCGGCCTCCGTGTCGGCACCAGCCTGCTCTTCGGCCGTCGCTTGCTCCGCCGGCGCCAGCTTGGCCCCTAGGACATCGAGCGCGTAGCGCAGCACGGTGTCGACGTGCTCTGCGTCGTAGTCCTGACCGCCACGCGAGGCCGCGACCAGCAACTCTATCTGCGTGCGCAGCTCCTCGGTGTTGCAGGGCACGATCTCGACCGCATGCCGGACATGTGCGGCCTGCCGTTCGCCGATGGCGGCGTTTCTCTCATCCGAGCTGGCGGGCAGCAGGTTCTCCTGGTTCCGCCACTCGCGCAACGCCCAGGAAATGCGATTTCCGCCCGGCTCGCGTGCCCGTTCCCATAGAGCAAGGGTATAGCCGCGAGACGCGAGTTCACCGATCCGAGCGCTGATGAGAAGGTTGCGCATATCTCCAAGAATCAGCCAGCAAACGGGGATGCCGCGGTTCCACGAGAAATCGATGAGCGCTTCATCCGTGTAGTGGTATTTCCGGTCGCCCATCTTGAGCAGGCGCTCGACCTCATCCTGATTGATGGGGTCCGGAAAGGCGCCAATGGGCTCGCTGAACACCTCGCCAACCAAGGCAAGGCGCTGGCGAAACTCATTGGCCCGGCGCATGCGCTTGAACCGCTCCACCGCCGCCGGCGGCTGGTAGTGGGCGGGTGCACGGCGGGTAGGTTCGGTCTGTGCTAGGGAAGGCGTAGCCATCTCGATCTCCCTCAAGATCGTTGGTGGTTAGGCCCGGTGCGGGAGGTGCTAGCTCTTGCGCCGGGCCGCGCATTAATGGCACCATGAAACCATCATGGCAATAGATGATACCGTTAAACCAAAAAAGGGGCGCCCACCTGTCGACACGGTGGCGATCAACCTCCGTTTGCCCAGAAAGGCGCTCGAAGAGGTCGACGCTTATCGAAGAGCGCAGAATGATCTTCCGACACGACCTGAGGCCATCCGGCGCCTCATCGAGGCCGGCTTGCAAGCGATGAAGGCGGAGCCAGCTCCGCGATGACCGCTATCACCAGCGAGCTGGTTTACGGCATGCGGCACGCACTGTGGGACAACATCGAAGGCATCTCCGAGCGGTCCGACCGTGCCGAAAGTGAGGTCCGTATCCTTCGCTGTTACCTTGCTTGGCGGATGGAGAGTTACATACACGGACGTGGCGTCCCGGACGACCCCCGCGCTCACGTCGAGGACATTGGAATGCGGGCCCAGTTGATCGACTTACGGAGTTGCTGTCGCGTGGCGACGTCCAGAACTTCCGCCACGCAACGAGGTTGCCGATGAGCGTGACGTCCGCCCCCGATTTCTTGGGCTCTCGAAACGACCCTTATGGATTTGCGCTGCGAACCCGAAAGAACCTGGAGAACATTTTGGCAGCGTATAGTCGCGGAGCCGATGTACATCCTGTTACCCAAGTCACTTGCTCGTTGACTGGCATTGCCGTATTTCCGTGGGAGTATGGTCACAAGCTTGCTGATATAAAAACCCCGATTTCCGAAGCATTTGTAGAGCAACCCCTTCAATATGAAGTGATGCAAGGACACATTGAGACGCTTGGTCAGCTTTGGAGAACAGTACGCAATGCGGTTTCGCATCGAGGTGTCGAATTTAGTTCCGACTCACGCGACTTAGAAGAAGTCACCTTTTGTTTTAGGAGCGGCTATATCAAAAATAGCGAACTTGTTATTACAAACATGCTTGCGATGAGGGGCGATCAAGTTCTACGATTTTGCTATGGTATCTTGGAATACATAGAAGAACATTGATCCCATTAGCTTAGACATGGCGATGTGCGTCTTGCTGCTACGCCGTCGCAGATGCTCAGAGATCTTTCCATATAGGGGGATGCCCAGTTCGCTATGCGGGTTTCTTAGAAATGTGCGGTCGCTACCTCCACTACGCCCCCGTCGAGCTGCTAGAGCGGGCTTTCGCCCTCGACCTCGGTAGCCAGCGCCCGAACCTGGAGCCGCGCTACAACATCGCGCCGACGCAGTACGCACCGATCGTCTCCGTGACGGACGGCGGGCGGTCGCTCAGCATGGCCCATTGGGGCTTGGTGCCGAGCTGGGCAGAGGACCGTAGCGGAGCAGCACGGCTCATCAACGCCAGAGGCGAGACGGTCGCTTCCAAGCCTTCGTTTCGCAGCGCCTTCAAGAGCCGTCGATGTCTGGTGCCTGCGAGCGGGTTCTACGAGTGGACAGGTCCGAAGGGGAACCGCCAGCCCTACGTGCTGGAGCCAACCAAGGGCGACCTCATCGCCTTCGGCGGCCTCTACGAACGACGGCGTGAGGAGGATGGCTCGACGCTCGTGAGCTTCACCATCGTCACCGTGGCAGCAAACGAGGATTTGGAGTCGCTCCACAACCGCATGCCGCTCATCCTGGCGCCGGATGGCTGGGAGACGTGGCTAGAGGGGGCGCCTGACCAAGCGCTGGCGCTCGTTCGGCCGGCTCCAGCGGGCGCGCTTACGTCGCGGCCGGTCGATCGCCGCGTTGGCGATGTGCGCAACGACGACGCGAGCCTCGTGGAGACTACAGGCCTACTCTAGGCAATTCCGGGCGGCCGCTACTCCTCATCGCCAGCCGGCTTGGTGCTTGCGCCTGCCGTGTGCATGGGCGGCATGGGGCGCTTGTCGATCCGCCAGCCGCAACGTCGGATGTGTCGGATAACGGCTTCGGCTATCGGCCTCAGGTGCGCGATGCTGTCATGCGAAGGGATGCGTTCGAGCTTCTTTCGATGGCACGAAAGCTCGTAGGCGATGTCGAACCCGAGGGTGCGGTCGTCGTCATAGTCGGACATGCGCGCGAGGATGACGCGTCAAGAACGAAACGGGAACACGACCGTTGTTGGGATTGCAATTGACGCCCGATCGCGACGCACCTCTAGACCCAATTCTGCCGGGTTTGCATTGTTGGACGGCAAAGAGTTTACCAGGCAACGCCGGCAGAACTCCGCCCTATGTGAATTCGGCAATGTCGGTCGCCCAAATATATTGCAGGAGGTGAGACACTTGGTACCGAAAGTAAGCGAAAAGATTGCAGAGCTTTTCTGCGAAGCTGTAGAGTGGACACACCAATGTTGGATGCTACACAGAGCGTGTTTTGACGACAATGCGTCAAAGAGCGAAACAATCAATAAGGCACCACATTTCTTTCAGCAATTACGAAAGATAAACACTGAGTATACGTTTTTGCAAATCTCAAAACTTCACGATCGTGCTGTCATCCAGGGATCTTGGAACATCAGCATACCTTACATTATTGAATATGGTGATCTTGGGAACGACAAGACTCTATTTCGACGCAAGGCGGATTCCTTACAACGCCTCTATGACGCGTTGAAGCCTGCAAGAATGAAACTGATCGCACACAACGACGGTGAGGCGCACTTGTCCGGGAAAGCACTTGGTACATTTGATCCTGGTGCGGATGGAACGTACTTCAAAAACCTAGAAGAATTCGCTGATCTCGTGGCCCGCAGATGGTGCAACCAGAGCTTTTGTTTCCATGATTTCGCAAGAGTGCATACTGAAGACCTCTTTGACGTTCTCCGCTCGGCGGAAGACGTAGGCGCACAGTTCATAGGTTCTACCAGCTAGCAGGCCCTCGCGCCGCTGCCAGCCCTGCCCAACAATGGAGCGGACGCGCGCACGCGCCACCAGATAGCCTCGGAATTCGACCGACCAATCAATGCCCACACTCTGATGTCCTCGCCACGACTACCAATGTTGACGCTGGTCGGCCCTTCCCGGGCGCCGTCCGATCAATGCACCCGCCCCGCCGGGTGCGTCTTCCGCAACTCCCCAATCGCCGCCTCCACCCGCCGCCAGAACGCCACGCCCTCGACTGCACCGCTGCGCTGGCAGTGCTCCAGCAACCGCCGGGCTTTGGCTTCAGCGCCGTCACCATCGTTCGTGATGAGCAGCTGAGCGACCCGCCACACGTCGATCTCGTGGGGCATCAATGGCGCTCTCAGCGGAGCGAGTAGGGGTTGCACATCGTTGGAGCCTAGCCGAGCCGGCCGGATGGGGCCAAGCGTGCGTCAGTCGCGCGGCAAGCGGCAGGTTTCCCAGGAGTTGCCCCGCTTGTTGCCGCACTTGGTGCAGCGGAACCTGGGCTTCAGCTCGTTCAGGGGCATGTTGTCCGCGTAGTGCCGGCGGCGCAGCTCGATGGGGTGAATGTAGCCGACGCGGTGGCAATGCCCGCAGATGACGCGCAGCACGTGCCAGTCGCGGAGGTGCCCGAGCGTGAGCACGTAGTGCGCGCCCAGAACGATGTTCTCATAACGTTCTCCCATGCGGGTGTTCTATCGAGTGCCGTCCCCGCACGCTACAGAGCCGCGCGAGGCCGCTCAGATCGGCACTTACCTGAAGCCCGTATTCAACCCCGGCTTTCCGTTCCAACCGCCATCTCATGCGCCGCCCCGCTGCGTCGTACCCTCGCGCCAATGGACGAGGGCACCATGGCGACAATCACGCCGTTCCGTGAGGTCGAAGACCGCGAGGGCACCGAGCGCGGAGACGCCGGCGCGTCGGGTTCACTGGTCTATCTACCGACGCTGTTCATCGTTCGAGTGGAACAACCCACACCGCTTGAGGCTGCCCTAGAACGGGCTCTGAGCCGCGCCCTGGAACCGTGGTGGCGTCATTGGCTGCATATCGGACGTCGCAGGCCGCGAGAGCGCTAGCGCTCCTCCTGGCCCTCTCAGCGCCGGCCTTCGGCGACGGCACCACCATCACCGGCAAGGCCCGCGTGGTCGACGGCGACACGCTCGACGTGGACGGCGTCCGCGTGCGCCTGAACGGCCTCGCAGCGCCCGAGCGGGGCGAACCAGGCGGCCGGGAGGCAACGCGCTTTATGGTCGATGCCACGCGCCGGGAAGCGGTCACATGCGAGCTGACAGGCGAACAGAGCTACGACCGGGAGATTGGGCGCTGCTTCGTCGACGGCGAAGACCTCGCGGCGTTGGCGGTCGCGGCTGGCGTTGCGAGGGATTGCCCACGGTTCAGCGATGGGCGGTACGCGGCGCTGGAGACTGACGAGGGTCGGCAGTTGGCGTTGCCGAGGTATTGTGAGGTGCGGTGAGCCAGTCAGAGTCACACATGCATGATATGGAATTTACTTCAGTATAGCATGCTCCCTGTCAATTTGAATCAATAAAACATTCCCCTCAAAGAAGCCCCCATGTCCTCTTGCCTTCTTTCTCATGTCTCAATCATACTTCTCTATATCTCTGTTAACTAAAGAAGATATTTGCCGCCTATTTCTGGCATGCGCATAGCAATTTTGAGTGGTAGCTCTGATGTGAGCCTCGGTTCGCTGCGCTGTTTTTCCTACCCGCAATGGAAATCTCTTTAGCTCTTGTTTACTCCATTCCGACGAGCATTCTTCCCTGCGTTGGAGGCGCTTCAACTTGACGCCAACGCGCTCGCCCGGAGCAACGCTCGGCAGAGGTACTGTGACAGGCTTCGCTTCTGCGCTCTAGCCCGACTCAACCTTTAAGCTGTGAGATTTCTTTTTCCCAATGCGCGCTGCGTAGTAGTTGCGCATAGTCAGTCTCGAGATCGGCCGTGTGGACGCTGCCTCGGGAGGCAGATCGCGACGGGGCTCCTCGCGGCGGGTGCGTTGGGGGCTAGCCCGTAACTTCGATGTCCTCGTCCCACCCGCAGCACGCTGATGCAAGAAGCCGACGCACCGGCCATCGGACAAGCCAGTGCGTGCGTGAGCGCCGCACAACCCAAACCAAGCTCATCCCGAATATTCGATTTCCAGTATCAATAACTCTGGCAGCGTCCCACTGAACACCATCATCTCACCATCGTACGAGCTTGCAGCGTGTATTAGCCCACCGGTCAAGAAAGTCCGATGAAAGCGAAAGAGCATGTCGGAATGTCCCATCCGCCAAACATGTAGAGCCCCGAAGGCATTAGAGCTCCACACGATATCTTCCTGCAGAAAGCCTACTCGCATGATATTGCCTTGCTCCTTAAAGATCGGAGCCACCCATTCCCGACTTGCTTCGGTTCCGCTTGAAAGAAGTTCTTCGACCGCGTAGACACTAAGCACGATTCGTGATTGATACGGAACCTCTGACTCCTCGGAATGCTCGACGATGGCGAGAGAATTGCCTTGCGCATCGACAGCAAAAGGAAAGCTGTCTTCTGGAACAAAAATATACTCACAACTCATGACAAGCTCGTCACAAAAGAGAATGTAATTCCAGGATTTGTGCCCAATAAAAATACCTTTATTTGTCGCAACTGCCTCGGTAAACGCGTAACTATCAAGATCATGAACTGGCACTTCGCCGAGCAGTCTTCCATTTGTCCAATCAACAAAGGAGACTGACTGTCTTCCGCGAAGTACAACAACATTATCTTGGCGCTTGCTAATTGCCATTGCTACAAAACGATTTTCTCTAATCTCTTCATATTTTTCAGAGATAATCTCATATCTAACCAGATACTCATGATCGGAGAATATAAGATGCCGGCCCGCCGGTGAGAAATCGATCATGCCGCTGCGGCAAAATCGATTCACAGTTCTAAGATGTAAATCATGATTATCACATATTCTACTCTGGGCGGTCTGCGCGCCTGACGGTGCGAACTGAAGTTGATTAGATGTCCCTTGCTCGAGATCGAACAAGTGTATAGCGTCGCTGCGAAATCCACTGGTAGTTAAAAGAAACCGATTGTCTAGAGAAAAGCGTGCTTTTTCTGGCCTACCCTCCAGATATAGACGATGTGTTAAGTTAATGTCATTTATCGATGCGCTTGCTGCTTCTGTGCGAGGTACCCAAAGCGCTGATACATTCAGTATAACACTCAGGACTAAGGATGTCACCGAAGTGACGATGGTGAACGGCTTTCCTTGTAGTTCAAGCCATTCCAAGAGTCGGGCGAGTGGGGCACGAAAAATCCATAAGAGCTTTATCACAAAACAGAGAAAGCAAAGAGCAATTAATATAAAACTTGAGCCAAGAGTGGAGTAAATAAAAGGAAAAACAACCTGTTTTTCACCTTGGTACCCAGAAATCAAGTGCAAGATGTCTTCTAGTTTGAGTCCTCCTCTTTGTGTGTGAAAAATAGAATCATAAAGAAAATATTCAATCGTTATAGGAACTAGAGCAATTAATATAGAGAGACCGATGTCGACAACCAGAATTAACAGAGCAGTCCATGTGCTATGAAATCGGCATATTTTAAGCAGATAGCGTGTCTGCATCAGCGAGATAAAGTCGATGACAAAATTCTGAATGAAGAGTAGCATTACAATTTTGTTGGACAATATTGCGTCAACAAAGCTGACTGGGAGATCTATTGCCTCAAAATTAGTTCGTGAGTAACCTAAAGCACTGTATCGTAGTCCAAATATGTGAGAGATGACTAGAACTACAAAAATCCAGAAGAGCGAAAAGATGATTGACCGAGAAATGCAGCGTATGGAGAAGTGTTTCTCTCCGTAGATTCGGTCGAAAGCGGCGACGAAGGCGACTCTGGAGGCTTCGAGGGAGGTCGTAATGGATGCAGACTTGAGTGCAAACCAGCATCGAAAAAGCGCACTCTTTATAGATGAATCGCTTTTTCCGAAAAAAAACATGTCAAAGAGTTGAGCTATCGCAACAAGAGTTGCAAAAAGGAGGATGCTATCACTTATTGTCATGCGATTCTTACTGTGCAGCGAGCGAAAGAACTGTGCGGAAACGTGAGCTGAGGGCGTCGTAGGGACCTCTCATACCGATCTCGGAAATCGATCGGAGTGCCAATCGCTCTATTGATCGTATCGTGCACAGACCGCCGCCAGCCCGCGGGGCGGTTCTGAGGTCAGACCGATGAGAAGGGGCGCGCGGACGCGCTGCACCGCGAAAGCGCAAGGCATACGGTGCGAGACAAGCTGGTAGGCACGCCCGGCCGGCCGCCAAGAGAATGGCGGTTCAGAGTGATCTGCCATCAACCGCATCAACGATCTGAAGCCGCGTATCAACGACCAGGAACCGGCCGCTTCGGGCGTTGGCGAGGTCTTCGGAAGTAGCGCGCCGCCTACCCTCTGGCCCGTCCACGTAGGGGCCGTCCTCCGTGCCGTCAGGCTCTACGACAGTGAGGAACGACAGCACTGGCCGGCATTCTGAGCGGTCGGCTTCCAACTTCTCCACTCGGTTCTGAAGTCTGGTCATCGCGCCTGATGCTCCATGATCGCCGCGTGCGTGCGTTCACTCCCTCTTCGGTACAGGTCCACCTCGTCAGGGCTCATGTTCAGCCGCGCACGCAGGCGCGCTGCCAGGTCCTCCGGGAGCCGGCTCAACTCCTCCTCCGAGAAGTCGGCCTCATCGAGCCGACGCTGTGCCTCTGTGCCGCCAACGCCAAGAGCCGACGCGACAACGGAGGCATCACCGATCCGCGTCGTGATCCGCCCAAGCAGCTGCAGGAAGGCTCCGAGGTCGTCACCAGCCCCCGCCGCCTGCTCTAGGCGCTCAATCCGCCGTCCAAGGTTGCTCATCGCCTCTTCTCCTCCAAAGCCGCCACACGAGCCTCCAGCTCGCTCGTTTCCAGGGCCTTCCGATAGGTCTCCACGAGCCCTGCAACGGCGGCTGCCTCGCTGGGCGCCAACGCACCACCTGCCACCGCCTCTACGAGCGCACCCATCGCCTTGGCCGCGTCGTCGGCCGTCTCCATAGGCGGAAGCTCCACGTTCACGGGCGCATCCTTTCGGGCTGGCGCTATGCGCTCCATACAGAGCCTCAGAGCCGTCGTGTCACCCTCCAGGGCCAACTCCACGGCCTTCTGCGTCAGGCGCTCTGCATCGCCGTCTAGGAGGGCTTCAACGGCCTTGGTGACCCGGTTGCGCGAGCCCGTGCCTGGACCAGCGGGGTTGCCGCTCACACCTTTCGGCCACCGCCCACGCTCGTCTCGATCCTGCCGGGGTCCTGAGTTGTCAGGCGTCTCTGTCAACGCTCCACTCCCCGTGTGTGGAGGACGCCACCCCGTACGCCGTGCCCTGGCGTCGCGCCCTCCTGGCCATCACAGGGCGCCTCCGCTGTGGTATGGTTTCGCCATGGGCGCCGAGGTCACCACTACGCTTGACGACATCGCGCGAGCCGCCGCGCTAGGCGTTCTCGTGGCTTGGCTAATGATCGCTTTCGGACGCGTGGCGCTGCGTCGGGCCGGTGCGATCTGGCGGCGAGGAGCCGACGCACGGACCATGGATGCCCTGGTCTTCTTCTGCTCCGCGTGGATAGCCATCGCCTGCGCGGCGTTTATCTTCCGCCTCCCAATGCTTCAGTAGCCGCAACAGCACTACCCACCGGTACGCCGGCTGCGAGACGCGCCGGTATCTGCACCCTAAGCGGCTTCGTCGCCGGGATGCCGGCGGCCCTGAACGCGTTCCTAGCGGCGCCGGGGATCGCCTGAGCCACCATCGCGCCGATGCCCGCCGCGGGGCCGCCGGCCGCCAGGCCCAGCGTCCCCATGAGGCCGCGGACGACATCACCGCCCAAGCGCGCCACAGCATAGCCCGTCCGCGAGGGGTTCGTGGCCTCAGCCGGCGGCACCAGGAGCTTGAGTGCCCTGGCATAGCGCTGCATCTGCGCAAGCTCGTCAGCCGAGTAGAGCTGCCGGGCCAGGGCACTGCCGGGACCACTGACGAACGCCTCCAGGCGATTGGCAATCTGCTGGTAGCCCCATTTCTTGCCGGCCGGCGCCTCCACGGCGCGGAGGAAGGCCCCCGAGCGGATTTCGTCGAAGGCCTCAGCCGGTAGCGCCCGCTTCAACCTCGCTGCCAGCCTGGCGCTCACACCCCGCTCGCCGACAGCCGAGGCGCCGAACAGCATGTCCGCGACCTCCTTGGGCGTGGCGTCGATCTCCACGATCTTCTGCAGGAGCTTGCCCGCGTCGTCGGTCTTCCCCTGGGGGAAGAACTTCTGCTTGAACTCCCGCCAGAGCCCACGCGCTTCCTTGGCCTTGGTCAGTACGGCCGGGTCGCCGTCCATGAGCGCATTCGAGAACAGCCCGTCCAGCCAGTCGTCGAACGTCGCCTTGATTTCGCCCATGACGATCTGATCGGGGCCACCGCTGCGCTGTGCCGCCGCCTGCAGGCGGTTCAGATCCTGACGCGTCTGCTCGATCTGCTGGAAGGTGATGCGCCCGTCACCGCCTAGCCTACGTTCCATGATCTTGGTCATGGCCCGCGCGGCCGGCGTCGTCTCGTCGATGAACAGCGCTCGACTGTCCACGCGCGACCTCACAGCGCCCAGGAGCTGGTCGGCGATGGGACGCGCTGCCGATGCCTGCGAGCCTGCGAGCACGTCGTAGGCGCTGTCCGCCGCGTCCTTGAGGACCGCTGCCTGGGCTTTCACCGCCTCGCCTACACGCTCGCCGGCCTCCAGTGCCGAAGCCGAGCGCCCGCCCAAGCCGGTGGCGATGGTCTCCTGTGCCTCGCCAACGCGAACTCGAGCAGCGTCGTCGATCTGATCGACCGCGCGTTTGGCCGCGTCGCCGCGCGCGACGTTGCGGGCCGCCTCCTCGAAAGCGATGGTGCCTGCATCGCCGGTCGCCTGTCCGCGCGTCAGGGGGATGCCGAACTCGTCGGCCTGAGCCAGCCGCGCCGTCTCGTCGGTGGCGCCCGACGCCTGCTGCACGCGCTCGGCGAAGGCGGCCACGAACTCGTCGGACACCTGAGCGGGGTCGATGCCACGCGCCTCCAGAGCTTGGCGACCAGCGTCGGTCAGCTTGCCGTTCTGGAAGTACTGTGGAGAGCCTACGAGGCGCGTCAGGACACGACCAAGCTGGCGGGCCACACCGTAGCCGACCACACCACCGGCAGCGCCCAAGCCCGCTCCAGTGAGCGCGTTGGCGCTCCGCTCGGTCAGACCCTCACCCTCGGACGAGCCGTAGACACCGCCTGCAACGGCGCCGCTTGCGCCAGCGCGCGCGGTCTGCCCGACTAGCGTTCTGCCACCCTGGGCAATGCGCCCGGCAACGGCCGCGGGTGCGCCGGGAGTGAACGCGCCAACGACAGCGCCACCGAGTTCCAGCGCCGTATCGGTGACCGGATTGTTCTCGCGAAACCGCGCCTGCTGTGCCTGCTCGGCGTCGAGGAAGCGGTTGTAGTTCTCCCAGAAGCCGCGCTCGTTCTCGTTGCCGGTGAGCGCTGCACCGAGCCACGACCAGCCCGCCTTCTCCAACGCCGTGAGGCGCGGGCCATAGCCGAGAGCGGCACCCTGCGTGATGCTGTCCACGGGACCACCGACCGCCCGGTCGATCCGTGCCCACGCATCGTTCACCGCGCCCACGAAACCATTGGCACCGTCAGCGGCCCTAGTGTCCGCCGATGTACCACGATCCCGCGCCCTGGCGTCCAGCTCCTCGCGCGTGACGAGCCCCCGGCGAAGAGCCTCTTGCTCGATCTCGTCGCGAGAGAAGAGCCCTTTGTTCAAGGCCTCTTCGCCTGAGATGAGCCCACGTCGCAGAGCTTCGCGAACGATCTCCTGGCGGCTGAACTGCAGCTCCTGTGGCCTGGGCTGCTCCAGCCTGTCGCCCTGGCCACCGCCGATGAGCGTGTCCGCGCCCTCGAAACCCGACAGCCCGTAGCCCGCCTCATGCCGCGCCATCGCCGCAATGAGCTGCGGGCTCGTTGCCGCCTCGCGGGATAGCGGCGCGTCCGGGTCGACGCCAACCGCGTTGGCAATCGTGCGGACGTACGCGCCCGTGTCGTTCTCGTTCGGCGGCGCCCACGTCGAGATGATGTCGCGCACCGTGCGCAGCGGCTGACCGGTGGTGGCGCCGTCCCAATAGCGGCCAAGCTGGTGACTCATGGCCTGCACGCCGGTCGCGAGGTCCGGGAACGCCGCAAAGCCACCTTCACCCTGGACGGCGCCAGACTGGCCCACATAGCGGATGTTGCCGGGGTTGTTGTTGCGCTCGGCTAGGGCCGGCGCGGCGCCCGCTGGTCGCTGCCAGGCCAACGCTGGCGCGGGAAGCGGCCCGTTCATCGCGACCTCGCCTGCGCTGGCGCGCCTTTGGGTTCGCTCACTGGCACATCGGTCGTCATGGTCTGTTGCTCCTGTCTCGGCGACACCTTCGCCCATCGCTCGCGCCACACGGCGTCGAAGGGGTCTGTGCCGGCCCGGAGGCGCCGTGCGACCTTGCCGGGGTTGGTGTTCGCTAGGCGGCACCACGCTTCAAGGCTCGCTGTGATGGTCACGCGGCGGGTCATGGCGCCGCCTGCCTGATGGCGGTCATGAACGCACAGTGTTCGGCGCCGCTGGGCTCGTCTTCACACGCGTGTGCTTGGAAACCGGATGCCGCGCCAAGTCGACCCAAGAACACCGATGGTGGGAGCTTGTGACGGATGACACATTGTGACGGATTTCTCCTTATAAGCGCATACGCGCGCGCGCGATTACGTATAACGGAAAAATGTGTCATCATCCGTCATCCGTCACACTAGTCATGGATGATCCCCGACGCCCGAGGGTCGAAGCGGACTGATAGACCGCGGAAGCCTCGCATGGCCCGCGTCCGCTCAGGCGGAAATCCGCGCTTGATGAGATTTTGCGCAAACGACTTCTTTGTACCCGGGCGCTCGCCTGCCGACTGTGCGAATGCTGTCCAGTTCTCGAACAGTTTGCCGGTCGACTCGGTTTCCAGAGCCCCGACGATACAGCGCTCGTCGAGCCACGCGCCGATCGTGTCCTGGTCGTTGAAGTACGCGGCCGTGGCCTCGGTCACTGCGGCTGGCTCTCCGAGCCCGTCGCGCAGCCATCTTTGGCAGCCGTCGATCGCCCAACGGAGGATGCCAGGCCACTCAGCCGTCAGCCGCTCCTTGAGCTGCTTGTCGACCACGGGAGGCTTGCGGGTGAAGGGGATAATGCGGAACCGGCGTCGCGCCGCTGCATCGACGTTGTGAAGCACTGGCTGGTGATTGCCGACGATCACGAGCTTGAAGCAGGGGGTGAACTCGAAGAAATCCTGGCGCATGAACCGAGCGGCGATCTTGTCGCCACCGGTCAGTTGCTTGATGCGGCTCTCGGCCCAGGCCCGACCTTCTTCGGTCTCCACGGCCGAAACCAGCCGGGCGCCCTGGAGCCTCGCTAGCTCGGTGGAATGCTGTTCGTGCTTACGAGCTGTGAACGCGTCGAGCGGGGCCGTTCGAACGTAGTCCCCAAGCATGCCGTTGATCGTGTCGAGGAAGACCGACTTCCCGTTCCCGCCATCGCCATAGACGAAGAAGAGAGCATGTTCGCGCGTGTCGCCGGTGAGGCAGTAGCCCACCATGCGCTGCAAGAACTCTACGAGTTCGTCGTCGCGACCCGTCGCTTCGTCGAGGAACTGCAGCCAGCGATCGGGTGGCTCTGTTCCCGGAGCAACGGCCGTCTGCTTCGTGATCCAGTCGCCGGGATCGGCACCGCGCATGCCTCCGGTTCGGAGGTCCACCGTCCCACCTGGCGTGCCGAGCAGCAACGGATCGGCGTCGAACCGCGAGGAGGTGCAGGCGACGCGTTGGTCGCTTCGTGCGATCTGCTCGACAGATTTAATGGTTCGCTGGCTCTGCAGTCGGCGTTGCTGGCCGGGTTCCGTCACCCAGCCCGCCACTTCGCGACACAGGAGGCGCACAGAATCGAGGGTCGCGTCGGTGTCATCCTGGCGCCACCGCGCGCCGTTCCAGACGAACCAACGCGCAGTGTCGTGATCGAACACGATGCCTTCGCCGTGCCGCTGCACGAACCGCTCGGCAAGGCCGTCCTCCGACGTGCTCAGCACGCCCAAGTCTGCCGCGGCGTCGAGGGCCTGAGCGAGGTCGTCAGCCATCGTCGCTCCCAGCCAGAGCCGCCCTGACTGTTCGCGCGATGTAGCCCTCGCGGTGGCACTTGGAGCCCAATGAGTGGCGCTCAGAGAGAGCCACCAGTGCAGCAGCGAGCACATCCGGCTCCTGGCAACCGGCGCGGACGAGCGAAGCTGTGAAGGCGAAGTCGCGCTTGCTTCGATCCTCGTAGGCCCGGCCTTCCCGCCAGATGGCGGCGGCAACCGGCGACCGCGTCATCGCCCGCACGAGTACCGCGCGCTCGGTCTCGCTGAGTTCGCGGTCCTCGACGGTCACAAGGGGTGCTGGAGGCCGCAATGGGATGTCGGGGACGTCGGGCACCTCGACTTGTTCGCAGCCGCCGAGCACGCCCTGGCGTCGCGCAACGGGGTCACGTACGTCTTTGTCGAGGATCGGCTGAGCCGTGTAGTGGAGTGCGACTGGTGTGTAGATGCTCTGGTCGACCGGCGCGCCGGCCAACAGCCGCTTCGCCTGGTTGTCGCTGAGCGGCTGGCTCAGCCAGAACCACGAGCGCACCCTTATGCCCGGCTTGATCCCCGCGCTTGCCGTTGCTTGCCACCAGCACGCTGCCCCCTCGAAGCACTCCGGGAGCACCGCATCGCGCACGTATTCGGCGCCCGCCTCGGGCTCAGCCGCGAAGCACAGACTGGGCGGCTCTGCCACGCCGTCAACGTCGATACCGAGCCACCGGTGAGCAGCGGGCTCGTAGGTCACGGCTTCGCCGTGGACGGCCCGATCGCACAGGCGGCGATGCCTGAGCGGCACGCCAGGGAGCTTCTGGCCCCTGACGGGAGCGAGCTGGGGCTCGCGACTGACTTCATCGAGAACTGCCGCGAGGTCGTCGAGGCACGACACCTCGTGCTCGGCGTTCACGAACCAAGTCGCGCCCGCGAAACCCTGGATATCGCCGTTGGCTCTGATGCGCTTCGCTAGAGGGCGCTCTGCAGGCGCCATGAGGACTGGCAGCATGTCCATCACGCCACCTCGCGGTCGAAATGGCCCAAAGCATCAAGCTCGGCGATCACCGCGTCGCTGAAGGCCGAGTAGCGGTCCTTTGAAGCGAACGAGAGCGCAGGCGAGTATTGGACGCGCCCGTCCTTGACGACAACTTGCTTGCTCTTATCGAGCTGCGGACGGCCCGGCGGGTTCACCCAGCGACGGCCGTCCTTGTCGAAGACCGTGCAGTCGTGGACCACCATGCCGCTCGGCAGCTCGACCGTGCAGAAGCCGACGAGCGCGCCGCTGGTCATGGGCCTGAACTCGCGGACCTGCATCACGCCGCCGCGTTCTGGGCAGCAAGCGCGTCAGCTTCGGCAGTCGAGCCTACGCGGCGTGCAGCGATCCACGCGTCGAGGTCTTCGCGGGCGTAGATGATCGCGCCGCGCGAGCCTCCCACACGCGAGAACGCGGGGCCACCGCCGTACAGGCGCTTCTTGTTCAGTGTCGAGATCGATAGCCCAGTATAAGCCGCGGCCTGCGGAACCCGCATGTACTGGTTTTGAATACTGGTCTTGTCGGCGATTAGCATTGGTATCCCCAATCCGGTGATACCCACTAAGTGCCATCTTTATCCAAATTCGTTAAGGCAAGGATGCGACTGAAATGCCGAAAATAGGTCAATCTATTTTCCGCGAGGCGCCCACAACTCGGGATGATCTCGAAGAATGCCAAGCACGTCTTCCTTAATCATTTCCTTTGTATATGCTGCCTTACGCATGCCCTCGGCATGTGCCTCGATCAAAGCGCTATCCTTCGGCCATTTCTCTATCGCCCCAGTTTTTAGTGGTTTTTGAGGCTGAACGACCTCATTCCAACATTCCGCAACAATCTGATGTGCTGCTCGCTCAGAGAGCCCGAGGTGCGCGGCACTAGAAATCGCAATCGACCGCAGCATCGTCTTTAGCTGATGCGCACTCGGACGGTGTTTGGCGCCAGTCGGCTTTGGTGCCTCAAGCGCTGGCAATGTGTGCCCTTCAAGGCGCTCAAGCAGCAGTCCTGCTAGCGCCACAAAACGAGCGCGCGCGCCCGCTTCGCCGATCCCCTCGCAAAGATCAGCGGCCGCTCTCGCCAGAACCGCCCACTGCGTCAGTGCCTTGTCAGGTGGCTCCACAGTCGCTCGCCGAACCGCGTATTGAAAGCGGCGCAGAGCCGCAAGTCTCGTCGTCACGCGCTGTCCTCGCGCTGCTGCCCAAGGAAGAGCGCCGCGGCGGCCGGGTGGACAGAACCCGGTGTTCGGCCGGCCACAGCCTAGCCGCGGCACAGTGAGTTTACGCCGTCGCGACGCCGGCCGGTACTGGCTGTAGCTCGATGACGTTCTCGCCCCCGCGCCGACCGGAGACGACGCGAGCCACGTGCGCGGCCCATGCCTCGTGGGCGGCTTTGCGTCGTTCACGGAGTTCGTCGGTCTGGTAGGTGCCGACCAATCCGCCACGCGTGCCGCTCAGGTGGTTGACGCAGCGCTCTACGACTTCCACGCCAATGCCCAGGCGCTGCATACCGGTGGTGCACGTCCGTCGCAGGTCGTGCACCTTCCAGGGCGCCGGCGGCGCAAGGTCTTCCGCGTCCGCCAGCTTGGCGAGCTTCGCGTCCAGACGCTTCTTGTAGGCTGACCAGTTCGCCAGCGGCCGGCGCCCGAACCAGTGTGGCTCAACCGAACGCCGGAAGGCGGCGATGTCTTTCTCGCTGGGCTCGGTCCCATCAGGCTTCTTGAGGGCGTTGCGCTGGCGCTGAGTAAGCGCTTCCAACTCTGCTACAGCCAGCGACGCCAAGTCCACTTCGTGCGGCTCGTCGTTCTTTGTGCGGTCTCCGCTGATCCGCCAGAGCGACCGGTCGATTTCGAGTTCGCTCCAAGTCGCCGCCGCAACCTCCTTACGCCTAGCGCCGGTCACCAAGAGCAAGCGCACCGCACGGTCGTAGAGCCCTCCTGCGGCCGTCGCCCGCCAGAGAAGCCGCAACTCGTCTTCCGTCAGCACGCGCTTGCGCCGCTGGGCAGGTGGGGGCGCCTGCACGCCCAAGAGCGGGCTCGCCTCCAGCAACCCCTTGTCGACAGCCCATGCGAATAGCGAGCGGATGCACGCGAAGGTGAGGCGCGCCATGGCAGGGTGATCGGCAGCGATACCGTCGACCAGTCGCTCTGCATCGCGCCTAGTTATCTCGCCAACGGGGCGCTTCCCCCATGCGGGTATCAGCTTTGCGTCGACGATGCTGCGGTAGTCCGTTGCCGTCTTCTCGCCGAAACCACGGCGGCGGAGGGATCGCCCGTTCGAGGCGAGAAATCGCTGTGCCGTTGCTGCGAACATGACGGCAGGGTCTGGGCCCAGGCGCTCGGCGCTCCTGTCAGCGGCCGGATCACCGCCAGCCTTCACCTCGTGTTGTAGCGCTTCGGCCTTCGCCCTGGCCGTATCCGCCGTCCACGGACGCCCATGCCGGCCGATCGTGACGCGCCGCTTTTGCGCCCGCCTACCGCCCGCACCGGCACGATACTCGTAGACGTAGGTTCGTGTGCCGCTCGGTTGAACGATGACTCCAAACCCGTCGAGCTTGTCGTCGTAGACGTACTGCCGCTTCGTCGGGTCGGGCTTGAGAGCGTCGACAGTGCGCTTAGTGATCTTCATGACCCGCCGACCCGTGGCTATCCAATCCGCTCGATAGCCACCAGATAGCCACCAGAACGGAAATCAGTGGATACACCATGCCACGCGCTGCCACGAAGAGCCAGGGTTTCCGGAAGTTCCAGGGTACAGGAGGAAACGCCCGGATACAGGCATCTTCTAACTACGGATCAGAAGGTTGGGAGTTCGAGTCTTCCCGGGCGCGCCAGTAATTTCAACAGGTTAGCGAGTTCCCGCTTCCACTGCCTCTTGTTGATGGTGGAGATGGAAGCATATGGGAAGCGCTCGGACGGAGCCAGATGCCTGTTTGAGCCACCGTGACCAAGAGCGCACTGCGTGCCGAGCATAGCCTTCAAGCCGGAAGTGCGACGCATCGAACGGCCGGCCGGCACGCACTTCGGCGCGGCAACCTCCGCTGAAGCCCGATCCCACCCCCGGCCCCAGTCCGAACGCGGTCCCGACAGCGCAGTCCAGCTCGCTCACAAAAATTGGTGCCGGACGGAGTTTTGTAGGTTGGGGGCCAAGGTCACCTGCGCCCGTGACGGGCCGATTGAGGTGCTGAAAGCGACAGCGAACCGAATTACGCTCCACTCCCATGTGCGGTCGCTATCTCCACTACGCTCCTGTTGAGCTTTTGGAGCGCACGTTCGCGCTCGACCTCGGTAGCCAGCGGCCGAACCTAGAGCCGCGCTACAACATCGCGCCGACACAGTTCGCGCCGATCGTCTCAGCCACCGACCGCAAGCGCTCGTTGAACATGGCCCATTGGGGACTGGTCCCGAGCTGGGCACAGGACCGCTCCGGCGCTGCACGGCTCATTAACGCGCGCGGCGAGACAGTCGCTTCCAAACCGTCGTTCCGCAGCGCCTTCAAGAGCCTCGATGTCTGGTGACGGCGAGCGGGTTCTACGAGTGGACCGGGCCGAAGGGTAAGCGACAGCCCTACGTGC
>JANQNY010000042.1 GCA_028279345.1 Geminicoccaceae bacterium
CCGGTCAGGTGGGCCTCCGCGCGCAGCCAGGCCCGAACGTCGGCGCTCTTGGTCGCCGGATCGTAGAGCCCATCCTCCAACAGCTTCTCGGGCTCGGCACCGCCGTTGACCACCTCGATGATCGGTGCCGCAGGGTTGACCCAGCGTAGCGCTGACCTCAGGGGTCCCACCTCGGTCGCGAGGTCGACCTTGGTCAGCACGAGCCGGTCCGCCACGGCGACCTGGCGCAGCGCCTCGCGATGGGTGTCGAGCGTTTCCTTGCCGTTGACCGCGTCGACCAGCGTCACGACCGAGGCCAGCCGGAAGAAGTGGGCGGCGTAGGCATCTCCCAGGAGCGTTGCCAGGATGGGTGCGGGATCGGCGAGGCCGGTCGTCTCGATGATCACGCGTTCGAGGTCGATGGTCCCGCGGACATGACGGCCATGGAGACCCTTGAGCGTGTCCATCAGGTCGCTGCGAACGGTGCAGCAGAGGCAGCCGCCATCCAGCTCGACCACGGTCTCGTCGCCCACCTCCAATAGGTCGTGATCGAGCCCGATCTCGCCGAACTCGTTGATGATGACGGCGGTACCGCGGAGTTCCGGGCGGCGCACGAGCTTCTGCAGGAGCGTCGTCTTGCCCGCACCCAGAAAGCCCGTGAGCACGACGACGGGGACCTGAGAGGAAAGGCTAGGGCCGGTCATGAAGGCTCCTCGGGAGGGTCTTGACCAGCGTTATAGTATAACATACCGCGATTCCGTCGATGGGCGTCGTCATCGGATGTTCTCCCGAGTTCAAAAAGGTCATCCCGACGCGCGCGGCCGCTAACGCCATCACCCCTTGAACGCACAGGTACCGAAGATGACCGCAGCCACAGACCAGCCCCTGCAGATCCCAGTCACCGTGCTGACCGGCTTTCTGGGTGCGGGCAAGACGACGCTGCTGAACCGCATCCTCACCGAGCGTCATGGCAAGCGCTATGCCGTGATCGTCAATGAGTTCGGCGAGGAAGGCATCGACAACGACCTCGTGGTGGATGCCGACGAGGAAGTGTTCGAGATGAACAACGGCTGCATCTGCTGCACCGTCCGAGGCGACCTGATCCGCATCCTCGGCGGGCTGATGAAACGGGCCGATAAGTTTGACGCCATCATCGTCGAGACCACCGGCCTCGCCGACCCTGCCCCGGTCGCCCAAACCTTCTTCGTTGATCAGGACGTCGCCGACCGCACCCGGCTCGATGCCATCGTGACCGTCGCCGACGCCGTCCACCTCGACGACCAGCTCGGCGAGCACCACGAGGCCGAGGAGCAGATCGCCTTCGCCGACGTGGTTTTGCTGAACAAGACCGACCTCGTGGAGGCCGACGGCCTTGAACGCGTCGAAGCGCGCATCCGCCGGCTCAACCCTTACGCGAAGATCATCCGCACTGCTCGCTGCGCCGCGCCGCTCGACGATGTGCTCGGACTAAATGCGTTCAGCCTCGACCGAGTACTAGCGGTAGAGCCCGACTTCCTAACCTCCGATCACGACCACGAACACGACGATGACGTGAAGAGCCTGTCGCTCGTGTCAGACGCTCCGCTCGACCTCGAAAAGTTCCAAACCTGGTTCGCTAAGCTGCTGCAGCAGCGGGGTCCGGACATCCTGCGCTCGAAGGGTATCCTAGACTTCGCGGACTCGACCGAGCGCTACGTTTTCCAGGGTGTCCACATGCTGATGGACGGCGCGCCGATGGGTCCGTGGCCGGAAGGCAAACCGCGTGTCTCGCGCTTGGTCTTCATCGGCCGTGATCTCGACAGCATGGGCCTGGAGGAAGGCTTCGCGGCGTGCCAGGCGGCGTGACGGCCGACGTGTTTAGCCCTCCAGCCTTACGTGACGGGTTCGCCCAGACGTCGTTGGCGAAGCGAGGCCTCCACCTTGAGACCTCAGCACCGGTCACAGCCGCCGTGGCCGTCGGCACAGCTGTCGCGGCGGCTTTCGGCGACGGGACCGTGCGCTTCTTCCGACCCGGCGTCGCCCCCGTCGTTGTCCAGGCGCATCGTGGCGCGGTTCTCTGCCTCGAGGCAGACGCCGACCATGTCATCACGGGCGGCGACGATGGACGGTTTCTTCGCGTCTCACCCGAAGGCGTGGTCGAGGAGATCGCCAGCTTCGGCACGCGCTGGGTCGATTGCGTCGCCTGTAGTCCCGGCTGGCGCGCCTGCTCGTCCGGGCGAAAAGCCTATGTCTGGCGATCGGGCGAGACGTCGGCGACAGCCTTCGAGCACCCGAGCACGGTCGGCGGCCTTGCTTTCGACGCCAACGGCAGGCGGCTCGCTGCTGCGCATTACGGTGGCGCAACGCTCTGGGAGCGGGGTGAACGTCGTTGGAAGCGCTCGAAACTCGTCTGGAAGGGCTCGCACGGTGCTGTCGCCTTTAGCCCGGACGGCAAGTTCCTCGTGACGACGATGCAGGAGAACGCGCTCCACGGCTGGCGCCTGCGCGATAAGGCCGACATGCGGATGTCGGGCTACCCCGCCAAGGTCAAGAGCTTCTCCTGGGCAGGTGACGCACCCTTCCTCGCCACCTCCGGCGCCCGAGAGGCGATCTGCTGGCCGTTCGACGGGAAAGGCGGGCCCATGGGCCGCACTCCGCTCTGCGTCGCCTATGGCGGGGAGCAGCTCGCGACCGTGGTGTGTGGCGTGCCCGGGGAACCTGGAGTGCTCGCAGGATTCCAGGACGGATCCGTGCTGATGAGTGAGCTCGATCACGCGACGGAACCCATCGTCCTGCGAGGCTCGACCGGTGTCGAAGTGAGCGCCATCGCCGTCACGGCCTCGCCGTCGCACGTTCTGATCGGCGATGTGAACGGTTCCGTTCTGTGGGGGCCGCTGCTGACAGAAAACGAACATGCGCGGCTTGTTTGAGCGGAACCGCCCGGACGTAGAGGCCGTCCGAAGGGTCAAGGCGCTCGTCACGGAGCGCTTCGACCTGCCGGAGACCACGACGCTCGCCGTTGCCGAGCTGCGCTGCCACGAGCCGGGCTGTCCGCCAATCGAGACAGTCGTCACAGCGCGTGATGCCGATGGGCGCGTGCGGGACTGGCGCATCGCGAAACCCCTCAGCGAAGTTGCGGCCTCCGACGTTGAGATGCTGGAGGCGTGGTCGTGACGACGGCACCCAGGCCACGCCAATGCTTGACGGACGTTATAGTATAACATAACGCGACGCCGTCGATGGGACACGGCGCGCTTTGGAGGAGGATTTCGATGCGAACCATCATGGCCGGCTCGATCGCCGTCGCTGGCATCATAGCTGCCGATGTCGCTGCCGCCCACGGCATCTGGGTGGCGCAGCGGCATGACGACTGGGCGGTGGTCTATGGTCACGGTGCATCCGATGAAGGCTACGACCCGGCCAAGCTCGAGGAGGTCGCCGCCTTCGACGGCGTCGGCAAGACAGTGCCCATTAGCACTCGGCCCCAAGACGACCATGTGCTCTTGGACGTGGGCGATGGCGCCGCAATTCTCACCGCCACCTTCGACAACGGCTTCTGGAGCGAGGGACCGGACGGCACGTGGGTGAATGAGCCCAAGTCTGCGGTCGAGGGCGCCAAACAATCCGGGCACTACGTCAAGTACGCGACAACGGTGCTGAGCCCGCTCGATGCCACGCCCGTGGCCATGGGGCTGCCGCTGGAAATCGTCCCCCTGGTCGACCCGATGACGCTCGCGATGGGCGACGAGCTGCCTATCCGGGTGCTCTACGACGGCGCGCCGCTCGCCGGTGCCACGGTCATCGGGGAGTATACCACCGCCAGTGACGAGCGCGACGTTACCACGGACGCCGCGGGCGAGGCGGTCGTCGACGTGCGCAACCAGGGCCTCAACGTCATCGCGGTATCGCACAGCGTCCCCACGCCCGAATCCGCCGACGCCGACAAGCTCGGGCTCTTCTCGACGCTCGCCTTCACGCTCGACTTCCACGCCGAATGATCGCCAGGGGCGGGCGCACGCCGTGTCCGCCCCGATGTCCCCGTCATGGAGCCCCAATGGAGCTGGACACGCGCCTGCCTGTCACCGTTCTTTCCGGCTTTCTAGGTGCCGGGAAGACGACGCTCTTGAACCACATTCTCGCCAATCGCGAGGGTCGTCGCGTCGCAGTGATCGTGAACGACATGAGCGAGGTGAACATCGACGCCGAGCTGGTGCGCCAAGGTGAAGCCGGCGTCAGTCGCACGGCGGAGACGATGGTGGAGCTCACCAACGGCTGC
>JANQNY010000039.1 GCA_028279345.1 Geminicoccaceae bacterium
CACGCCGCAATTTGACGACCACATCTTGGGTCAGGACCTGTCCGGGCCTTCAAGATATGGGGCATCAAGTATTCGATTGAGAGTTTTTCAACACAGTCGGCCGATGACGGCCGAAGCAGCTGGCGCTCCGTGTGTCCGCTATCGGGAGACCAACGGTCGGCCCAGCTCCCTAGCGCTTGGTCTGCTTAAGGCCGATCTCGCCAATCCCGATGTACGAGCCTCAGGCCTCGTCGTGAAGCGCTCGCGGCTCTCAGAAGGCACGTAGGATCGTCGGGCAAACTCGGGGAAGGGGGGCATTGCGGAGAGGTCGGACGCAGCGACCCAGCGTCGGCGGCTGAGAGCGGACGCTTCGTCACCTTCAACGGAAGTTGCTATAATGTTTATGCTTTGCAACTTCGGGAACGAGACCATGACACCCCACTTCCAACGCGAGCTCGACCGGCGTCGGCGCGAGAAGCTCAATCCGCCGGTGTGGGATGCCCGAAGTCGTCGGGCTCAGAGATCCGAGCCGCAGAAGCGAGCACGCAACGTGGATCCGTTGCATGCCATCAGCGGCATCTCCGTCTGGCAGCGCAATGCCGCCGATCGCTTCCGCGCCGTCGCCGAGGAGGCGCATCGATCGGTCGGTGGCTCGGAGCAGATCGTCATCTCGAGCGCCCGCGTCCGAGAGCCGCTGGATGGCCGCAAGGCGGACGAGTACGTGCGTGCCCTTGAGCATGTGAGGGCAGCGGGCGAGATGGCCTTCAATCGTTCCAGGGTCGCCCTCAAGGCCGACCCGTGGCTTAAGCCCGAAATCGTCAAGCGCGTCGTACAACGCGTGGTGCTCGACTTTGAAAGCCTCTCAGCGGTTGCCCGAAGTATGGGCGTCCCGACCACCCATCACGCCAAGGCGGCCCATATGCGGGTCAAGGAGATCCTGCTGATCGGATTGGATGGTCTCGTGAAGTGGGACCAGAAAGATTGGCGCGGAAGTGAGTGAGTTCGAGCGCGGAAGTCCCATGCCGGTCGGATTGACCCGCCACAGGTATCATGGGAAACGATGCACACTCGCGCGGGCGTGCGAAAGCTCGTAGGTGGTAGAACCGCAATCCGAACGCGCTCCAGCTAAGCGCACCGTCGGCTTTGCGCGAGTTCATCGCGCCGCTGGAGTACTTGGCGCCCAATCCCTTCGGCATCGACCATTGCTGTCGCAGTCAGTATCTTCCTTTCTGCGCTCGCGCGCCGGGCCTCGCCTTGGCGGGGACGCTGCTGGCTATCGGGGGCCAGATGCGCTTCGGTCGGCGCGCGGCGCGCTTCCGATCGTTCCCCCAACCACCCGATGCGCATCGTCGCGCGGCTCCAACCTGGGAGTGGCAGAATGCGGCTCATCTTCTGTGGCGGTAGGGATTTCACCGATCGACCGGCCGTCGAGACGGCCATGACGCTGCTGCTGGACCGGTACGGCAGGTTCGTCGTCGTCCATGGCGCGGCGCGAGGGGCCGATACACTCTCAGCTGAGGTTGGTGCAGCTCTAGGCCTCGAGGTGGAAGCCCACCATGCGGACTGGGACCGCCACCGGCGCCGCGCTGGCCCACTGCGAAACAAGGCCATGCTCGAGAGCGGTGTGGAAAGGGTCGTCGCCTTCCCCGGGGGCACTGGCACCGCCAACATGGTGGGACAGGCGCGGAATGCAGGTGTCCCGGTTTGAGTCCCAGCCACTCAGGCGAAGCCGCCAGGGTGGAAGCAGTAGGGCCACCCCGGACAATCCGAGCTGATCGAGCTGGCGCCGTAGTGCTGAGGCGCCTGCCGCGATCAGTAGGCTCAAGAGCTCGTCAGGCCGGACAGGCGGTTCGTTGGCAGTCGCGTCAGCGAGCCACAGGCTGAGCGTGGCGGGGTCGTCTTCCAAACCCTATCGGTCTTGCGCCGAGATCGAGGTTCGATTGAACCTGGCTCCGTCCCCAACATCCCTGTTGAGATCGTAGTGAAAGGTGCCGTCGCGCATCTCGCGCAAGGTGGCGATGACATCCTTGGGTTCGCCGGCTTGCAGGACGCACGCGGAGAGAGGCGGTTCGTGGACGCCGGCGTCATCGAAATCTAGATTAAGTTCGACGGGGTCGTCTTCCAATGCCGTGTTGCCAACCTGCTCATCCGCAGGCCGCACCGCGGTTTCAGCGCTCCCTCCCCCGGGCTTCCACTACCGGACTAGGATCGCGCTGGAACCGGGCCCCGTCGCTAGCACCGGTGCGTTTACGGATAGAACGAGATCCTTACGGCCGGCGAGACCGAGGAGACGGCAGCGGCATTGGCACGTGCGGAGGTGGAGCTGCAGTGCGCGATCGTCGCCGAGGCCCGCGGCGGTCGCCAGGGGCGCAGTCCAATCCGGGGTCAACCTTGGCCGCCGATTGACACTGCAGGGCGTTATGACGGCGACCGACCGGGCGCTGGATGTCGCCGAGCAAGCGTACGAGTTGGCCCGCCGATACCGCGAGGCGCAAGTGCCAGGACCGAACGGAGACGCTAAAGAGGAGGCGCGAGGATAGCGAGCACCGACACGGCTCAAGTCTGCCTACCCGCCCCGTGCCGTCAAAGACGCGCGGGGCTTTTTCCTTGCCGCGAGGCGCTGATGGGAGGGCCTGACCGTGCGCGGCCGTTCGCTGAAACTCGTCCCTAGCCGCGAACGCATGTGGGGCTACGTGTGGGGCTCGGACCAAGCAGCGCCGCAGACATCTTTCTAACACAATAGGTTGCGAGCATAGAATGGCGGAGGGAACGGGATTCGAACCCGTGAGGGGTTGCCCCCAACACGCTTTCCAGGCGTGCGCCTTAAACCGCTCGGCCATCCCTCCGCGGCCGTGTTCTTCTAGTCGGGGCGCGCGAGCCAAGCAACCGACGGGAGAAGCGCTCAGCCGAAGCTGCGCTCGCGGCCCCCTGATCCCATCAGCAGCAGGAGGCCGCCCAAAGCACCGAAGACGAGCCAGCTCGGCAGCGCCGTCAGCCAGGCGATCGGTCCTACGAGCAGGCCGCGCCAGCCCATTGCCGCGGCAGTCGGACCGTCGAACCCAGAGCCGCCAAGACTGGTCCAGAGGTCCTGGACGCTGTAGAGGCTGTCGGCGCCGCCGACCGTGAGCAGCAGCACCTGGGCGACGCCACAGGACGCCGCAACGAACAGCAACAACCCACCGAAGAAGCTCGAGAACCAGCGCATGCGCCCCTACTCGCAAACCGCGGCGGCAAGCGCAAGCGAGCGCGGGCAGCGTATCGCCATCGTCCTGCCGCCAAAGGAGCGCTTCGCCGCCGACCAGGCGGGTGCGGTGAGCCTCTGCGTGCGCGACGCGGCAAGGGCAAGCCGTCTCCGCGATCGGCTGCTGGTTCTTGGCCTTCCGGTCGCAACACCGTTCGAGGACGTCGCGTTCGAAGGCGTGACGCCGGGCATGTGGCGGCTCGCCGGCCGCAATCGTGGCTTCGGCCTCGCCGCGGCACGCCATCTCGCCCGCTCCGACATAGGGCTTGTGGAAGTTCACAACCGTCCGCAGATGGCCCTGCTCCTGCGGAGGTTCAGCGGCAACCGCAAGGTGGCGCTCCACCTGCACAACGACCCCCTGAGCATGGCCGGCCTGCGCCTTGCCGAAGCGCGACGCCACGTGCTCGACCGTCTCGATGGGGTGATCTGCGTGAGCAGCTTCGTACGGAAGCGGTTTCTCGAGGACATCGACGATCCTCGAGGAAAGCTGAGGGTGCTCTACAACGGCATCGCCCGGACGCAGGTAGACGTCGACGCGAAGACCCCGACAATCCTCTTCGCGGGCCGCATGACACCGGACAAAGGCGTCCAGCACCTGCTCGACGCGCTCGCGCAGCTCTTGCCGACGCGACCGGCGTGGCGGTGCGAGCTCCTAGGTGCAACGTGGTACGGCGGTACGCGCCAACCGTCGCCTTTCGAGCGCGAGATTGCGGCTCGCGTCGTGGCGCTCGAGTCGCAGGTCGAAGCGAAGGGCTTCGTTTCCAATGACGAGGTGCTGCAGGCCATGCGGCTGGCGAGCATCGTCGTCGTGCCGTCATTGATTCCAGAGGCGTTCAACCGGACCGCTGTGGAGGCTCTGGCGCAGAACTGCGCGGTCGTTGCTTACCCGCAGGGCGGGCTCAAGGAGGTGCTCGAGGGCCGCGGCGTTCTGGTCGAACCGTCGACGCCTGGGGCGCTAGCTCAAGCGCTCGCACCGCTCATGGACGACGCTATCGCCCTGCGCTCGGTCCAGGAGCGTGCGACCACGAACTTCCCGTTCGACATCGGGCCGCTTGCGGAGCAGCAAGACGCGTGGCGTGAAGAGCTGATCGGTACGAGCGCTAGGTTCGAAATGGGCTGATCGACGCGTCACGCGCTCACGCGAAGCGCCGGGACAACGACGATGGCGTCAACTTGGCCTCACGGGTTCGCTCCTACAGACCCGCTCCCGCTCACTCTTGGCCCTGAAGCCGCAGTTCTGCCGGGCTGCATCGAAAACCACATCAAAGACGCGACGGCGCACCCACACCGGACGGATGAAGGCAAGCGCTGCCTCGCGTCGTGACGGGACGCTACTGCGCCGGCGGGTCAGCCGCCTCGAACGTGAGCCAGCCACTCTGGGCTTCCCCCGCATCCGGTCTTCCACTCTCATTGGCACCGATGAAGAGCCGGTCGCCGTCCACCTTCAACGTACCAGCCCACCGGTCGCCGAGAACGATCTCACCATGCTTGAAGAGCACCAAGCGCGCCTCGCCAGGCTGGATTGCCTTGGCCGCCCAGTCGACCTCGATGCCCTGACCTCGGCGATAGGAGACGAGCATGAGGTTGTTGAACACACCCGATCCGCCACCCCATTCTGACGTTTTGAGGACGTGGACGCCTTGCGCCGTCGTGCCGATCAGTTGGTAAGAGAAACTCTCGTTGTTGCCGGTCATCGACACGGTCGGCCAGGCGCCACCCGCGGTAGCCGGTTCGACTTTGAAGGCGCCGCCAAGGCTGTTGCTGTCTTGGGCGTCGGTAAGGTTGATGGCGACCACGGTGTCGCCGCTGTCGGCGAGCGACGTAGAGAGAGCCTCGATAATCTGCGGATGGACGAACGGCGCCCCTTCGAACCCGGGCTGGGCTCGTTGTGCGTGCGCTGTGCGGGCGAAAAAGCCAGCGAAACTAGGCGCAGATGCACCGCAGAGCCCGTTGCTAGCGATCACGGCGTCTAGCGCAGCCGGAACCGACAGCCCGGTTCCTGCAGCTTGAACGCGCACGGAGTCGCCGCGGTGACTGACGACGAGCGCGGTTCCGTCGTCGCTGAGTGCTGCCGAGAGTGTACCATCGCACGTCCAGTTCTGGCCGGCACCGGACACGGATACCGCGTAGGCGCCTCCGCCCTGATCGGTTGGGGAAAGCTGGAGATCGGCCCAGCTCGTGAAGTCACCGGACCAGCCCGCGAAGACGTCGTAGTCCCGATCCAGTTCACGCAGCCGCTGGACATAGGCTTCCGTCACACAGTCGCTTTGTGCGTCGCAGGCATTGCGCTGCCGCATCCACGCACGTTGGCTGTCACGGAGCGCAGATCGCGCGTCCCCGCTGAGGGACTTCCGCAGAGCCCCGTAGACCGAGCCGAGCTCCGTATCCATCAGGCCCAGGTCCGGGTCGTTGCAGATCTGTTTTTCGACGGCAGTGCTCGCCTTGGCGCAATCGAAGCTCTGCGCATAGACCGTCTCCGGCGCGGCCATAGCCGTGAGTGCGGTTGCTCCGAAAATGACAAGAATGGGTCTGTACATGGGGTTCCTCTCAACTACGAACGGCCCGAGATGAGGCATTTGCTCGGCATCGTCCGGGCGCGGGCGAGGAATGCGGCGATGGCCGACGCGGCGCAACGTGACGTTTTCACCCGAAGCTCCTGCTGCCGAGCTGCAGATTGACGTCGCGCATGGGCGTCTTGTGCGCGGCGGCCAATCCGGCATTCCCTGGCTAACCGATGCTCGACGTAGGTACCGCCGAAAACACCGGTGAGCGACTAGGGTTTGACGCGTTCCTGGCGCGGCATGAGGCGCGACGCGTCCGAGGTGCAGCTGGACCGGCGACCCCGTCGCTTGGCTGTGGAACTCCGAGAGCAGATATCACCTAGGCTGAAGAAGTCGCTGAACGGAAACCCAGAGCGGCCATGTGCCGAAGAAGTGTGCAGAAGGATCGAAGGCCTCGGTCCGGCGCAAGGTTGGTCGCGCTCAACCGCGCGTCACGGTCGCCACCCAAATGGTGCTATCGGCCTTCCGCGCGACCGCCTCGACTGACTAACGATGGCGCCTGGCAACCGGCCTAGGAGCGGAAAACCGCGACGTCCACGCGCCAAGGCCGCGAGGAATCCGTTTCCGCCGCTCAGCTCTCCATCTTGAGCGCAGCGAGGAAGGCCTCTTGGGGGATCTCCACCTTGCCGAACTGGCGCATGCGCTTCTTCCCCGCCTTCTGCTTCTCTAGGAGCTTGCGCTTTCTCGTGACGTCCCCGCCATAGCACTTGGCGAGCACGTCCTTGCGCATCGCCTTCACGGTCTCACGCGCGATGATGCGGCCGCCGATCGCTGCCTGGATCGCCACCTGGAACTGCTGGCGCGGGATCAGGTCCTTGAGCTTCTCGCAGAGCGCGCGGCCGCGTGCCTCGGCCATCGAGCGGTGGACCAGGAGCGCCAGGCTGTCGACCCGATCGCCGTTGATGAGAATGTCCATGCGCACCAGGTCCGACTGGTCGAAGCCGTCGAGCTGGTAGTCGAAGCTTGCATAGCCGCGGCTGATCGATTTGAGGCGGTCGTAGAAGTCGTAGACAACCTCGTTGAGCGGCAGGCGGTAGACCAGCATCGCCCGCTGGCCCACATAAGTGAGTTCGTGCTGCACGCCGCGCTTCTCGGTGCACAGCGCCAAGACCGCGCCCAGATAGTCGTCCGGAACGATGATCGTCGCCTTGATCCAGGGCTCCTCCAGGAACTCGATCTGGGTCGGATCGGGGAAGTCGGCAGGGTTGTGGAGCTCGACCGTCTGGCCGTCCCGGCGGTGCAGCCGATAGACCACCGAGGGTGCCGTCAGCACGAGGTCGAGATCGAACTCGCGGTCGAGCCGCTCCTGGATCACCTCGAGATGCAAGAGCCCCAAGAAGCCGCAGCGGAAGCCGAAGCCGAGCGCTTGGCTGTTCTCCGGCTCGAACTCGAAGCTCGAATCGTTGAGCCGGAGCTTCCCCAGGGCATCGCGCAGCGTCGGGTAGTCGGCACCGTCGGCCGGAAACATGCCGCAGAAGACGACGGGCTGCGAGGGCCGGAAGCCCGGTAGCGGGGCCTCCGCGCGACGCCGGTCGTCGGTGATGGTGTCACCGACCTGGGCATCGATGATGTCCTTGATGCCCGCCGTGATGAAGCCGATCTCGCCCGGTCCCAAGCCATCGATGACCAGGGGCTTGGGCGTGAACACGCCGACGCGCTCGACGGGATGCACAGCGCCTGTGCCCATGAAGCGAACGCGCATGCCCTTCTCGAGCCGGCCCTGCTTGACCCGCAGGAGCGTCATCACGCCGAGATAGGGGTCGTACCAGCTATCGACGACGAGCGCCTGGAGTGGCGCTTCAAGGTCACCCGCCGGCGCCGGGAGCCGCGAGACGATCGCCTCCAACACGTCGTCGACGCCTTGGCCCGTCTTGGCCGAGATCAGCAGCGCTTCGGCGGCATCAAGCCCTAGGATGTCCTCGATCTGCTCCTTCATCTGCTCCGGCTCCGCAGCCGGCAGGTCGATCTTGTTGAGCACGACGACGATCTCGTGGTCGGCATCGATCGCCTGGTACGCGTTGGCGAGCGTCTGCGCCTCGACACCCTGGGTCGCATCGACCAGCAGGAGTGAGCCCTCACACGCGCGCATCGAGCGGCTGACCTCGTAAGCGAAATCGACATGACCCGGCGTGTCGACGAGGTTGAAGACGTAGTCTTTGCCGTCCTTCGCTCGGTAGTTGAGGCGGACCGTCTGCGCCTTGATGGTGATGCCGCGCTCGCGCTCGATGTCCATGGAATCGAGGACCTGCCCGCGCATCTCACGGGCATCGAGCGCGCCACAGCGCTCGATGATGCGATCAGCCAACGTCGACTTGCCGTGGTCGATGTGCGCGACGATCGAGAAATTGCGCAGACGGGCGAGGTCGGTCACCCCGGATCCCTTGCTGAGTGGCGGAGCGCTATTGCCGAAGCTCGGCGCCGCAGGCCTGCCGCGCCGCTTCGGTCACGCGTCTTGCGACATCCTCGATGTCGGCGTCGCCGAGCGTCCGGTCAAGCGCTTGCATGCGCACGGCGACGGCGAGCGACCGCTTGCCCTCGGGCACGCCCTTCCCCGCATAGTCGTCGAACAGCGTGACGTCGCGGATCAGATCCGAAGCCTTGCCGACCGCAGCGAGCAAGTCGCCCGCCGGTGCCGTGGCGTCGACCAGAAACGCGAAGTCGCGATCGACCGGCTGGTAGGCCGACGCGCTGAGCGGCGGCCGGGCGCGGATCTTCGCGGGCTTCGGTTGCGGCAGCCAGTCGAGAAACAGCTCGAAGCCGACGACGCGACCCTTCCAGTCGAACAGCTTCGCCAGGCCCGGATGCAACTCACCGAAGGTCGCGACCACCTCGCGGCCGATCTTGAAGACACCCGAGCGACCGGGATGGAAATGCGCCGGCGCCGACGTCTCGAGCCGCAGCGACGCGAGGTTGACGCCGGTGGCTTCCAGCGCGGCCAACGCATCGCCCTTGGCGTCGAGCGCATCCGCGGGCCTGTCGGGCTCGCCCCAGCTCCGCGGAGTAGCGCTGCCGGCCCGAACCGCCGCCGCTGCCCACGTCTGACCGCCTGCCTCGGCGGCCGTGAAGATCGCTGCCACTTCGAACAGGGCCGCGTCGTCGAGCGCCCGCGCCTGGTTGCGCCCGACGGCAGCCGCGAGCGATGGCAACAGCGAGGGTCGCATGGCGACGAGATCTGCGCTGATCGGATTGGCCACCCTTACTTGGGCGCCGCCGAAGGCCGCAGCTTCGGCCTCGCCGATGAAGCTGAAGGTCACCGTCTCTTCCAACCCGCGTGCGGCCAAGGCGCGACGCAGGCGCAGCCGGCGAAGTTGGGAGCTATCGAGGATCGGTCGGCCAACTGCGCGCTCGCGCCGGACCGGTGTGGCCGGGATCGCATCGAAGCCGCGGATACGGGCAAGTTCCTCGACGAGGTCCGCCGCACGCGTGCAGTCGTGCCGCCAGGTGGGCGTGCTGACCACGAACCGCCCCTCGCCTTCCGACGCCGTACCGAAGCCGAGATCACCAAGAATGCGCTCGACCTCGGCGTCGTCCAGCACGAGACCCGTAAGCCGCGTGAGCTCGCGCCTGTCGAAGGCGATCGTGCGACGGTTGTCGGGCACGCAGCCGGCCACGACGATGGAGCCCGCCTCACCGCCACAGAGCGTCTGGATCATGCGCGTCGCATAGTCTGCCGCGGGCAGGACGAAGCCGGGATCAACGCCACGCTCGAAGCGCTGCCGCGCATCGCTCTCGATGCCCAGCCGGCGGCCGGTCCGCGCCGTCCGGACCGGATCGAACAGCGCCATCTCGAGGAGCACGTTAGTGGTCGCTTCATCGCAGCCGGTGCTCGCGCCGCCCATGATCCCGGCAAGGCTGACAATGCCCGTATCGTCGCAGATGACGGCCATACCGGCGTCAAGCACGTACGTCTTGTCGTCGAGGCCCCGGAACGTTTCGCCGGCTTTCGCAAAACGCAAGTAGAGGTCACCGCGGACCTTGTCGGCATCGAAGACATGCAGCGGTCGGCACATGTCGAGCGTCGACCAGTTGGTGATGTCGACCAGCGCCGTGATCGGCCGCAAGCCAACCGCCTTGAGCCGCTCCTGCAGCCAAGCCGGGCTGGGCCCGTTCTGGACATCGCGCAGCTCGCGGAGGATAAAGAGTGGGCAGGCGTCGCGTGCCTCGTGCGGAAACCGGAGGTCAACGCCTCGCGACGTAGCGAACGCCGCCTCGACCGGACGCGCGTCCGGCTCTTTCAGTGTCCCAAGCCCTGCAGCCGCGAGTTCGCGAGCAAGACCGTGGACGCCGAAGCCGTCGCCGCGGTTGGGCGTGACGGCAACATCGAAGACTGGACCTTCGAGGCTTAGAGCCTCAGCGGCCGGTGTCCCCACCCCGGGCTCGTCGCCCACATCGATGATGCCGTCGTGATCTTCGCCGATGCCGAGTTCGCGTGCCGAGCAAAGCATGCCCTGGCTCTCGACGCCGCGGATGGTTGAGCGCTTGAGCGGGGTGCCCGTCGATGGGATCACCGAGCCTTCAGGCGCAAAGATGCCCTTCATACCCAGCCGCACATTGGGCGCCCCGCAGATGACCTCGAAGGTCCCGTCCTTCGTGTCCACCGTGCAAAGGCTCAAGCGGTCGGCGTTGGGGTGCTGGCGTACGCCCGTCACGTGACCGACCGAGAAGCCGTCGAGATCGGCGCCGCGCGGCTCGATCCCTTCCAGCTCGAAGCCGATGGCCGTCAGCGTCCATCCGATCGTCTCCGCGTCGGCGTTGGTCTCCAGATGCTCACGGAGCCACGGCAGCGTGACCTTCATCGGGCGAGCCCGGCATAGGTCGTGGGCAGGTCGAGCGGCACGAAGCCGTAGTGTCGGAGCCAACGCAGGTCGGCTTCGAAGAACGTGCGGAGATCCGGGATGCCGTATTTGAGCATCGCCACCCGGTCGATGCCCATGCCGAAGGCGAAGCCCTGCCACACCGCTGGATCGAGGCCGACATTCTCCAGGACCGCGGGATGCACCATCCCGCAGCCGAGGATCTCGAGCCAATCGGAACCCTCGCCGATGACGAGCTCCCGCTTCGTACGCCTGCACCCGATGTCCACCTCCGCCGACGGCTCGGTGAAGGGGAAGAACGACGGCCGAAAGCGCAAGGGGACGCTGTCGCGCTCGAAGAACGCCGCGCAGAAATCCTCCAGGCAGCCCTTCAGGTGGCCCATGTGGGTGTGCTGGTCGATCAAGAGCCCCTCGACCTGATGGAACATCGGCGAGTGGGTCGCGTCGCTGTCGCAGCGATAGGTGCGGCCGGGCGCGATGATCCGGTGGGGCGGCGGACCTGCCATCATGGTTCGGATCTGCACGGTCGAGGTGTGCGTCCGCAGGACCAGCTCCGGCTGCCCCTCGACGAAGAAGGTGTCGTGCATCTCCCGCGCCGGATGCTCCGGCGGAAAGTTCAACGCGGTGAAATTGTGGAAGTCGTCGTCGATATCGGGGCCTTCGGCGACCGCGAAGCCCATGTCGGCGAAGATCGCAATGATCTCCTCCGTCACCTGCGTCACGGGGTGCAACCGGCCCAGCGGCTGCGGGCGCGGTGGCAGCGTGACATCGATCCCCTCCGCCACGAGGCGACGCTCGAGGTCCGCCGCTTCGAGCGTCTGGCGGCGCTCGGCGAGCGCTGTTTCCAGCGCCTCCTTGACGACATTGGCCCGCTGGCCGAAGCCGCGCCGCTCCTCGGGCGGCATGGAGCCGAGCGTCCTCATGACTTCGGTGAGGCGGCCCTTCTTGCCGAGTGCCTGCACGCGCACCTCGTCGAGCGTGCGCAAGTCTGCAGCACCCTCGACCGCCTCCAGCACGTCGTCACGCAGGGTTTCGAGCTGGTCACCCATGCCCGCTTCTCCGGCTCGACTGGGAAGGCCGTTCAGGCGGGGAGCGCTGCGTGCGCCGTCTTGAGGACCTCGTGAAAGCCCTGGGGATCACGAGCAGCGAGGTCGGCCAGCACCTTGCGGTCGAGCTCGAGCCCGGCCAGGTCCAGGCCGTGGATGAGCTTGCCGTAGGTGAGCCCATGCTCGCGCGCCGCCGCGTTGATGCGCTGGATCCAGAGCGCGCGGAACTCGCGCTTCCGCGTGCGCCGGTCGCGATAGGCATACTGCCAATCACGCTCGACGCGCTGCTTGGCGACGCGAATGGTGTTCTTGGCGCGCCCGCGGCTGCCCTTGGCAAGCTTCAGGACCTTCTTGTGCCGCGCATGCGAGGTCACACCCCGCTTGACCCGTGCCATCTCTCTCTACTCCGAATTCCTTGGCGTCAGCCGTAAGGCAGCATCTTCTTCACGAGCTCGGCGTCACCGGCCGCCACGAACGCCGGCTTGCGCCCCCGCACCTTCGCCGTCTTCGACTGACGGTCGGTTAGGTTGTGGCGGTGATACGCCCTGCGGCGCTTGATCTTGCCGGTCGCCGTAAAGCTGAACCGCTTGGCGGCCGACCGCCGGGTCTTCATCTTGGACATCACTGGCTCCGAGACGGAACGCGGCGCGGCGGAGCCGGTGAGGCCGCACGCTTCGCCACCCGCGCGTTCGAGCGAGCGAGGGATATAGCCGCGTCTCTTCCGCCCTGCAATGGGGCGACGGCCGCCCGCGCACGCCACCTCCCCGCTTCGACCGAAGGGCGGGGCGCACCGCGCTCAGGCACTCGGGGCATAGGTGTGCTCGTCGGCCGGGAAGTGACGCGCGCGCACCTCGCTGGCATAGGCGGCGATCGCCGCTTCGGCGTGCTCCCCGAGGCGGCCATAGCGCTTGACGAACTTGGCGACGCGCGGCGTCAGCCCGAGCATGTCATCGATGACCAGAATCTGTCCGTCGCAGGCAGCCGACGCGCCAATGCCGATGGTCGGGATGGCGACGGCCTCAGTGATGCGTCGGGCCAACGGCTCGACCACGGCCTCCAGAACGATGGAAAAGGCCCCCGCATCTGCGACGGCCCGCGCGTCTGCCTCGATCCGCTCCCACTGTTCCCGCTCGCGGCCCTGCGCCCGGTAGCCGCCGAGCGTGTTCACCGCCTGGGGCGTGAGCCCGACATGCGCCATGACCGGGATGCCGCGGGCGACGAGAAACGCCACGGTCTCCGCCATGTGGTCGCCGCCCTCGAGCTTGACCGCCCCGCAGCCGGTCTCCGCCAGCACCCGCGCTGCACCCGTGAACGCGGCCTCGGGCCCCCCCTCGTAGCTGCCGAAGGGCAGGTCGACGACGACGAGGGCCTGCTCGGAGCCGCGCATCACCGCTTGGCCGTGCAGGATCATTAGGTCGAGCGAGACCGGCAGAGTGGACGGGTAGCCGTGCACCACCATGCCGACGGAATCGCCCACCAGGAGGAAGTCGCAGTGCGGGTCGGCGAGCGCTGCCGTCGAGGCCGCGTAGGCCGTGAGTGAGACGATCGGCTCGCCGCCCTTCCGGGCAGCGATGTCAGGTGCCGTCCGGCGCCTGATCGGTCCATGCTTCGACAAGGCGTGTCTCCGCCATCCTTCCACACGGCAGCGGGCGCCGCGGCCGACTTGGTGAGGAACGGCTCCTACACCATTCTTCATGGACGAGCGAGGCGCTCCGAGAGGCTGGACCATGGCGATGACGGCGAAGCGGTTGCGCATCGATGGGCTCACCCTTCATGCGCGGCTTGCGGGCGACGGTCCGCCGATGGTCCTGCTGCATGGCTTTCCCGATTCGGGCGAGGTGTGGCGGCTCCAGGTCGAAGCGCTAGCCGCGTTGGGCCGCACGGTCATCGTCCCCGACCTTCGGGGCTGCGGGCTTTCCGACGCGCCAGCGGAGGTCCGGCGCTATCGCCTCGACCGCCTGGCGCAGGACGTCGTCGACATTGCCGATGACATCGCACCCGGGGCCTCCTTCGACCTCGTTGGCCATGACTGGGGTGCGGCGCTCGGCTGGCGGGTTTGCGCCGATCACGAGGCGCGCGTCCGCCGCTTCGCCGCCCTGTCGGTGGGCCATCCCGAGGCTTACCGCCGCGCTGGGGCCGAGCAGAAACGCAAGGGCTGGTATCTCTACCTCTTCCTCACGCCCTGGCTCGCCGAGACGTGCCTCCGAGCGCTGCGGTTTCGGCTGCTCACCAAGCACGCGCCTACGCCCGAGGATGCCGAGCGTTGGGTCCACGACCTGTCGCGGCCCGGCCGGCTCACCGCCGCGCTCAACTGGTACCGCGCCAACCTCACACGCGACGCCCTTCGCCATCGGCTTCCGGCGTTTCGCGTCCCGACACTCGGTCTCTACAGCACGGACGACGTCGCGCTTGCTGAGGATCAGATGAAGACCTCGGAGCACTACGTTCAGGCGCCCTGGCGCTATGCCCGCATGGATGGTGTAGGTCATTGGTTGCAGATCGAGGCCGCAGACGAGGTAAACCGCCGGTTGTCGGACTGGTTCGACAGCCCGCTCGACGAAAAGGCGCATCGACATGAACGCCGGGGTGGTCGCCAATCGGCGTAGTACTACTTCCAGCCACCAACCCGCGCGACCTGCATAGCGGGTGATGCTCTCGTTAAAGCCGGCCAACGATCTCTTCACCTCGACCGGCGATACTACGCATGCGGCTCGTTGCCGCCCCCTGGCGAAACCCTCGCTAATGGAGGTTGTTGTATGCTGCCCATTCGTCTGCTCGAACCCTGCGCCGACCTTCTGGATCGATACGCGGCGGCGCTCAGGCACGGCTTCGAGCCGAGCCCACGACCCAACGCCGGCCTGTCGGAGCTCGAAGAGCTGGCTGAAGACCCACGCAGCTTCGTGCGGCGCCGGCTCGACCGGTCCACGCACTTCGGCGCGCGTTGGACCCAGTACCGATGGATCTTCGACGTCGAAGCCTGCGATTTCGTCGGCCGTGTCGTTCTTCGCGGCGATGCGCAGGGTAGCGCGCGGCGCAGCCTTCGGACGAGCCACGTCGATGTCTTGATCGCCCCCTGGTGGCGGCGCCGCGGCTATGGGACGACGGCCCTGCACATGGCTCTGCGTGCGGTTCGCGCGAACCACCTGCCCGTGGTCCAGCTCGCCTGCCCCGCCAACGATGCAGCCGCCATCCGTATGATCGAGCATCAGCCCTATGCGTGGCGAACCGTCGAGACGGCGACGCGCGATCTGCAGCAGGCCCGGCTCGTCTACCGGCACAGGTTCGCGAACCGCAGCGCCGCCTGAGCAGCGGCCGGCCGCGCAGCCGCTCGTTAGATCCGATAGACCCGCTTGGCGTTCTCCACGAAGAACGCCCGGCGGTCTTCGGCTGACCAGCCGGCAACGGCGTGGTCGACCACCTCGACCCACCCTTCGTAGCCCATAGAAAGCCGAAGGACGGGCCAGTTGCTGCCGAAAAGGACGCGTCCGGGTCCGAAGGCGTCGAGGACGTGGTCGACATAGGGGCGCAGCTGGTCCTCCGTCCATGCCGCGTCCACCGCTACGTTGTCGACGCAAGAGACCTTGCAGACGACGTTGTCGAGTTCGGCGAGGTCGCCGATCCGCGTCGACCAGGGCTCGGTTAGGCCCGCTTCGATACCGGGCTTCCCCATGTGATCGAGCACGAACCGCACCTCCGGGCAGGCGCGGACGAGGTCGACCACGGGCTCGAGCTGATCGTGCGTGGCGCCGAGTTCGAAATGCAGATCGAAGCGCGGCAACATTCGCACCGCCTCGCGGAAGCCGGCATCGCCGCAGAGTGCCACTGCGTCGCGGCCCTGGATCAGCCGGCGGACGCCGCGGACGAGACCGTGCGAAGCCAGCTTCTCCAGTTCCGAGCCAACAGCCGCGCCGAACTGCAGGGGCGCGTGTGCAACGATCGCCGCGATGCGGTCGTCAACTTCGGCGAGCTGCGCGAGCCACGACGCCTCCTTGAGGTAGAGCCCCTCGTCAACATCGGCCTCGACGACGACGATGGCATCGAGCGCCACCTCGCCGCGGTCGGTATCCAGGTCCTGCGGCATGAAGGGTCGGTCGATCGCCGGCGCACCCTTGTTCCAACTCAGGTGATTGATGCCGCCGTCCCAAAAATGGACGTGCGTGTCGACGATCGGGAATTCCGGCATGGCTGCGCTCCCCAGCGGCGGCGCAAGGCGCCGCGGAACCTATGTCTACGGCTGAGCGATCGACTAGGCAAACGGATGAGGATACGCAGGACCTGCGCCGCAGAGCGCTCTATGTACGAAGTATGTCAGATCACTCCAGGCAAAACTCGCTACGCGCTACCGCACACAGTCCATCGTACTCGGCGCGCCGTGTCGATAGCCTCGCGGTTTGGCTGTCCTCGTGACGTCGTTAGCGTGGGGTCGGACGGGGGGCCACCTGCGTGCCCAGGAGACCCAGTCGACAGGTCACTCCGGGGTAGGCGATAAAGAGGCGCCTTTTGGCGAACGCGCCAACGGATGCCGATCGGCAGGTCAGTGCTGCTCTAAACAAAGATGAAATTTTCTGTCGAATAGATCTTCAAGTACAGCGAAAACTACAAGACTCCTTTGCTCGGCGAGAGATTTTTTTGCAACAAATGAGTAAGAACAAAGATACCTAAGCAGTAGAGAATTGTAGACCGTCTGAATCCCCAAGATTTGCTCCGCATTTGCTTCCATGCAAGATTCTCTGAAGAGCATGTCCGCAAGATTAATTCTAATTGCCTGGATCGATCTTGAAAGTTTGTCGGTTCCAAACAATTCAAACATATTAATGCGGCTATAGATTCTTCTAGCAATTGGCGCATACATGTCTGTATCGGCTTCAAGCGCGGCAACAATAAGTGCGACCTCAAACTCTGCGAAGTCATTTAGCAGACAGCCTTCCTGCCGCATCATTTCAAAATCAATGATTATTGGAGACAACCGCTTGTTAACAATGACATTTTCACAGTGGAGATCACCATGGACCATACCGTGCGGCAATTCTGGTGTGGGCGCATATTCAATAAACTCATTATATTGCCGGACCATTTCGGACAATCTTTTGCTTCCAATCTCCGAAAAACGAGATTCGTTATGGAAAAGATGCTCGAACTTGCAGTAATCTACGTCTTCTCCAAAAGCATGCAGGTCTTTCATAACAATACCAAATAATTCATCAATCAACTCGATCATTGTGTATTTATTTATACTTGAAAATGCTTCAAGCAAAGAAGTTGATGGTGTTCCTTTATTATGACCAGAAATGTAACGATAAGCAACTAAAGCAGATTTAGCCACGTTTTCTGAATAATACTTATCAATGCTTCCATCGATAACGGTTTCCAATGGAGGTATGTATAGCGGTGGAATACGAGCAGATGCTCGATTGAAGTTACTTACTTCCTTGTTAATTGTCTTTTTTTCTCCGATTTTAATAAAGTACGGATATACGTTTCTTGAATGCGCCAAAAGCTTTGTCGTTTTTGACATACCAATCTGAATAGTCTTAAACCTAAATTCGATACTGCTGCTTTCCATTTGATATCGACGGGCTATATGTCTGGAGAAATGCTGGATTAGTTCTACCTCGGCTTGCGAGAGGCGCCCATCATTCAAGTAAAACTCGCCACTCATGACGCCACTCCGTTGTTTCCGGTCAAATCTTATGCAAGCTGGGCGGCGATTTGCTAGCTCGAATCCAACGCTTAAGATCAGGGTTTCCGTAAGCTACCTAACCAAGACATTACTATCTACATTGCGGCAACTTATTAAAACGTTGACGCTGCATTTTTCTCGCAATAATTTAATCATAATTGGTGCTTTCTTTTTCTTCTTTTGAAGAGGGTGTCAACTTCGCGCTTCACGCAAACTTTATTGATTAAGAACTTCTTTGCGAAATTCGTGATGATTTGTATGGGCGGCAGGAAGCTGCCCTGGATGGGGTTGGGGTGTGCCAACTTGGTCCCTGGATCGCTGCGCGGCCCGCTATTGCATCCCCGCTTCCCACCATCGTTCTTCTCCTCTCCACACACCTCGCGCCATCCACGGCGACGCGGCAAGGACACTGACAGGATATCTAGCACAGACCATTTTTGGCGCTGTTGCAACGCGCGCAACTTTCGGCTGCCAACAGATGCCCTCTACGGATGCCAGGGACCTCGACTCGAACGATAACGCTAGCCCGGCACTGGCGCGTCAGCCCTCACCAGCCCGTCGCTCTTGAGATCAGCCCACAGCGCCGCGGGAATTGGGGCTGCCAAGTGGGCGAGGTTGGCGCGGGTCTGTTCCGCTGTACGGGAGCCGGGGATGACACTGGCGACCGCCGCGTGCGCGAGCGGAAATTGGAGGGCCGCAGCCTCGAGCGCCACGCCGTCGGCGGCGCACACCTCCGCGAGGCGATCGCGCCGCGCAATCAGGTCAGAGGGCGCCTCCGCGTAGTTCCAGGTGTCGCCGCCGGCGAGCAGGCCCGAGTTACAGGGGCCACCGACGATGATCGACGTACCGCGCGCAACGCAGGCGGGCATCAGGTCGTCAAGTGCGTCCTGCTCCAAAAGCGTGTAGCGACCGGCCAAGAGGAAGCAGTCCCAGTCGGCCCGGTCGAGCGCCGCCATCAGCACCGCGGTCTCGTTGACGCCGATGCCGTAGGCGCCGATCAGCCCTTCGGCCTTGAGTGCCTGCAGCGCCCGCAACCCGCCGGTCATCACCACCTCGAAGTGGGCCGCGTGATTGGCGCCGTGCGTGCACTCGCCGATGTCGTGGAGGAACAGCATGTCCACGCGGTCGAGGCCAAGCCGGTGCAGGCTGTCCTCGAAGCTCCGCCGCACCGCGTCGTAGCCATAGTCGTAGATCGGACGGAAAGGCAGGGGATCGACCCATGGGCGCTTGGCTTTCGGCGCGTGGGCGTCCGGTATCAGAAGTCGGCCGACCTTGGTGGAGAGGACGTGGTCGTCGCGCGGCTGGCAGCGTAGGGCGTCCCCGGTCCGACGTTCGGCGCGGCCGAAGCCATAGAAAGGCGCCGTGTCAAAGTACCGGACGCCACCATCCCAAGCGGCGTGGAACGCACCTGCGGCGGCCTCGTCGTTCACGGCCTCTAGATTACCGCCGATCGGCGCCGTACCGAGCCCGAGCGTCGTGACCTCGACCTCGGTATGACCGAGCCGGCGCGTAGGCAGCGGCTCCAAGCGCGCGCCCTTCCTACCGATCAAGCCCGCCGATGCTGACGTATTTGATCTCGAGGAAGTCATCGAGGCCGTATTTGGAGCCTTCGCGGCCGAGGCCGCTCTCCTTGAAGCCGCCGAATGGGGCCACCTCGGTCGAGACGACGCCGTCATTGACGCCGACGATGCCCACCTCAAGGGCTTCGGCGACGCGCAGCACGCGGCCGATGTCGCGGGCGTAGAAGTAGCCGGCGAGGCCCACGTCGCTGTCGTTGGCGAGCTGGATCGCCTCCTCCTCTGTGTCGAAACGGAAGAGCGGCGCCACGGGGCCGAAGGTCTCCTCGTGCGCGATGAGCATGTCGGGCGTGCAGCCCGCGAGCACGGTCGGCTCGAAGAACAGCGCGCCCGCCTTGTGGCGGTTGCCGCCCGTGACGACGCGGGCACCCTTGCCGGTCGCATCCTCGATGTGCTCCTCCACCTTGTCGATTGCCGAGGGCTCGATCAGCGGGCCCACCTCGACGCCGCTCTCGGTGCCGTGGCCGACCTTGAGCTCGGCGACCTTCTTGGCGAACGCGTCGGCGAAGGCGTCGTGCACGCCCGCCTGCACGTAGAGCCGGTTCATGCAGACACAGGTCTGGCCCGCATTGCGGAACTTGGAGGCCACGGCACCCGTGGCCGCAGCCTCCAAATCGGCGTCGTCGAAGACGATGAAGGGCGCATGCCCGCCCAGCTCCATCGACACCTTCTTCACCGTGTCGGCGCACTGCTTCAAGAGCACCTTGCCAACAGCCGTGGACCCGGTGAACGAAACCTTGCGCACCAGCTTCGAGGACGTGATCTCGCCGCCGATCGGCCCCGACGGGCCCGTCACCATGTTGATGACGCCCGCGGGGATGCCCGCGCGATCCGCAAGCTCAGCGCAGGCGAGTGCGGTGAGCGGCGTGAGGCCGGCCGGCTTGATCACCACGGTGCAGCCGACGGCGAGCGCCGGCGCGCACTTCCTGGTGATCATCGCCATCGGGAAGTTCCAGGGCGTGATCATCCCGCAGACGCCGATCGGCTGTTTCAGCGCCAGAATGCGCCGGGTCGGGAAGGGCGACGGGATGGTGTCGCCATAGACCCGCTTCGCCTCCTCAGCGTACCACTCGACGAAGGAGGCACCGTAGGTGACCTCACCCTTGGCTTCGGCGAGCGGCTTGCCTTGCTCGAGCGTCATGAGCATCGCCAGGTCGTCGGCATTCGCCATCAAGAGGTCGAACCAGCGGCGGAGGATCGCCGTGCGGTCCTTGGCGAGTGTCTTCGACCAGCTCTTGAAGGCACGGTCGGCGGCCTCGATGGCGCGGCGCGTCTCCGCGGCACCGAGCGAAGGCACGTCGCCCAGATGCTCGCCGTCCGCCGGATTGTGCACGGCAAACCGCTCGCCGCTGTCGGCCCCGATCCACGCGCCGTCGACGTAGCAGAGATCCTTCAAGAGCGAGGAATCGTTGAGCTTGTGGCGGGGATCCTTGAGCGCCGTCGCCATGGGGTGCCTCCTCTGTTCGCTTTGCAAAGACAAGCATAGCGCGACCCGCATTCCGGATCACGCCCCGGTCGCGAACACCCGCTCCGCGAACGCGGGGTAGCTCGCGCGCAAGGGCGGCGCGACCTGCTCCTCGATGAGCGCCAGGGTCGCCGCGTCCGGCACCGACCAGGGGGTGGCGTCACGGTCCACGTCGAACGCGAAGCCGGTCGCCGCTCGGATCCGCGCCGCATCTTCCGAGGGCGCATACGCGACCAAGCGAAACCGCGCGCGTTCTTGGTCGAAGGCAAAGAGCGCCTTGCCCGTCAGGAGATGCGACGGGCCGCCAGGACGGTAGACGTCGGGCGGGCTCGTGCCCGGTGCGCTGACGAAGTCCACCCGCTCGACCAGGGTGCGCGGGCTGTGCTCCTCGCGATAGAGGATGACGCGCGGCACGACGAAATAGAGATAAGCCGAGCCGAAGGAGCCAGGGAACCGCTTGGTCAGGTGCGGATAGGTGCCGGTGCCGACGAGGTTGATATTTGCGGTCCCATCGATCTGAACGCCGCCCAAGAAGAACACGTCGATGCGCCCCTGCCCGGCGAGGTCGAACAGCTCGCGCGAACCGTCCGTGAAACTGTTCTGGCGCCGATCGTGCAGCACCGTGACGCGTGTGCCGTGCCGGGCGCGGGCGAGGAATGCGGCACCGGCCGGCACCGGCGACGCGGCACCCACCGCCACGTGGCGCGCGGGACCGATGAGATCGGCGAGCGTGGCGATGCGCTGGACCTCGGGCGTGACGCTCAAGCGGGCACCGCCTCGCCGATGGTTTCGGCGAGCCAGGCCCGAAAGCCTCCTTCCGTCCGCGCAGCCCTGGCGTAGGCCCTGAGGGCCGCAACATCTGGCTCATAGTGCTCCGCAAGCCCAAGCGGCGCGGCACCACGGGGAGCCTCGGCGATCGCCTCGACATAGAGGCTCGACAGCGCGCTGGCGGCCGTCGCCTCGCGCTCGAAGAACGAGCCTTCGACGACCCGCTCGACCGTCACGAGCGCGCGCTCGGCGGCGTGCGCCAGCGTCGCGAGCTCGCGCCGGCGGCCGATCCAGACATTGCCCTCCGCGTCGGCCGCGGGCGCGTGGAAGAGCGCCACGTCGAGCTTCACGGCGGGTACGAGCACCAGCGGGTCGCCGCCTTCGGCGAACGGGTTGTCGATCGAGCGGTAGTCGGGGCGATGGGCGAGGATGTCGGAGCCCAAGAGCCCACGCACCGGCAGAAACGGCACGCCGCGCTCGGTGGCGGTCAGCGCTGCGTGCAGCGCCGGGCAGGTGCTGTCCTTCACGCGGATGCGCCCAGCCTCGACGGCGCGGTTGAAGCAGGGCGCAGGCCCCTGTTCACCGAGCGTGACCGCCGCGGTTTCGATCTCCGCGACACAGCCGGCACCTGTGAGCATGTCGGCGTGCAGATTCCCCTGCGGTAGGCAGAACAAGCGAAGGTCGCGAGCGCTGCGACGAACCAGTGCAAGCGTCGCTGCCATCGCCACGCCCGAATAGTCCGGCGGCACGCCGACGAGCGCGCCATCGGGGATCGCTTGTGCGATGCCCTCTAAGGTCGTCAGCACGCTGTTCTCCTGAACGTGAAACGCCATCACCATCTGCGTGATACAAGACCGCCCCGGCGCGGCGCCAGGGATTCACGATTGGGGGAGGCAGTATGCGGACCGGCTTCGGCGCGCTCGACGGGCTCAAGGTGATCGACCTGACACGCGTTCTGGGCGGACCTTATTGCACGCAGACGCTGGCCGATCACGGCGCGCTGGTGATCAAGATCGAGCCGCCGCAGGGCGACGAGGTGCGCGATTGGGGCCCGCCCTTCGACGAAGCGGGCGACGCCTCCTACTTCCTGGGCATCAACCGCAACAAGCGCTCGCTCGGGCTCGATCTCGCCAGACCTGAGGGGCGCGACGTGCTGGTGCGGCTACTCGCCGATGCCGACGTGCTCTTGGAGAACTACAAGCCGGGCGCCATGGAGAAGTGGGGTCTCGGCTATCACGACGTGCTGGCGGAGAGGTTCCCGCGGCTCATCCATGCGCGCATCTCGGGCTTCGGCAGCGACGGTCCCTATGGCGGCCTGCCGGGCTACGACGCGGTGGTCCAGGCGATGGCCGGTCATTTCAGCGTCAACGGCGACCCCGCGTCGGGGCCGACCCGCATGGGCATCCCGCTCGTCGACATCGGCACCGGACTCTATACGGCACTCGCCATCTGCATGGCCGTCATCGAACGCGAGCGGTCGGGGCGGGGACAGTATCTCGACATGACGCTCTACGACACGGCGGTAGCGCTCATGTTTCCGCACATCCCCAACTATGTCCTGTCTGGAAAGCTGCCGGGCCTCACCGGCAACGCGCATCCCAACATCTGCCCCTATGACAAGTTCACCACCGCCAATGGCGACATCTTCGTAGCGGTCGGCAACAATCGCAGCTTCGAGCGCTTCTGCGCCGTGATCGAGAAGCCTGAGCTCGCGGCCGATCCACGCTTCCTCACCAACGGCGACCGCCTCGCCAACAGGGCGGCCTTGACCGGGATCCTCAGGGCGCGCCTCGCCCAGCTCGACGGCCACACGCTCTGCACGGCGCTCCTCGCCAAAGGCGTTCCCGCAGGGCCGGTCCAGAACACGGCCGAGGTCTGGGCTGACCCGCACACGCACCATCGCGGCATGGCCGTCGAAGAAGGGAGCTACCGGAACTTCGGCACGCCCATCAAATTCTCGCGCACGCCCGGCCGCATTGAGCGGACACCACCCCGGTTCGGCGCGCACAGCCGTGAGCTGCTGGCCGATGCCGGCCTCGGCGAGGACGAGATCGACGCGCTGATCGAAACGGGCGTCGTGCTGGAGAAGCGACGGCGGGACTGACGACCCAAGGCGCGGCGGCCCGTGGCTACTCGCTGGTGCGGCGCGGCCGGATCACGACGCGCAACGGCTCGATCGTGGCCGTCTCGACAGCCACGCTGACGGACAGCGTCTCGTCTGCCGGCACCGCTGGCAGGAATCCGGCGATCGCGTCTGGCGGCGGCAGCTGCGCAAGCGCGGCTTCGAGCGCCGGCATCCCGCGAGGAACCCTCTCCCCTACCGAGAAGCTTCGCCACGGGCTCGCTGCGTAGCGCGCGCCTGAAGGGTCGACCGCGTGGACGCGCCAGACATAGGTTGCGGCCGCTCCGGGCAGCTCGAGCAACGTCGCCGAGACGTCTTCGAAGCGCTCGACCAGCCGACGCGGCCCCGCAGCATCGATGCGGGCGACGTCCAACAGCACCCGCGCGCCTGGTGGCTGCGGCGGCAACCTCCAGACGAGTGCCACCGTCCAACCGGCACCTCGTGGAACGAGAAACGGCACGTCCATCATCGGCTGGGGTGCCGTAAGGTCGAGAGGTTGGGCGCCATCGGCAGCGATCCTGCGTAGCGCCCGCACGCGGTCGCGCGCCGCCGGCAGCGTGTCCTGGACCGCCGCGTTCCAGCTGGCGGCGAGCGCCGGATTGCGCGGCACGCCCTCGCCCGAGGCGTAGAGCAAAGCCAAGTTGAAGGCGGCACGCGCATGGCCGTGCGCGGCGGCGCGTCCGTACCACAAGGCGGCCGCCTCAAGATCAGGCGGCACCGCCCGTCCGGCATCGAGAAAGACCGCGACGTTGAACTGGGCGGACGGATTGCCCGCCAGGGCTGCCTCCAGATACCAGCGATAGGCGCGCGCGGGATCTGCCGGCACCCCGTCGCCACCGTCATAGACCAGCGCCAGGGCGAGTGCGGCTTGCGCATCGCCGGAACGTGCGCGCTGCTCCAACGCCCAGACGTCCAGCGCCGTGCCGGCCACAGGCAGCAGCGGCGCCAGTGCGGCGAACGCAGCTGCCGCCAGGGCCCTCATCGCATGGTGATCTGGACGATGCGGTTCTGCGGTTCGGGGGTCTGATCGGGGGTCGGCACCGCCAGCTCCGCCTCGCCGACGCCGACGACCTGCAGCTGCTCTGCACGGATGCCGCGCGCCTTCAGGCCCTCCACCACGGCGATCGCACGCTCGACCGACAGGGCGAGGTTGACGTCGGCGGGTCCCAGCGTATCGGCCTTGCCGCTCACGACGAAACGGATCCAGTTGCCCTCGCGAAATGCGCGGACCGCGAGGTCGAGTTTTGCCGCTTCGGCCGGGCTGATCCGCGTGCTGCCGGTGTCGAACAGTAGCGTGACGCCATCCTCGGCAGCGGCCGCTGCCCCGCCGCTCAAGCTGATCGCCAAAGCGGTGCCCAGTGCGAGGCGGCTTAGCCGCTCGATCTTTGCCTCAATCATGGCATGTCGCAGCATTGATGTGCCTCGTGGAGGTGCGGACTACATTCAATGAGTGAGTGTCGGCGCGCGGGCGATCCGTTCACCGACGGCTCCGGTGGCGGCCTCCACGCAGGGCTCCCCTGCGAGGCTCGGCCTTGGCGACCCGTGACCCGCTTTCTACGGTGCGGCAGGGTGCGAGGAGACAGGGATGGACGCGGTATTCTGGCACGACGGCCGCTGGCACGAGGACCAACCGAAGGTGCTCGGTCCGATGGATCACGCCATGTGGATGAGCTCGTCCGTGTTCGACGGCGCCCGCATCTTCGACGGCTGCGGCCCCGACATCGACCGCCATTGCGAACGGCTCGTCGACAGCGCCCGGAAGATGCTGCTGCAGCCCAAGCTCGACGCCGAGGCTGTTCAGGGTCTGGTGGTCGACGCCTTCGCTCGGCTGCCGCCCAACAAGGCCTACTACGTCCGGCCGATGTTTTTCGCCATGAGGGGCTTCGTGGCGCCCGATCCCGAGAGCACCGAGTTCCTCCTGGCGGTCTACGAGAGCCCGATGCCGAAGCCGGACGGCTTTTCTCTCAGCGTGGCGCCGTTCCGCAGACCGGCGCGCGACGCGGCGCCGATCGACGCCAAGGCCGGGTGCAACTACCCGAACGGGGCGCGCGCCCTTGCTTGGGCGCGTGAGCGGGGTTTCGACAATGCGGTCATTCTCGACGCGTGCGCCAATGTCGCCGAGCTGGCCACCGCCAATGTCTGGATCGTGAAAGATGGTGTCGCCATGACACCAGCGTGGAACGGCACCTTCCTGAACGGCATCACCAAGCAGCGCGTGACGAACTTGTTGATCGCCGACGGCATCGACGTCCTCGAGACCACGCTCACCGTCGACGACTTCGCCGAAGCGGACGAGATCTTCTCGACCGGCAATTACGGCAAGGTGATGCCGGTCGTCCGCTTCGAGCAACGCGATCTGCAACCGGGCCCGATGTACCGCCGGGCGCGCGAACTCTACTTCGACTTTGCCGCGGGCCAGAAGCTCGGCTGAGACGAGCCGAACAGGGAGAGACAACGATGGTGGTGGCGATCGTCCAAGAGACGCACGGCGGACCTGAGGTGCTCAAGCCGACGGAGGTAGAGATCGGTGCGCCCGGCGACGGCGAGGTGCGGGTCAGGCACACGGCGATCGGCCTAAACTTCATCGACTGCTATGTGCGTTCAGGGCTCTATCCGCTGCTCGAGCCGCCCGGCACCGTCGGCATGGAAGCCGCCGGCGTGGTGGAGAGTGCCGGTGCCGGTGTCCAAGGGTTCGCTGCGGGCGACCGCGTGGGCTACGTCTGGAACGTGCCCGGCGCCTACGTCGCCGAGCGCAACGTACCGGCCCGCTGGCTCGTCAAACTGCCCGCCGGCGTCGACGACCGGCAGGCCGCGGCGATGATGCTCAAGGGCATGACGGCCGAGTACCTGCTGCACCGGATGACCCAGGCGCAAGCGGGAGACGCGCTCTTGGTCCATGCGGCGGCAGGCGGCGTCGGTCTGATCCTCACCGCGTGGGCCAAGGCCAAGGGCTGCCTCGTCATCGGCACCACGAGCACCGACGAGAAGGCGGCGCTCGCCAAGGCGCACGGCGCCGACCACGTCATCGTCACGAGCCGCGAGAGCATCCCCGACCGCGTGGCCGAGATCACCAGCGGCGAGGGCTGCATCTACATCTACGACGGCATCGGCAAGGACACGTTCGAGGCGTCGCTCGCCAGCCTCAAAAAGCACGGCCACCTGGTTTCCTACGGCAACGCGTCGGGCTCGGTCCCGCCGGTCAATCTGCAGGCGCTGTCGCCCAAGTGCGCCCGGATCTCGCGACCATCGCTGTTCCCTCACCTGGCGACGCGCACCGATCTCGACGAGGTCTCGGGGAACCTGCTCGCGGCCATGGCCGAGGGGGTGGTGAAGATCGACATCAACCAGACCTATCCGCTCGCCGAGGCGGCGCGCGCGCACGCCGAGCTCGAAGGACGCAAGACGACCGGGCAGAGCGTGCTCCTGCCTTAGCCGGGCCGGGAACGGGCGTTCAGCAACCGAAAATAGAAAGCTGCGCGGCACCCATTGCGGTCGGGTCGACCTTAGGCTAGTGTTACGAAGTTACGTTTTCCGCGGAGCGTCGAAGAAGTGGCCGAAGAGCCGCTCAGAGGCGTGTCTTGGTTTGAGATCAGGGAGCAATATCAATGAATTCGGGCACCAGCACCGCTTGGCAGCGCACTGCACTTTTTCTGTTCGGCTCGCTGATGGCGCTCACCATTCTGGCGAGTACGGCTGCCGTTCAGAGCACCGGAACGTGGCAATCCGCGGGCGCACTCGATACGGGCGACGCGCCGATGATCCGCATCATCGAGTAATCATCACCCCGTTCGTCCCCGCATCCCCATATGGGGTGCCGGCGCGGTGACGAAGGTGTTCGTCGACGCCGACGCGTGTCCGGTCAAGGACGAGGTCTATCGCGTCACGGGCCGCCTAGGCATCCAGGTGGTCGTCGTCAGCAACGGTTGGCTACGCGTGCCTGACACGCCGCTGATCGAGCGTGTGACCGTGAGCGACGGTCTCGATCGCGCTGATGACTGGATTGCTGAACGCGCCGGGCCGGGCGATGTGGTGGTGACCACCGACGTGCCGCTCGCCCATCGCTGCGTCACCGCCGGCGCGCGGGTTCTGGCGCCGACGGGGCGTGCCTTCACCGAGCAATCCATCGGCAATGATCTTGCCACCCGCAACCTCCTGACCGAACTGCGCGACACCGGCGAGATCCGCGGCGGAGGCCGCAGCTTCACCAAGCAGGACCGCTCCAAGTTCTTGCAGGCGCTCGACACCGCCCTGCAGCAGATCCGACGGACCGGACGCTAGCCGCGGCTGCACGAGGTCGGCACCGATGAGTGACACGAAGCTGAGCATTGCGGTCGTCGGCGCCGGTGGTGTCGGCGGCTATTTCGGTGCTTGTCTCGCCCGCGCCGGGCACGACGTCACCTTCATCGCCCGTGGCGATCATCTGGCAGCCATTCGGGCGGACGGCCTCCTCATCGAAGGCGCAGAAGCGCCCTTCCACGTGCGGACCGAGGCGACCGACGATCCGGCGACCGTCGGCCCTGTCGATCTCTTGCTGGTGTGCGTGAAGCTCTGGGACACCGAGGCAGCCGCCGCCGCCAGTCCACCGCTCGTGGGCCCCGAGACGAGCATCGCATCGCTCCAGAACGGCATCGATGCGGAGGCGATGCTCGCGCGCACGTTCGGCAGCGAGCGCGTCCTCGGCGGTGTCGCCGGCATCTCCGCCTGGATCAAGGCACCCGGCCGGATCGAGAAGCTCGGCGGATTTCAGCAAATCCGCATCGGCGAGCTCGGCGGCGGCCGATCGGAACGGCTGGAGCGCCTCGGCCGTCACCTCGACCAGCCGGGGATCGACCTGGTCATCGAAGACGACATCACCGCGGCGATCTGGAACAAGTTCGTGTTTCTGACCGGCATCAGTGCGCTGACGGCGCTCACCCGCCGGCCGATCGGCGACGTCCGCACCGACCCGGACACGCGCGCCCTCCTCCAGCAGGTGGTGGGCGAGGCGCGAGCCCTGGGCCGCGCCCGCGGCGTTACCGTCAGGAGCGTGGACGAGACCATGGCCGCGATCGACGGCCTGCCGCCCACCATGTTCGCGTCGATGGCCGGCGACCTGCTCGCGGGTCGACACCTCGAGCTTCCCTGGCTTTCGGGCCGCGTCGCGCAGCTCGGCGAACAGCACGGCATTCCCACCCCGGCCAACCACTTCGTCACCACCGCCCTAAAGCTGCACGCCGCTGGCACTTAACGCACCAGAGCACTCGAAACACGCGGGTTTGCCGCCAAGCCCTTTGACCACGTCCCGCCTGAGTGGGCCCCGATCGGGCGGATGACTGCTCGGAGCCCAAACTGACCTATGGGGCGACGCCGCAATCTGCGGTAACTCAGCGTAGAAATCGGAACTATCGACTGCGCAGAGCGGCAAATCTCAGCTTCTAAGGACGACCTTTTTCGCGCCTTTCAAACCACCAAACCACCAGTTGGGCGCCCTCATCGCAGATGATAGGTTAACGCCCCAGCGATCACTAGCCGGACAGTATCCGAGCGCAGCTCGGATACATCTTGGAAGTGAATTCCGCGACTGCCTTCATAAATCAGGTCGGTCGAGAAGAGGTTGCGAAACTCCGCGATAATCGTCGTCTGGCAGTGGACGTATAGGGCAAAACCACCTGATTTCGGGACACCCAGTCGGATCGTCGACCCAGACCGGGTTTCCGGCGTCAGATAAGCGGGCTGTCCCCATTTCAAGGTCTCCTCGAGAGGACCGACGCCAGGTGTCTTGGCCGCGATCTCAAAGATCAGATCGCGCAAACCTAACAGCCCAAGGCGAGCCGTCTCGGGAAAGCAGGCATACGCCGCCTCGACACGCGAGTTTTGGAAAGACACTTGTACCATTGTTGCAGAGCATATCCTTGATGGAATGTCGGCTCTGTCCGCAATGCGGCCATGATGCGGGACGGTACCGACGTCTGACGTCCGTCCGAGGCCGAACCGGCGAAGCTCAGCTCGGCGGCGGTCCGTCGGAAACACCCAAGCAGACGAGATGGCCGTCGGGGTCGCGAAGGTAGAGCTCGGTCATGCCGTACCACTGCTGCACCGGCCCTTTGACGATGTGATCTGCCGGCAAGCGGTCCGCGGCACCGTGCGGGTCGTAGCCGCGGAGGTACAAAGCTGACGTCGGCGCTGCTTCACCCTTTGCCATGACGCCCGGAAGGTCCGCTTCGAGCGATGCCCTGGTCTGCAGCATCAGCTCCGCGCCCTGCCAAGCGAGCATGACGAAGACCGCCGCATCGGCGCTGCCGTCCGTCCGCACCGCTCGATCGGCGTCGACCGCCATCTTGACCTCGAACCCGAGCAGATCGCGCCAGAACGTCAGCGCGCGATCCATGTCCGCGACCATCAGATTGGCCACGATCGACATCGCTACCCTCCCCCTCGTCTATGCTCCGATCACGATACAACGACGCCCTGTTCGCCCTCAATCCAAGTCGGCGAGGCCACCGTCGAACTCCTGGCTGCAGAACGTGCCGCCGTGAAACTGGTCACCGATCGGGTCCGGCGGCAGCTTCGCCTGCTCGGCCATGGCGAAGGCGACGTGGTCCTCGGCGTGGTGCTTCGGCCGGTAGCCGAGCGCGCGGGCATGGCTGTTGTCCCACCAGGCACGCTCGCAGTGCGACATGCCGTAAACGACGTCATCCACGATCGCGGGGTGGTCGAGGCCGATGCGGATGAGCTGCACCAAGTCCTCGGGATGCAGCCACATCGACAGCCGGCGGTGATCGGCCGGGCGATCGGCGACGTTGCCGATGCGGATGTTGAAGACGCGAACGCCGTACTTCCGGGCGTAGAGCGAGCCCAGCGCCTCGCCGAACACCTTGGAGACGCCATAGCGCGTGTCCGGCCGCGCCTGGACGTCATGGTCGATCCGGCCGTCGCGGCGATAGAAGCCAATGGCGTGATTGGACGACGCGAAGATCACGCGCTTGACCCCCTTCGTCCGCGCCGCCTCGAACGTGTTATAGAGGCCCACGATGTTGGCCTCGTGGATCGCCTCCCATGGCCCTTCGACCGAGTAGCCGCCCATGTGAATGAGGCCGTCGGCACCATCGAGCAGCGCGTCCACGGCTACGCGGTCGGCGAGGTCGACTGCCTGGAAGGTTTCATCGGCGGCAAGGTCCTCGGGCGGGCGGCGGCTGCTGAGCACGAGTTCGGGCCAGAGCCCCTTCAAGAGCGGCCGGATCTGCCGGCAAACCCCACCGGACGCGCCGGTCATCACCACCTTCTGCAACGCATCGCCTCCCAGACCGAGCATCGACCCTAGCAAGCTCACGAGCCCGCGACAGCTCTTTCGCCGCAGGCCAGCCATCGCCACGTCGCTACTGGTGCAAAGCCAGGGAGACGTCATGCGCACGCTGATCTTCGCCGCTGCTCTCATCCTCACGGCGGGCGCCGCCACGGCGGAGGAAACCGCCAAAGCCGTGTTTGCCGGCGGCTGTTTCTGGTGCGTCGAGAGCGATTTCGACAAGGTGCCCGGCGTGCTCGCGACGGTGTCGGGCTATACGGGCGGCCACGCCGACAACCCGACGTACAAGCAGGTGGTCGCGGGCAATACAGGCCACCGCGAAGCCGTCCAGATCACCTACGATCCGAACGTGGTGAGCTACGAGCGGCTTCTCGACGTCTTCTGGCACTCGGTCGATCCGACCGACGCCAGCGGTCAGTTCTGCGATCGCGGCTTCTCCTACACGACGGCGGTCTACATCGAGAACAAGGAAGAGCGAACGCTTGCCGAGCAATCGAAGGCCGAAGCCGCGCAGACCCTCGACCAGCCCATCGTTACGCCGATCGAGCAAGCCGGCGCGTTCTGGCCGGCCGAGATCTACCACCAGGACTACTACCGCAAGAACCCGCGGCGCTATCAGTTCTACCGCTGGAGTTGTGGACGCGACGCCCGCATCCGTGATGTCTGGGGCGAACGCGCCTTCGCCGGCATCGAAGGGCACGGCTGACCGGGAACCTCCCGTCGCGCCAGCCCATGTCTGGCTCAGGTCTTGCTGACGAAGCTCTTGACCGCCTCCAGCTCGACGGCAGTCAGCTCGTGGCCGCCCGGGTGCATGAGAACGTCGACGGATGCACCCCGCGCGCGCAACGCTGCCACCAGTGCGTTGGTTGTCGGTGCCGGTGCAATCGGGTCCCGCTCACCGGCGGTAACGAGCAGCTCAGCCCCTTCGAGCGGCGTCAGCGGCGGCTCGAAGGGGATGAGCGGGTGCAGAAGCGCCAGCCGCCTAACGACGGACGGATGCTCGAACAGGAGGTTGGCGAGCAGGTTCGCGCCGTTCGAATAGCCGATGCCGATGGCATCCGTGATGCCATGCTCCTTGAGCGCATTCGCAAGGAACACAGCGAAGGCATCGGTGCGCGCCTTGAGGTCCTCCATATCGTAGACGCCCATCGCCTTGCGCCTGAAGAACCGCGCCATGCCGTTCTCGTCGACATTGCCGGCGATGCTCAGGAGCATAGCACCTGGCGCCACCCGTCGGCCGAGCTCCAGAAACGAGCGGGCATCATCTCCGGTGCCGTGCAGGAGGACGAGCGCCGGTTGCTCCGGGGCGCCCGCCTCCATCACGTAGCGATAGCCATAGCGCTCGCGCCACATCAGACGAGCTCCGGCAGGACGTGTTCGAGCCGGGCGCGCAGGTGCGCGTGCTGCTTGGGCAGCTTGAGCTCGCTTCCCAGCGTTTCCGCCGGCTCGTCGACGGTGAAGCCGGGCTCGTTGGTCGCGACCTCGAACAGCACACCGCCGGGGCTGCGGAAGTAGATCGCGTGGAAGTAGTCGCGATCGATCGGCGGCGTGACGGCGAAGCCGGCATCGAGCAGGCGCTCGCGCACGGCGAGCTGGGCCGCCCGATCAGCGACCGCGAAGGCCACATGGTGTACGCTGCCGACGCCTTGGCTCGCCGGCGCATCGCTCGACGCGTTCAGATCGACGAAGCGCGCGGCGCTGCCGGCAGGCGCTGACAACCGCTCCAGCGAGCCTTCCCTGTCGGCCGCCTCATAGTCCATGAGCCCCGTCAAGAGCGCAGCGGTGGGTGCGACGTCACCCAGCTCGAGCGTTACGCCGTGAAACCCTCGGATCGCCACCCCGTCGAAGCCGGGGGCCGACCAGCCAGGCCGCTGGTCGTCGGGCGCCTCCACCAGCGCCAGGCCGAGACCGTCCGGGTCGACGAACCGGAGCAGCGGCGCATCGAACCGAACGCTCCGTTCGCTGGTAACGCCGGCACTCTCGAGGTGCTGCGCCCACCACTCGAGACTGCCAGCCGGCACCGCGAACTGGGTCTCGCTCACCTCCCCGACACCGCGGCGGCCCCTCGGCAGCTGCGCCCAGGGGAAGAAGGTCAACGCCGAACCCGGCCTGCCGATTTCGTCGCCGTAGTAGAGATGGTAGACGCTCGGATCGTCGAAGTTCACGGTCTTCTTGACGAACCGCATCCCCAAGACATCGCGGTAGAAGGTGAGATTGGCCTGGGGTGGGCCGCTGATGGCCGTAACGTGGTGCAAACCTTGGACCTGGGTCATGAGACGAACTCCTGTTTCACCACTAGCTGCGATGTATGCGTGGGAAGAACAATCGTCGCCGACAGCAAGAGAGCGTTTCCGTGAACGATACAATCGGCGGTCGCCATGAGCCTGGTCATCTGGGTCGCGCTCGGCGGTGCCGTCGGGGCCTCGCTTCGCCACCTGCTTGCCATTGCGGCCGCGAGCCTCCTCGGACCAGCGTTCCCATTCGGCACACTTGCCTGCAACGTGCTGGGCTCAGCGGCAATCGGCTGGCTGGCGGTCACGCTGGAGCACGACATCGGCCGCGCCTTCTGGATGATCGGTGTGCTCGGCGGTTTCACCACGTTCTCCGCCTTCAGCCTGCAGACGCTCGAGCTGGCGCAACAGGGGCATATGGGCTTGGCGCTCCTCTACATCACCCTGTCGCTGACGCTCTGTCTCGTTGGCGTCGCTCTGGGCATGGCGTTGGGCCGCAATCTCGGATGAGCGCGCGCGAGACCTTGGCTGCGCCTGCAGACCCGGGGTACGTGGCGGTGCGTCCCGTGCTGCTGGTGTTCGGCCGGCCGATGTGGCACCGATAGGTGTTGCCCCCGGCCGCGGGGGTGCCGGAGATGCCAACATTGTCGGCGTCCCGAGCTTGCCGAAAGTCGTCTGCGGGAACCGAGCATGGCCTGCCCAACCGACCAGCAAAGAGGATGAGCGCGTCGACCAGAGGTCGTGACGTATCGGCGACGAACCGGCGCGCGCGGCGGCCAGGGCCAGCAGCCGGCGCCACGTCGGCATCGCCGGCCGGTCAGATGGCCACCAGCCTATGCATGCCTCCGAACGTGTCGTTGACCGCGCTGCTGGCATGCCTGCCCGACGCGGCCGCGCTGACCGACGCCGGGGGTAGGCTGCTCAGCTTCAACGACAAGTTCGCGCAAGCGACCCGCTCGCCGTCCGCAGACCTGGAAGGCCGGGACATCGCCGAGTTCCTGCATCTGCCGGAGCGCGGCGGCGCCATCGCCGCCGCTACCGCCCATTTGGCGCGTGCCGGAGCCGAGCCCTTGTCGGCGCAGGTCGTCTTGGGCCGACGCGGGCACGGCGGACGGCGCTGTCACCTGCACGTCGCGCGGCTCGACGACGGTGGCGTGACGCACATGCTGTTCGTCCTGCGGGACATCGTTCCGGAGCAGCGCCTGCAGCGACGCATCAATCGGGCGGCGCGCACGGACGCGCTGACGGGCCTCTTGAACCGTGGTGCCTTCACCCACGAGATGGAGCTCGCCATCCGCAGCGCCCAGGAAGATGACCAGCGTCTCGGGCTGCTCTTCATCGACCTCGACGGGTTCAAGGCGATCAACGACAGCCATGGCCACGAGGTGGGTGACAGTACGCTGGTCGAGATCGCGCGGCGCTTCGCGCGTACCGTCCGCCGCGACGATCTGCTCGGTCGGTGGGGCGGCGACGAGTTCGCCTGCCTCGTCCACCTGCCGGCGGGCGACAAGGCCGTCCTCGAGGTCGCCGAGCGCCTGCTGGTGGAGGCGAGCCTCCCGCTGCCGCCACCGGTGGGCGTGGGCCTCGGCGCGTCGATCGGAATCGCCCGGATGCCCGACGACGCGAGCACTGCCGCGAGCTTTCTCGGCTGCGCCGATCAGGCGCTCTACGAGGCCAAGGCACGAAGCGGCCGGACATGGTGCGCATTTGCGCCCGCCATCGCCCAACGCTCCAAGGAACGCGCGCGACTGCAGCACGATCTGCGACGTGCGATCAACGCCGGCGAACTCCAGCTCTACTACCAGCCGATCGTCGATGCGGCGACCTTGGAGCCCTACTGTTTCGAGGCGCTGATCCGCTGGCTGCATCCCGAACGCGGGGTGCTGGCACCGGGCGCATTCCTCAGCCTGCTGACCACCTCCGGCGACAAGACCATGCGTCTTTTGGAGGTGCAAATCGAACGCGCGTTCGCTGACGCGGACCGGCTCTTGCCGGCGGCATCGGAGATCGCCCTCAACGTCGACGCCCGGCTGATCGGACGGACCGAGGCCTTCAGCCTGCTCGAGCCCTTGCAGTCGCGGCTCACGGCCGCGGGCGGCAACCTATGTGTCGAACTCACCGAAGTTGCCTTCGACGAGCAGCCGCAGAAGCTGCAGAGCTTCATCCAAGATGTGCGCAAACACCGCATGCGGCTCGCGATCGACGACTTCGGTGTCGGTCAGGCGTCGTTGCTCCGGCTGCGCGACATCCGCTTCGACATCCTCAAGGTCGATCGGTCATTCATCCGCTCGATCGCGGTGAGCGCGCGGGATCGCACGATCAGCGCGCTGGCTGCCCAGGTCGCCGGCGAGCTTTCCGGCACCAGCGTCGCGGAGGGCGTGGAGACCGCGGCGCAGGTGGCGTGGGCGCGGCAGCTCGGCTACCACGCGCTCCAGGGCTTCCGGATCGCACGCCCGATGCCGGCGAGCGCCGTTCCCGAGTGGCGGGCACGCTGGGCGGCCGTCGAGCGCCGGCGGCTGCTCGAGGAGATGGCCGGACTAGGCGAAAATGGCCTGCGACCTTGGCATGCGACGTACCTTTCGGACAATTGATCTACGGTCATAACCGCCGAACAACGCATGCGCGTGCGGTCGGCCAGCGGCCGCGACGCTCGCTGGTCTGACGCCAAGGGAGGACACCATGCCAATCGATCCGGGCTTGCTCGCGCAGCTGGCCGAGCGACGCGAAGCAGCCGAAGCCTCGGGCGGCCCGGCGCGCGCAGCGAAACGGCACGAGCAGGGGCTCCTCACCGCGCGTGAGCGATTGGACCAGCTCTTCGCGGCCCATACGTTCCAGGAGTTCGGGCTGCACGCGCAGCACCAGACCCAGAAGTTCGGGATGGCGGACAAGTTTCTGCCCACCGACGGCGTGATCACGGGCGTGGGCTATGTCGAAGGCCGCCCGGTGGCCGCCTTCAGCCAAGACTTCATGGTCGCCGGCGGCTCGCTCGGCAAGGTGCACGCGCAGAAGATCTGCACGCTGATGGACCACGCCGGCAAAGCCGGCATGCCGATCGTCGGCTACAACGACTCGGGCGGAGCGCGCATCCAGGACGGTGTCGAAAGCCTTTCCGGCTACGGCCAGGTGTTCAACCGCAACATCCTAATGTCGGGCGTCGTGCCGCAGATTGCCGTGATCAGCGGCCCCTGCGCCGGCGGTGCCGCCTATTCGCCGGCGCTGATGGACTTCCTCATCATGACCCGGCGCGGCGCGCACATGTTCATCTGCGGGCCCGAGGTGATCCGCGCGGCGACCGGCCAAGTGACGACGATGGAGGAGATCGGCTCAGCGGAAGCTCATGCCCGCGTCTCCGGGAACATCCACTTCATCGCCGAGGACGACCAGCACGCCACCGCGATCGTGCGCGACCTGCTCTCCTATCTGCCGTCCAACAACATGTCGGACCCGCCGCACATGTTGTCGGACGAGGTGACGCTGAAGGAAGATATCGAGCTCGACAACATCGTGCCCGGTGATCCGAAGCAGGCCTTCGACGTCAAGGACGTTATTGCGCGAATTGCGGACGACGGGCGCTTCCTGGAAATCCAGGCCGAGTTCGCCGCCAACATCGTCGTCGGCTTCGGCCGCATTGACGGCGTCGTGGTCGGCTTTGTCGCCAACCAGCCGATGGTTAAGGCCGGCACCCTCGATATCGATTCGTCAGACAAGGGTGCGCGGTTCATCCGCTTCTGCAACGTCTTCAACATCCCGATCGTCACGCTGGTCGACGTGCCGGGCTTCATGCCCGGCGTTGCCCAGGAAAAAGGCGGCATCATCCGGCACGGCGCCAAGATGCTGTTCGCCTACGGCGCCACGACCGTGCCGAAGATCACCGTGATCATGCGCAAGGCCTATGGCGGCGCCTTCATCGCCATGTGCTCGCGCGATGTCGGCGCTGACCTCGTCGTCGCCTGGCCCACGGCCGAGATCGCCGTGATGGGTGCCGAAGGCGCGACCAACATTCTCTACCGGGAAGAGATCGAAAAAGCAGAGAACAAAGCCGAGCGGCGCGCCGAGCTGGTCGCCGAGTACCGCGCTGCCTTCGCGTCTCCCTACATGTCGGCGGGCCTGACCTTCGTCCACGACGTCATCGAACCACGGCGGACGAAGGCGTGCGTTTCGCTGGCGCTGCGCACGCTCTTGTCCAAACGGGACAGCCGTCCGCCCAAGAAGCACGGCAACATACCGCTTTAGGCGCGCGCGGCTGGGAGAACTCACTTGCTCGATGATGTCGTCATCCTGCTGCAGGGCTTCGGCCTGGTCATGGGTGTGCTGGCGGCGCTGTGGCTCGTCTCGGCGCTGCTCGGTCGTGCGCTCACAGCGCAGAAGTCCGCAGCGTCCAAACCCGCGCCTGCCGCGCCGGCGATCGACGCCCCCGGCGTGCCGCCGGCGCATCTCGCAGCCATTACGGCAGCACTTGCCGCCGTCACCGGTGGAGGCGCCCGTATCGTGCGCGTCCGGATCCCGGCCCACGGCATCCCCGGCTGGATCGGCAGTGCCCATACCAACCACGCCGTAGGGCGCCGGATGGCCACCACCTGGCGCACGCCTTCACCCGCCCGCACCTCGACCGCTACCGGCTCCCGAGAGGACGCTCAGTGATGCTTCGACAGTTCAAAATCACCGTCGACGGCAAGGCCTATCAGGTCTCCGTCGAAGAAACGACGGCCGGCGCGGCGCCGGTCGCTTCGGTGCCAGTGGCACCGGCGCCGGCCGCTTCCGCCCCGGCGCCGGCACCGACACCCGCTGCGGCGCCGGCCGCAGCAGCACCCGCTGCCACAGGCGCGGGCGATGTCGCGAGCCCGCTCGCCGGCACGGTCGTCGAGGTCCACGTCAAGGCGGGCGATTCGGTGAGCGCCGGACAGACGGTGGTGACGCTCGAGGCGATGAAGATGAACACGCCCGTTTCGGCGCCCTCGGCCGGCACCGTGCAGAGCGTCGCCGTTCAGGCCGGCAACGCCGTCGCTGAAGGCCAGGTCCTCTTGAGCATCGGCTGAGGCCGGCGAGAAAAAGGCACGTCCATGGAAGCGCTCCTCGAGCTTTTCGCCCTCACCGGCTTCGACGACGTCACCTGGCGCATGATGGTCATGTGGGTGGTCGTGGGCGGCCTGCTCTACCTCGCCGTCGCCAAGAACTTCGAGCCGCTACTCCTGGTGCCGATCGCCTTCGGCGCGCTGCTCGCCAACCTGCCGACGGCGGGCATCATCAACGAGCCGCACAACGGGGAGCCGGGCGGCCTCTTCTACTACATCCAGCAAGGCATCCACCTGGAGATCTTTCCGCCGCTGATTTTCTTGGGCGTCGGCGCGCTGACCGATTTCGGTCCGGTCATCGCCAACCCGCGGATGTTCCTCTTAGGAGCGGCTGCGCAGTTCGGCGTCTTTGCGACCTTCATCGGCGCCATCCTGATCGGCTTCACGGACATGGAGGCGGCGGCGATCGGCATCATCGGCGGCGCCGACGGACCGACCTCCATCTTCCTGGCGAACGCCTTGGCCCCGGAGCTCCTGGCGCCCATTGCCGTTGCTGCCTACTCGTATATGGCGCTCGTGCCGCTGCTGCAGCCGCCGATCATGCGGGCGCTCACCACCGAGCACGAGCGGAAGATCCGCATGACCTCGTTGCGCCAGGTCTCGAAGCTCGAGAAGCTCGTCTTCGCCCTCACCGTCACCCTGCTGGTGATCCTGCTGGTGCCGGCCGCGTCGCCGCTGATCTTCATGCTCATGCTGGGGAACTTCCTCAGAGAGTGCGGGGTTACCGAGCGCCTCAGCAAGGCCGCGCAGAACGAGGTCATCAACGCCGTGACGATCTTCCTCGGCACGTCCGTGGGCGTCACCATGACGGGCGAGCGGTTCTTGACGGCCGAGACCCTCAAGATCTTAGCGCTGGGCGTGGTTGCCTTCGGCATCTCGACCGCGGCGGGCGTCTTGATGGCGAAAACCATGAACCTCTTCGGACGCGAGAAGATCAACCCGCTCATCGGCTCGGCCGGCGTGTCGGCGGTGCCGATGGCGGCCCGCGTCTCGCAGGTCGAGGGCCAGCGCGCCGACCCGTCGAACTTCCTCTTGATGCACGCCATGGGCCCGAACGTCGCCGGCGTGATCGGGACGGCGGTCGTCGCCGGCTACTTCATCGCCGTCCTCGGCGGCGCCGGCTGACGCCCGCCGTCGCGGCGCGCTTCGCGGCCGCCACGGCGAGGTCGGCAAAGGCGAGCCAGCGCTCGGGCTCCGCCGCACGGTCGATCGGCACGCACCAATAGGACATGCGCGCCGGTCGGCCTTTCTTCTCGTAGACGAACGGGCTGCCGCCTGCGTCGCGAAAGGCCGGCTCGCTCTCGGCGTCGACCTTGAAGTAGAGCTGCCCGTCGGCGATCAGCGCGATCATGCGGTCGTCGAGAAAAAGCCCGTGGCCGCCGAACATCGCCCGCGCACGCACAGGCCCCAGGGGTTGCAGCGCGGCGACCAGGCGATCGACCTCCGTCTCGGGCTTGATGCGGCTCATCGGACGCCCCAGCTACCGCACACGCCATTGGCAGGGGAGCTGCACCCATGACCCAAATGCGCATCGACATCGTGTCGGACGTCGTCTGTCCCTGGTGCGTCATCGGCTTCAAGCGGCTCGAGCAGGCCTTGGCGCAGCTCGATGCCGAGCTCGTGGTCGCCGTCCTCTGGCACCCCTTCGAGCTCAATCCGGAGATGCCGCCGGGCGGCCAGGATCTCCGCGAGCATGTCGCCCAGAAGTACGGCGCCTCCGACGAGCAGAGCGCTGTCGCCCGCACGCGGCTCACAGCCCTCGCGGCCGATCTGGGCGTCGACTTCCGCTATGATGACCAGTCCCGCATCTACAACACGTTCAAGGCGCACCAACTGCTCCACTGGGCGTTGCGATCGGGCCGTCAGGCGCCGCTGAAGTTCGCCCTGTTCGACGCGTACTTCACCCGGCAGGAGGCTGTCGACGAAGACGACGTCCTGGTGGCGGCCGCCGAGCGCGCCGGGCTCGACGCGGACGAAGCGCGCGCGCTGCTCGCGGATGGGCGCTTCGCCGAAGACGTCCGCAACGAGGAGCGCTTCTGGGTCGAAAAGGGCATTGCGGGCGTACCGGCGTTCGTCATCGACGGTCGCTACCTCGTTTCCGGCGCTCAGGAGCCGGCCGTGCTCGTCGACGTCATCGAGCGCGCCGTGCGCGAGCCTGCGGCCTAGCGTTTTCGCTCATCGCGCCGGCACGTAGGCCGCGTCGGTGACGTCGTTTCCGGCGCCTCGAGAGCTGCGCGCTTCGATGGCGGTCCGCCAGAACCTGGAGGGTGCGGGCCTTGGCTCTTCCAAGGCGCCGGCAGGTTCGAGCCCATTCGCGGGCGTTGCCCTAATGAACGCTGACGGGTCCCCTGTCGCCGCCCTGGGCGGCGTTGTGCAGCAAAAGGAGGAGGAGTGACGATGCCGACGCTCTACACCATGCCTGGAACCTGTTCGCTCGCGCCCAACATCGCCGTGGCCTGGCTGGATGCGCCCGTCACGGTCGAGAACTTGGCCTATGGTGACCACAAGAAGGACGCGTACCTGGCCATCAACCCAAAGGGGCAGGTGCCGGCGCTGCGCTTCGAGGACGGGGATGTCCTGACCGAGGCCGCCGCCATCCTCGCCTGGCTAGGCGCGACCCACGGCACGGCCGACTTCGCCCGTGACACGGTGCTCGGCCGCAAGGAGGCCGAGGCTCTCTCCTACATGACGTCGGAGGTCCATGCCGACTACGCGCCGCATTTTGCGGTCCAAGCCTATGCCGATAGCGAAAGCGCTCAAGCGGAGGTCAAGCGGCACGCCTACGAAATGCTGAACAACCACTACCGGCGCCTCGACGACACCCTCGGCGCGGCGGGCGACTTCTACCTAGGCGAGCGCAGCTTCGCTGATCCGTATCTCTACGTCCTGACCCGCTGGATCGATCAGACACCCCTCTCCCTCGACGACTTTCCGGCGCTCGCCGCCTTTCGCAAGCGCATGCAGGCCGATCCGGCCGTCCAGCAAGCGCTCGCTCGCCAGAATATGGAGCCACTCTGAGCTACCGGTCCGGGGGCGCAAGCCGGTCTGGTGTCGTGCGCCGGCCTCCCGCTGACACTGGTGGGAGGACGCCAAACGCTGCCCGCGAACCGGGGCAGTACCGGGCACGCTAGTCGCGGTGACCGACCTCGACGGCGGGAGCGCTGACGTCCAGCACCTTGCCCGGATTCAGCAGGTCATGAGGATCGAGCGCCCGTTTGATTCTGCGCATCAGATCGAGTTCCACATCGCTCTTGTAGCGTGTGTTCTCGTCGCGACGCAGGCGGCCGAGCCCGTGCTCGGCGCTGATCGAGCCGCCGTGCGCGACGACCAGGTCGTGGACGATGCGGTTGACGCGTCCCGTCTCCGCGCGAAAGGCCGCGCCATCCCAGTCATCGGGTTGCAGCGGGTTGTAGTGCAGATTGCCGTCGCCAACATGGCCGAACGTGATGAGCCGGATGCCCGGATAGGCGTCGCGCAAGGCCGCATCGGCAGCCTCGACGAAAGGCGCGATCTCCGAGATCGGCACGGCCACGTCGTGCTTGATGCCCACGCCCGTCCGACGCTGCGCCTCGGCCTGCTCCTCACGGGCCCGCCAGAGCTGACGACGCTGGTCAAGCGAGCTGGCGATGACGGCATCGCTCACGAGCCCCTGTTCCAGGCCATCAGCGAGCGCCGTCTCGAGCGGCTCGAGGAGCGCGCCGGGCGCGCCCTGGCCGGCGATGTCGACCAGAACCGCCCAGGGCGCCGGCTGCGGCAGCGGATCGTCGAGCCCATCGATCGCGGCCTGCGCAATCTCGAAGCAGGACCGGCTCATCAACTCGAAGGCGGTAAGCTGCTCGCCGAACGTCGCCCGGAGCCGGCCGAGCAGCGTCACCGCGGCGGCCGGCGATGGTACCGCCGTCAGGGCAGTCTGCACGTCGGTGAGTTCAGCGACGAGGCGCAAGACCGCGGCCGTGATGATCCCGAGTGTGCCCTCGGCGCCGATGAACAGGTCCTTGAGCGCGTAGCCGGTGTTGTCCTTGCGGAGCCCGCGAAGCCCGTCCCAGACGCGACCGTCGGCCAGGACGACCTCGAGGCCGAGGCACAGCGCGCGGGCATTGCCGTAGCGCAGCACCTGCGTGCCGCCGGCGTTGGTGGCCAGGTTGCCGCCGATCTGACAGCTCCCTTCGGCGGCGAGACTCAATGGGAAGAAGCGCCCGTGCCGCGCCGCCTCCTCCTGGATCGTCTGCAGCACCACGCCGGCCTCGACGGTGATCGTGTCGTTGTCGAGGTCGACGGCGCGAATGCGGTTCAGGCGGCCCGTGGACAGGACGATCTCGCGGCCGTGCTCATGCGGCTGGCCGCCGCCGGTGAGGCCGGTATTGCCGCCCTGGGGCACGAGCGGGACACGGGCCTCGGCGCAAAGCCGCACGACTTCAGCGACCCTGGCCGTCGTATCCGGGCGCGCCACAAGCGGCGTCACCCCGTGCCAGTCGTCCCGCCACGACGTGCAGTAGGGCTCGAGGTCGCTCGGCTCGCTGAGCCAGCCACCCTCGCCCAGCGCCGCCTTCACGCGATCGAGAAAGCCCTCGGGGAGCGTCACGAGGCCGTCAGGCCCGGGCGGGCGGCACTGCTGGGTGTATCTCTGTTGATCGGCATCGGTACGTTTGGGATCGCTGTTGGATACCAGAGCGTAGCCGGCGAAGCCCGATGGCGCGAGGACGCGCGGTTCATGGCTGGTGCCCCCACGAGCATGAACCCATTGCTCGGGGCGCTAGCAGGTTTGTCGTCCGGGCACTTCAGCGCTGACTGAGCAACGCTCTGCGGCCCCCTGCGGTCCTCCACCTGGCAAGCTCGTTGGAGACTGCCGATAGGAAGACCGAAACCAACCCCACCAAGACCCGCTACACTAGACCATGTAATTCGGCGAAGGGATCCCAACTGCTGTCTTCGTGCCAGCTGTACTCGCACCATCTGGCGACCTTCTGAGCCGTTTCTCTACCATGCATGAGCGCAATGGCGCCAAGAGTCATGTCCATGCCCGCTGACACACCAGAAGAGGTGAGGAATGGCCCATCTTCCGACCATCTCGCCTTGCGTTGCCACAACACGTTCGGGCCCTGCTCCATGACCCACGCAAAAGCGGCTTTGTTCGTGGTCGCCACGCGTCCGTCCAGAACGCCAGTTTTTGCAAGCAAAGCACTGCCTGTGCAAACGCTCAGTGTGTATTCGGCCTTTCCAGAAGTTTCCCTTATCCACTCGAGAAGTCCTGCGTTGCCGACTTCGCGGCGCGTGCCCGAGCCTCCGGGAACAAACAAGATATCGTAGTCGCTACCCTCATCAATCGCCTTGTCCGGCTGCGCCGACAAACGCTGACCGCTTGCAACCGCCCCTCTCCTCTCGGCCACGAGTTCGACGTGGAACTCGCCTTCAAGTAGGCCGAACATTTCCATCGGGCCAAAGACGTCGAGTAGTTCGAAGCCTGGGAAAACAAGTGCACCGATTGTGCGCATGACGTCATTCCACTTCGCACAGCTCGCATCTCGCTACGGAGGGGACCTGCGTCTACGGCCACGGTCGCAACGCTCCTGTCCGCCATAGCGCTCCGGATCACGGAAGCCAGTCCATACCGGCGCGAAGGTCGGCGTATCGGCGGCATGTTGAGAGCACGAAGGCTCGAAGGCTCACTAGTAGCCCCGGCCACGGTCGACGAGACCGATGATCGGTCGACCCTCGCGAAAGGCTCGAATGTTGGCGGCGGCGACTGCGGCGGCGCTCACCATGTCGGTCGGTCCGGCGACATGCGGAAAGACCTGGATTCGCGGATGCGCCCAGAAAGGATGGTCCGGCGGCAGCGGTTCGTCGTGAAACACGTCCAGGACGGCCTCACCGAGCTGGCCCGCGTCGAGCGCGGCGAGCAGATCAGCGTCCACCACGTGGCCGCCGCGCGCAACGTTGACGAGGGCGGCACCGGGCTTGAGCGCGCTGAGGAGGCGCCCATCGACAATGCCGCGGGTCGCCGGCGTCAGCGGCAACAGGTTCACGAGGATGTCCGTCTGCGCGAGCATTGCGCGCAAGCCTTCGTGGCCAGCGAAGGTGCGCACGCCGTCGATGGGGCGCGGCGCTCGGCTCCAGGCGAGCCGCTCGAAGCCCAGATGCGCGAGCAGCGCCAGAGATGCGCGCGCCAGCTCGCCCGTGCCCAGGAACGCCACCGCGCGCGCGTGGGCTGGCACCATCGCCGCCTCGTCCCAGCGGCGGGCATTCTGCGCGCGGCGGTAGTGCGGGTGATTGCGATGCAACGCCAAGACATGGGCGGCCACCGCTTCGGCCATGGTTTGGCTCATGGTCGGGTCGATGAGCCGCGCGAGCGGAACATCTAGCGGCAGCGCCGCGTTCGAAACGATCTTCTCGACGCCGGCCCAGAGTGACTGCACGAAACGCAGCGCTGCAAAGGGCGCAAGCTGCTCCGGTCGCGGGTTGGCGACGATCGCCACGTCGAAGCGCGCGGGGTCCGTCACCCCGTTGGCCGGCACCAGTTCCTCCGCCGGGATCGTCGCCCGCAACGCGGCGAGCCAAGCGCTCTCCTCCGCCTGGTCGAGACTGGTGACGAGCACGATGCCCACGGCTCAGACGCAGCCATCGACGAAGCGCACCAACGATGGTCCGAGCGGTCGGGTGGCCGACGGCCGACCCTCGACGGGTTCTGACGTCATATGGCGAACCCCGCTGTGTAGGTAAGAAGGAACACCTCGTTCATGACTTTTCCACAGCACAGACGAGTAGCCTGGGGTTTCTCGTCGGTCCCGGCAACCTGCTGTGGATCAGGCCTAGGTACACAACGGCCCTTCGACACTTGCTTACTTCCACCGGTCTGGTTATGTGCCCAGGATAACGAATACGGTGAGCGACGATCGAGCCGTCCAGGGAGCGCACGTGAAGATGAATCCACCACCATTGCAAGAGGATGCCGAGTGCGGCTGATACAGCCACAACGCGCGCATTCATGAAAACCACAACAATTCGGTCGGCGGGTCGGTTCGACCGAAAACGTTTCGATAGGGGAGTTGCCGTACGATGGAAGAGAGCGCAGGCGAAGCCTACTGGCGCGCCAACGTCAACTTAGTTCGCGTGTTGCTTGTCATCTGGGCGTTGGTGTCGTTCGGATGCGGCATCCTGTTTAGGCCGTTGTTGTCCGGCATTCCAGTTGGCGGGACCGATCTGGGCTTCTGGTTTGCCCAGCAGGGCTCAATCATCACGTTCATCGTGCTGATCTTCTTTTACGCTTGGCGGATGAACCAGCTCGATCGCCACTTCGGCGTCGACGAGGAGTGAGGCGCTAGCGATGGACCAGCAAACCCTGATCTACATTGTCGTCGGCGCGTCCTTCGCGCTCTACATCGGCATCGCGATCTGGTCGAAGGCAGGCTCGACCGGTGAGTTCTATGCGGCTGGCCGCGGCGTGCATCCGGTCACCAACGGTATGGCGACGGCGGCCGACTGGATGTCGGCAGCGTCGTTCATCTCGATGGCCGGCCTCATCGCCTTCGTCGGCTACGACAACTCCAGCTTCCTGATGGGCTGGACGGGAGGCTACGTCCTTCTGGCCATGCTGCTTGCACCCTATCTGCGCAAGTTCGGCAAGTTCACTGTCCCCGAGTTCATCGGCGACCGCTTCTACTCGCAGACCGCGCGGATGGTCGCCGTGCTCTGCCTCATCGTCATGTCGGTGACCTACGTTATCGGCCAGATGACGGGCGTCGGCGTGACCTTCGCCAGGTTCCTCGAGGTGCCGAGCGAGGTGGGCCTCTTTATCGGTACGGGCATCGTCTTCATCTACGCCGTTCTCGGTGGGATGAAGGGGATCACCTACACCCAGGTCGCGCAGTACTGCGTGCTCATCACCGCCTACACCATCCCGGCGGTCTTTATCTCGATGGAGCTGACGGGCATGGCGGTGCCGCCGCTCGGGCTCTTCTCGGACCATACGGGCACGGCTATCCCGCTGTTGGTCACGCTCGATCAGGTCATCACTGATCTTGGCTTCAACTCCTACACGGGGCACCACACGAACACGCTGAACATGGTGCTGTTCACGCTATCATTGATGATCGGCACCGCTGGCTTGCCGCACGTGATCATCCGCTTCTTCACGGTGCCGCGCGTGGCCGACGCCCGCTGGTCCGCCGGCTGGGCGCTTGTGTTCATCGCGCTGCTCTACCTCACCGCGCCGGCAGTTGGCGCGATGGCACGCCTCAACCTCATGGATACCGTGCAGACCGGCCCCGTCGGTAGTCCGGACGGAAACCTTCTCTATGCCGATCGGCCGGACTGGATGTCGACCTGGGAAGTCACTGGTCTTCTCAAGTACGAGGACAAGAACAACGACGGCCGCATCCAGTTCTACAACGATGCGAACGAGGAGTTCCAGAACGAGGCGAGCCAGTTCGAGGTGCCGTGGGCGGGCAATGAGCTCACCGTGAACCGCGACATCCTCGTGCTGGCCAATCCGGAGATCGCGCAGCTACCGGCCTGGGTCGTGGCCGTGGTTGCCGCGGGCGGTCTCGCTGCGGCGCTCTCGACCGCCGCGGGCTTGCTGCTGGCGATCAGCTCGGCGATCTCGCACGACGTCATCAAGGGTGCGATCAACCCGCGGATCTCCGAACGAGGCGAGCTCTGGGCCGCGCGCATCTCGATGGCGGGCGCGATTGCTCTGGCGGCGTATCTGGGGCTCAACCCCCCGGGCTTCGCTGCCCAGACGGTGGCACTGGCCTTCGGCATCGCCGCTGCGTCGATCTTCCCTGCGCTCATGATGGGCATCTTCATGAAGCGGATAAACGACAAGGGCGCGATCGCGGGTATGCTCACGGGCCTCCTGTTCACGGTGATCTACATCTTCATCTACAAGGGCTGGTTCTTCCTGCCGGGCACGAACTGGCTGCCCGACACAGCCGACAACTGGGTCTTCGGCATCTCGCCGCTGTCGATCGGCTCGGTGGGTGCTGCGCTTAACTTCGCGGTGGCGATCATGGTCTCGAACGCCACCGAAGCACCGCCGAAGGAGATCCAGGATCTCGTCGACAGCGTGCGCGTCCCGCGCGGAGCGAGTGCCGCCACGGAGCATTGACACGCTGCCTTTCGGATGACCTAAGCCGGGGCCTCACCTGCAAGGGTGAGGCCCTTTCTTTTTCGTCGGTCCGGAGGTCCGCCCATGGACCAACAACGCGACCTGCTTCGGCGCTTTTTTGCGCAGCACCACCCTTTCGACCTGCTCCCCGGAGCCGTGGCCGACCACCTGGTCGAGCACACCTCGGAGTTCACCATCGAGGGTGGGCGCTCGATCCACGAGGAGGGCATCGAGCTCGATTACCTGTTTGTCGTGCGCCACGGCGCCGTCGACGTGCTGAGCCCCGAGGGGGTTGTCGTCGAACACCGTTCCGTAGGTGAAGGCGTCGGCGCCAGGGCCATCATCCGCGGCGAGGTAACCACCAGCCGCGCGGTCGCGCATCGTCCGTCGACACTGCTACGAATCCCGCGGACGCTGTTTCGCGACCTCGTCTACGAGCACAGCGACTTTGCCGCGTTCTACGAGCGGCTCAAAGCCGTGGGCACGCGGCAACCGGCGGCACTGGGGCTCGAACCCGGCGAGGCGGTGATCACGAGCCCGCTGCACGAGGTCATGACAACCAACCCCGTGGCGGTGACACCGGACACCTCGGTGCGCGACGCGGCCTTGCGAATGCGCGACCACAACATCTCGTGCGTGCTGGTCGAGGTCGACCGGCAACTCGTCGGCATCGTCACGACCAAGGACCTTGCTCGGCGCGTGCTCGCCGAAGGTCTCGGCGCGGACCTCCCGGTGAGCAGCATCATGACCGCGGAGCCCGCAGCACTCGGGCCACAGACCTTGCTGTTCGACGCCATGCTGCTGATGAGCGAGCACAATATCGGCCATTTGCCGGTGGTCGAGCGCGGCCGCGTGCTCGGCATCGTCAGCCGCACGAACATGATCCGCCGCCAGTCGATCTCGAGCGTGTTCATGATCGGCGACATCGCCAAGCGCGAGCATCCCGAGGAGCTCGCCGAAGTGATCGCGCAGCTGCCGCAGCTGCTGGCCCAGCTCGTCGGCGCCGGCGTGACGCCGCGGCGCGTCGGTCAGATCATCACGAGCGTCGCTGACGCCTTGACTCGCCGGCTCCTACAGCTTGCGGAAGCGCGACATGGCCCACCGCCGCTCCCCTATCTCTGGCTCGCCTGCGGCTCGCAAGGCCGGCAGGAGCAGACCGGCGTATCCGATCAAGACAACTGCCTAATCCTGCATGACGACTACGATGAGGCCGCGCACGGGCCCTACTTCGAGCAGCTGGCCCACTTCGTCTCAGATGGCCTCGACGCGTGCGGCTATTACTACTGTCCTGGCGAGATGATGGCGACCAATGAGAAATGGCGCAAACCGCTCCGCGTCTGGCGGAACTATTTCCAGGGCTGGATCAGGAAGCCCGACCCGATGGCGCAGATGCTCTCGAGTGTGATGTTCGATTTGCGCGGAATCGCCGGCGACTTGTCCCTGCACGATGGACTTCATCGCGAGACGCTCGACGTCGCAAGCAAGAACAGCATCTTTCGCGCGCACATGATTGCCAACTCGCTCGGGCACCAGCCACCCCTGGGGCTGCTCCGAGGCTTCGCGTTGATCCGTTCGGGCGAACACAAGAACACCGTCGATCTCAAGCTCAACGGGGTGGTGCCGATCGTGGATCTGGCCCGCGTCTACGCGCTCGACGCCGGTATCGAGGAGGTGAACACGCGTGACCGGATCGTCGCCGCACGTGAAATGCAAACGCTCAGCGAATCGGGCGCGCATGACCTCATCGACGCCTACGACACGATCGCCCGCGTGCGCCTGGAGCACCAGGCACGACAGATCCGCCGCGGCGAGAAGCCCGACAACTTCCTGGCGCCGTCGAAGCTGTCGGCACTCGAGCGTGGGCACCTCAAGGACGCCTTCGGCGTCGTGAAGGCGCTACAATCCGCCCTCGGTCACGGCCGCAGCGCATCGTGATGAGCTGACGAGATGAGCGCGTTTCTGCTGATTGGCACGATCGTTTCCGGCCTGGGCTCCGCTGGCGTCGTGATGCTGCTCTTTCGGCTGTTCGGGCGACGTGCACCTCGTTGGCTCCTGCCGACGGTCGCCGGAATCGTCATGCTGACCATGCACATTGCTCTCGAGCAGTCGTGGTTTCGCCGTCTGGAGGCCCAGCTCACCGACCGGGTCGTGGTGGTGGAAACGTTCGAGCAAGCCAGGTGGTGGCAGCCGTGGACGCTGATCCAACCGCAGATCGTCCGGTTCAGCGCGATCGACCGCGAGAGCGTCGAGCCCATGGACGCGAACCTCGTGCGGGCGGAGCTTTGGCTCGTTGATCGCCGCCAAGGCTCGATGCGCGTCATGCAGCTTTACGACTGCGAGACCCCACGCAGGGTCGACTGGGTCGACGCGCAGGAGGCAACCGCCCTCCCTCCCGCCGAAGCCTGGACGAGCGTGCCCGCCGACGATGCCATCCGGCGTGTCGCCTGTCGGTTGCGTGGTGACGGGTGAATTCTCGGATCGAATGCCACGCACGCTTCCACGCGCAGGCGTCCGGTGGCGTCGCGCGAGAGAAAGCGTACGTGCGTAGGCGCAGTTTATTCCTGCGCCGGAACGGGTCTAGAACAGTCCACCTTTCGCTCGCAGACAGTCAGCATTTTTCGCGTTAGAGATGACGCAACAACATCTGTCGATGATGCGAGCAGGGAGGTTCGCATGGGCTCGCAGACGGTGCTCGTCGTCGACGACGACCCCACGATGCGGCTTTGCTTGGCGCGGATGCTTCGCGCCAAAGGCTATGACGTCGCTATCGCTGCCGATGCGCCGTCGGCGCTGGGGCTCGTGCGCAAAGAGCCACCGGCGGCGATCGTGCTCGACGTGGTCCTGGAGGGCTTCGACGGCCTGAGGCTGTGCGCGCACCTCAGAGAGTCATCCGCCGATGCGGGCCCCAAGATCGTGATGGTAAGCGCGCGTTCGAGCGCCGACGACATCGACAGGGGACTCGCCGCCGGCGCCGATGTCTACCTGCCGAAGCCGTTCGCGATGCACACCTTGATGGATCGACTAGGCAACCTTCTTGCGGATGGACGAGCCTGAGCACGGTGGAACGTTGGAATCTCAGGCTCAGGGTCTTTTTGTTCTTCGCGCTGATCGGTGGCGGCACCATCGCCGCCCTTGTCGGCGCATTCGCCTTGGCCTTGCACCGGCTGGGCGGCGAGGCGGTGCCCACGCTGGTGCTGGCGTTCGGCGCCGCCGGCTTCGCCATCGTCGGTCTGGCCCTTTGGGTCTGGCTCCAATTCGACGAGCATCTTGCCAAGCCGATCCTCGCGATCGGCCACGACATCCGCGCGGTCGTTCACGGCGGCGCGCACAAGGCAACAGACCCGAGCAGGGCGCGCTATCTGGGCTTCCTCGCACCTGCGGTCGCCGAGGCCACGACCGAGCTCGCGGCGGCCCGTGCCGCGACCGAAAGCCGGATCATGGAAGCGACCGCCGAAGCCGAGGGGCAGCGGGCGCGCCTAGAAACCGTGCTCCGGGACCTGCAGGAAGGAGTGCTGATCTGCAACCTGGACCACGAGATCCTGCTCTACAACCAACGCGCGGTCGAGGTTCTACAGGATGCGGGTGTCGTCGGGCTCGGCCGACCGTTGTTCGGGCTGGTCGCCGGCGAACCGTTCCGGTTCGTGCTGGATCGGCTGCAACGCCGCTTCCACGAGGCGCGCTTCAGTGACCATCCGGATGGGCTAACTGCCCTCGCTACGACGGCCTCGCGCGCCGGCGGCCAAACGCTGAAGGCGCGGGTCGCCTTGATGCTTGACGGCGATGGAGCGGCGCCGGTCGGCTACGTCGTTGCCTTCGACGACGTCACCGAAGAGATCGAGGCAGGGACGCAGCGTCAGGCGGCGTTGCATCGGGCCGCTTCCCAGCTCCGCCGCCGCATCGCCAACCTGGCGAGCCTCGCGGAGGTCGCGCTCGCCCACGCGTCTCCTGACGAGCGCGGCGACCTCGCGGAGACGCTGGAGCGGGAACGCGACGCGCTCGGGCAAGACCTCGACACGCTCGACGAGCTTCGCCACGACGCGCTCGCCAACCCATGGCCGGCGACGCCCATCTACGTCCCTACCCTGATCGCCATCCTCAGCGATCGCATCGTCGACAAGTGCGCCGTCAACACCGAGAGTCTCCCCCCCGACGTCTGGGTGCGTTGCGACGGTGCGACGATGATCGGCGCGCTCGCGCACGTGATCGAGCGCTTGGCGCACAGCCGAAGGACCAAGCAGGTCGACGTCGACATGCGGGCAACCGCCGGTCGTGTGCTCATCGACTTCGTGTGGAACGGTCAGCCGCCGGCGGAAGCCGAACTCGCGTCCTGGCAGAACGAGACCCTCGGTCCCGGCTTCGGCCATCTGACCCCTCAGGAGGTCCTGGATCGCCACCGGGCGGAGATCTGGTGCGTCGTGCGCGGCCACGGTCAGGTTGCGCTCAGGCTGCCGCTGCCGCGCAGCGCGCCAGCCGGACGCAAACCCCGCAAGATCGCCGCGCAGACGTCGGCGCGACCCGAGTTCTACGATTTCGACCTGTTCGGCCGACGCGAGCGGACAGCCTTCGCCGAAGCGCCGCTCAAAGACCTGACCTATGTCGTGTTCGACACCGAAACCACGGGCCTAGAGCCACATCGCGACGACGAGATCGTGCAGATCGGCGGCGTCCGCATCGTCAACAACCGGATCTTGCGCAGCGAGGCCTTCGATCGCCTCGTGCACCCCGGCCGCCGCATCCCGCCCGCATCCACGCGCATCCACGGTATCACGGACGAGCACGTAGCACTCGCGGAGCCGCTTCTGCCGTCGATCGCCCGGTTCCACGCCTATGCTGGTGGCGCGGTACTGGTCGCGCACAACGCCGCCTTCGACATGAGCTTTCTCACCAAGCACCGCCGCGAGCTGGAGGTTGCTTTCACTCAACCCGTCCTCGACACGGTCCTCCTAGCGGCGCACGTGTTCGGTGCCGACGAGATGCTCACCCTCGATGCGCTTGCCGACCGCTTCGGCGTCGAGCTGCCGAACCAGGAACGCCACACGGCCCTGGGGGACGCTCTCGCGACCGCCGAGGTCTTCTTGAAGCTGGTGGCCTTGCTGGAAGCCGAAGACACGCGGACACTCGGCGACGCACTGCAGGTCTCGGAACGACAAGTGGCGCTGCGCCGCCGCCAGGAGGCCTACCAAGCCTGAGCGTGGCAGCAGTTGTCGTCACGGCGCCGTCACCCGGCGCTCCTACGGTTGCGCCAAGCGCTTTTCGCGGAGAACCCCATGCCCACACCCCCGCTCGTCGTGGGCGCCGCCTTCGACTTGGCGAGCCTCGTAGCGCACCGGGAGTGGCTGCTCGAACGTCAACGCGATATCGAGTTGCAGCACTTCATCAGCCCGGCGGTGTTGTGCGGCGACTGGCGGCCGGAGGCCGCCCGGGTCCGGGAAGCGCTAGCGGGCTGGACGGGGCGCCTCGGCCTGCACGGTCCGTTCGTCGGCTTTGCGCTCGACGCCGCCGATCCCGACGTGGGCGCCGTGGTTCGGCGTCGGCTCGATCAGGCGCTCGATGTGGCAGCGGAGCTGGCCGCCAGCCAGCTCGTCGTCCACAGCCCGTTCCGCACCTGGGACCACCACAACCTCGATGCGATCGACGGCGCCAGGGCCACCCTCGTCAGCCGCGTGCACGCGAACCTCGAGGCAGCCGTCGGGCGCGCCGAGACCCTCGGGGTCGAGATCGTGATCGAGAACATCGAGGACATGGATCCGACAGCGCGCGTCGATCTCGCGCGCTCTTTTGGCTCGCCCGCAGTACGGGTCTCGCTCGACACCGGGCATGCCAACTACGCCCATCACGCCACCGGCGCACCACCCGTAGACTTTCACGTTCGCGCCGCCGGCGACTGGCTCGCGCACGTCCACCTGCAGGACAGCGATGGCTACGCCGACCGACATTGGCCACCTGGTGAAGGCAACATCCCATGGCACGCTGTTTTCGGCGCGCTCGCGGTCCTCGATCGCCCGCCGCGGCTGATCCTCGAGCTCAAGGACCACGAACAAGTGCGCGGCGCGGCCGCCTGGCTCGAGAGCCAGAGGCTCGCGAGCTGACTGCCGACATTCACCAGGAGCCACGGCGGCGCTAGCTTGCCCGGATGATCGTCGCAGCACGCCGTCGGGCGCTGTTCATCACCAACCCGCGGGCGCGTGGCGGCGGAGCCCGATCGGACCCCCTCATCGAGCGGCTGAGCGAAGGCGGCCTCGACGTCGTGCCGGCGAGCTACGCCCAGCGTGCCGACGTTCCGGCGGACATCATCCGCCGGCGGGATGAGATCGACTGCGTCGTCGTCGCCGGCGGCGACGGTACGGTGAATGCGGCGGCCAGCGGCTTAATGGCGACGGGTCTCCCGCTGGGCATCCTGCCATTCGGCACCGCCAACGACCTGGCCAGAACGCTCGCCATCCCGGTCGATGTGGAGCGTGCGATTGGCGTGATCACCGCGGGCAAGGTCGCCAGCATCGACGTCGGCAGCGTCAATCAGCTGCCCTTCTTCAACGTCGCCAGCATCGGCCTGAGCGCCCAGCTCGCGCAAACCATCACCCAGAGAGAAAAGCGCCGCTTCGGTCGTCTCAGCTACGCCGTGGCGGCTGCGCGCGTGCTGGCGACGGCGCGGCCGTTCTCGGCGCGGATCACCAACCAGGGCGTCACGACCGACGCCCGTGCGCTGCAGATCGCGGTCGGCAACGGGCGCTACTATGGCGGTGGCAACGTCGTGGAAGAAACCGCGCGGATCGACGACGGGACGCTCGACCTCTACGCGCTCGAGACCACCAACGTGCTCCGCCTCGCCTTGATGCTGCCGGCCTTTCGCGCGGGAACGCACGGCGCGTGGCAGGAGGTGCGTACCCAGCGCTGCGTCGCGTTCGTGGTCGACACGCGCCGCCCGCGTGACGTCAGCGTCGATGGCGACGTCCTGACGACCACACCGGCCCACTTCCAAGTCCATCCCCGCGCCGTGCGGGTCTACGCTCCGACAGGTGACGGCGACGACGCTTGATGCGCACCTGGCCAAACGCTACGAGCCCGCGTTGGTGCTCGCTTGCTTGGAGATCGTCTTGGATTTCGGAGTGGCCGGGGGCCTCGCGGGAGGGCTCCTCATCGGCACGGGCGCTGGCCTGCTGCTCATCGGCAATGGTCGCATCGCCGGCGCATCGGGCATCGTCCGCGACTTTCTCGGGTTCGCCTTCGATGGTGCTTGGCTCGAGCGGGCAGTGTTCCTGGCAGGCCTGATCCTGGCGCCCCTCGCCTACGCCTCGATCGCTGGCGCACCGATGCTGGAGGCGCCATTCTCTGCGCCAGTGATGGCGCTGGGCGGACTGCTGGTTGGGGTCGGCGTCGCCTACGCGAATGGCTGCACCAGCGGCCACGGCGTCTGCGGGCTCTCGCGGTTCTCGACCCGCTCGCTAGCGGCGACGGTCACTTTCATGGCGACCGCCGCTGCAACCGTGTTCTTGGTGCGCCATGTCGTCGGAGCCTGAGCCATGCGCCTCTTGGTGAGCGCCTTGGCCGGCGCGCTCTTCGGCATCGGCCTGCTCATCTCGGGCATGGCCGACCCTTCGATCGTGCTCGGCTTCTTCGACGTCGCCGGCACCTGGAACCCACAATTGGCCTTCGTCATCGGTGGCGCCTTGGCGGTCATGGTTCCGGCATGGCGTCTCGCCCGAATGCGCCGTGAGGCCTGGACGGGCGGGCCCCTGCCCGGCCCTGCCTCCACCATCATCGACACGAAGCTGCTCGGCGGCTCCGCGCTCTTCGGCGTCGGCTGGGGCCTCTCGGGCCTCTGTCCAGCGCCATCGTTGGTGGCGCTCGGCTTCGGCGGCGCGCCCTTCTGGGCGTTCGCCGCCGCCATGTGTGTAGGCCTGCTGTTGCCCCGGCTCATCGCTTCCCGGCGCAGCGCGACCGCCTAGCGGCACCGACACGCGCACTCAGTAGCTAAGAGCTTGCTGATCGGGCCGCTCAGTGACGACTCCAACATCAACGCCTTAGGACGCTCCGCGGCCCCAGCGGGTGCTCGGCGTGCGGATAGGGCGGATGGTGATGGTGGTCGTGACCCTCACCATGATGGTGGTGATGATGGTCGTGGTCGTGGGTCACGCGGCACGCGCCCGTGCAGAAGTCGTCGCACTTCGGGCAGTCGGCCACGTTTGAGCCAGGTGCCGCAGCCCCCTGGCCCTCCACATGGTGATGATGGCTCGCCTGCGGCGCGCCCACCTCCTGTTCGAAGCCGAGCACCTGCGTGCGGTACTTGCACATCGAGCAGTTCATCAGGTTCTGCCCTTCGAGGATCTCGCGCACGCGCTCCTCGAAGGTGTCGATCACCAGCGGGTGGTCGTTCAGATAGTCCGCCTTGACGAAACGGGTCTCCGGATGGGCGGCAGCGACGCGGTCGGTGAACCCATAGATCCGGTCGATCAGGATGCCGGTGAAGAGGAAGTATGGAAAGACAACGACGCGGCGATAGCGGAGGCGCGCCACATGCTCCAGGCAGGGCTCGACCAGCGGGAAGGTCACCCCCGAATAGCCGACCGCGCACCAGCCGAACCCCATCCCTTCCCACAAGAGCCGTGCGATCTTGGCGACGTTGGCGTTCGCGTCGGGATCGGACGCACCCCGGCCGATCACGACAAGGCAGGTCTCGTGGTTGGGCACCGGCCCGTCCGTAGCGTCAGCGCGGTCTAGAGCCGCCTGCACGCGCTCGGCCGCGGCCCTGACCATCTTCGGATCGATGCCCAGGTCGCGGCCGTAGTCGACCCGAAGCCCATGCTCGCGCTGGTAGGTGTTGAGGACGGACGGAATGTCGTTCTTGGCGTGACTCGCGGCGAACAGCATCCCCGGCACGGCCAGGATCCGCTCCACGCCTTGCTCTCGGAGCGTATCGAGGCCCACTCGGATGACCGGATTGGCGAACTCCAGATAGCCGTGCGCCACCGGCCAGTCGGGGAACCGCGCGCGCAGCGTCTCGGCGACGACGGCGAACTCGTCCACGGCCGCCTGCGAGCGCGACCCGTGCCCGCACACCATGACGCCGATCGGTGGGGTCATCTGGTCCTCCTGAAGGTTTCGAGCACAGCCTGCCGATCGCAGTGCCGCGCGCAAGCGCCGCGACAGCGCAGGCTCAGAGCGCCTTGGTGCTCGGATCGTAAGCGACGAGTTCGACCGCGTTGCCCTCAGGGTCGGTGGTGAAGACGCCGCGCCAGCCGATCCAGTCGAACACCTCCACGCGATAGTCGAGCCCCTGGGACTCGTACCAGCGCATCACCGCGTCCTGTTCGTCGAAAGGCAAGCTGAGCGCGAGGTGATGGAGCGCGGACACCCCTGCCAGCGCAGACCCTTCCGCTGGGAACAGCGCCAGCACCGCCGTGTGACCGCCGTAGCTCTCGCCGAGGCGGAAGAACACGATCCCGCGCTCCGCGCGTTCGGCCAGCACCTCGAGGCCGATGACGTCGCGGTAGAACGTGGTCATCTGGTCCACATCACGGCAGCGAATGGCGATCTCGCCGAGCGCGCGGACCTGGAAACCGCGCTCAGCCACGGAACCCACCAGAGACCGCGGCTCCGGCCCCAAACTCCGGCACCATGGCACCTCCCAAGCATTGATAGGCTAGTCAGATCGGATCCGCCGCCGAAACTACGAAACGAATCGCTCGGCGGTTGTTGCCGCGGTTGAGCTAACGCTCCTACTAGGTTTACCCTTGCGCAACTTTGCCTGAAACTAAGACAACCACAAGCTCGACCACACGGAATAGCCACAGAATATGCCTCCCGATCGTAAGCACAGAAAGCTCTTAAAGATTTTTCTAGCCTCACCAGGCGATCTTCAAGACGAACGAAAGATCGCACGACGAATTGTCGTCGAAGAAAACACTAATCATGCCAACGTACTTGGCTACCATATCGAACTGGTCGGCTGGGAAGAGACTGTCGCGCAATTCCGTCGTGCACAAGAGGTCATAAATAGAGACTTAGATCAATGTGATTTCTTTGTTGGCCTTATGTGGAAGCGCTGGGGAACCCCGCCCGGACCAGTAGGTCACCCTTACACGTCAGGTTTTGAGGAGGAGTACACACGTTCTGTTGAGCGACACCATAGAACAGGTGCGCCGGAGATAGCTCTACTATTCAAACAGGTGAGCGCAGATCAGCTTGCCGACCAGGGCCCTGAACTTAAGCGTGTTCAGAGCTTCAAGGAAAAAATTAAAAATGAAAAGACGGCTTTGTTTCAGGAATTTGGTGATCTGACGGAATTTGACCAACGTTTTCGCACCATCGCATCCTTTTTTTTGCACCAAGAATATGCGAGTGATTTGTTAAAAATCAACAAAGCTGACGAGCCCGTTGCCCTTTCATACTCCGAGGCGCAGTCGCTTGATCAAGCTCCTACCGATGGAATTTTTGATGAGTCAGTACGCGTTCTTGTGAATAACGAAATTCTTGCGCGCCCGAAGATCGACGAATTAGCACCATCTGCAGCGGCGCGCTTTCGGCTTCTTGGCCATACGATCATCAGAGCCGGAAATGATGATTCTTCGCTGGGAGTTCACGATGCCAATCTCATCTTTCGCGATTTCCGTCAGCGCGCGCTGTCGGAACGCGAAGTGCGCGGACTTATTAATGCTGCGCTTGAGAAGCTCACTAGCGAAATCGCCCCGCTGTGGCATTGGCTGAGCGAAACTCGTTCGTCTCCATCGATGGAGTTGGCACTTCGCACGCTATATGGAGGAGACCGCGTTCAAGCGAACGCTTTTCGGGCGCTCTCCCTGCTCGGTCTCTGCCTGAAAGACCTGACACACACGCTAAAGCGAGAGGCTTTCTTGAGCGTGTGGTTCTCGGTCGACTCTCCGGATCAGGTCAAGATCGCCGCCCTTTCGTTCCTTGCGACGTCCGGTTCCGACGACAATCTCTCTGCGATTGAGCCCTCACTAGATAGTGCAGCTGCTAATGTCGCCGCCGCGGCCGTGAGGGCAAAAGCTCAGATTCTATTGAAACGAAGTAGCGCGGATGCTCTGCGGTTCATTTCCGAATGGGAGGACGTCGATATTGGGAACGCCCTAGCTGAAAAATTGATGCGCAATCCACTGGCCATTCCCACGGACGCGCCTAAACTGTGCCTCGAAAACAAATCACGGCGGCTTCAGCAGCTTGTCACCGAGGAGTTGCAGCGACGTAACGCGCTCACCCAAGAGGATGCCAGGCAGCTTTGCGCCAGCGACAATGCAGACGCAAGGCTGTCCGGCGTACTTGCGCTCCGGGAGACGACGGGGGCATTAGCCTTTGCCGACGCTCGCGATACGATTCTTAGAACGCGTTCATCGCTGCTTTCACCGTTTTTTGGCCTCCTCGCTCCGCCTCCCGATCGGGCCGCGTCTGACGCATTCGGTATATTCAAGAAAGAAGTACTGCTCGAAAAATCGTTTGACGAACTTCTTCATTTACGCAATTCAGCTGGCCCAAGCGATATTGAGGAGATATTAACTTTTTATGAAAAATTTTTTCAGAAGAAGCGCGACAAAATTCATTGCCATTTGCGCAATAAATTTTGTGATTTCTTCTCTGAAAACAAGAAGAACGATAATGGAGATTCGGTTATTACCGATGACAAGAAGATCGCTTCGGCAAGAAAACAACTATGCGAAGGAATGATCCAAATTGTTTGCAGATATGGTGACTTGAGAGAACTCTCTCTTGTTCGCTGGGCGATCGACGAAAAAGACATAGGCTACCATGCGGCAATGATGAATTTCCTAGGACGCTACGGCGAGTGGCAGGACGTGCGCAGAATTATTTCTGTAGCGGATAGCCAGAAACCGAGCGGATTAAGCCTTCTTTCAATTGTAGACACCGATCGTGAAGACGCTGCCGCAGCGCAAGCAATACTGAAGATTGGAGCGGATCGTATAGCAGATGTGCTTTGCGCCGATCCACCTTCTGGCATTAAAAAAAACCTTCATTCATATGACCAAGAAGGTTTTTTGCGGATTAGATAACGATCAAATCATTAGATTATTATTTGATTCTTCAGATTCGGTGAGGAAAATTGTAGCGCTGAGAGCAGTGCACGGTCTGCAAAAAAAACGCATTACCGAGCTAATGTCTTTGTACCTAGCGTCAGAACAAAGACGTTACTATAATGCAGTATTTTGGCTTGATCTTGGCATCTCTCTTCCCTCAAAGCATGCTCGCGAAGTAGCTCTGCGAGAAATAAATACACTTTGAATACCAAACGCAAGATTTTGTTCTGTGATGAATTCCACTCAATGCTTCTTTAGTATTCTAATGGATCGATTTAACGCCATAACCGCTGCGAGATTCAATTCTCAGCCTGCGCATCTTTTCCGATGCCAGCCACGACCTCCGCAAACCCACCCTCCCTCGGGAAGCCTTGGGGAGCGTTGCGGCCGACGCTGGCGCGCGCACCTTGCCAGGGAGCAAGGTCCTTCTCGAAGCGGCGCCGGCTCCCGGAGGGCCAGGAGAGGCCCTGCTCGACATCAAAGCTCAGGATGCCTTCGAGCGTGCCGTCGCGGTAGCGCTGCAGGATGACGCCCTTGCCGCGGCCCATCTCCGGAAGCTCCGCGGCCTTGAAGATCAAGAGCTTCCGGTTGGTGCCGAGCACGGCGACGCTGTCGCCCGAGAGCTTCGAGACGGCCTCGAGCCGGTCCTTGCCGCTGACGTTGACCACCTGCTTGCCGGCGCGGGTCTGGGCGGTGATCTGCGCCTCGGGGGCAATGAAACCACGACCGGAGCGCGTCGCCACCACGAGCTTGCCCTTGGGGTCATGCACGAGGACGGCGACGAGCCTGGTCTGCGGGTCGAGATCGACGAATAGGTTCAGGGGCTCACCCAGACCGCGCCCACCCGGCAGCTTGTCGATCGGCAGAAGATGGCAGCGTCCGTCGTCCCTGAGGATCAAGAGCTTGTCGCTCGACTGCGCGGGGATCAGGAAGCGCGGTCCGTCACCTTCCTTGAAGCGCAGCTCGCCCGGGTCGCCGACGCTCCCCTTGATGACCCGGAGCCAACCTTCCTCCGAGCAGACCACCGTCACCGGCTGTCGCTCCACCGGCACCTCGGCATCGAGGTCCACGGGCTCCGGCGGCGCGTCGATCCGCGTCCGCCGCGGGTCCTCGCCGAAGCGCTTGCGCATCGCCTTGACCTCATCGGCGAGGCGCCGCCGGCGCTTGCGCTCGCTTCCGAGCAGAGCCTCGAGCTCCGCCTGCTCCTTCAACAGCCGATCGCGCTCGCCCTTGAGCTCCATCTCCTCGAGCTTCCTGAGCTGGCGCAGGCGTAGGTTGAGGATCGCCTCGGCCTGCCGCTCCGTGAGATCGAAGTGGGCGATGAGCACCGGCTTGGGCTCGTCATTGTCGCGGATGATCCGGATGACCGTATCGATGTCGAGGAAGGCCTTGAGGTAGCCTTCGAGGATCTCGAGCCGATCGGCGATCTTGCCCAGCCGGTACTCCGAGCGGCGGACGAGCACCTGCATGCGGTGCTCGAGAAAGGCCTCGAGCGCCTGCTTCAGGCTCATCACCCGAGGCACGCCCTGGGCGTCGAGTACGTTGAGGTTCAAGGACGCGCGGGTCTCCAGCTCGGTGAGCCGGAAGAGTTGCTCCATCATAAGCTCGGCCGGCACCGAGCGCGCGCGCGGCACAAGCACGAGACGCACGTCCTCTGCGCTTTCGTCGCGAACATCGGCGAGCAAAGTGAGCTTCTTCGCCTGCAGGAGCTCCGCTATCCGCTCGACCAGCCGCGCCTTGGGCACCTGATAGGGGATTTGGTCGACGACCACCTGGTACTGGCCGTAGCCCTGGTCTTCCTTCGTCCAGCGCCCCCGCACCCGAAAGCTGCCACGTCCGGTACGGTAGGCCTCCTCGACGGCGTGTCGCTCCTCGACCAGCGCGCCGCCGGTCGGGAAGTCGGGGCCATGAACGCACGCCAGCACGCGCGCGTCGTCGACCTTGGGGTCATCGAGCAGCAGCAAGAGCGCGTCCGCGAGCTCACCTACATGATGCGGTGGAATGCTCGTCGCCATGCCGACGGCAATGCCCGCCGCACCATTGGCGAGCAGGTTCGGGAAGGCAGCCGGCAGGACGACAGGCTCCGCGTCGCTGCCGTCGTAGTTGGCGCGGAAGTCGACGGTGTCCTCGTCGAGGCCGTCCAAGAGCGCCATGGCTACGGCCGTGAGCCGGCTTTCAGTGTAGCGCATCGCCGCGGCGTTATCGCCGTCGACATTGCCGAAATTGCCTTGCCCGTCGACCAGCGGGTAGCGCTGGCTGAAGTCCTGGGCCAAGCGCACCAGCGCCTCGTAGACCGCCGCGTCCCCGTGCGGGTGGAACTTGCCGATGACGTCGCCGACGACTCGCGCGCACTTCTTGTAGGCGCCGTCGGCGTTGAGCCGCAGCTCGCGCATGGCGTAGAGCAGACGCCGTTGCACGGGCTTGAGCCCGTCGCGGACGTCGGGCAGTGACCGGGACGTGATGGTCGAGAGCGCGTAGGCGAGATAGCGCCGGCTCAGCGCATCGCGGAGGTCGATCGGCAGGACCTCGTCGTCACGCTCGGCCTCAGGTCTCGACGCCACGGTGGCGCATCTCCTCCGCGAGCTGGGCCAGCCGCTCGCGCGCGGCGGGCGCTGCCCGATCGATCAGATGATAGAGTTGCCTCTCCAGGAAGTGGCCCGTCAAGCGCAACCCGCGCGCGAAGTCCTCGGCATCGGGCTCGCCATCATCCACCAAGCAGGCGGGCAGCGGCAAGAGCCGCTCCTCGAACTCGGGGGCGGCACCTCGCGCCACCGCGCGGCCGGTCCGCGGCGAGACGAAGGCAAGGCCCTCGATAGCACCGGTGAGGGCACAGCGATCGAGCGCCAGCGCAAAGCCGGTCTCGGCGAGGAGCAGCACCTCGAAGCGCAGATAGGTGCGCTGCCATGCGTCGCCGCCGGCGAGCGTCCGGAGCAGCCGCAGGAGACCAGCGTAGAGCGTCCCTTGGGCTTCACGCTCCGCCGTCGTCGTCTCCACCAGCGCGAGCGCCGACTGCATGGCTTTCAAGCGCTCGGCGTCATCGAGCAGGCGCGCCGCCAGCAGCTCCTCAGGCTCGGCACGGAAGCGGCCGAGCTGGTCCGCGAGCCGCGCCTGCCAGTGGAGCTGCAGGCGATTGCCCGGCTCGAACAGCGCGCGGCCGGCGCTGCCTGCGCCGCCGGGCACCCACCCCGCGTGCCGGCCGTGCTCGAAGGTGAAGCAGGAGACCCAGAGTGCCGTCTCCTGATAGCGCCGGCGGGCGAGCACGATGCCCTCGTCATCCCAGGCGATGGTCAAGGCGATTTGGGGAACTCGAGCCCCATCTCGTGGTAGCGCTCCGGGTCGTCGGCCCAGCCCTCGCGCACCTTGACGAAGAGAAAGAGATGCACGCGGCAGCCGAGCAGCTCCTCCAGCTCCTTGCGCGCGGCCTCGCCCACCGCCTTGATCATCTGCCCACCCGCACCGAGCACGATCGACTTCTGGCTGCCGCGCCGGACGTAGACGGTCTGGTCGATGCGCACTTCCGAGCCATCGGGCGCAACCGTGTAGGCCTCGGTCTCGACGGTAAGGCTGTAGGGTAGCTCCTGGTGGAGCTGGCGGAACAGGTGCTCACGGGTAACCTCGGCGGCGAGCGCCCGGTCGGTGAGATCGGAAAGCTGGTCCTCGGGAAAGAGCCAAGGTCCCTCGGGCACGCGGTTCGGCAGGGCGGCCAGGAGTTCGCCACAACCGTCCCCGGTCTCAGCCGAAACGAGAAACGTGGCCTCGAAGGCGATCACCGCATTGGCCTGCTCGATCAGCGGCAGCAGCACGGGCGGCCGCACGAGGTCGATCTTGTTGATGACCAAGAGACGCCGCCGCTGGACGGTCGCCAGGCGTTCGAAGACGAGCCGCGTGTGCCGATCGATACCGCGCTTTGCGTCGACCAGCACGAGCACGAGGTCACTGTCCTCGCCGCCTTTTAGGGCGGCGTCGACCATCGCGCGTTCGAGGCGCTTCTCCGGATCGAAGATGCCGGGCGTGTCGACGAAGACCAGCTGGCTCGTGCCTTCCACGGTGATGCCGAGCACGCGTCGACGCGTCGTCTGCACCTTGGGTGACACGATCGACACCTTGGTGCCCACGAGGCGGTTCAGGAGCGTCGACTTGCCGACATTGGGCGCACCCAAGAGCGCCACGAAGCCACAGCGGGTGGCCGCGTCGCTCATCGGTCGTCGGCCTGGACGCGTTCGAGCAGACGCGTCGCTGCGGCCTGCTCGGCAGCCCGCTTGGAGCGCCCCTCGGCGCGGGCCGGGCGGTGTCGCTCCACCCGCACCTCGACGACGAAGCACGGCGCGTGCGGGGGGCCGGTGCGCTCCAGCTCGCGATAGGAGGGAAGGCCGAGGCCCAGGCCCTGGCTCCATTCCTGCAGCGCGGCCTTGGGTTCGTGCGGCGCCAACCGCGCGCTCTCGATGCGGGAAGCCCAAAACCGTTCCACCAGGGCGGCTGCCGCAGCGAAGCCGCCGTCCTGAAAGACGGCAGCGAGCACGGCCTCGACGGCATCGGCGAGGATCGCAGGCGTAATCTCGACCGGGCTCTCCGGCTCGCCCGTGCCGACCACGAGATGTGCTTCCAGCTGCCACTCTGCGGCAACATCGGCGAGCGCCTCCTTGCGCACCAGGGTCGTGAAGCGCCGATTGAGACCGCCCTCAGGGGCGTCGGGGAACCGCTCCAACAGCAGCGCGGCGACGGCTAGACCCAAGACGCGATCGCCCAGAAACTCGAGGCGCTCATTGTCCCCGCCGCAGCGCTCGCTGGCGCTGCTGTGGACAAGGGCGCGGGCGAGCAGAGCACGATCCTCGAACCGATAGCCGATCCGCTCCTCGAGTGCTCGATCATGGTCAGCCGTGCCCGTCACGCCCCCAAGCCTCCGATCAGCCGATGCCGTCGAGCAGGCGGCCGTAGCGAATCGCGAACGGCCATTTCCACGGCTGCCACAGCGCCGCCGAGCCGTCGGTCGAAAAGAAGATGATCTCCGCGCGGCCGACCAGGTTCTCGAGCGGGACGAAGCCCACGAAGTTGGTGCGCGAGTCCAACGAGTTGTCGCGGTTGTCGCCCATCAGGAACAGGTGGCCCTCGGGCACCTCGAATACACGTGTTGTGTCGTGCGCGCCGTTCTCGACCATGTCGAGCACCTCGTAGGAACGGCCATTGGGCAGGGTCTCGCGAAAGCGCGCCACCTCCCGCCCACTGGGTTCGTCGATGAACGTTCCGAGTGGCTCCTTCGGCACCGCCTCATCGTTGAGGTAGAGCACGCCTTCGCGCATCTGCACCGTGTCACCCGGCAGGCCGATAATCCGCTTGATGTAGTCGGTCCGTCCGTCGGCGGGGAGCTTGAAGACGGCAACATCGCCGCGCTCGGGCATGCTCGGCAGAACCCGCCCCGGGATCAACGGCAGGCTGAACGGCAGCGAGTGGCGCGTATAACCGTAGGCGTACTTCGACGTGAACAGATAGTCCCCGACCAGAAGCGTCGGCTTCATCGAACCCGAGGGAATGTTAAACGGCTCGAAGAAGAGCGTGCGCACGACAAGAGCAATCAGTACCGCGTAGACCAGCGTGCGGAGCGTCTCGAAGAGTTTTTTGTTCATCCGGTCGCCTTGAGGGTGATGAGCACGATCGCCTGGGCGAGCGGGGGCTCGTCGGTGAGCGTGAGTTGGAGGTCGGCCGCCATGCCGGCGGGCGTCAACGTCTCAAGGCGCCGCCTTGCACCGCCGGTAAGCTGCAGCGTCGGCCGCCCGCCGGGTTCGTTGACGACGCCAATGTCCCTGAAGAAGACGCCCTTCGAGAAACCGGTACCTAGCGCCTTGGCGCAGGCTTCCTTGGCGGCGAACCGCTTGGCGTAGGTCTCCGCGCGTTTCAGCCGCCGATCGGCCTTCGCGCGCTCGGTCGTCGTGAAGCAGCGACCGGTGAATCGCTCGCCGAAGCGCTCGAGCGTCCGCTCGATCCGCCGCGTATCGATGAGATCGACACCAATGCCGAGAATCATGCGCCCGCCCGCGCCGCGTCCATGACCTCACGCATCCGCCGCACGGCCGGAACAAAGCCCGAGAACAAAGCCTCGCCGATCAAGAAATGGCCGATGTTCAGCTCGACCACCTCGGTCAAGCGGGCGATCGGTGCCACGTTGTCGTAGGTCAGGCCGTGGCCAGCATGGCATTCGAGCCCGAGTTCTCGAACGCGCTGCGCGCCAGCGGCGAGCCGCGCCAGCTCCGTATCGCGGGCGGCGCCGACGGCCTCGGCATAGGTTCCCGTATGCAGCTCCACACAGGCCGCGCCGGCGGCAGCCGCCGCCTCGAGCTGCACCGGTTCGGCGTCGAGGAACAGGGAGACGCGGATGCCCTCGGCCTTGAGCGCCCCCACCAGTTCGGCGAGCCTCGAGCCCAGGCGCACTGCGTCTAGCCCCGATTCCGTCGTCCGCTCCGCGCGTCGCTCCGGCACGATGCAGCAGGCGTGCGGACGATGGGTGAGCGCAATCGCCCGCATCTCCATCGTTGCCGCCATCTCCAGATTGACGGGCAAGGCCGCCTCGGCAGCGATCCGCTCCAAATCCCGGTCGGTGATGTGGCGGCGGTCCTCGCGCAGATGGATGGTGATGCCTTGTCCGCCCGCCTCGGCTCGTAGCC
>JANQNY010000071.1 GCA_028279345.1 Geminicoccaceae bacterium
ACGGCCACCGTTTTCAGCGGTGTGCCCAGGTAGCTCAGTTGGTAGAGCAGCGGACTGAAAATCCGCGTGTCGGTGGTTCGAATCCGCCCCTGGGCACCATTTTTCTCAAGAGGTTAACGGACCCTCGGTCCACCGCCCGCGCGGATGCGTGAAGTTCTGGTGTAATCAAGCTCGCTGTTTGGCCCTAAAGTGCTCGCTGGGCCTCTTGCTCTGACCGACCCGCGTCTCAAGTCGGGTCATTGCTGCCTCGATGTGCGAGCCGCTCTGGTGCGCATACCGAGCTACCATCGCGAGTGTCTTGTGCCCGGAGATCCGCTGCACGGTCGGAAGATCGACACCAGCCTGTACGAGATGCGTCACGGCCGTATGGCGGAGTGTGTGCGGCGTGATCTGGTCGGGGTTCATGCCCGCACGCGCGACCGAGCGGCGGAACGCCTTGCGGATCGTGTGCGCATGTCCCTTCGCGCTCCCTGGCGACGGAAATAGCCACTCGCAACCGGGCGGCAGCATGCGCATCCGGCCTTCAACGTACGCGGCGAGTTCGCGTGTGATCGGCTGTTCCCGCGCACCAGACTTAGCAACCGGAACCCATATGATGCGCTTGCCGAGGTCGATCTCCTCACGCCGGATCGCCAAGATCTCCTGATGACGCATGCCGGTGTGCAGACCGACCATCACGAAGGCGTGGACGTTGTCGTTGTGATCCGCTGCAGCAGCCGTCAGGAGCGCTGCGCATTGGTCGTCCGTCAGATAGACAATGCGGCCATTGTTCTCCTTGTGGCGAACGATCTTTACGCTCTTTGCTCTGAGCCACTTCCACTCGACGGCCTTGTTTAGGAGGTGCGAGAGGACTGCAAGCTCGCGATTGACTGTCGCATTTGCGACCCCCGCACTGCCCCTAGCCTTCTTGTAGCGCTCGATGTCGAATGATGCGATTTCGCCAAGCGGCTTCGCCGCAAAGAATGGTGTGAGGTGCTGGCGAAGCTGCCGCTCCTTGGCTTTGATGTTCCTTCCCCCGACGTCCCCTAGCCGCGCGATATAGCGTGGCGCCGCCTCCTCGAAACGAAGCGCCGTCTTGCGTCCATCCGGAAGTTCAAGCCGATCCCGTCGAGCATCGGTCCGTGCGCGAGCGATGAAATCCTCGGCCTGTTGCCTCGTCACACCTTCCGACTCTCGCCCTATCACTCGGTGAATGCGCCGGCGGTCCACCATCACATTGACCGAGAAGACCCCGTCTCCGGAAGCATCGCGCCGAAATGTTATACCATGCTCCGATATTGATTGCCCGCGCGACACCAGACGAAGTACATGACGCGTGAGTTTGGAAAAACGTCGTGCCATCGATGCTACTCAGAAGGGAATATCATCATCGAAACCACTTGCTGATTTCGACGCATTTTCAGTCTTCTTTATTTGAGGCAGTTCACTAGTGGATTTTATGCCCTCTGCAATTCCGAGTAACGTTTTCCAATACTCATCAACATGTTCTGGGACAATGGATTCCTCGCGGCACCACCAATCCCATTTCCCATCATTCCATCTCCCCTTCCAAAAATAACCACACTCTCGAATCGCTGCCCAGATTTGCTGCTCTTCAAAGGTCATCAATTCAGGAGCTATAAAGCCTAGAGCAATCAATCGCCGACTTTCGTGGACACTCCATAGGTCATTGGCCCTTGCTCCAAAGGTGTCATGTTCACTGTCGCTGCGCCACTCATTAATGGATAGTGATTTGATATTGGCGTCTATCGTTGCTTCTATGAATGAGGATTTAGTACGCCGCTGAGAGCGGGCCGCCAATTCACAAAGATAATTGAGGCGCGGGTCTAGCCGAATCGACACCGTCTCAGTGCGCCCCAATCGAGATCCGGCGCCACGCGTCTTGGCTTGCCTTACCATGATATCCTCGTGTCGAAACTACCCGCATCGGTCTGTATGCCATTGCGCGTGTTGAAACTCAATACGTGTCTTGCTCTGTTGGACCGTGACCACCCAAGGCGATCCGACAAGGAAGGAATCGTGCTGTGCGTTTTGAAGCCGACACCCCTCGCGTGTTCATCCACCCGGACGGGCGGATGGATCGGAAGAACGCGGCCCGCTACCTCGGCTATTCGCCGAAGACGTTGGCAGATTGGGCCATGAAGGGGCTGGGGCCGAGCTATGTCCTCCTCGGCGGTCGCACCTTTTACTTTTTGGAAGACCTGCAAGCTTGGATAGCCGCCGCGCCCCGGCTCGCCGGAACAGGCGGGCGTACTGGACAGGACGTGGCGTGAGTGCCGGCAGCGTCCGGCTCAGTCCGCCCGCCTCAGCCGATCGAGGGAAACGATGCGATCTGCGCGTCTGCCGCGCAGTTGCCGTGCACCGATCGACCTACGCGCTCCCGAGCGGTTCGCGTGAGTGCCCCGATCGAACCGGTGCGGCGCTCCCGTCCTTTTGCGTGACGCCGCACCTCAAGACGGGCGTCCACGTCGACAAGCTCAACGCCCAGGTCGCCGGCGAGCGCCTCGTGTCGGCGACGCGCCAACCGTTGTACGCCGGCGCACGGGCGTTGCTCGCTAGGTGCTACAACCCCGCGGTCGTCGCCCTGATGCGCCATGCGGACTCCGCGGTCGACAGCTTCCGGGCCATGGCGGTCAGCGGGGCCGCAAAATGGACCGTCGAGGGAAGCGATCGGAGCGGCTTGCGGCGGCACCGGTGGGTGCCCCTTCAGGATGCCCCGCGCTTGCTGGAGGGGGCGCCTAGGATAGCCGGACGCGGGCGTGAGTAGTGGTTCCCATCATGGAGGCGCGCGTCGTTCTCGCACGCCGCGTCTGGAGACGTAGCGGCGGTGCCACCGAGACGGGCTCGCGTCAACGCCACGGGACGCAGCGCCGAGGGATTCATCAAGATCACGGCTCGGACGCTCCAAGGCGATGGAGCCGCGCTCTACGGCCGTCTGCACGGCGAAGATGCCGCGCTCCTTTTCGAGTTGCTCCGAATTGGCAAGCAGAATGCCGTGCTCAAGTTCGGAACACGCCGCATTGCCGCAGCGGCAGGGATCGACCAAGCGGCCACGACACGGCGCCTCAAGCGACTGATCGAGGCCGGCGCTCTGCGCGACGTGTCGGGGATGAGACGACGCGCGCGTGAAGCACGAACCCTGAGCATCTCGGACAGACTCCGCGCCGGCAAAAACCACTCAGGCATCTACGTCGCGCTCCTTCATCGTGAGCTGCAATCCGACGCGTTTCGAAGCCTGCCCGGCGCCGCGAAGAAACTCCTACCCTATCTGCGCTTCCTCGCCGTGCAAGAGGGCGCCGATCCGGTCGGCGGCAACGCCGAGGTCCGCATCTCGGGCTCGACTGGCGAAGCGATCGGGCTGCACCGGCGCACGACGCTGCGAGCACTCGAAGCGCTCGCCGAAGCCGGGTTTATTGAACTCGTCAGCTCGCCGGCCTGGGGGCAGATGACGAGACCCGGCGTCTACCGAGTGCCGATGCGGCCAACATTGCTGCGAACGGCGCCTTTCGCCCCAACCAGGAAGGTCCAAAAAACAGATCGGGCGTGACAAAAGCACATCGCATCTGAGACGAAAACACATCGCATGGCCTGACAGAGAAATCCCTTACTGAGCAAAAGCGCCGATCTCTTTCATAACCACTGAGACAGAAACACGTCGCATACGGGTCATTTCAGCATCACTATCTATGTATACCACGGCAGAGGAGTCGGACGACAGGCAAGCGCGATCAAGGTTCGGGGTTCCTGCGGGTATAACGGGCGCAATTCACAGGACAACCAACGCGAGAAGCCCCGGCCGAGCGCGAAATCTGCAAACGATTTCGTAAAAAACAGGAGCCTGATCATGGGCGGCTTCGGATCTGGACGACCGAGCTTGAGCGGACGCACCAAAGTCGAGGACACAGAAGCGCTCGACGTGAACCGGCTGCATGGCGAGGGGTGTCTCGACCCCGGCTCGCGTGGCGGATGGCAGTGGCTACGCAATGGAGAAGTGATCTCCTCGATCGGCTACCGCGCGTCGGAATCGACGCTGCACCTATCGTACCGCACCCGGCGCGGCGACGAGGATTGGTTCCCGGTTGAAGAGTCAGTTCGCATCGTCCGTGTGCCGTGCAACTTCGGCGGGTCGCGGCCGTATTTCATCTGTCCGGGCGTCGTGAATGGCGTTGTCTGCTGCCGACGGGTCGGAAAGCTCTACAGCGGCGGCCGGCACTTCCTCTGTCGCCACTGCTACAACCTCACCTACGCGAGCCGGTGCGAGGACGAGCTGGGCCGGGCGTGGCGACGCGCTCACAAGGCCAAGCGGCGCGTGAACCCGGACCCCAACCTCGACGAGGTTGTCCCACCGCGGCCAAAGGGTATGTGGCGACGAACCTACGAGCGCAGGCGCCAACGTGCGTTCGAAGCGGAATGGGAGGCGACGGAGTTAGTTGATGCCAAGATCAACAATATGGCGTCGCTCCTCAGGTAGATTATCGACGTGGAGAGTGCTTTTGTTTTGGAAAAATTCGATCTTTGGACATCAAACGGCCGATCGTTTAGATAATTGCGCGCCTCATATTCGCCTATTGTGTATAAATAATCTCAATAACCCGGTTGTATTAGAAATTATTATGCTAAAATCTTAGAACAACCGCATTTGCAGAAGATTTCTCATTTGAGATCAAATTTTATAAATAATCCGTTGGCAGTAGACTAAGCTGCATCAGACGTGCACGTGCCATCACGCCATTTGGACTTCGCTAGCATGCGCGTCTCTGTCTCGCGCAGCTTGGCGCTGATCTCATCCGACTGATGACACTTCCAGCCCACCTGCCAAGCCGTAAGGCCGGGTCCTCCACAGCGTTGGCCAGGACCGGCTCAGAGGTGGCGCGTCACGCTTACTGGCAGACCGCACCTCAGCCCTGGCGCGATCAATGTTGTCAGCAAGGACGCCATAGGAAAAATCTTGCGACGGAGCATAGAATGATCCGAAGCCGGCCTGGCGGCCTCACGGACAAGGGCAACCTTCAAAACAGCTGCCCGTGGGACGTTTGTCATACCGCAGGCTACGTTCTATATTCACTTCGCGTTGGGGAAGTTCTCTCTCGTGAACGACAAATTCTTGCAGTCGGCGTTGTGGGATGCTGCCAATACGCTAAGAGGATCGGCGGTCGATCGAACGGATTGGAAGGGCTATATTCTTCCTCTCCTATTCTTCAAACGCGTTTCCGACGTTTGGGATGAAGAGACGGCTGAGGCACAGCGGATCTACGGCGAGGCAGATCCGTCACTGTTTCCTGAAGTACACCGCTTCGTCGTGCCCGACGGCTGCCACTGGCGCGATGTTCGGGCCGTGGCAACGAATGTCGGGGCCGCTCTTTTGAGGGCAATGCAGGAGATCGAGCGTGCCAATCCCGACACGCTCTATCGCGTCTTCGGCAATGCCGATTGGGGCAACAAGGAGAAATTCACCGACGAGCTGCTCAAGGATCTCATCGAGAGCTTCTCGGAGATCCGTCTCGGCAACGAGGCAGTCGACACCGACGTGCTTGGCGACGCCTACGAATATCTGGTGGGCAAGTTCGCGGACGTCACGCGGCGGAACAAAGCCGGAGAGTTCTACACCCCCCGCAGCGTCGTCCGCATGATGGTCGAAATCCTCGACCCCACGGAGGCCGAGAGCATCTACGACCCCGCGTGCGGCACCGGTGGCATGCTTCTCGGGGCCATCGAGCACGTGAAGCGGAAAGGCGGCGATCCGCGGACCTTCTACGGCAGGATTTACGGGCAGGAGCGGAACCTCACGACGGCCGCCATCGCCAGGATGAACCTGGTTCTGCATGGCATCGAGGATTTCCAGATCGCCCGAGAGGACACGCTGCGGAACCCCTTGCTCACCGACTCCAGCACCGGAGGGCTGGCGACGTTCGACTGCGTCATCGCCAATCCGCCCTTCTCGCTCAAGGAATGGGGTCGCGATCTGTGGGAAGCCGATCCGTGGTCGCGCGCCCGGTACGGCATTCCCCCGGCAGGCTACGGCGACTACGCGTTCGTTCAGCACATGATCGCCTCGATGGCGCCCCTGAGTGACAGCCGTATGGCCGTCGTCCTGCCGCAGGGCGCCCTGTTCCGGAAGTCGGCCGAGGGAACCATCCGTCAGGCTCTGCTGGAGAACGACATGATCGAGGCCGTCATCGGCCTCGCCCCCAACCTCTTCTACGGGACGCAACTCGCTGGCTGCATCGTCGTCCTTCGCCGCAAGAAGCCCGACGCCCGCAAGAACAAGGTGCTAATCATCGACGCCTCCACCCTGTACCGCAAAGGGCGGGCGCAGAATTTCCTCGACCAGGAGCACAGGGAGCAGATCGTGTCCTGGTATCGCGCCTTCGAGGATGTCGAGGATCGCGCCAAGGTCGCCACCATCAACGAAATCGAGAAGGAAGGCTGGACGCTCAACGTCTCGCGCTACGTGCTGCCCCCGATCGGGGAGAACATCCCGCCGCTCCCCGAGGCCGTCGAAGCATTCAAGACGGCCCTTGCGGATGCGCGGGCCGCCGAGGATCACTTGCGCAAGGTGCTGACCGAGGGCGGATGGCTGCAATGACCCAGCACCTCTCTCAGCGCGAACTCGAGAGCTATCTCTGGGGCGCGGCGACGCTGCTCCGTGGCCTCGTCGATGCCAGCGACTACAAGCAGTACATCTTCCCGCTGATGTTCTTCAAACGGCTCTCCGACGTCTGGGACGAGGATTACCACGACGCGCTCGACGAGACCGGCGACGAGAGCTACGCGACCGCGACTGCGAACGACCGGTTCTTCATCCCCGAGGGCGCGCACTGGAACGACGTGCGCAGCGCGTCGAAGGATGTCGGTCGGGCGCTCCTGTCGGCCTTCCTCGCCATCGAGGCCGCCAACCCGGAGCGGCTGCAGGGCGTCTTCGGTAACGCCCCCTGGACCGACAAGGGGCAGATGCCCGACGCCACGCTCAAGAACCTGATCGAGCACTTCTCGAAGCACGATCTCACGCTCGCCGCCGTGCCCGAAGACGAACTTGGCAACGGCTACGAATACCTCATCAAAAAGTTCGCCGACGACAGCGGCCACACCGCACAGGAGTTCTACACCAACCGCACCCTGGTCCACCTCATGGCACAGATGCTGGAACCGAAATCGGGCGAGAGCATCTACGACCCGACCTGCGGCACCGGCGGAATGCTGATCTCATGCCTCGCCGAGGTGAAGCGGCGCGGCAGCGAGACGCGCACCATGGGCCTTTATGGGCAGGAACTGATCACCATCACCGCGGCAATCGCCCGGATGAACCTCGTCATCCACGGCGTGTCGGACTTCCAGATCTCCAGCGGCAACACGCTGGCCGCCCCCGCCTTCGTGCGAGGCGACGAATTGCGCACTTTCGACCTTGTCCTCGCCAATCCGCCTTACTCCATAAAGAAGTGGAACCGCGGTGCGTGGGAGAAGGATGTCTGGGGGCGCAACTTCCTCGGCACCCCGCCGCAGGGGCGCGCGGACTACGCCTTCTTCCAGCACATCCTGCAAAGCATGGACCCCAGAACCGGGCGCTGCGCGATCCTGTTCCCGCATGGGGTGCTCTTCCGCAACGAAGAGGCTGAGATGCGGCGCAAGCTCATCGAGGCCGATCTGGTGGAATGCGTGCTCGGGCTCGGGCCGGGGCTGTTTTACAACTCGCCGATGGAGGCCTGCGTCATCGTCTGCCGTAGCCGTAAACCAGCCGGGCGGCAGGGGCGCATCCTGTTCATCGACGCGGTGGCAGAGATTGCGCGCGAGCGGGCGCAGAGCTTGCTGCGCGACGCGCATCAGGCGCGCATCCTGGCGGCCTACGAGGCGTTCAAGGACGCGCCGGGGTTCGCAGCGGTGATCAACATGCATGACGTGCTGGCAGCGGAGGGCAACCTGTCCATCGCCCGCTATGTGAAAAAGAAAAAGCCCACGGTGGCGGCGGAGGATGCCGTAACGCTGGCGGCGGCCTGGGGCGCGTTCGATGTCGAGGGGCGCGAGTTCTGGACCGGCATCGATGCGCTGGTCGATATGCTCGACGGGCTCGTGGCGGCGGAGGACGCCGATGCTTGAGCCCCCGGCAAAGCTCGTCGCCCATCGCTTCGATCAACTGGCGGATCAAATCAACGACCGGGTCATGCCGGACGAGGCCGACGTGGAGCGCTATGTCGGGCTGGAGCACCTCGATCCCGACAGCCTGCGCATCCGCCGGTGGGGCGACACTAGCGAGGTGGAATCCACCAAACTCCTATTTCAGCGGGGCGACATCATCTTCGGCAAGCGCCGGGTCTATCAGCGCAAGTTGGCCGTGGCGGACTTTGAGGGAATCTGCTCGGCGCACGCCATGGTGCTGCGCGCCAAGCCGGAAAGCGTGCTGCCCGAGTTTTTGCCCTTCTTCATGCAGAGCGATCTGTTCATGGAGCGTGCGCTCAGCATCTCGGTCGGCTCGCTCTCACCCACCATCAACTGGAAGGCGCTGGCGAAGGAGGAATTCCTGCTGCCGCCGATCCAGGAGCAGGCGCGGCTCGTTATTTTGCTTGAGGCCCTAGCTTACACTCTGGAGGCAACAACCACTTTGGAAGAAAAAACGCGAGCTGTTGAATATGCGTTCATAGAAGCTGAAACTCAGGCAAGCTTAGAGGTTCTCAGGGGACCGATCTCAGAGTTTTGCGAGTTCATAACTGACGGTGACCATAACCCGCCGGCGCGGCAGGAAAAAGGTATACCATACATTGTCGTGAATTGTCTCATTGACGGCAAAATTGATGATCAACAATGCACGTATATAAATTCAACCGATTTCGACCGCGTAAGCCGGCGATACTATCCTCAAGGGGGAGACGTTCTCGTCTCCTGCGTAGGCTCTGTGGGTAGCGTTGCCGTTGTACCTGAAGGATATGTTTTCGCCGCGGATCGCAGTATTGCGGTCTATCGCGCGAACAAACGATTTCTTCTTCCACAATACATGGAAACAATTTTAAGATCGCCCAGGACGCAACGATACTTTGACATCGTTGCCACCGGCACAGCACAGAAACACCTGTATTTGAGCGACCTGCGGAAACAACCAATAGAACTGCCGTCCGTTCAAAGACAGTCTTTTTTGTTGGAAAAGATACGCCAATTTGAGGAAGCTCATCAACAAATTAGAGCCCGAATCCAAAAGATCGGCCAGATGTATAGAACCGCGTTAAGCGGCATGAGCGCAGAAAGCTCATGAGCTTCACTGAAGCCAACACGGTCGAAGCCCATCTACGCGACCTTCTCGCGGGCGCGGGCGCGGGCGCGGCCCACCCGGCACGCCTCCCCCCCGGCCTCGCCCGCGCGGACGGCAAGATCGTGGGCCTCGGCTGGCATTACGTCGCCCCCGCCGGCCTTCCCCGACAGCCGCAACAGGTGCTGATCGAGGACCATCTGCGCGACGCCTTAATCCGCCTGAACCCCAACATCGCCACCAATCCCGGCCGGGCCGACGACGTGCTCTACCGCTTGCGCGCCCTCGTCATGGGCGCGCGGTCGGACGGGCTGGTGAAGGCGAACGAGGAGTTCGCCGCCTGGATGCTCGGCGAACGCTCGAACCCCTTCGGCCCCAACGGCGAGCACGTCACGATCCGCCTGATCGACTTCGACGACATCGAACAGAACAGCTTCGTCGTCACCCAGCAGTTCACCTTCCGCGCCGGCAAAACCGAGAAGCGGGCCGATCTCGTGCTGCTGGTCAACGGCTTGCCACTCGTCCTGATCGAGGCCAAGACGCCGGTCCGCTCCAGCGAGAGCTGGCTCGACGCCGCGCTCCAGGTCCATGACGAATACGAGCAGAACGTGCCTGAGCTGTTCGTCCCCAACGTTTTCTCGGTCGCCACCGAAGGGAAGGAATACCGCTACGGCTCCATCCGCATGCCCGTCGATCTCTGGGGCCCTTGGCGCACGGATGTGGATGGCCCGCAGTCGATGGGCGAGGTCGAGAAATCCGTCAACCATATGCTGCGGCCGGCGATGGTGCTGGACCTGCTCGCCAACTTCACCGCCTTCGCCACACACAAGGGCAAGCAGCGTATCAAGATCATCGCCCGATACCAGCAGGCCGACGGCGTAAACAAAATCGTTGAACGCGTCGTCGCTGGCCAGCCACGCAAGGGGCTGATCTGGCACTTCCAGGGGTCCGGCAAGTCGCTCCTGATGCTGTTCGCTGCCCGCAAGTTGCGACTGCACCCGGCGCTGAGGAACCCGACGGTGCTGGTCGTGGTCGACCGGATCGATCTCGACAGCCAGATTTCTGGCACCTTTTACGCCGCCGACATGGCGAATCTGGTTCGGACGGAAAGCCGCAAGGAACTCCAAGAGTTGCTGGCAAACGACGTCCGCAAGGTCATCATCACGACCATTCACAAATTTGGCGAAGCCGATGGTGTCCTCAACGAACGCGACAACATCATCGTCCTCGTGGACGAAGCTCATCGCACGCAAGAAGGCGATCTCGGCCGCAAGATGCGCGAAGCCCTGCCGAACGCCTTCCTCTTCGGACTGTCCGGTACACCAATCAATCGAACCGACCGGAACACGTTCTACGCCTTCGGCGCCGAGGTCGACGAGAACGGCTACCTGAGCCGGTACAGCCTCGAAGACTCCTTGCGGGACGGAGCAACGAAGCCGCTCCACTTCGAGCCACGTCTTGTCGAGCTGCATATCGATCAAGTTTCGATCAACGAGGCGTTCAACGAGCTGACCAGCGGTCTCACCGACGAGGATAAGGACAAGCTCGGCAAGGCCGCAGCCCGGATGTCCGTCTTGGTGAAGTCGCCGGAACGCATTCAGGCTATCTGCGCCGACATCGCCGCCCACTACGAAGCGCGTGTCGCCCCGAACGGTTTCGGCGCTCAGGTGGTGACCTTCGATCGTGAAAGCTGCCTGCTCTACAAGCGCGAACTCGACCGCCACCTGCCCGCCGACGTCTCCGACGTGGTGATTTCCGTCAACAGCGGCGAGGAGCAATACGCCGCCTATCGTCGTGATCGCGACGCCGAAGAGAAGCTGTTGGACCGGTTCCGCGATCCCAAGGACCCGCTGAAGATCCTGATCGTGACGTCGAAACTATTGACCGGCTTTGACGCACCTATCCTCCAGACGATGTATCTGGAGAAGCCCCTGCGGGACCACACGCTGCTGCAGGCCATCTGTCGGACCAACCGACCCTATGGCGATCTGAAAACGCACGGCTTGATCGTCGACTATCTCGGGGTTTTTGATGACGTCGCGCAAGCCCTGAAGTTCGACGAGCAGGGCATGAAGGCGGCAATCACCAACCTGGCCGAGGTAGTGGCGGCGCTGCCCGTGGCCATGCAGAAGTGCCTCGCCTATTTCGCGGGGGTCGATCGTACGCTCACCGGCTACGAGGGCCTGATCGCTGCCCAGGACTGCCTGCCGAATAACGAGCTACGCGACGCATTCGCTGCGGACTTCAGCGTCTTGGCCCGTACCTGGGAAGCACTTTCCCCCGATCCGATGCTCTCAGCGTACGAGACGGACTATCGCTGGCTTGCCCAGATCTACGAGTCCCTCAAGCCGTCAACCGGCACCGGAAAGCTCCTTTGGCACCGGCTTGGCGCCAAGACCGTCGAACTCGTCCACGAGAACATCCACGTGGACGCCGTTCGCGACGATCTGGACACGCTGGTCATGGATGCCGACCTTCTTGAGGCCGTGGTCGGCAACACCGATCCGACGCAGAAGGCAAAGGAGATAACGGTCAAACTGACCAGCCGACTACGCAAGCACGCCAACAACCCGAAGTTCAAGGCGCTTGCGGAACGACTGGAGGAGCTCAAGTCCCGTCACGAGCAGGGACTTCTGCTCAGCATCGATTTCCTGAAGGCGCTTCTCGCACTCGCCCGCGACGTCGTGCAGATGGAACGGGAGACGCCCGTTGAAGAAGACATGGACCGCGGCAAGGCGGCGCTGACGGAGCTGTTCGAGCAGGCGAGGAACTCCGCGACACCCGTGATGGTGCAGCGCATCGTCGACGACATTGACGAGATCGTCAGAGCCGTGCGGTTCGACGGATGGCAGTCCACGCACGCCGGCGAGCGGGAAGTGAAGAAGGCACTGAGACACACACTTTTTAAATACAAGCTCCATCAGGACAAAGATCTTTTCGGCAAAGCTTTTCACTACATCCAAGAATACTATTGAGTATAAATCTTGCGGAGCCAATACGAGCAACGCAGCGTGATATCGATTTATCTGCCTTACGAATTTTTTCTCCGTTCATGCGGTTACGAAAATGTCAGCAAGATCTCTCTAACACGCAGCAAACATACATCGTCCGACACAGTGTCTTCGTTCGTGCATGTTCCAGGTCTGTTCACTCCACCGGTGCACGAAGGCCGAGATCGGTCGCCGCTATGAACGGGCAATGAGAAGTACGGCCTCCCAGAGAGAAAGTTGCGAACGGAGGTATCGGGGTAACTCGACCTGTTCTGCTCGGCAGAACTACCCCCTAAGGCCAAGCGCCCTGAGCCAAGCGTCCACCTGTCCGAAGGCGTCCGTCTGCCACTGCTCCGGCGTGCGGTCATCGAGGATGTGTGAGCCTTCTACAAACCGTCGAACCGAGGTAGGTCCATAGCCATCCACTGTGTCGAATTTCTGCGCGACGAAGCCGTAGCCAAGCGACGCACTGGAGTGTTCGAGCAGCGGGCGGCATGACTCGGCGAGCTCTTTCGGTCCCCCGGGATAGTTGCGAATGCAATAGTAGACATCGTAGGCGTCTTTTTGCTTATGCCGCCCATTCAGGGCATGTCCCTTCATCGCAACTAGAGCCGGGATCGAGGCGACGGCGATCTCTACCCTGTTTCGTCCACCTTCCGGCATCGCCCCGTCTACAGCGACCAACTGGTAGAAGCGCACCGCGAGATCAGCACCATCCGCCCTCTGCGTAGCGAAATCTGACACGAGCGGCGGAGCGTTCTTCTCGATCTCTGCATCGCGCGGCATGAGGAAGTCGACGATAACGTCGATGGGTGGCCCGCCATCCGAAGCAGGTACACTCCGTACCAGCTGGAAGCGTCGGAGATCGACCCTCTGTTCGTAACCGTTGCCCTGCAACGCCTCGACTAACGTGGCATACTCACCATCGCCCAGCGCTTCCGCATGCAGGCTGAGATCAACATCAAGTGAACCGACATGTCGCATGTCTTCGTTGTCCAGCAGCAGCCATGGAACTGCGCCACCTACGACGGCAAACTTTCCCTGGAAGCTGCCGAGGACTTGGCCAATCTCCACGAGCACGCTTTTTACGGCTACTGTCGTGCGGTCGTCGTAGTCGAGCGCTGACTGAGGTTCGGGCGACGGTGCGCCTACCATTTTAGTAACTCCTGCCTGAGGTGGTCTGCCGCCTCTCGACCGCGTTCTCCTGAGGCAGAAAGATCGAGATAGGTCTGCACCGGGCTAGCACAGACAATCCCGGACGCGGGTTCAACGGCATCCAGAAACAGCCCGTCCTCTTTCGGGACAGTGATGAAGACGTTCTCGCCTTTGCTGGCAGGCGACAGCTTCAAATTCTCGGTTAGCCTCCTCAGGCCATCCCGGTTGGCATAGAAGTAGTGGCTGCTGACCCTGCCGTATGGCGCCAGCCATCGGGCCGCCGAGAACGACGCGAGAATTGCCTTATCCCCGTTCGCTGTAGAGCCCAGAGCAAACGGGAGGGCGTCTTCGAAGGCGCTACCGTGGAGTATGGTGTAGAAGCCAATGCGTTTCCCTGGAGGGGGTTCATACTGGTCACGCCAAGCGTCCAGCAGGGCACCTGGGTCGGAAAGATGCAGGCCGCCTTTGTCGGCTTCCGCCCAGTCGCGACTCATGAGCGCTGACTTCACATTGCTGACATGCCCAAGACTCACTGCGGCTGTCTCCGCTAGCTCGGCGAGGCGCCATGAGTGCCCGGGATCGTGCAGCATGGTGCGCAAGACTTGCGCGGATTTTGGTTTGAACAGGGATCTAAGGGCGCGCTTTTCTGCGGGAGGTTGTCCCGGTACGCGGCGATCGATGTAGATCCCGTCGAAGACGATGTGGGCATTGCCGTGCAGATCGAGATACCCGGTACCATCCTCCCGGCAAAGCGCTTGCGCCTTCGGCGAGAGGTACGGAGAGATGAACACGGGCAGTGCTTCTTCGCCGAAACTCGCGAGGTGTCTCCGGAGCTGCTGCAAAGCCATCATGACCTGACGCGGCTGGCCGTTTCCCTTCACCTCACAGACAAGCAGCCTCGGGCGCTCCCAAGCCTTGATACGTACGATCAAGTCGGCGCGATGATCTCCCGCACTAGATTCGAACTCAACGGCCTCCACCTTGAGCGAGGGAACCTCGTCAAGGAGCGTGCGGAGTGCGTCCGCAGCTTCTGCGTCGAGGCATTTCATTGCGTCAGCCCATTTCATCGCTCGGTGAAATTACGTTAATTGGTGAAATTTGCCAACATAGATTCACCGTAGCGGCCTGTTTCAGCGCAAGGTGAAAACCATCGGATCTCTGAAACTCGCTTTGAGAGATGCCATTTCCTCAACGACTCGCACGACGTTCCACTGACCGGAGGCGTAGATTTCGTTCCTTTCGGGCCGTCACGATTGTAGAATGCCCGTTTTGGGATAGTCACAGTTGCGCCAAGGGCGCCAAAGCGCGAGCGCTGGTTGTACACCCCTCGGCGTACTTGCGACGTCCAGAGGTCGGGCCAGCGCGGCCGACTAGGCACCTACGGCGCAGAGAGAAGAGTGAGCCACTTGGGCCTTCCACCCGAAAAAGAGCCGCTCCGGCCACGAAACGAGCACTTATCTGACGAGTGTGATTTTTGTGTAACGCGGAACGGGTCGTTCCAGCAATGCTCCGATAGGTTCAGGCCCACGGTCGCTGGGAAGCCCGTCAAGAACGGCAGGATCCAGAACGTATTTGAACGTTGTCGACAGAATGCTTCCAGCACCAACGGAACCTGAAAATCCGCGTGTCGGTGGTTCGAATCCGCCCCTGGGCACCATCTCACTCGTTGAAAGAACAGACTTGTTTGGTGCTACGGTTGCCCCGGTCCCGTTCCTTGGGCAGTCGGCAATTACCCGGTGATCCTCGACGACATCTATGAGCTTTGACCCGTGCGCCCGGTGATCGATCCGGCGGATCAACCACTGCTCCAGCCGCACGCCTTCCGCCCTCCTCCTTCATCGTTCCAAAGGCGGCGGACTCTAGCTCACTACGCCCCCAAGCCGGGGCGGAGGTGCGCCTCACGCCGGCACTGTTCAACCATTGAGCTGACAGCTTGCGCGCTACTCGTTCAAAGGGTGAGCAAGGCTGCCGGACGAGACGCGGATGAGCGGCCGGACACCAAGAGGCTGCAGGCCCAACAACACACGCAGCTTTACCACCTGCAACAAAGCCCGTAACGACCTCCCCAGCTGTTCACGATTGCGACGGAAAGCGCTGGCTTGATCAAACTCATTGTTACCCTGTTCCTAGGCATTCTGGCCCTTAGCCCGGCTGGCGCCCAGGAACCAACGAGCGCGAACACGTCAACGGAGCCGGCGAGCGGGATCACGGTCACGCTGCCGGCCGACCTGGCTCCCGACGTGCGCGACCGGGTCCTCGACGCACTGGGCGACGCGGGGGCCACGGTCGACGCGGCCGCCGAAAACGAGAGTGACGCGGCGGGCTGGCAGCAGGCCTACGCCGAGGAGCTGGACAAAGCGGTCGCCGCCAACGCGCGGCTGCCAGATCGGCTCGCCTTCTATTGGCAGCGTCTAGGCCAATTCCCCGGACTGCTGGGCGTTCTTGCGTCGTTGGGCTTGGGCATCGTCGCCTGGGCATCCCTGACGCGGCTTTCGCCCGCCCCGCCCACGCCGGCCGAGGCTGGCCTGCCAGGCTTTCGGTCGCGGCTGAACGCCGCCAGTCGGAGCCTGTGGCGCGACCTCTTGGGCATCGCCGCCTTCCTGGCTGTCAGTTTCGCCGTCGGCTACGCCATTCTCCCACCCGATCCTCCGGCCGCGCGTCTGACGCTTGCGGCCGTCGCCGGCGAGCTGACGACGGCCTTCCTTCTTATCGCCGTGGTACGGCTGATCACCCATCCGGGAAGGCGAGCCGCCAGGTTGGCACCGATCTCCGACGAGGATGCGCGGCATGTCTGGCGTATGGCCGTCGCGGTGATCATCTTGTCCTTGCCGCTGGTTATCTATCGCCGCCTCATCGTCGAGCTTGCGGAGGACCCGTCGCAAGCCGTGTTGACAGTGATTGGCGTCGAGGTCCTCGTCACCGCCATTCGCATCTATCTCTTCTGGTCCGTGCGCGCCCCGATCGGCGCGCTCATCGAGCGCAGTTTCGGTGGCGGCGAGAAACAGGCACCGCTGGTCAGCGGATTTGCCCGCTACTGGTTCGTCGCCTACTCGGTCTTCGCGCTAGCAAGATTGTTGGCGGTGGTCTCGAACGAACTCGCCGGGATCGGCGCAGGCGACGTCGCTACACTCTCCTTCACCATGCTCATCCTCCTCCCGTTCATCGTCGGCGGCATCGGGGCGTGGTTCGATGATCGGCCCCACCGCGAAGAAGGCGAGGAACGGGCGCAAACCGTCTCCGACACTGCCAAGGCGCTGCTGCAGGGGGGCGTCACGGTCGGCGGGCTCGTCATCATCTTGCGGTCTTGGGGACTCGACCCCTTCGCCGGTCCGGATGGCAACCCGGAGGACCTAGTCGTCGCGGCGCTGTTGAAGGCGGCGGGGGCGGTCGTCATCGGCTGGGCGCTCTGGCGTGGGGTGCAGTCACTGCTCAATCGCTATGCGCCTGAGTCCGGCGAAGCTGAGATGGAGGAGGAGGGATTCGGCAAGACAGGCTCGCGCATCGATACGCTTATTCCCCTCTTTCGGAGTGCCGCTTTCGCCGTCATCGTCGTCGTCTCGGCACTCACCGCGCTGACGGCGCTGGGCGTCCACATCGGACCGCTGCTGGCCGGCGCCGGCGTCATCGGCCTCGCCGTCGGCTTCGGCGCGCAAACGCTGGTCAAGGACGTGATCACCGGTGTTTTCTACCTGGTCGAGGACGCCTTCCGCGTCGGCGAGTACGTCGTGACCGATCAGGGCAAGGGTGTCGTCGAGAAGATCTCCTTGCGCTCGGTCCGCCTGCGCCACCACCGAGGCCCCGTCTACACGATCCCCTTCGGCTCGATGGGGACCGTCCAGAACCACAGCCGTGACTGGGTCAAGGTGAAGCTGCTCCTCAGAGTGCCGTTCGACGCCGACATCGAGAAGGTCCGCAAGCTCATCAAGCGCGTCGGCGTCGAGATGCTCGAGGAGCCCGAGCTCGCCGAAAACATCATCGCGCCCGTGAAGTCCCAAGGGGTGCTCGAGGTCGACGACTCGGCGATGATCATCGGGGTGAAGTTCATCTGCAAACCCGGCGAGCAATTCGTGGTCCGCCGCGAAGCCTATGCGCGCATCCAAAAGGCGTTCGCCGAGAATGACATCGAGTTCGCGCCCAAGCGCGTCATCGTCGAGAGCGACACCGAAGAGCTGCAGCGTGCGCGCGCTGGAGCTGCAGCCGCCGCATCGGCACACGCGGGCGACGCGGGTCTGGACGCCGCCTCCTGACGAGGCATGGCAGAACGGCCAGCTTCCGGGTTACGCGAGCGAAGCATATCGGCTATGCACCAGGGCAATGGTGCGGCCGATGTTCCTCTTCGCAACCGCATCGCTTCGTTCCGATCAGGGAGTAACCAATGCTTTTGAAGTCATTCCTGGCCGCCTCTACCGCCGTAGGTCTCGTGGCAGGTATCGCGCTCGTTCCGACCGACGCCGACGCCCAGGAACGGGTGCGCTGGAAGATGGCCAGCACCTTTCCGTCCTCGCTGCCGCAGCTCGGCACGCTCGGCAAGCGCATCGAGGAGCAGCTCGATCGCGTCTCCGATGGTTCCATGCAAATCCGCTTCTACGAGCCAGGCGCGCTCGTCCCGGCCCTCGAGATCTTCGATTCGGTTTCCGAGGGTTCGATCGAGGCTGGCTGGTCGACGGCTGGTTACTGGGTCGGCAAAGTTCCCGCGTCGCCGCTGTTCTCTGCCGTGCCTTTCGGTCCTGCGGCCGGTGAGTACATCGCCTGGCTGTACTTCGGCGGCGGGCAAGAACTCTATGAGGAGATCTTTGAATCATCGAACATTCATCCGGTGATCTGCGGCGTCATTGCGCCCGAAGCATCTGGTTGGTTCCGTGAGGAGATCACCTCCGTCGACGACCTGAGCGGCCTGAAGATGCGCTTCTTCGGCCTCGGCGGGAAGGTCATGGAAAAGGTGGGCGTGTCGACCCAGCTGATCGCCGGTGGCGACATCTACCCGGCGCTAGAGCTGGGCTCGATCGACGCTACCGAGTTCTCCATGCCTGCGCTGGACTACAATCTCGGCTTCTACCAGATCGCCAAGCACTACTACTTCCCAGGTTGGCATCAGCAATCGACCATCTTCGAGTTGCTCATCAACCTCGACGAATGGAACGGGCTGAGTGACCAGCAGCAGGCGATGATCGAGGTCGTCTGCGGTGATAACGTTCGCTACGGCCTCGCCGAAGGCGAAGCGATCCAGATCGAGGCGCTGCAGAAGATCGAGGCCGAAGGTGTGACCATCCATCGCTGGCCGGATGAGGTTCTCGATCAGCTCGAGGCCGCGTGGCTCGAGGTCGTCGAGGAAGAGAAGGCGAACGACGCCGATTTTGCCCGCGTATGGGAATCCCTCTCGACGTTTCGCGACAACTACCAGCAGTGGCGCCAGCTCGGCTATCTCGACTGACGCATTCCTGAGGGGGCCGGCAGCGATGGCCGGCCCTCCTGCTGACAGGTGCCGACCATGGGTTCGCTGATCGCCATCAGCGTGGCGCTCGAGCGCTTCGTCTCGTTCTTCGGCAGGACCGCCTGCTGGCTCTCCGTCCCGCTCATGCTGGTCATCATCTTTGACGTGGTGACCCGCAAGCTCAACCTGATCCAGGGCACGGTCCTCGACGGATTCGTGACCTCGACCAAACTGCAGGAGCTCGAATGGCACCTGCACGCGGCGTTGTTCTTGCTGTGCTTGAGCTGGGCCTATTTCAACGACGCCCATGTCCGCATCGATCTGGTCCGCGATCGCCTGCCGCCGCGCATCAAGGCGTGGATCGAAATGCTGGGCTGCCTCCTGTTCCTTATCCCTTACGCAACGCTCGTCAGCATCTACTCCTATGAGTTTTTCTGGCGCTCGTTTCTCATCGACGAAGGGTCGGCAGCAACCACCGGCCTACCGCACCGCTGGTTCATCAAGTTCTTTCTGTTCTGGGGCTTCTTCCTTCTGCTCCTCGCCGGGATCTCGATGTTCTTGAACCGGCTGGCGTTCTTGGCCGGGCACAGCGTCAACGACCTGCACCGCACCGATACCCCCGCGCAACCGACCGGCGAGTAGAGCGAGCACGCCATGTACATCGAGGACGCGCTGCCCCTCTTCATGTTTGGGGCCCTCGCTATCCTGCTGTTTTGCGGGTTCCCGGTAGCCTTCGTCCTGGGCGGCGTCGGCCTCACCTTCGGCTTCATCGGTTGGCACCTCGACGTCTTCCGGCTGATCGAGTTCTTCAACATCAGCCCGCGCATCTGGGGTGGCGTCGCCGAGAACCTCGTGCTCGTCGCCGTGCCGATGTTCGTCTTCATGGGCACGATGCTCGAACGCTCAGGCGTCGCAAAGGACCTGCTCGAATGCCTTGAGGTGCTGCTCCGCAAGGTCCCGGGCGGCCTCGCGCTGTCCGTGACCGTGATGGGCACGATCATGGCGGCGACCACGGGCATCATCGGCGCGTCGGTCGTGATGATGAGCCTCCTGGCGCTCCCGGTGATGCTGCGAGCGCGCTATCATCCAGCGCTCGCGACCGGCACGATCTGCGCGTCCGGCACGCTCGGCATCCTCATTCCGCCGTCCATCATGCTCGTGCTGATGGCCGACCTCTTGTCGATCTCGGTCGGCACGCTGTTCATGGCGGCGGTGGTGCCCGGACTGCTGCTCTCCACGCTCTATTACCTCTACATCTTCACCCTCGCCCGCTTTCAGCCATCGCTGGCACCGCCGCTGGCCGACGACGTCGGACCGGACTCGCGGGGCGAGCTGATCCTCCTGGTGCTGAAGAGCTTCCTGCCACCGCTGTTCTTGATGGTCCTGGTGCTCGGCTCGATTTTCGCCGGCTGGGCCACACCTACGGAGGCGGCCGGCGTAGGAGCCTTCGGCGCAACGCTCCTCGCCGCGTTCAATCGCCGGCTTACCTGGACCATGTTGGGCGACGTCGTCCGCAGCTCGGCCCTCACCAACGCCATGATCTTCGGCATCTTCGTCGGCGCGACGTTGTTCTCCTACGTCTTCCGCTCGCTGGGCGGCGACTTCATCATCGAGGATCTGATCCTCGGTTCAGGGCTCAATGAGTGGGGCATCCTTCTCCTGATCATGGGGATCGTGTTCGGTCTGGGCTTCTTCTTCGATTGGCTCGAGATCACGCTCATCGTCCTGCCCGTCTTCGCGCCGATCATCATGGTGCTGTCGGGGTTGGGCGAGCATGTCGGCAGTGCGAGCTGGGTCGTTCCCTGGTTCGCCATCATCGTCGCCGTCAACCTGCAGACGAGCTTTCTGACACCGCCCTTCGGCTTCGCCCTCTTCTACCTCAAGGGCGTGGCGCCCAAGGAGGTGAAGATCGAGCAGATCTATCTGGGCATCATCCCGTTCGTGATGCTCCAGCTCACCGGCCTGGCGCTCGTGATCCTCTTTCCGCAGATCGCGCTTTGGCTGCCCGCCGCCATGGGCGTGTTGTGAGCCGGGCGCCGAACGCCCTGGCGCAGGGAGGGACCCGAGACTAAAACACCGGCCGGGTGCTGGGAAACCCGCAAAGGGAGGCCCCCATGGACGATGAGCTCGGACGTCGCCGGCAGGAGCTGTTCGACGGTATTGGCGAACAGCTACGCGGACGCTTGGGGGCCGACGAGGCGGCGCGCGCCGAACACTTCGTGAACCTGTATTACGCCGACGCCGCGGTGCGTGACATCCTCGCCATGGACGCGCTCGACCTGTACGCGTCGGCGCTCGATCACGAGCGACTGGCGCGCTCGCGCAAGCCCCGGGAGTGCCGCGTTCGGGCCTATAACCCGGAACTCGAGCGCGACGGGTGGCGCTCCACCCACACGGTCATTCTCGCCGTCACCGACGACATGCCGTTTCTCGTCGACAGCATGACCTCGGCCCTCAATCTGAGGGGCCTCGTGCTGCATCTCGTCATCCACCCGATCCTCAGCGTGAAGCGGTCCGACGACGGAACGCTGGAGGACGTGGCAGAGCCCGCCGAACACGGCAACGAGAGCTTCATGCGCTTCGAAGTCGACCGGATGGCCGACCCGGCCGAGGTCGAGCGCCTCCAGACGGAGCTGCTGGGCGTCCTCGACGACGTCCGGACGGCGGTCGCCGATTGGCAGGAGATGCGCGAGCGCATCGACGAGGCCGGTCGCGAGCTGGCGCCAGCCGCCGCAGGGCTCGGCGCCGACGTCATCGACGAGCTCCTGGCCTTTCTCGGTTGGCTCCAAGCCAACCATTTCACGTTCTTGGGCTATGGTCGCTACACGCTCGCCCGTCGTGACGACGGCCTGCACCTCGACCGTGATCCAGGGCAGGCACTAGGCCTCATGCGCCGACTGCAGAAGGCGCCATCACAAGCCTTCGAATCGCTAGCCGCCGAAATCCGTGAGCAGTCCGCGAAGCCGACGCCACCGCTGGTCCTGACCAAGGCCAACACGCGCTCGACGGTGCACCGCAACGCCTATCTCGACTATGTCGGCGTCAAGCGGTTCGCAGACGACGGGACGGTGATCGGCGAGCATCGGTTCCTCGGGCTCTACACTTCCGCTGCCTACACCCATGCGGCGGGCGACATTCCGCTGTTGCGGCGCAAGGTGAAGCGGCTCATCGCCCAGGCGGGTGTGCGCGTCAACTCGCACGACGGCAAGGCACTCAACAACATCATCGAGACCTATCCGCGCGACGAGCTGTTCCAGGCCGACGAGGCGACCTTGGGCTACGTGATCCGTGAGATTCTGCACCTGCAGGACCGCCAGCGGCTCCGGCTCTTCATTCGTCACGACCCGTTCGGGCGCTATGCGGCCTGCCTCGTCTTCGTTCCCCGCGAGCGCTACACGACCGAGGTCCGGCAACGCTTCGAAGCCACGTTGCGTGGAGCACTGGGCGGCACCGACGTCCAGTTCGAGACCCGCCTGGGCGAAGACGTGCTCGCCCGCATCCTCTTCATCGTGCGCGTCAAGCCCGGACAGCAACTCGGCGAAATCGACGTCGACGCGCTCGAGACCGCCTTGCAGGACCAGGCCCGGACCTGGACAGACCGGCTGAGAAACTGGCTCGTGACCGAGCTGGGCGAGGCGAAGGGCAACCAGCTCTACCAGCTCTTCGCTCCGGGCATCCCCGCCGGCTACCAGGAATCGATGCCGGCGCGCCTAGCGGTGCCCGATCTCCGCCATCTCGCCCGGCTCGCGTCGGGCGACACGCAGATGGCAATGAGCCTCTATCGACCGATGGTGCCTGGCTCGGAGCTGCTCCGCTTCAAGCTCTTCTGCGCCGACGAGAAGATGCCGCTCGCGGACGTCATGCCGAAGCTCGCCAATATGGGGCTCACCGTCGTCGACGAGCAGCCGAGTTGCATCAAGGACACGCGCGGCCGCCCCTACTGGCTGCACGACTTCGGCATGTGCGTGACCGAGGGCTCGGCGGTCGCGATCGAGCAGATCCGTGACCAGTTCCAGGAAGCCTTCGCGCAGATCTGGGCAGGCGAGGTCGACGATGACGGCTTTAATCGCCTCGTCCTGCTCGCCGGTCTCGGCGCGCGGCAGGTGCAGGTGTTGCGCGCGTACTGCCGCTACATGCTGCAGATCAAGCTGCCATTCAGCCAAGCCTATGTCGAGGATACCCTCGCCCACCATCCTGCGGTCGCGCGCAGCCTGACGGCGCTCTTCGAAGCGCGCTTTGATCCCGCCTTCGCGGGTGACCGCGACAGCGAGGTCGAAGCCCTGGTCCAGCGGATCACGACGCTGCTCGACGAGATCAGCGTGCGCGACGAGGACATCATCGTCCGCGCCTTCCGCGAGACGATCCTCGCGACGTTGCGGACCAACGCGTTCCAGCGCGACGATGGCCGCCTCAAACCGCATCTCTCGCTCAAGCTCGATCCGTCGGCGATTCGACTGATGCCGGAGCCTCGTCCGGCTTTCGAGATCTTCGTGCATGCGACACGTTTCGAGGGCGTGCATCTGCGGGGTGGCCGCGTTGCCCGTGGCGGCCTCCGCTGGTCGGACCGGCGCGAGGACTTCCGCACCGAGGTGCTGGGCCTGATGAAGGCGCAGCAGGTCAAGAACAGCATCATCGTCCCCGACGGCGCCAAGGGCGGTTTCGTCCTGAAGCGACCACCCCTAGGTGATCGGGAGGCCTTCCAGGCGGAGGGCGTCGCCTGCTACCGGATGTTCCTGCGCGGGCTTCTGGATATCACCGACAACCGCATCACCGGTGAAGTCGTGCCACCACCGGACGTCGTCCGCTGTGACGCCGACGACCCCTACCTGGTCGTCGCCGCCGACAAGGGTACGGCTACCTTCTCGGACTTCGCCAACGAGGTCGCCCAAGCCTACGACTTCTGGCTCGATGACGCCTTTGCCTCGGGCGGGTCGGCCGGCTACGACCACAAGAAGATGGGCATTACGGCCAAGGGTGCCTGGGAATCGGTGAAGCGCCATTTCCGGGAGCTCGGCACCGACTGCCAGACCCAGCCCTTCACCTGCGTCGGCATCGGCGACATGTCAGGAGACGTCTTCGGCAATGGCATGCTGTTGTCTCGCCAGACCCGGCTCATCGCCGCGTTCGATCATCGCCACATCTTCATCGACCCCGATCCGGACCCGGAAGCGAGCTTTCTTGAGCGCGAGCGCCTGTTCGACTTGCCGCGCTCCACCTGGGACGACTACGACCGGGCCAAGATCAGCCGGGGCGGCGGCATCTGGCCACGCACCGCCAAATCGATCCGGCTCTCCGCGGACGCCAAGCACGTGCTCCGCATCCACGACGCCACGATCACGCCTCTGGATCTCATCAAGGCGATCTTGAGAGCGCCTGTGGACCTCCTTTGGAATGGTGGGATCGGTACGTATGTGAAGGCGTCCAGCGAGCGTCATGCGGATGCCGAGGATCGGGCCAACGACGCCGTTCGCGTCGATGCGGACGAGTTGCGCTGCAAGGTGATTGGGGAAGGCGGCAATCTCGGGTTCACCCAACGCGCCCGGATCGAGTTCGCGCGCAATGGCGGCCGGATGAACACCGATTCGATCGACAACTCGGCCGGCGTCGACTGCTCCGACCATGAGGTCAACATCAAGATCCTGCTGCGCGAGGTCGTGCGGGCCGGCGATCTCACCATCAAGCAGCGCGACCTCTTGCTCGCCGAGATGACCGACGAGGTCGCCGAGCTCTGCCTCAGGGACAATGTGCTGCAGAACCTGACCTTGTCGATCGCCGAAGCCATGCCGCCCGACTACCTCGAGGCGCAGCGGGCGCTGATGCGGCGGCTCGAAGCAGACGGCGACCTCGACCGCGCCCAGGCGCTGCTGCCGAGCGATGACGAGCTGACCGAGCGCCGCCAGGCCGGTCAACGCCTGACCAGGCCTGAGATGTCCGTGCTGCTGGCGCACGCCAAGAACGCACTCTACGCCCAGCTCCTGGAAAGCGAGGTGGTCGACGAGCCGTACCTTGCCGCCGACCTGCCGAAGTACTTCCCACGGCCACTGCGCCGGCGCTTTCCGGACGAGATCAACGACCACGGCCTCAAGCGGGAGATCGTTGCCACCCGGCTCGCCAATTCGATCGCCAACCGTGGGCTCGATGTGTTCGTCAACGAGCTGCAGGAAAGCACCGGTCGCGACGTCGGGGACATCGCGCAGGCCTATGTCATCACGCGCGACGCGTTCGCCCTCGTGCCTCTCTGGTCGGTCGTCGAGACGCTGGACGGCTGCCCCGCGGAGCAGCAGACGGGCTTCCTCAAGCAGGCGCGGCACGTAACCGTAGCTGGCACGGCTTGGTTTCTCTCCCACCTGCCACCGCGCGCGGCCATGGCGGACACGGTGGAGCGCTTTCGCACGGGCATCGATGCGGTCATCGGTGCCCTGCCGCAGAGTCTCGAAGGGGACGCGCTGGATCGGCTGCAGGCGGAGATCGCCGCCGGTGTGGCGGCGGGCCTCGACGAGGCGCTCGCCAGCCGCCTCGCGGCCCTTCCCTATTGCACGGCAGCGTGCGACGTCGTCGAGGTGGCGGCCGATGCCGCGGCGCCGATCGACGAGGCGACGATGGTCTATTTCGCACTCGACTGTGCGCTGTCCCTCGACCGCGTGCGCGGCTGGCTCGAATCGGTGCCAATCCGGACGCGGTGGGATCGGCTCGCGGCGTCCGGCCTCACCGACGACCTCTATCGTGAGCTTCGGCGCCTCTCGCTTTTGGTGCTTCGACTCGATGCGAACGGGCAGTCGCAATCCGAGCGGGTCACCAGCTGGCTCGAATCGCAGAACCGCGCCTTCGCGCGCCAACAACGCCTGTTCGCGGACATCGCTGCAGCGAGCGTCGTCGATCTGCCGATGATCGCCGTTGCCATTCGCGCCCTCGACGATCTCGGCCAGCGCTGATCAGAATCGATGCCCGAGGTGCCGCGAACTTGACACCGCTGCTCGCGGCCTATGCCGGGCTCGGTAGGGCACTGACTCCGGCGTTACGGCTCCACCTCCGCCGCCGCGCCGAGCGCGGCCGCGAGGATCCCGCCCGGCTGGAAGAGCGCTTCGGCTTCGACGCGCGCACGCGGCCGCCTGGCCCCCTCGTCTGGATCCACGCTGCGAGTATCGGCGAGAGCGTGTCGATCCTCCCCGTCATCGACCGCTTGCGCCAGGCGCCGGCGAGCCCGTCGGTGCTGCTCACCACCGTCACCCGCAGCAGCGCGGAACTCGTGACGCCGCGCCTGCCTGAGGGCACGCTCCATGCGTATGCACCGGTGGACACCGCACCCGCCCTAGGGCGTTTCCTCGCACGCTGGCGGCCCGATGCGACGGTGCTGGTGGAGCAGGAGCTGTGGCCGCTGATGCTGGAGCGGAGCCCAGCACCGCGTCTCCTCGTCAACGCGCGGCTGTCGGCGCGCAGCGCCAATCGCTGGCGCACCGTCCGTCCGCTGATGCGCCAGCTTCTCGCACGGTTCACGACCATCCTGGCGCAAAGCGAGGGGGATGCGGCGAGGCTCAGAGCGCTGGGCGCCGAGCGGGTCGAGACACCCGGCAATCTCAAGCTCGCGGCACCGCCGCTGGCGGCCGACGCTGCGGAGTTCGAGGCGCTGCAGGCCGCAACCCACGGGCGACCGATCTGGGTGGCCGCGAGCACGCACGCGCCCGAGGAGATGTGGATCGCCGAGGCCGATGCCCGCCTGCGGCAACGATGGCCAGACCTCTTGACGATCATCGTACCGCGCCATCCGAGGCGCGCGGCCGCCATCCGGGCACAGCTCGGCCGCGCCGACGTCGTGCTGCGGAGCGCTGAGCGCGTTCCGGATGGGTCGGTCGGCGTCCTGATTGTCGACGGTTTCGGTGCGCTCGGGCTCTTCTATCGGCTCGCGCAGATGGCTTTCGTCGGCGGCTCGCTGGTCCCGCATGGCGGCCAGAATCCGCTTGAGCCCGCTCGGCTGGGCCGCCCGGTGCTGTTCGGTCCGCACATGACCAACTTCACCGAGCAGGCGGGCCTTCTCACTGCCGCGGGCGCCGCGCGCGAAGTGGACCAAGCCACGCTCACCGATGCCGTAGCCGCTTGGTTTGACGATGCGGTGGGACGCGAAGCTTCCGGCGCAGCCGCGCAGCGAGCGATCGAAGCCGCAGGCGACACCGCCCTCCGGCGCACCACGGAGGCCATCCTCGCGGCGTTGCACCCCGCATGAGGGCGCCAAGCTACTGGCAGACCGACGGTGTAGCAGCGCGCTTGATGGCACCACTTGGCGCGGCCTATGCGGGCTTCGGCTGGCTCCGCTGGCGCTTGCACCAGCCGGAGGCGGCGCCAGTGCCGGTGCTGTGCGTCGGCAACGCGACCGTCGGTGGGACGGGCAAGACGCCGATTGTGCTCGACCTCCTGGGCCGTTTGGCGGGTCGAGGCGTCGAGGTGCATGGCCTCTGCCGCGGCTATGGAGGCAGCCTCGAAGGGCCGGTACGCGTCGACCCACGGCAGCACGCCGTCGACGACGTTGGCGACGAGGCGCTGTTGCTCGCTGCGATAGCGCCAACCTGGGTGGCACGGGATCGCCTCGCCGGCGCACGCGCGGCGGCTGCCGCCGGTGCCGTTGCGATCGTGCTCGACGACGGCCTCCAATACTCGAGGCTGCAGAAGCAAATGTCGCTCCTCGTGGTCGACGCGGCAACGGGCTTCGGCAATGGCCGCGTCGTCCCGGCGGGGCCCTTGCGTGAGCCCGCTGGCCGCGCCTTGACGCGAGCCGACGTGCTGGTCTTGGTCGGCGACGGCACACCCACCGATGCCGACCTCGCTTCCTTCTCAGGTGCTTGCTGGCGGTGCCGCCTCGGCGCAACACCAGAGGCAGAAGCGCTCGCGGGCACGCGGGCCGTGGCCTTCGCCGGCATCGGCCGGCCCGAGAAGCTGTTCGAGACGGCGCAGGCGCTGGGCATCGAGCTCGTGGCCACCGTGGCGTTCCCGGATCATCACCGGTTCACTGCCGCCGAGCTCAAGACCCTCAGCGATCAGGCGTGCGGGCTCGGGGCGCGGCTCTTGACGACCACCAAGGATCTGGTGCGCCTACCCGAGCCGTTCCGAGCGCAAGTGGACGTGCTCCCGATCGAGGTCCAGTGGGCCGACACGACAGCCGTGGATGGTTTGCTCGACGCGCTCGTCCAACAAAAGTGATCCGCTGTCCCTTGGCACACGTAGACCAAAGATCAGTCGGGAGTAGGCGATGATCTACGCGGAAAACGCCGAGGCACAGCGGGCCAACCGCAAGTTTGTGCGCGCGGCCATGAGTGCACCGCTTCTCAGCCGCGAGCACGAACTCGATCTGGCCCGCCGCTGGCGGAACGACCGTGACGAGGAAGCCCTTCACGAGCTGATTGCCTCTTACACGCGGCTCGTCGTTTCCACCGCCTCACGCTTCAAGCACTATGGTCTCCCACCAAGTGACTTGGTGCAGGAGGGCATCGTCGGGCTGATGCAGGCGGCGGCCCGCTTCGAGCCGGAGCGCGATGTGCGGTTCTCCACCTACGCCGCGTGGTGGATCCGCTCGGCGATGCAGGACTACATCCTAAGGAACTGGTCGGTCGTCCGTACCGGCACGACAGCGGCTCAGAAGTCGTTGTTCTTCAACTTCCGTCGGCTGCGCGCGAAGCTCGAGGACGGCACGAAGACGCACCTCGACGACGCCGACCGTGGCCAAATCGCTGACGAGCTTCGGGTCAACGTGACCGACGTCGAGAGCATGGAGATGCGGCTCGCCGGCGCCGACCAAAGCCTCAACGCAACGATCGGGATCGATGGCGAGGACGAGTGGCAGGACTTCCTTGCCGACGAGCGGCCCTCGCCCGAGGCGGTCATCGGTGACCAGCTTGATCGTGCCAAGGTGTCGCGGTGGCTCGCCGAGAGCATCAACGAACTCAACGAGCGCGAGCAGGTCATCATCCGCGAGCGTCGCCTCACCGATGCGAGCTGCACGCTCGAGGACCTCGGGCAGGTGCTCGGGATCAGCAAGGAGCGTGTGCGCCAGATCGAGCACCGGGCATTGCAGAAGCTCAAGGCGGCCCTGCTTCGTCGTGCCGCGGACCCAGCCGACGCTGAGCTCTTGACCCAAAGTATAGTCTGATAAATCGTCGGGCCCTGGCACTGACCGGGGCCCAACATGAACGAAAGCGTCCGCGATGTGGTCGTCGTCGGTGGTGGTCCCGCGGGGCTGGCGGCGGCCTGTGCCTATGGCAGAGCCGGTTTCGCGACCACATTGATCGATCGGCGGGCGGCGCCAGAACCCGCACGTGACGAAACTCTAGTGTTCGCGTTCACGAGCGCTACGCGTGACCGTTTGATCGATCTGGGGCTTTGGGCAGACGTGATGGAAGACGTCTGGCCCATCAGCGGGGTCAACCTCCAGGACGCGATTAGCTGTCGAGCGCATGTGTTTCGGGCCCGCTGCGGCCGGGCGGGTCTTCTCTACTCGATCGGCTATGGTGAGCTGCGACGACGTCTTACGAAGCTCGCGGCTTCCTTCCCGACCGTCGAGTGCATCCATGGGCGCCGACTGGCAGCGTTGCCACTCGATGGCACGGCGCGACGGGTAGTGCTCGACGACGGTTATGCCCTGCGCACGCAGCTCGTGATCGGCGCCGACGGGAGGCGCTCGACGGTCCGTGAACTCGCGGGGCTCTCAAGCCGCGCGACCGACTTCGCCGAGACGGCCCTCACCTTCACCGTCGCCGGTCGTTCGTTGGCGCCCGATACCGCGATAGAACGGCTGACCCCGAACGGCCCCATCTCCATCGTGCCGCTGGGCGGCTGTCGCTTCGCGGTTGCCTGGATCGACAGCACCGCGCGCTCTCAGCGACGCCGCACGTCGACGCCGGCGCGTCTGCTCGCCGAGCTGGCGGGCGCACTGGACCTCGATAGCGACCACGATCTCGAGCTGGTGAGCAAGATAACGGCGCAGAAGCTGAGCGTCGCCAATGCCGACCGCTACGTCGCACCACGTTTGGTGCTGATTGGCGATGCTGCCCATGGCGGCCATCCGATCCCAGTGCAAGGCGCACACATGGCGGTCGCCGACGTGCACGAGCTGACCACGCTCCGGCGGGTCGATCGTAGCCGGTTCGCGTCCGCCGAGACGCTCGCCTGTTTCCAGCGCAGCAGGCGCTTGGCGAATGCCGCGCGTCTGGGCCTCGTCGACGTCTTGAACCGCATGTTCCCGCCGTCCGTGGCACCACTCGCCTTCGCCTTACCTGGACCCGACGCCGACGCGGACAGACGCCCTGCACTCAGCCTCGGGGCGCACGTCTCGCCCTGACTGGCCATCGATCCCACAAAGCCTAGTTTGTCGCCCATCGCGAGCTCGCGCGGAGGAACGCCATGCCAACCCTCACTCGACGCACGGCCTTCGCCGGCGCATCCCTTCTCGCCACGACGCCGACAATCGGCCGCCCGGCGTCCGCGAACGTCCCGATGCTCGGGCCAGAGCGGGCGACGTTCTATCGCTTTCCGCTCGGTGGCTTCGAGGTCACCACCCTGCTCGACGGCACGATCCAGCTCGACGGTCCGCACCCGGTCTTCGGCCAGGACCAGGACGAGGCTGCGGTTGCGGAACTCGCCGAGGCGAACTTCCTCCCGGCGGACCGCATGGCGATCGGCTTCGCGCCGGTGCTTGTGAACACAGGCACGGAGCTGGTGCTCTTCGACACCGGCAACCCGCCCAGCCGAGCCCCTGCCGCGGCCAACATCCGCGCCGTGCTGGCGGCGGCAGGCTATGCGCCCGAGGACGTGAGCGTCGTCGTGCTCACCCATTTTCACGGTGATCACATTGGCGGACTGGCCGAGGACGGCAGAAGCCACTTCCCCAACGCGCGGCTCGTTACCAACGAGCGCGAGTACGCCTTCTGGTCAGCCGAAGAACGCCTCGCCGGCCCCACCGAGAGCACCGCGCGCCTCGTCCAGACGAACGTTGTGCCGTTCGCCGAGCAGCTCGAGTTCGTTGCCGACGGCTCGGAGATCACGTCCGGCATCACCGGCATCGAAGCACATGGTCACACGCCCGGGCACATGGCCTACCACCTGGAAAGTGAGGCGCGGCGCCTGCTCCTTTGGGCGGACACGGCCAACCACTACGTCATGTCGGTACAGCGGCCCGACTGGCATGTGCGCTTCGACATCGACAAGGCTGCGGCCGCGGCCACGCGCCGTCGCCTGCTCGACCTCGCCGCCGCGGAGCGCATTCCGGTTACCGGCTATCACATGCCCTTCCCCGCGGTCGGCTTCATCGACCGCGCGGGCGACAGCTATCGCTGGGTGCAGGCGAGCTACCAGCTCGATCTGTAGCGCGGGTTTCGCCAACGCCGAGCCACCCGGACACCCCGCCCCACCCCCCCCCCGACCACCCCCGAGGATGATACTCTGGGCGCTGGGGCGGGGTGCGCGGGTGGCTCGGGAATGGCGGAGCAACTTCCACCCCGTTGACCCCGGCCAGGCAACGTGCTCGCCTGCGCATGGAATTCGACAAGGGGCCATCTTGGACCGTCCGCCGCAGGCTGGCGCCTACCGCGTCATCTACGCCGATCCGCCCTGGCACTTCCGGACCTACTCGGCGAAGGGCAAGGGCCGCAGTGCCGATGCGCATTACGACACCCTCGACCTCGCCGGCGTGAAGGCCCTGCCCGTTGCCGAGTGGGCTGCGCCTGACGCCGTGATCCTGCTCTGGGCGACCGATCCCTTGTTGCCGCAAGCGCTCGAGGTGATGGCTGCCTGGGGCTTCACCTACAAGACCGTCGGCTTCTACTGGGCGAAGCTCAACAAGAGCAGCGCAACCGAGATTTACGCCGAGCGGGACTTCTTCACCGGGCTCGGATTCTGGACCCGCGCGAACCCGGAGCCCTGCCTTCTCGGCACTCGCGGCAAGCCCGGGCGCCGCTCCGCCGGCGTCCGCAAGCTCGTGGTAGCGCCGCGCCGCGAGCATTCGCGCAAGCCGGACGTCGTCGCCGAACGCATCGAGACGTTGCTTGAGGGGCCGTATCTCGAGCTGTTCGCACGTGAGAGCCGGCCTGGTTGGGACCACTGGGGTAACCAGGCGGGGCTGTTCGACGAGGGCGCTGTCGCCACCCGGCGCATCCCATCGGTGCTCACGCCGCTGGCGGCGCGAAAGCCGCGCGCGCGGCCAAGAGCGGGTCCCGACGGTGGCAACCGGCCAGATGATCGTTGACGATGCCCATGGCCTGCATGAACGCATAAGCCGTCGTCGGCCCCACGAACTTCCAGCCGCGCTGCCTGAGCGCTCGGCTCAGCGCATCGGAATGAGGCGTGCGCGCAAGCGCGCCAAGCGTCGCCGCGTCGAAGCGCGCAGGCCGCTCGGCGACCGCCGGCTCGAACGACCAGAAGAACGCCGCCAACGAGCCCGCCTCTTCCTGTAGCGCCAGTGCCCGGCCGGCATTGTTGATCACTGCTTCGATCTTGCCACGATGGCGCACGATACCGGGATCGCCCAAGAGCCGCTCGACGTCGGCCGGTCCGAACCGCGCGACCCGCGCCGGATCGAAACCGTCGAAGACCTCACGGAACCGCTCGCGCTTCCTGAGGATCGTGAGCCACGACAGGCCGGCCTGGAACCCCTCGAGCGAGAGCTTCTCGAAGAGCCTGGCGTCGTCGGTGACCGGTGCTCCCCACTCCTCGTCATGATAGCGGCGATAGAGCGGATCGGTGCCACACCAGCTACAACGGCCGAGGCCATCCTCGCCGTCTACGACGCTCAGCCCGACCATGGTGCTTCCTCTGCGAAGGCCGCCTCCAGAAACGCTTCGAGGCGCGCGTCCGAGCGCGCCTTGATCGCCGCGTCGCCGCGGATCCGATAGCCGTCATCGTCGGCGCACCAGGCGAGCGCCAGCGCCCGCGCGAGGTAGCCGTCGAGCGGCAGGTAGGTGCGCTCGTCGTGAACGGTCCCGTCGGCAGCCACCCGGAAGCGGCAACGGGCAAGCCCGCGGGGGGCTTGCCAGTTGCGCGGTCCACTGTCCCAGCGATGGGCCGCCCCTGCATAGACCTCGAGCGAAGTGGCACTGCCACCGACCTCGAGGTCGGCCAGGGTCGCCTCGCAGCGCGCCGGATCGACGATCGCGTCGTCGGTGCCGTAGAGCATCAGAAAGGGCGCGCCGGTGGTGCGACGGTTGGCGAAGCTTGCAATGCAGGGTGCGTAGAAGGCCGCATGTGCGCGGAACCGCTCGCGGCGCTTGGCATAGAGTGCCTGGACCTGGGCGTGCAGGGCGTAGGTCGCAACCATGCCGCCATAGGAAAAGCCCACCAGCGCCACACGGTCGCCATCGACGGCCGGGTGGGCATCGAGGAAACGGAGCGCCGCGTAGGCGTCCGCGAGGAACATGGCTTCGGTCACGTTCAAGAGCCGCGCCGTGAAGCCGGTGCCCGGCTCGACGCGTGCACCAAAGACGTCAACGACCAACGCTGCCCAACCGTTGGCGGCAAGCTGACGGGCGTAGGTCAGCTCGCGAGCCCAACCCACGCCGCCGGCGCCGTGCAGCAGCACGACGGCCGGCACCGGACCTGAAGATCCCGGCGGCAGGAAGAGCTGGCCGATTGCGTCGATCGGCGGTGGGTCGCTGCCCGCATCGGCGAGCGTGAACGGGTTCGCTGAAGGAAAGCGCACCGTCGTCCCCTCGATCGCCGCGGGCGGCGGCAAGGCGAATCCGGTGGGGACGAACCCCACCAGCAGGCAAAGCACGGCAATGCAACGAAGGACGATGGCGCATTTCCTGCGCAGGCCGACCAGCTCGACCACGCTTGACCCCTCCCAAGCAACCTTTCACGACGAAGCTCTTCTAGCAGGAACGAACCTTGAGCGACCCGATACCCCAAGGTGGTGGTTCGACCCCGTTGGTCGACACTGCCGAGCACCTTTTCTGGATCGACAGTCTCGTCGCCAACAGCCGCGAACTCGCGACCGCACTTGTCGCGATCACCCTGCTCTGGGTCGTGGTGCGCTTCTTCAACCGCCGGAAGCAGGTGCGGCGCTCGATGCCTCGGGTCGTTCCGTGGCTCATCGACCTGGTGCTCGTGCCGCCGACAATCATCGTCGCGGGCGCGCTCATCCGACTGGTGCTGCGGGACAGCGGCATTGAGCAGCTCGATACCATCGTCCGCAACGGCACGGAACTCGTCACCTATCTCGCGATCGCCTGGCTCGTGGCGCGCTGCGTCGACATCTTGCTCACCGAAGACGACGCGATGCCGGCGCGGCGTGGTGCGACGATGCTCCTGCGCGGGCTCATGTACGTCGCCGCACTCGGAGTCGGCGCGACGGCTTTCCTCGCGGTTGCCGGATACTCGATCACGGGTTTCCTCGTGTCGACCGGCGTCACCGCCGCGGTGCTCGGCTTCGCGCTCCACAATACGTTGGCCGACATGCTCTCCGGCATCGCACTGAGCGTCGAGAAGCCGATGCGGATCGACGACTGGCTCGAGCTCGAGGACGGCACCGTCGGCCAGGTCGTCGACATCACTTGGCGTTCGATCTGGCTCGTGACGCTCAAGAACACCCGGATGGTGGTGCCGAACAGCAAGCTGGCGGGACAACGTTTCGAGGTCCTCAGCGAACCTACGCCGCGCTACGCGCCCATTCATTACGTAAAGGTGTCGGCCGACCTAGCGCCGGATTACGCGACGACGCTGCTGCGCAACGCGGTGCTGCGCTGCCCGGCGGTGCTGGCGAACCCGCCTCCGGTGGTTCGCCTCGTCGACGCGACCACGGTCCCATACACCTACCTGGTCTGGGTATCATTCGCAGGCTACATTGAGATGTTTCACGGCCGCGAGCTGATGTTTCACGAAATCGATGCCGCCTTGCGGGAGATCGGGGCCGAGCCGGCGCCGCCGGTGACCGAGTTTCGCTCGCGACCGAGCCCTGGCGCCAAATTCACGTCCCCCACCGTGCGGGACGACCTTCGGGCGTCCGAAGTGCTGAGTGAGCTCGACGATGACCAGATTGAACGCCTTGCAACTCACAGCGCCCATGTCGACGTAGCTGCCGGCCAGGCCATCCTACGCGAAGGCGAAGCGCACGACGCGATCTATGTCGTCGTCTCCGGTGGCCTTGATGCATCAGTGTTCGCGGGTGAGCAGGCGGGCGAAATCAGCGATCGGCTGGCGCCTGGACACGCGTTCGGGCCGGCAGCGCGGCTGAGCGCGGAGCCAGCCTCCATCACCGTGCGTGCCGCGACCGACTGCTCGCTGATCCGCATCCACATCGACGGCGCGCGCGACGTTATCGCCGAGAGCCCGCAGGCCGAGGAACGGCTGGTCAGGCACATCGAGCAACGCATCGACAAGCTCAAGGCGGCGCGCGCGGCACGGATGCCGGCAGACAGTCGACCGGTTAGCCTCCGGGATGTAGGGAAGCGCTTCGGGCGCCTGTTTCACAGCCGGCACTGACCCGCACGCCGGCGCGGCCGCGGCGAGCGCAACCGCCACGATTGCCCTCTTGCTAGCCCAAGGCGAGCGACGGATACTTGTTCTGCGTGTAGCGACGCGCGGTGTCTGATTGCCCGTTTGGTTTCCGTCCAAGTGAGCGACCGACTGCCGTTTCCGCCGGTCGGAGGTCCGACCGGAAGCTGACTTGGAAACAGGATCTACCTACTATGCCTACCGGAACCGTTAAGTGGTTCGACGCGACCAAGGGCTATGGTTTCATCAGCCCCGACGACGGCGGCAAGGACGCCTTCGTCCATATCACCGAAGTGCAGCGCTCCGGGCTCGACGGCCTCAACGAGGGTCAGAAGGTTACTTACGAGCTGGTCGCAGGTCGCGGCGGCAAGATGGCTGCCACCAACATCGAGCTAGAGGGCTAAGACCAGAGCGATCGGCCGACCGAGCGCGCCGGCAACCGACCGGCGCGTTTTTTTTGGCCCGCGGTGTCAAACCCATCCAGGAACCGCTCGAGATTGTCGCCCAAATGCGGCGACGGGTACCCACCCTCTTGCACGAGCACCGTAGGCCAGCCCGCGGCGCGGATGCGCGCACCGATCCGGGCGAAGCCTTCCGTCGTTACGCGGAAGGCCGCCAGCGGATCGGCCTCGTGCGTGTCGAGGCCCAGCGCGACGACGAGCACGTCTGGCGCCGCGCGGGCCACCGTCCCGAGCGCCTCCTCGAGAGCTTCCAGATAGGCGTGCTCGTCCGTTCCAAGCGATAGCGGCAGGTTGCGGGTCCAGCCCTCGCCGACACCGCTCCCCCGCTCGTGCGCATAGCCCCAGAACCACGGGTAGAAGGCGGCCGGATCCGCATGCAAGGAGACGTGCAAAACGTCCACGCAATCGTAGAAGATCGCCTGGGTGCCGTTGCCGTGGTGCACGTCGATGTCGAGGATCGCTGGCCGTAGGCCGCGCCCCAAGAGGGCTTGGGCAGCGAGCGCGGTGTTGTTCAGAAAGCAGAAGCCACCAGCCATGTCGGCGAAGGCGTGATGGCCCGGCGGCCGGCAGAGGGCGTAGGCACAGTCTGCACCGCCCGCGACCGCGTCCGCCGCGCCGAGCGCGCAACCGGCGGACGCCCGTGCCGCCTCGAAGCTGTGCTCACCCAACGGACAGGCGGTGTCGGCCATGTGCCAGCCGGCCCGGCCAACGATGCCCCGCGGATAGCTTGCCGGCGCGCGCGACGGATGCACGTTGGCGACGACTTCGGCACCCCCGCCCGCGCGTTGCCAGTCGGCCCAGCCCGTTTCCAAGAAAGTTAGATAGTCCTCGCGATGGACCGTCAGCAGGTCGGCCGGCGAAGCAGGTTCCGGCGCTCTGACCTCCAGGCCCAAGCGCTGCACCGCCGCGCGCAGCACATTGGCGCGCTCGGCCCGCTCCGGGCTCGCCTCGCTCCGGCCACGGACCAGGAAGAATCGCGGATCGTGAAGAGCTTGGGTGTCGCTGTAGAAGACCTGCACGGGCGTATCTCGGCTCAGAACGGAACGCGCTCACCGTCCCACGCGAATAGCCGCCCCGTGTCGTCGGCCCCCAGCCGATCGAGCACCTCGAGCAGGCGCTCGGCAGCGAAGGCGGCGTCGAACAGCTTGTCCTCGCCAACGCCCGACTGGAAGGGCGCCGAGAGTGCGGTGTTCACCGTCCCCGGATGGAGCCCGACGCAGACCGCCTCGGGCCACCGACGGGCGAGCTCGATCGCGGCGGTCCTGAGGAACTGGTTCAAAGCGGCCTTCGCGCCCCGGTAGGCGTACCAGCCGCCGATACGGTTGTCCTCGATCGAGCCGACGCGCGCCGACATGGCCGCGAACACGGTCTTGTGATCGCGGCGCAGCAAAGGCAGCAGGTGCTTGGCGACCAGCAGCGGACCGACGGCGTTGACCGCGTAAGCGTGCAGCAGGTTTGGGGCCTCCAGGTGCCGCCAGGTCTTTTCAGGCGCCAAAGCGGCGCCGTCGTGGAGCACGCCGGTTGCGACGACGACGAGGTCGAGCGGTGGACCTCCGGCCAGCCGCTCCGCCGCGGCGGCGATCGTTCCCTCGTCGGTGAGGTCGATAGCGCCGACGGACAAATCTGAGGGCGCCTCGATCGGCCGTCGTGCGAAGGCGTCGACCGAGGCGATCCGCGGATTGGTCGCGAGCGCTTGGACGAAGGCGCCGCCGATCCCGCCGGATGCGCCGATCACCACCGCCCGAGCACCGTCGACGAGGCTCTGCATGACCTTCCCCTATGCTCATTCCCCCCAGCGACCTCGACTTAGAACCGCGGCAGACGCGGGCCACGCCTGCGCGACGCCTTCCCGCATGACCGATGCGCCGCCACCTGCTACAGGAGCGGCGGTCAAGGAACACAGGAGGACCATCCAGATGATGCAGCTACTGCGCTTTGGCGCGTTGGTGGGCTGTGTGATCGCTCTGCTCGGCATGGCTCCCAAGGTGCAGGCGAGCAACCTGGTCGAGGCCATCAAGGGCTATCCCGAGTTCAGCGCGTTCAGTCGCGCGTTGGCGGCGACGCGCTACGGCGAGACCCTCGCCAATGGCGGCCCCTACACCGTCTTCGCGTTCACCAACGAAGCGTTCGCGCGTTTGCCGGACAGTTTCGAAGAGTTCTTGTTCACCGGCAGCGGCAAGCAGAAGCTCGAGCAGATTATGGCGTACCACGTCATCCCGGGTAGGTCGCCCAGCAGCGAGATGTTCGGGCGGATCTACGAGGTGTCCACCCTCGACGGGCACACGCTGACGATCGAGGGACAGCTCGACTTCATCCGGGTGAACGGCTCGACGGTGTTGCGACCAGACCTGCCGGCAGAAAACGGAATCATCCATCTCCTCGACTACGTCATCATCCCGCCCCACTTTTAATGCGTGGGCTCGCGGTCGGCCTGAGCTTGCTCGCCTCGGGCGCAACCGCCGAGACCGTCGATCTGGAACTCGTACTGCTCGCCGACGCGACCGGCTCGATCGATCAGGCCGAGCTCATGTTCCAGCGGCAGGGCCACGCCTGGGCACTCCAGTCCGACGAGGTCTTGAGCGCGATCGCGAGCGGCTTCGACGGCAAGATCGCCGTCACCTACGTCGAGTGGGCAGACGAGCACGCCCAGGACGTGGTGGTGCCGTGGAAGACCATCGACGGTCCGGCGAGCGCCGAGGCTTTTGCGGCCGAGCTGATGGCGGCGCCAAGACGAGCCTTCGGTCGGAATGCCATCGGCAGCGCGCTGGCGAGCGCCGTCACGCTGCTCGAGTACAACGCCCATCAGGGTTACCGACGCGTGATCGACCTAGCGGCCGATAGCGCCAACAATTGGAATGGCCTCACCATCGAGGAAGGCCGTTCGCTTGCGGCGAGCCGCGACATCGTCGTGAATGGCTTGGCCGTGCTCTGCCGCGCCGATGACTGCAGCGGGCGACCGATCAGCTATGATCTGGAGCGGGCTTTTGCCGAGCGGATCATCACCGGTCCCGGCAGCTTCGTCGTTACTGCTGCCGATGCCGCGAGCTTTGCGGACGCCGTCCGCCAGAAGCTCGTTTTGGAGATCGCCGGTCTCACGCCCGAGAAGGAGTGGCGCATTGCATTGGACAATTAGCGTCCTCGCCTTGACCGCGGCGCTCGCGAGCCCCGCGGCTGCGGATGTCTTCGCGGGCTATTGGTGCGACGACGGTAGGGCGGTCACGGCCTTCTACACGGACAACCCGGACGCCGTATGGCTCGGCTCCGCCACGGGCACGATGACCCTGCCACGTGCGCGATCGGCCAGCGGCTCGCGCTACGCCAACGAGGCGGAAGACGTGGTCTGGTGGATCAAGGGCGGCGAAGCGCGGCTCGAGATGCCGGACGGCACGGTCACCTGCCAGGTGACGGACTGAGCCTCGACCGACGCAAGGCAGCCGCGCGCTGCCGCTACTCGACCGGGCGTCTACGCGCTGCGATGGCTGGTGGGGTCTCATGCCAGGAGGTCGTTCCTGTCCGACCGGCCCACCTCATCGCCGTTGCAGGGCATGGCCTTCATGGTCGTGGCGACCCTGGCGATCGTCGTGATGCACGCGTGCGTCCGTCACCTCGCCACCGATCTGCACCCCTTCGAGGTCGCCTTCTTCCGTAATCTGTTGGGTCTGGCCTTCGTCCTGCCGTTGCTACTCAGGAGCGGGCTCGACCAGCTATGGCCCCGACGTCCGTTGCTACTGGCCTCGCGCGGCGTCGTCGATGCAGGTGCCATGCTGCTCTTCTTTACGGCGCTGGGCATGGCGCCGCTCGCCACCGTTACGGCGCTCTCGTTCACCGCGCCTTTGTTCGCGACCGTGCTTGCGATCCCGATCCTCCGGGAGACCGTCGGTGTTCGCCGTGCCACCTCGGTCGTCGTCGGCTTCATCGGCGCGCTGATCGTCATCAACCCGAGCGCTTCGAGCCTGATCTCGGCGGGTGCCGCGCTGACGCTGGGTTCGGCGTGTTTTTGGGGCCTCACGCTCTGCCTCGTGAAGATCCTGTCCCGCAGCGAGACCAGCATCGCCATCACTTTCTGGATGGCGGTCTCGCTGTTACCGGTGACGCTGGTGGCCGCCCTACCGGTCTGGCGTGGCCCGGACGTCGACGCGATCGGCTGGCTTCTCCTGCTCGGTGCCAGCGGGACGCTCGGCCAGGTTTGCCTCAGCGAGGCGATGCGCCACGCCGAGGCCACCGTCGTGCTGCCACTCGACTTCACCCGCCTGCTGTGGGCAGCCGTGCTCGGCTACTTGCTGTTCGCCGAGGTGCCGAGCGCAGGCACACTGATCGGCGGCAGCCTGATCTTCGCGAGCGTCGTCTATATCGGCTACCGCGAGCGCGCCCGGCAGCCCGTAACCTGAACAACGGCGGCGCCGCTCGGCCGAGGTCGCCGGCGGACGCCGCCGCTGTCAGCCGCGCGGTTCGTTCATCAGCCCGCGGAAGATCGCATAACACCCGATCAGCAGCACGACAGTGAACGGGAAGCCAGTCGAGACGGCCATTGCCTGCAGCGCGGTCAATCCACCGCCGAGCAGCAGAGCGATGGCGACGAGCCCTTCGAAGATCGCCCAGAAGACGCGCTGCCCGACCGGTGCGTTGACCTTGCCGCCCGCGGTGATCGTGTCGATGACCAACGAGCCCGAATCAGACGACGTCACGAAGAACACGATCACCAGGACGATGCCGATGAACGAGGTGATCTGCACCAACGGCAGCGCCTCGAGCATCTCGAAGAGCTTGACCTCCAGGTCGGCGCTCTGCACCGCCGTGTAGCCGTCGGCGATGATCTGGTGCACCGCCGTGCCGCCGAACGCGGTCATCCAGAGCACCGAGACCAACGACGGAATGATCAGCACGGAGATCAGGAACTCGCGCACGGTGCGGCCGCGGCTGACCCGCGCGATGAACATGCCGACGAAGGGCGACCACGAGATCCACCACGCCCAGTAGAAGGCGGTCCAGCCCTCGCTGAAGTTCGCATCGTCGCGACCGAACGGATTGGATAGGCCCGGCAGGTACTCGGCGTAGGCGACTAGGTTTTCAAAGAAACCGGTGATGATGAGCATCGTCGGACCGACCAGGATCACGAACAGCAGCAAGAGGCCCGCGAGGATCATGTTGATCTCGGACAGCCGCTTCACCCCGGCGTCGAGACCGGCCACGACCGAGATAAGCGCGACGCAGGTGATCGCCGTGATCAGCACGACCTTCGACATGTCCGTCTCAGGTACGCCGAAGAGAAATTCCAGCCCGGCTGAGGCCTGCTCCGCGCCGAAACCGAGCGACGTCGCCAGGCCAAATAGGGTGGCGAACACGGCTAGCGTGTCGATGGTGTGGCCGACCCAACCCCAAACGCGCTCGCCGAAGATCGGGTAGAACATCGAGCGGATCGTCAGCGGCAAGCCCTTGTTGTAGGAGAAGAGCGCAAGGGCCATGCCGACCACGGCGTAGATTGCCCAGGGGTGCAATCCCCAGTGAAAGATCGTCGCGGCCATGCCGAGACGCTCGGCCTCCTCTGCGTCGCCGACGGCTCCGCCGAGCGGCGCCCAGTCGGTGCGCGCACCATTCTCGATCGCAGTCCCGCCCATCGCCGAGCTATAGTGCGAGATCGGTTCCGCCACGCCGTAGAACATCAGGCCTATGCCCATGCCGGCGGCGAACAGCATCGCGAACCAACCGGTGTAGGTGTAGTCGGGCTTCGCGTTCGGCCCTCCAAGACGCACGCTACCCAGTGGTGAGACGATCAAGGCCAGGCAAAACAGCACGAAGATGTTCGCGGCAGCCAGGAAGAACCAATCGAAGGTCGCGGTCAGCCAGCTGCGCAGACCGCTGAAGACCGGCTCGACACTCTCCTGAAACGTCAGTGTCAGCGCGACGAAGAGGACGATGGTGAAGCCCGAGACCAGAAACACAGGGTTGTGGATGTCGAGACCGAGCGGTCCGACCCGCATCGCGATATTGTCTTGACCAATCTTGTATTTGGTCTCGATCAACGCGGTCTCGCCTTCGGGCGAGGGGATCGGTTCGACACCGGCAACGCCTTCGGCGGACGAGGGTGGCGTGGTCATGAAGGCCTCCTCCATCTGGTCTCTGCGATCGGCGCGCGACGATGACAATGACGGCACCAAGCCGGAAGACGCCGCCACCCTCCCCAGGGCCGAGGCGCATCCACGCAATCGGTCGATCCGCGCGCCGCGCTGGACGCAGGCGTCATCCCATAAGTCCGCACGCCGGCGGCGACCGGGCCACGTCTACAGATGCGCCCCACCGGCTTGCCTCCAAGAGGAGGTGAGCCGCAGGCGGTCGCCATCACTCGATGTCGTCTTGCCCCCAAAAACTCCCGAACGGACGCCGGGTTGTACTCCCTGGTCGGCACTCGCGCGCGGCGGGCGAAGCCGTGTCGCTCTTCACCGCGCTACCTGCCGATCCCACGTCAAAGCCTACACGCTCATCATGTTGTGGCAACCCGCCGCCGTTCGATCAGCGTTCACGAGCCGGGTTGCGGTAAGAGCTCTCGACTGTCACGCTGCAATCTCAGCCCAGAAAGGAACGACCGCGATGAGCGCCACGCCCGTCAATCCGGCGGACCAGTTCCGTGAACTCGCTGATGCCGGCGACAAGATCGCCGAGGTGCTGACCGAGAGCGGCGCGCCCAACCAGGCGAACGTCGTTACGGCACTCGCCCAGATCGTCCGCGACGTTGCCGAGCAGCTAGACGCCGGACCGCCCGCAGACTGAGCGCGTCACGAGCGCAAGGTCATTGCCAAGGCAGCGTCGAGACCACGGCTGAGGGCCGCGCGGGCCTGCGCGACCGGTCCCAGCATGAGCCGCGTCGGCATGTCGGTATAAGCGACCGTGGTTCGACCGACCGCCTCCAGCGCAGTGCGCGCCACCTCGTCGGGCGAGCGGGCGCCAAGCTGGACCCTGAAGGGCAGCGAGCTGGTGCGCGTCGGCCCAGGACAGAGCGCTAGGACGTCAATCGGCTCGCGGCGGAGCTCGGTCGCAAGCGCTTCGGTGAAGCTCAGCACGAACGCTTTGCTTGCGGCGTAGACAGCAAGCCTTGGTACGGCCGCATAGGCCGTCGTGCTCGCGACGTTGACCAGGAACGCGCGCCGGCGCTTCGCCGAAGCATGATCGAGGAGGCTTGGCAGCAGGGCGCGGGTAAGCGCCAGCGTTGCCCGGCAGTTGACGTCGACGGTGTCGACAAGCGCATCTGGATCAGCCTCCAGCACCGGCCCGTGAGGTGCCGCGCCGGCATTGTTGATCAGCCCATCGATGGGGCCGGCGATCGCGGCGGCGGCAACGGCTTCGACACCCGCGTCCGCCCGGAGATCGGCGGTGACGACCTCCACCCGACGGTCGGGTCGGTCGAGGTCGGCGGCCAGCGCGTCCATCCGCTCCACGTCTCGCCCTACCAGCACAAGGTCGGTCGCCGAGGGCAAGGCACGGGCGAACGCCGCACCGATGCCGCCACTCGCACCGGTGATGAGGACGCGTTCAGGGTCCCTCAGGGTCATGGCCGATCTCCGCGGTTCGATGATGGTCGACGTGGCGTGCGCCGGGGCCTGGACCAGAGCCTAGGCAACGACGCCGGCTCAAACGCCACGTAGCAGCGTCAAGAACGCGTCCGCATAGCGCTCGAGCTTGCTGGCACCCACGCCCGAGACCTCGGCAAAACCTGCCCGATCGTGCGGCTGCCTGACCGCCATATCCTCCAGGGTCGCGTCGCTGAACACCATGTAGGCTGGCACGCCCTGTTCGCGCGCAAGTTCCAGACGCAGCGCCTTGAGCCGCGCAAGCAGGGCAACGTCGCCTTCGAATGCCAGGCGCGGCGACGCTGGGCCGCCGCGGCGTCCGCGGGCAGGCTTGGCTGAGGGCGTATCGAGCCGGACGGCCACCGTGCTGCTCCCGTCGAGGACGCTTCGGCCATGCTCGGAAAGCGCGACCGAGCCGTGCCCCGTGATGTCGACCTCCAAGACACCTGCGGCGTAGAGCTGGCGCAGGACGGAGCGCCACTGCCGCGCGGTCAGCTGTCGTCCCTCCCCGTGGACCGGACGCTGGTGATGGCCGAAGCGGCGGATCTTCTCGGTGTCGGCGCCGACCAGCACATCCACCAGATGCGCCGGGCCGAAATGGCCGCCCGTCTGGTCGACGGCGGCATCGACCAGACGCAAAAGGTCGGCCGCCGGCGCCAATGTCGGTGGCTCGCGGCAAAGATCGCAGGCGCCGCAGGCAGGCGCCTCCTCGCCGAAATAGCGCAGCAGCGCCCGCTTCCGGCAGTCGGTTGTCTCGGCGAAGGCGAGGAGCGCATCGAGCCGGCGATGCTCGACCTGCTTGTGGGCGGCGACACCGCCGCCCTGGTCGATCATGAAGCGGCGGGTGCGGATGTCCTTGAAGCCGTAGAGCAGGAGCGCCTCGGCGGGCGCCCCGTCGCGCCCCGCCCGGCCGATCTCCTGGTAGTAGGCCTCGAGATTGGCCGGCAGGTCGAGGTGCGCCACGAACCGCACGTCCGGCTTGTCGATGCCCATGCCGAAGGCGATCGTCGCGACCACGACGAGACCCGGCTCCGTCAGAAACCGGTCCAACGCCTCCGCCCTGATCGCGGGGTCGAGCCCCGCATGATAGGCGATCGCCGGGTGCCCCTGGGCCTCGAGCCGCGCCGCGGTCTCCTCGACCGACTTGCGCGACAAGCGGTAGACGATGCCGGCAGCGCCAGGATGACGGTCGAGCAGCGCTTCGAGCTGGCGCTGGGCGTCGGTCTTCTCCACGACGCGAAGTTCGAGGTTGGGTCGATCGAAGCCGGTGACGAACACCGCGGCATCGGTGCCCAAGAGCTGCGCCTTGATGTCGTCGCGGGTGAGCGGGTCGGCGGTCGCCGTGAACGCACTCACCGCGGTTCCTTGGAAACGGTCGCGAAACTGGCGGAGACTTCGGTATTCGGGCCTGAAGTCGTGCCCCCATTGGCTCACGCAATGCGCCTCGTCGACGACGAGGCCAGCAATCTCGAACTGCTGCAGGGCATCGAGCATGCGGGCGGTCATCAGGCGTTCGGGAGCGATGTAGAGGAGCTTGAGCCGCCCCGCCTGCACCTCGCGCCAAGCCGCGACACTAGCCTCGCGGGGTTGCGCCGAGTGGATGGCGGCGGCGGCGACGCCCAGTGCTCGAAGCTGTCCAACCTGGTTGTCCATCAGCGCGATCAGGGGCGAGCAAACGATCGTGAGCCCGTCCCTGACCAGTGCGGGTAGCTGGTAGCAGAGGCTCTTGCCGGCGCCGGTCGGCATCACGGCGAGCACGTCACGGCCCTCCAGGATCGCGTCGACCACGGGCGCCTGACCGGCGCGGAAGTCGTCGAAGCCGAAGGTCTCTTTGAGGGCCCGGCGCGGGTCGCTGGCGGTAGTGACGGTCATGCGGTCTGCCTAGAGTGACAGTGACTTCGGGTCGAGTGCCGAACGTCCACGGCGCGCGGAAGCGACCACCTCAGGGTCCGTCAAGGCGACCCGGCCGACGCTGGATGGCGAATGCGACGAAGCTCTCTCGGTCCAACGCCCGTGCAAACAGCCAACCCTGCGCCAGCCGCACCGCCCGCGTCTGCACGCAGGTGCGCTGTGCCTCGGTCTCGATCCCTTCGGCGATAGGTTCCGCGCCAAGCTTCGCCGCCAAGTCGAGCAATGCATCGAGCACCAATACGCCGGCCGCGCCGCGGTCTTGGACCTGGACGAAGGCGCGGTCGATCTTGAGGTAATCGAAGCGCAGGTCTCGAATCGCTGCGAGGCCCGAATAGCCCGTTCCGAAGTCGTCGAGTGCGAAGCGCAGTCCGGCTCTGCGGAGCTTGTCCATGACCGCGGCAATAGCCTGAGCGCGGTCGCCGACGAAGCTGTCCTCTGTAATCTCGACGACGAAGTGCCGCGCCAGTCCTGCGTCGACAACACGCGCAGCCAAGAGCCGTTCCAGGCGTCCGTCGTCGAACAGCGACGAGGGACAGTTGACCGCGAGGCTGAGCGCAGGATTTGCCTCGACCAAGACGGCAAAATCCTGTGTCGTGCGCGCTAGCAGCCAGTCAGTCAACGCGCTCATCAACCCCGCTTGCGCCGCCACGGGGATGAAGATGCCCGGAGGAACCACCCCGTGCGTCGGATGCTGCCACCGGAGGAGGGCCTCCGCGCCAACACACTCCCCCGTCTCGAGGTCGATGATCGGTTGATAGAGCACCCGCAACTCGTCGCGTTCGATACCGGCTCGAAGATCTTGATCCAGGCCGCGTGAGCGGCGTTGGACGCGGACGATCGCAACACCTACGCCGATGCTGGCGATTGCGCCGACGCCCATGGCGAGCGTCAAGTGCTCGTACCAGTCGGCTAGAACCCGCCGGCGATCCCAGACCGCGTGGACGGCCACGTCGGCCCTGCTCGCCGGCACGACGACCTTGAGCGACGGCGGCGACGTGGTCAAAACGGCCTCCGCGGGCGGGTTTCCCGACGTAGCCAAGCGGTTGCCGCGACCGTCGACGAAGGCGAGAAACCCCCTTTGGCCGAGGTCGAGCTGGTCGAACGCCAAGGTTAAGACTTCCGGGTCGATCAGCAGGTTAAGTTCGCCGCGCTCCGGCACGGGCAGCGCCAGCATGATCGACTCGTGTCCCATCACCCGCGTGCGAACGCGGCCGATCATCTGCACATGAGCGATCGACGGATCCGCGCGCGTCCCAGGCGACGCAGCGAAAGGCTCCTCGAAGCGGTCGGCCGTGCTGTAGACCAGCATGCCGTCTTGATCGACGATGCCGATCTCCCGGAAAAGCGGCTCACCGTAGACCGCATCGCTGAACAGGCGCGCGGTCGCAGGAGTCGGTTCGAGGTCCGACACACGCGCGAGGCGCGTCAACGTTGCGGACGCCCGGTCGAAGGCCTCGTCGCCGAGCCGCACGGCGATTTGGGCGATCTGGAGGAGCTGTTGTTCCGATCGCGCGAGCGTGTGCTGGTAAGAGAGCGCCACGAATACCAGGAGCGGCACGTAGCCCGCGGCGAGCGCGCCTAGAACCAGCAGCACGGTGGAGCGAACACGCTTCGTCCAGTTCGGCTTCAAGGCTTGCTCGTCGAAAGGCGTGAAGGATGGCGCAACGACCAGCACGATCGGATGCGGCTCGCAACCAACACGTCAATGCCAGGCGCTTCAGCCACGAGCTAGGGTCAGCTGTCGAGCCGGCGCCCCCAGAACTGCAAGGGCTTCTCGGTCTCTTCAGCCTCGCCGACATCCTGCCAGGGGAAGTAGCAGACGACGCCTTCGAGCGGCGCATAGCCGCGCCGCCGCCAGAACGGGTCGAGCGGGCGGTAGTCGGCGGGCTTCAGCGGGTGGTCGGCGGGCCGAATGACCGCGCAGAAGACGGCCTCAGCGTAGCCGAGCCTGCGCGCTTCGGCTTCCCGTTCGTCGAAGAAGGCATGGCCCACGCCGCGGCCGCGATAGGCTGGCAACAGCACCGATTCGGCGAGGTAGAAGATCGAACCGACATCGTCGCCGCGGGCCTCGAAGGGTGCGCGGATGGGGGCATGCTCATGCGCCAGAGGTGCTGCCGTGGACGCACCGACCACGCGATCGTCGTCAACCGCGGCCACCACCAGAGCCTGGGCCGCCTTGGCGAACTCCCCCAGATACCAACGCTCGTAGTCGAGCGTGCCGGCATAGAGGTAGGGCCACTCGCGGAAGACCTCGATCCTGAGTGCCGCGAGGTCTTCCAGGACGTCGCCGATGGCCGGTCCGCAGAGGAGCCTGATTGTCACGTCGTGCATGCGCCCACCCTCGCTGGTCGTCCGCAGCATGGGCTGGCGGACCGCAGCAACCAGAATACCTTCGATGAGGTCCGACGAGCAGACGGCTGCAGCGCTCAGAACTACCCCGCAACACGCATCATCGAATGAGGCATGGCGCATGCAGATCGCCGTCTTCAGCACACAGCCCTACGACCGGCGCTTCCTCGACGAGGCCAACGATGGGGTGCACGAGATCACCTTTCTCGAGCCTCGGCTTGCGCCCGAAACGGCGCCGCTCTCGGCTACCGCGGACGCCGTCTGCGCCTTCGTCAACGACGATCTGGGCGCCGAGGTGATCGAGATGCTCGCCGCGTGCGGGGTAAGGGTGATCGCGCTGCGGTCGGCGGGCTTCAACCACGTAGACCTCGACGCCGCGGCGGCGCTGGGCATCGCCGTCGGCCGGGTGCCGGCTTACTCGCCGCACGCGGTGGCGGAGCACACGCTGGCGCTGATCTTAGCCCTCAACCGCAAGACGCATCGGGCCTACAACCGGGTCCGCGACGGCAATTTCGCGCTCGATGGCCTGTTGGGCTTCGACCTCTACGGCAAGACCGTCGGTGTGGTAAGCACAGGCAACATCGGTGAGGTCGTGGCGCGTATCTGTGTGGGCTTCGGCTGCCGCGTCCTGGCACACGATCCCGTACCCAAAGCGTCCTGCTGCGCGTTGGGTGTCGAGTATGTCGACATGGGCACGCTGCTTGGCGCGAGCGACGTGGTCACGCTGCACTGCCCGCTCACCCACGATACCTGCTATTTGATCGACGAGGCGGCGCTCGCGCAGATGAAGCCCGGGGCGATGCTCATCAACACGAGCCGCGGCGCGCTGATCGACACCCGCGCCGTGATCGACGCGCTGAAGACGGGCCGGCTCGGCAGCCTGGGTCTCGATGTCTACGAAGAAGAGGAGGACTTGTTCTTCCGCGACCTCTCCAGTCGCATCATCCCCGACGACGTATTCGCGCGTCTCCTGACCTTCCCCAACGTGCTCATCACGGCCCATCAGGCCTTCTTCACCGAGGAAGCCCTCACCGCCATCGCCGGCACGACGATCGCCAATATCACCGCCTTCGAACGCACCGGCGAGGTGTTGCACCCGGTTCACACTGCACGAGGGTAAGATGCGCTCCGGACTGGCGATACGCGCCCGCCGCCGCGGTCGACGCAACGATCGCCTCCGGAGCCGGCAAAATCCAGCGTCGGCCGGCAACGCCCGAACAAGCGCAAAACGCTGCCGCAGAGCATCCACTTCGAGACGTACGGTTGGGTTCCGCCGACGTTGACAACTTGCGAGTGATTGAGGTCACTGCTTAGCCGCCTAGTGCGCGTAACTTCATTTCGCAGGTTTGGAAAATAAAGATGAGGGCATACGTTATGTCGAAATTTGTTATTCTAAGGGATAGAAGCCGAACGCAGCGGATCAGGGACTTTGAGCGGACGCGCTCGCCGATTGGCTTAGAGAGCATGAGCACCGGGATAGTGCCGGACGTGCCAGAGCTCGAGATCACAACCGACGAGTTGGATAGCCGCCAGCTGCGCGATGCAGAGCGCGATCCAGATGTCGTTGCAGTCGCCCGCGAAATGCCGACAAAGCTCATCGAACCGACAGCGAAGCAGGATGTGACGTCGGCGAGCGGCGTAACGTGGGGCGTCAAAGCTGTCGGCGCACTTGAGAGCCCTGTCACTGGAGCGGGCGTCAAGGTCGCGGTGCTGGACACCGGCATCGACGCCTCTCACACCGCCTTTGCCGGGGTGACGTTGATTGAGAGGGACTTCAGTGGACACGGCAACGGCGACGTTGACGGCCACGGCACCCACTGCGCGGGAACCGTATTCGGGCGCGATGTGGACGGGCTTCGTATCGGCGTCGCTACTGGCGTCACTGAAGCACTCATCGGCAAAGTGCTGGGTAACGATGGCTCGGGCGGAACCGACATGCTCTTCAAGGGCATGCAATGGGCCGTCAACAATGGCGCGCAAGTGATCTCCATGTCGCTCGGTTTCGACTTCCCGGGTCTGGTGGAGCGTCTGCAGGAAGATGGCTTCCCGCCAAAGCTTGCGGCGAGCGCGGCGCTCGAGGGCTATCGCATGAACATTCGCATGTTCGATCGCCTCATGGACATGTTCCGTGCCAGCACCCCGTTCACGGGCGGCACCGTGGTGGTTGCCGCAAGCGGGAACGAGAGTGAGCGTCACGTCCATCCCAATTTCGAGGTGAGCGTCTCTGTGCCAGCCGCCGCCGAAGGCATCGTTTCCGTCGGCGCGTTGGGAGAGGAGGCAAACGGTCTGGTCGTTGCGCCGTTCTCGAACACCAATCCCATCCTCTCAGCGCCGGGCGTCGATGTCATTTCCGCGAAGACCGGAGGTGGGCTCGTATCCCTCAACGGCACGAGCATGGCGACGCCCCATGTGGCCGGGCTCGCCGCATTGTGGTGGGAGCGGATCGAGCAGATGCCCATTCCCCAGAGCCCGGCAGCGGTCGTGGCGCGGCTCCGGGCGAACGCCGCGAAGGATGTGTTCGCGCCGGGCGTCGATATCCTCGACCGCGGTGCGGGCCTCGCGAAGGCCCCGTCGCCAGCCCTCGTCGGTTAAAGCGTCGATCGACGTCCGCTTTTAGCCCATGCCGGAGGTCGTCGGGATGGCCTCCGGCATCGCGCCACTCTCAAGGTCGTCCAGCGGCCGATCGGAGGCCGCCTCTGGGTGGGGTGTCATGCGGCGACGCCCAGTCCGGGCTTGCACGTGGAGCCAGTCGGCGCCGCGCGACCTTGCGGCCGATGGACGGCGACTGCCGCCCTAGACATGCTACCTCAGCATTTGAGTGAGTGGTGACAGGTGTCGAAGCGCGGGGGCATTGCAAACGCGACCCTAGCCAACCGGGCCTTGCTCGCGCTGTTGGTCGCAACGCTCCTCTCCGGTGCGACCATCGCCCGCGCCAAACCCACGGGTGAGCTCTGTCTCCGCGCGATCGCCGAAGCGGAAGGCCGCCCGGCGTGGCTTGAGGAGGGCCTCTTGCGCTCGATAGCCATGGTGGAGAGTGGCTATGTTGAGCCCGGCGCAAAACGCGCGGTGCCCTGGCCCTGGACGATCAATTCGCCGGCTGGTTCCTTCTACCTTTCATCGCGGGTCGAAGCGATCGCCAAAGTCGAAGAGCTGCAGGCCGACGGCATCACCAACATCGACGTCGGCTGCTTGCAGGTAAACCTGCAATACCATCCTCGCGCGTTCGCCAGCCTGGAAGAGGCGTTCGAACCAGCCGCCAACGTCGCCTACGCCGTCGACTACCTGAAGAGGCTCAAGGCCGCCGGTGCGTCGGTCTTCGGCGCCGTCGGCCGTTACCACAGCCACACGCCGGTGTTCGGCGTATCTTACGCGCGCAAAGTCTTCGCCCGCTGGGGCTACGGCGGCCGGCTCAACGCACTGCGGCACGGCGGCTGACTGCGGAACACAGCTTACTGAGCCGCCGAGGCGGCTATCGCTCGGCGGTCTGGAGGGAGTCAGGGCCCAGATTGCCCGCCCAAGCGAACCAGTAGGCGAGATGGCCAGGCACGCGCGGGCGTTGTTCGCCGTTCGATGCCACGAGGGCCGCCTCCTCGATCTGGAAGCGCGTACCATCGCCGCGAACCAGCACGTCGTCGGCAGCCATCTCGAAACGCTCGCCGGGCTCGATGCGGTAGGCGCGAGCGGTGCGCTGTGCGGCGTCGCCCACGACCACAAGGTCCCAAAGACCGGCGCTACCGTGATGCACGGCACCACCGTCGAAGGCTTCGAGCGGCCAAGCGACCGCGCCGCCCGGCGCACGCACGCCGAAGATCTCATCCTTGGCTCTGAGCCCTGGCGCATCGGCGAGCGCCGGGAACATCAGATCGGGGCTCGCGAAATAGCTGCCGTAGGCGGCGCCAGCGCTGTAGTCGCGGTCGTAGCCCGTATCGCGTGCCAGGACCTGCGTATCAGGATGGAGCCTCCGCCACTCCGCCCAGGTCGTCGTGACCAACGGGAGCACCTCGAGTTCGATGTCGGACGCGGCGAGCGGCCCGACCACGGGCCGGCCGCTGAAGTGGTTCCACAGCGACCGCGTGGCGTCGTCGTACATGAGCTTGTTGGAGCGGTAGAGCAGCCCCGACGAGCCGAACACGAGCGGCTCGTCGAAACCCGCGACATCGGTCCGGAACAGGATGCCGGCGTTGCAGAGCGTGCAATAGGCGAGGCTCACCGGCACACCGCCGACGACGTCGTTGACCATCTCGTGCCAGTTGGTGATGCGCAGGGGATAGGCCCGCGCCTCGCCGCCCAGGGCCACACCGAACACCTCGTCCTCTGGCCGCAGATAGGTGGCATCTGCCGCGTCGATCATCCGGGGATTGGTCAGCGCCGGAATGCCGTCGACGCGGACGCCGCCCCACACGATCTCCTCGAGCCTGATCTTGGACGGCACGTCGTTCGCAAAGAAGTGGTCGAACGCCGGGTCGATCGACCGCCACACCCGGCGCTGCAACAGATGGTGCCCAGGATGCGAGCGGACGTCTGAGCCTTGCTGCCAGAGCATCCAGTCGAACCAACCGTCGGCGGCGGCGCCCGTGACCTGCTCGAGCACCCCGCTCACCGAGCGCTTGTCGACCGGGCGACCGAAGCGCAGCGCCAGGATCAGACTCGCCGCCGCATCGGGTTCGCCGCGCTCACGGATCTCGGCGAGCGAGTCCCTGGCACTTTCCACGGTGCCAAAGATGAGACTGCCGGTGAGGTCGGCATAGGCCTCCGGCGTAAGGGCGCGGGCGTCGCCGGCGAGCAGGGCAAGTACGAGGGCAAGAGTGAGCCGCATGGGCGAGCCTTCTCGAACGTGTCTCAGCCGATCATCGCGCGATCCAACCTCACTTGCCCGTCACGTCATCTCACGACGCGGTTGCGTCGCGACATCTTCTGCTAGGCTCCAAAGACATCACGGAGAGACGCCATGCGCCAACGTTCCGTTCGCTGGGGTGAGCTGCGCGCCCCGGAGCTGCGTGACCTGGCGGCCGCCAAGGCCATCGTCGTCGTGCCGGTAGCCTCGATCGAGCAGCACGGACCGCATCTGCCGACGATGACCGACACGCTCTTGGGCCATGAAGTCGCATGCGCCGCCTGCGAGCGCCTCGCCGAGACCCAGCCCTGCGTCGTCACCGAACCCGTCTGGTCGGGTTTGAGCGAGCATCATATGCGCCTAGGCGGCACGCTGACGCTCGACTTCCAGGGCCTGTTCGCCGTCGTTGGCGGCGTCGTGCGCTCGCTTTCCCGACACGGGTTCCAGCGGGTCCTCTTGTTGAACAGCCACGGCGGCAATGTCGCGGCGCTGAAGACGGTCGTTGAGGAACTCAGCATCGAACTACCCCATCTCCAGCTCGTGACGGCAACCTACTGGCAGCTCGCGGTGGATCTGGTGGACCCTCTCTTGGAGACCCAGCGCTCGATCCGCCACGCCTGCGAAGCCGAAACCTCGATGGTGCTGGCGCTCCGGCCCGACTTGGTGGACGAAAGCGTGTTCGACGAGGCCGCCTGCCCCGATGCGCGCGACCAGCGCGACTTTCGCGACGATGGCGCCTATCGCTGGCAGAGCTTCGCCGACAAGACGCCCTCGGGCGCGTTGGGCGATCCACGCGCGGCCTCCGCCGAGAAGGGCCGCCAGCTCCTCGACCTCACCGCCCGGCGCCTCGCCGAGTACTTGGCGGACCCTGGCTTCTGGGGTGCGCGTGGGTGAGCGGCAACGAACCCTTCCGCCTATCGCTCGCCGAAGTCGACGCGCTGACCCGACGCTGCCTGATGGTCTGTGGCGCCGACGAGGCCAACGCGGCTGCTGTTGCGCGGACCGTCACCAGCGCCGAGCGCGACGGCGCGGTATCACACGGCCTTTTTCGCCTGCCCGGCTACTGCGCCTCGCTCAAGAGCGGCAAGGTCGACGGCAAGGCACGACCCATGGTCGAGCAGATCGCTCCGGGCGTGATACGCGTCGACGGCCGGAACGGCTTTGCACCGCTCGCGCTGGAGACTGGGCGCGTGCCGTTGGTCGCCTGCGCGCGGACCCAGGGCATCGCCGCACTCGCGCTCGTCCGCATCCACCACTTCTCCGCACTCTGGGCGGAGATCGAGCCGCTGGCCTGCGCCGGCCTCGCGGCGATGGCGTGTACCGCCTACAAGCCCGTCGTGGCGCCGGCCGGTGCGCGGGAGGCCTTCTTCGGCACCAACCCCCTGGCCTTCGGCTGGCCGCGCGGCGACCAGCCGCCGCTGGTCTTCGACATGGCGACGGCCGCAATGGCCAGGGGCGAGATCCAGGTCGCAGCCCGCGACGGCCACAATGTTGCCGAAGGCGCCGGGCTCGACGGCGACGGCAACCCCACCACCGACCCGCAGGCCATCCTGGAGGGGGGCGTCCAGCTCCCGTTCGGCGGGTACAAGGGCTCGGCGATCGCGCTGATGGTGGAGCTGCTCTGCGCCGGGCTGATCGGCGAGTGGTTCAGCTTCGAGGCCGCCGAGCGCGACCGCGAGGATGGCGGACCGCCGCAGGGCGGCGAACTCATCCTGGCGCTGGATCCCAACGCCTTCGGCAACGGTGCCGGCTGGCTCGCCCATTGCGAGGGTTTTTTCGCAAGGTTTGAGGCGCTGGAGGGCAGCCCACGCCTGCCTGCGACTCGGCGCTACGCGAACCGCGCGGAAACACCGTCGACGGGCGTGACCATCCCCGCGGCATTGCATCAAGAGCTCAAGACCATCGCCGCCTGAACGACCAACGCGCAGGATGCCATTTGCGCCTGATCAACGCGCGCCCAACGGCAGCGTGCTTCGAAGGCGCGATTGGAAAGAAACGCATGCGCACATTTCGCGTCGTCGCCACGCTCATCGCATACATCTTCGCCAGCACCGCATCGGCTGGCGGAGGCGGATGGTCAGCCGATGCAGGCGCTTGGTCGGTTCGGTCTGAGTTGTCGAGCCAGGGACGACCCGTCTGCTACGCCCAGACCGAGCCACGGGCCGGCGCACGTGTCACCGCCGTGCGCACGGCCGACACGTTCTTCCTGGTGCTTCGAGATGATGAGTGGCGCATCGATGCGCCGGCGATCACGGTCGACCTGCAGATTGGCAAAGCACGCGCGAGCAGCCGATCGGCCCTGGTCGACGGCGACGCGCTGGTCGTGCAGTGGCCGGCCGATGCGAACATCACCGCAGCCCTGCGCACCGATGGGACCCTCGGGCTGACGCTCCCCGACGGCCGCAGCAGCCTTTGGCCGCTCGGCGAAGCGACCGCGGCGATGGCGGCGCTCGGCGCGTGCATCGATGCGCAGGCGATGGCGCACGGCACCGGCGAGGCGCAGCGCAAGGGCGGCAGCGATCCGGGGCCGTTGGCACCTGCGACGGCACGTGCCCTCGCCGACGACTTTCAAAGGTGGCTGAGCACGATTCTAGAGGAGGTGGCGCTGACCGTCGTGGCTCCGTCGGTCGAGGGAGCTCCGTTCGTCCTCAAGAATGGCACGACGTTGGGGACGATCCGCCTGCTGAACGGCAGCACGCACGCACAGGTGCTGAGAGCCGGCGCCCGAGCCGCGATGACGGCCTGTCCGAGCGCCGAGACACCCGTCGAGCGCGCGCGCCACGACGTCGATGGTCTGGTTGTGCAGCACGCTACCGTCCGCTGTACCGTCGCAAGTCTGACCACCGAGCTGGTCATCCTCAGCTTCGCCGACGACCCAGGTGGCCTCGCACTCATGTTCGAGGATAACGCTGGCGACGGGCGCGCTGCTCGCCATGCCGCGCGCGTGACCGAGGATCTGGCAACGGGAGCAGGCTTCCCATCGCAATATGCGGAGCTTCACCCCGGCGGTTGACGACGAGCGCTGCAGCTATGTGCGCGGCCGCATGCTGCGCATGGCCTCGAGGATGGTCTTGGCGAGCGGACTGGCGAACACGTCCTCGACAGGCTCCGGAAGCCGGCGTTGCCAGTTCGGGTGCTCGTCGACGGTGCCGGGCAGATTCGGCTGCTCCAGGACGCCCGCGACATCTTCTAGCTGAACCAACGCCAGCGTTGAGGCGCTGGCAGCGAGAAACCGGTGGAGTTCCACCACCAGCGGCTCGCCGCCAAAGCCTGCGGCGTCCAAGGCGCGGCGAAGAGCATCCGTGTCCGCTGTCCGCCCAGCCTGCGCCGTCGCTCGCTCGTGTGGTTCGTCGCCACCGAGGTCCGCCCGCCAATCGACGTCGCTACCGGCGAAGAAGCCGCGCACCGTCGGCAGATCGTGTGTCGATACAGACGCAAGCGCCTGCTCGGGATACTCGTTCGGCGCGCGGAAGCGGTCGCCGTCGCGCTCGAACCAGAGCACACGGCAGGACAGCATACCGGCGTCGCGCAGACGGTCGCGAAAGCCCTCGGGAACGGTTCCCAGATCCTCGCCGACGATGACGCAGCGGCGCCGGTGTGAGACCAGCGAGCAGAGCCGCGCCATCACGTCGAAGGGGAACTCGACATAGGTCCCTTCGTGCGCGGACGCCCCTTCGGGGATCCAGAACTGCCGCGCGAAGCCGAGGACGTGATCGATGCGGATGGCGCCGGCATGGCGCGCGTTCGCGTCGAGATCGTCGAGCAGCGGCCGAAAGCCCAGCGCCGCCAAGCGCGTCGGGGCAAACGGCGCGAGGCCCCAGTTCTGCCCGTCGGGACCGAGCGGATCGGGCGGCGCACCGACCGTGAGACCGCGCACCGTGACGCCAGGCGTCGACCAGGCCATGGAGCCGGCCGGGTTCACCCCCACCGCGAGATCGCAGTAGAGCCCGAGCCGCATGCCGCCGTCCCGCGCCGCCGCCTGGGCGTCCTCAAGCTGCATGTCTGCAAGCCACTGCAGAAAGGCGAAGAACGCGATGCGCTGGGCGTTGGCGGCGACGAAGGCCTCGACCTCGGGCGTGTCGGGACGGCGCCAGCCCGTGGGCCAGGTCCAGAAAGCCCAGCACGACGGATCGACTGCGAGAGCGGCCTCGTGCAATGCCTCGAACCGACAGTGCAGCTCCAGGCTCTCGCCGCCATCCACGCGGAATCGACGGAAGGCTTCATCCGAGCAGGCGTGCCGGAATCGCTCGAACAGGCCTTCCAGCGCTGCCTTCTTGACGTCGGCGAGCTGCGGGTAGTCGAGCAGTTCGGAGCCGCTCTTGGGCGCCGGCGGAAGCGCGACGCCCAGCCGCTCAGCGGCCCAACCGACGTCGATGTAGAGTGGATTGACGAACGCACGGTGCGATGGCGAGTAGGGGCTGCGCGCATGCGCATCCGCCATGAAGAGCGTGTGCAGCGGGCTTAGGCCGAACAGATCGCTGCCATGTTCCGCAGCGAGTTTGGCCGCCGTCCGCAGATCGCCGAAATCGCCGATCGCGCTGGGTTGCCGGGTTCTGAGGCCGTAAAGCTGGGCGCTGATGCCGAAGCTCCGCGCACAGCCGAGTTCGGCGGGTAGCAGGCAACGTTCTGGCGCCACCAGGACGTGGCGATGCCCACCCTCCCAGGCGACCTCGTGCAAGCCCATCGGCAAAGGGTCAGCGAGCGCCGTTCCGAAAGCCCCGGCGCTCGCACGAGCTTCGACGCGCGAGCCGTCGTCGAGCGTCGCTGTGTATGGCTCGCCATCGGCGAGGCCCGGCACCTCGAAGGCAGTCCCTGGCGTCGCCAACAGCGGCGGCGGTGCCACCGGTTCGCGCGTCGATACCTGCGGATCGATGCCCAGACCGACGAGCACGGCCTCCAGCGTCGCATCGGGGACCTCGTGCAATGTCCCCGCGATATCGTACCAACGCACCGCGACCCCATTGGACTCAGCACGCGCGCGCAGGCCACTATTCACAACGCTGCCTCCGTCAAAAACCACGCAATCGACCAGGCTGGCAGCCGTCCCTCCGCCAGCTCACGTACAAGCTCCGAGTGAGAAGCCCAGAGACACTCTCCGGCCGGCACCTCGAAGCCGGCGCCGGCTGTCCCGCCGAGCTGCGCGAGCAGCATAAGATCCTGTTGCCGGCCGAGGGTCCACCGGACCTCGAGGCCATGCGAGCCAACCCGTGCGAACCGGCCGGCGCCGCGCGGCGTGCTCTCCAGCAGCGGCACGACCCGCGCGTGGCGGAGGCGCAGGAGTTCGGCGACAAAAGCGGTTCGGGCGCGGCCCCGGTCCGTTTCCCGCTCCGTCCAGTCGAGGCGCGAACTGAAGAAGCTCTGAGAGGCCTCGACGTCCCGCGTGTCACCGTCGTCACCGTCGTCACCGTCGTCACCGTGGAAGGGTAGATCGAGCTCGCCATGCTCCTCTAAAGGCGGCAGAGCCTCAGCCGTTCCACGAACGTCTGTGAAGGCTCGGAAGGGCGTCTGCGCGTCCCACTCCTCGCCCATGAACAGCATCGGGATCTGCGGGCCCAACAGCACCAGCGCCAGGCCCAACGCCAGCAGGTCCGGCTCGATCCGACTTGCCAAGCGCGTCCCACCGGCGATCTTACCAATCGCCGCGTGGCTCTGCAGGTAGGCGATAGAGCGCGCCGGCGGCAGCCGCGCGGCCTGGCCGCCATTGCCCGCCCGGCCCCCTGCTCCGAGCGCTAGGCCTGTGGCCAGTGCGTGCCCAAGCGCCTCGATCGGATCGAGCGATCCGTCCACACTATCCGAGCGGTCCGCCCCACCCAGCACGCGTTCCAGCGTGCGCTGGAGGTCGTCATTCCGTTGTCCGCGGAACGTTCCGCCGAGCCGAGCCGCCTCGTGCTTGCGGCTGCTCAGCATCAAATGCACGTGGCCACGCATCGCGAAGCGCTCGGTGATCGCCGCCGCCATCTCGTCGACGATGTCGAGGCTCGCCTCGTCGATGATGGCGTGCGCGTCGACCAGATGCAGGCCGTCCAAGCGGTACTCGTCGAGCCAGAAGAGCGCATTGTCGATCAGGAAGTCACGGACGGGACGCTGGCGCAGGTCGAACGCCTGACGGCCTCGCGTCGCGAGGTCCGCCCGCAGGATCCCCTGCGTAAGCCGCTTCAGACCTGGCCCGACCGGTGAGAGATGGCTGTAGACCACCTGCTGGAAGACCATGAGGCCGTGCCCGTGGGCCGCATCGACGAACGCCTTGAAGGCATCCGGTCCGCCGTAGGCGGCGGCCGTGCAGAATGGGAGGACGGGGTCGAAACCCCAATCGCGCTCACCGGCGAAGGCGCCCACAGGCATCAGCTCGATCGTCGTGATGCCGAGTTCGGCCCAGCCGGCGAGCTTGGCCTCGAGCGCGTCGAAGGTGCCTTCGGCTGTCGCCGCGCCAACGTGCACTTCGACGATGACCGCTTCATGCCACTGCCGTCCGGACCAGGCCGTCTCCCGCCAGCGGTAGTGGCGCGGATCGACGACGAGCGATCGCTCGAAACGTCTGTCTGCTTGCTGGCGCGCTGCCGGATCCGGCACCGTAGCCCCGTCTTCGAGGCGGAACACGTAGGCCGTCCCCGGCGCCACCTGCTCAGCCCACAACTCGAACCAGCCGCCGCCGACAGCCTCCATCGGCCGAGACACAGCCGCGGGCCCATCGCCGAGCACGACCTGGATGGTCCGGTGCTCGGGGGCCCAGAGCCCGAACCGAACACCGCCGCCCCGTAGCACCTGCGCGCCGAAGCGCATCGCGTAGGCGCTCCTGTGGACGAGGTCCGCATCGGCCGGAAGATCAGCGGTCGCCTTGAGCACCGCGAGGGAGCGCGGTGCCAGCGCGTAGCGGCCTTCGCTCGCGATGGTTCGGCCCGGCTCGCCCACGAGTTCGTCAACGGTGTCGAGCAGGCGCTGCCACGAACCGACACCGGGAACGGGCGGCAATCTGACCTGCATCTCCGTTGCAGCCGCGTTGAACAACACGAGACACGCGGCGGCATCGCCTGGCTCGGCGCTCGCAGCGGACTGCGCGCCGCCGAGCAGGACGGCCACCGTGCGGCGCTGTGGCTCGTGCCAGTCGCTGTCGCTCATCGGCCGGCCGTGCTCGTTGTACCAGCTTACGTCGGGAATGCCGCTTGCCGAACGGCCACGACCGTGGAGGAAGTGCTGCCTGCGGAAGACCGGGTTCTCGGCGCGCAGCCCGATCAAGCGGCTGACGAAGCGAATAAGCGCCTGATCCTCGTGATCGAGGTCGGGCCAGGGCAGCCAGGCGACCTCGTTGTCCTGGCAGTAGGCGTTGTTGTTGCCTCCCTGGCTGTTGCCCAGCTCGTCGCCCGAGAGGAGCATCGGCGTGCCCTGCGCAAGCATCAGCGTAGCGAGGAGGTTGCGCTTCTGGCGCGTACGCAGCGTGCGAATGGCCAAATCCTCGGTCGGCCCCTCCACGCCGCAGTTCCAGGACACGTTGTGGTCGGAGCCGTCTCGGTTGTTCTCGCCGTTCGCGTGGTTGTGCTTGCGATTGTAGCTCACGAGATCATCGAGGGTGAAGCCGTCGTGCGCCGTGACAAAGTTCAGCGACGCCCGGGGCCGGCGCCCACGGTGCTCAAAGACGTCGGCAGAGCCCAAAAAGCGGGTCGCGAACTCCGGCGTGACGCGCTCATCGCCGCGCCAGAACGCCCGCACCGTGTCGCGAAACCGATCGTTCCACTCGGACCAGCCCGGTCCGAACCCGCCCAGACGGTAACCGCCCGGCCCCAGATCCCAGGGCTCCGCGATGAGCTTCACGGCGCTCAGCACGGGGTCCTGCCGTACGGCGTCCAGAAAGCCACTACCCGGATCGAAGCCGTGGCGCTCGCGCGCCAGCGTGCTCGCGAGGTCGAATCGAAAGCCGTCGACGTGCATCACCTCGACCCAGGACCGGAGCGAGTCCATGACGAGTTGCAGCACCCGTGGATGGCTCAGGTCGAGGCTGTTGCCGCAGCCCGTGGCGTCGTCATAGAAGCGCGGGTTGTCGGCGCGCAGCCGATAGTAGCTCCGGTTGTCGATGCCGCGGAAACTCAGCGTGGGCCCGAGGTGACTCCCCTCGCCCGTGTGGTTGTAGACGACGTCAAGGAGCACCTCGATGCCGGCCTCGTGAAGCCGGGCCACCATCGTCTTGAACTCCGCTCGCGCGTCGGCGCCGGCACCATAGCGACGTTCCGGCGCGAAGAAGCCGATCGTGCTGTAGCCCCAGTAGTTGCCGAGCTGGCGCTGCGTCAGGTGGCGCTCGTCGGCGATGGCTTGGACCGGCAGCAGCTCGATCGCGGTGACGCCAAGACGGTGCAGGTGCTCGATGACGACGGGATGGCCGAGTGCTGCATAGGTGCCGCGGACGGCGCGCGGGAGCTCCGGGTGGCGTTTGGTGAGCCCGCGGGTGTGCGCCTCGTAGACGACCGTGCTGTCCCAAGGGGTTTGCGGCCGCCGGTCGTCGCCCCATGGGAAGGCGTCGTCGACGACCACCGCCTTGGGCATGCCGCGAGCGTTGTCCCGGCGGTCCATGGCGAGGTCCTCCCGCGGTCCGCCGACTCGAAACGCGAAGTGCGCGTTGGACCAGCGTATCGGGCCCGAAAGGAGCTTGGCGTAGGGGTCGATGAGCAGCTTCGCCGGATTGAAGCGATGCCCGGACTCGGGGTCGTAGGGGCCGTGTACGCGGAAGCCGTAGAGCTGGCCGGGTCCCAGGTCCGGCAGATAGGCGTGGAAGACCTCGTCGGTGTACTCGGGCAGCTCGATGCGCTCGACCTCACGCTGCCCGGTCGGCTCGAAGAGGCATAGTTCGACACGCTCGGCATGTGCGGAGAAGAGCGCGACGTTGACGCCGCGCCCGTCGAAGGTGACACCGAGAGGAGACGGATTGCCGGCCCAGACACGCTGACCGGCAGGGCTCATTGCGGCACGAGCACGACAGTCGCCAAGGGCGGCAACGTCAACTCCAAGCTATGCGAACGGCCATGCCACTCCACGTCTTGCGTGCCCAGCGTGCCGTTGCGCACGCCACTACCCCAATAGGCCTCGTCGTCCGTGTTGATGCGCTCTTCCCAGCTGCCCGCGTGCGGCACGCCGATGCGGTAGCCGTGGCGGACCACCGGCGTGAAGTTGCAAGCGACGATGGCCAGCTCACCTGTCCGGCCGCGGCGGAGAAAGCTGATGATGCTCTGCTCGCTGTCGTTGACGTCGATCCACTCGAACCCTTCGGGCTCGGTGTCGCGCTCATGCAGGGCGGCGAGATCGCGGTAGACGGCGTTGAGGTCGCCGACCAGCCGGCGGACGCCTTCGTGATTGGCGCCGGCGAGCAGGTGCCAGTCGAGGCTGAAGTTGTGCTGCCATTCGCGCCACTGCCCGAACTCACCGCCCATGAACAGGAGCTTCTTGCCCGGGTGGGTCCACATGAAGCCGAAATAGGCCCGGAGATTGGCGAACTTCTGCCAATCGTCGCCAGGCATCCTGCCAATGAGCGAGCCCTTGCCATGCACGACTTCGTCGTGGCTGAGCGGCAGCACGAAGTTCTCGGCGAACGCGTACAGCAAGCCGAAGCTCAGGTCGTTGTGGTGGTACTTGCGATGCACGGGCTCGTGGCTCATGTAGCGCAGCGTGTCGTGCATCCACCCCATGTTCCATTTGTAGCCGAAGCCTAGGCCGCCAAGATAGGTGGGGCGGGACACGGCCGGCCAAGCCGTCGACTCCTCGGCGATCGTCATCGCCCCCGGATACTCGCCATAGACGAGCTCGTTCATGTGGCGCAGGAAGGCGATGGCATCGAGGTTCTCGTTGCCGCCGTATTTGTTGGGAATCCAGCCATCTTCTTCGCGCGAATAGTCGAGGTAGAGCATCGATGCGACAGCATCGACGCGAAGACCATCGATGTGGAACCGATCTAACCAGTAGAGTCCGCTCGCCTGCAGGAAGTTTGCGACCTCATTTCGGCCGAAATTGTAGATCAGCGTGTTCCAGTCGAGGTGGAAGCCTTGGCGCGGATCAGCGTGCTCGTAGAGCGCAGTGCCGTCGAACCAGGCCAGCCCATGCGCGTCGGTCGGGAAGTGACCCGGCACCCAGTCGATGATGACGCCGATGCCTGCCTGATGACAGGCGTCGACGAAGGCGCAGAACTCGGCCGCCGTGCCGTGCCGGATCGTCGGCGCGAACAGCCCGGTCGGCTGATAGCCCCAGGAGCCGTCGAAGGGATACTCGCTGACCGGCAAGAGCTCGATATGGGTGAAGCCCATGGCCGCCACGTAGGGCACCAGCTGGTCGGCCAGCTCCAAGTAGGAGAGGTAGCGCCCCGCGCCCTCACCTTCACGGCGCCAGGACCCCAAATGCACTTCGTAGATCGACATCGGCGCGTCGATCTGCTGCCGGCGTGCGCGTTCCGCCATCCAGGCGTCGTCCTGCCACTCGTGCTCAGGGAGACCGGCGACGACGCTCGCGGTCTCCGGCGGATGCTGCGAGCGGAAGGCGAACGGATCGGCCTTGAGCGGCAACAGCTCACCGCTCGGCCCCAACAGCTCATACTTGTAGTGCGTGCCTTCGCCCACCCCGGGGACGAAGAGCTCGAAGACGCCGCACTCGATGCGCTTGCGCATCACGTGGCGACGGCCGTCCCAATGGTTGAAGTCGCCGATGATGCTGCAACGCTGCGCGTTGGGTGCCCAGACGGCGAACCGGGTGCCGGCCACCCCGTCGATCGTGCAGGGATGCGCGCCCAGCTTCTCCCAAAGCCGGCGGTGTCGGCCCTCGGCGATCAGGTAGACGTCGACCTCGCCGAGGATCGGAGGAAAGCGATACGCATCGTCGACGACGCGCCCATCAACCTCGAAGCCATAGGCGACGCCTGGCTCGAGGCTCGGTGCCGGCCCTTCGAAGAAGCCGGCGTCGTGGCTTCGGGTCAGCTTACCCAAACGCTTGCCCTTGCCGTCGAGCAGCTGCACCTCGACCGCGTCTGGCTGCAAGGTCCGCACCTGACCTTGGTGAAGACCGAGAATGGCGAAAGGATCGCCATGGCGCGCGTCGATGATGGCTTGGACCGCTGCGGGGTCGGCGCCTTGGGCTCGTGCCATGATATCCTCAGCCGTTGTCGTCATTGTCTGAAGCCAGCAGCGCGAGCACGCCGCCCAGCGGAATCTTCAACCAGGTCGGCCGATTGGCCGCCTCGTAGCTGATCTCGTAGAGCGCCTTCTCCAATAGGAACAGGCGCAACAGACCTTCGTCCTCGCCCGCGTCTTCGGGGAGCGACGCGCAACCGGCCATGCCTGTGCGGTACGAGTCGAGGAAGGCGGCCGAAGCGCCGTCCCGCCAACGCGCGGCTATCGTACGCGCAAGCTCCTCGACCAAGCCACGATCTTCGACCAGCCTCGCCGTGACGGCCTCGGCCGCGTAGTCGAAGGAGCGAAGCATACCGGCTACGTCCTTGTGGACGGCAACCTTGGCCCGACGCTCCTCCATGGACCGCGCCGGCTCACCCTCAAAGTCGAGCACGTAGACATCGTCGCGAGCGACTAGCACCTGCCCGAGGTGGTAGTCGCCGTGGACGCGGGTCTTCTGAGCGGTGACGACCGTTCGTTTGAGCTGCTCGAGTTCATTCTTGATGGCGCCATCGAGGGCACGCAGTTTCGCTGCCAACGCGCGCGTCGGCTCGTCCATGTGCGGCGCGGCACGCTCCAGCGCCCCGAGCGCCTTGTCGGCTTCGTGGGCGACCCCGTCGGCCCAGTGGCGAATGTCGGCCGCCGTGATGGGCTGCGCACTAAAATCCGGATCATCGGTCGGCGTGGCGAACGCCTTGTGCATGTCGGCGGTGCGCGCCCCGAGTATCCGCACATTGTCGACATAGAGGCCGGCGAAGACTTCGTCAGGTCCGCCGAGTTCCTCCTCCTCGTGAGTAGCCGCAGCTTCGAGGAGGATAGGCTCGAACAAGCGCTCGAGCCGCTCGATCGTGAACGTCCAGCCGTCACCCTGGTTGAGGACGAAACCGAACGCCGCGGCGAACGCGGTGGTCGTCCCGTCGGCCTCGACGAGATCGAGCGAACCCAGCAGCGGCGGCGTGTTCTCGAAACCACCGACTTCGGTTAGAAAGCGGCCGACCTCGATCTCCGGGTGCACGCCGGACTCCAGCCGCCGATACACCTTCACGATCACGTCGCGGCCGAGCATCATCGAGGTGTTCGACTGTTCGACACCGAGACGACGGACGCTCATGTCGTCCACCGGCGGGCGTTCGAAGAGCTTGCGCCCGGCGCGGAACACGAGACGGCCGCCGGTCACCTCAAGTTCTTCTTCCTTGCGCATGCCGTCGAGCAGTCGATACGCGAACGCCTCGCCCGCGGTGGCATCGTAGAGCGCGCCGAGCCGTGGTCCACGTCGCGCCTTGGCGAGTGTGAAGGGCAACAGCGGCGAGCCGACGTGCACATTGTCCTCGCCCCAGGCGACCGCCAGCGGCAAGAGGTAGCGGTGGGTGGTCCGATCCGCGAGGTGGACCTCCAGCATCTGTAGGAGCAAGCCGTCGAGGCCGGGGCTGAGCACAGCGCCGGTACCGATCTCGATGCTCCGGATGTCGGCGTCCTTGGCGGCGAACCAGCGCTGGTTGCGCGCGAAAGCGACCAACGCCTGTTGCTCCAGCACTTGCCGATTGTTCGCGTCGCCAACACCGGCGAGTCCGTCACGCAGCACGACGGTTGCGAAATCGGGCAGCGGCTCCGGGATCGACTGATGCCAGCTCGGCACTTCCGCCTCCTCGGCCAATAGAAACCAATAGAAACCGTAGGCCGGCAAGGTCAGTAGGTAGGGCAGCTCCCCAATTGGCGGGAAGGGTGTACGTCCCAGGAGCTCCAGGGGAACGCGCCCGGCATAGGTCTGGAGGTCGAGTTCCACAGGCTGCGCGTACCGCGACAGGTTGACGACGCACAGGATGACCTCGTCCTCATGGGCACGAACGTAGGCGCAGATCTTACGATTTCCGGGGTAGATAAACTCCAACGTGCCGCGGCCGAAGGTGGGGTGGGCGCGTCGCACTGCGATGATCCGCTTCATCCAGTTGAGCAGCGACGAGGGCGAGCGGGCCTGAGCTTCGACGTTGACGGTGTCGTAACCGTAGACCGAGTCCATGATCGCGGGCAGGAACAACTCCTGCGGGTTGGCCCGGCTGAACCCCGCATTGCGGTCGGGCGACCACTGCATCGGCGTGCGCACACCGTCGCGGTCGCCGAGGTAGATGTTGTCGCCCATGCCGATCTCGTCGCCGTAGTAGACGACGGGCGTACCCGGCATGGAAAACAGTAGCGAGTTCATCAGCTCGATCTTGCGCCGGTCATTGTCCATGAGCGGCGCGAGCCGGCGGCGAATGCCCAGATTGATGCGCATCCGCCGGTCACTGGCGTAAGTGTTCCAGAGAAACGCGCGCTCGTTGTCGGTGACCATCTCGAGCGTCAGCTCGTCATGATTCCTCAAGAACACGACCCACTGGCAGGCCTCAGGGATCTCGGGCGTCTGCCGCATGATGTCGGTGATCGGATGCCGATCCTCCTGGGCGAGCGCCAGGTACATCCGCGGCATCAGCGGAAAGTGAAAGGACATGTGGCACTGGTCGCCGGTGCCGAAGTAAAGATGCGTGTCCTCCGGCCACTGATTGGCCTCCGCGAGCAGCATCCGGTCCTCGTAGTTCGCGTCGACCTCTGCACGGATACGCCGAAGCACGTCATGGGTTTCGGGCAAGTTCTCGCAACTCGTGCCGTCGCGCTCTATGAGGTACGGAATCGCATCGAGCCGCAGACCGTCCACCCCCGCTTTCAGCCAGAAGTGCAGAATGCTCAACACTTCTTTGAGCACGCGTGGATTGTCGAAATTAAGATCCGGCTGATGACTGTAGAATCGATGCCAGAAATACGCCTTCGCGTCCTTGTCCCATGTCCAGTTGCTATCCTCGGTATCGAGAAAAATGATGCGGGCGTCATTGTATTTCTGGTCGTTGTCAGACCAGACGTAGAAATCGCGCCAGACACTGCCGGGCTTGGCATGACGCGCCCGCTGAAACCACGGGTGCTGATCTGACGTGTGGTTGATAACGAGTTCCGTGATGATCTTCAGGCCGCGGGCGTGCGCTGCGCGCACGAGCCGCCGCACATCCTGCATCGAACCGTAGGCCGGATTGACGCTGCGGTAGTCCTGGATGTCGTAGCCATCGTCGCGCAGCGGCGAGGGATAGAAGGGCAACAGCCAGATCGTGTCGACGCCCAGGTCGGCGATGTAGTCGAGCTTCTCGATCAGACCTTCAAAATCGCCGATGCCGTCGTTGTTCGAATCGAAGAACGCCTTGATGTGCGTTTGGTAGATGATGGCGTCCTTGTACCAGAGCGTCTCGGTCATGGTCTCAGCGTCGATCGGCAAATGGGGAAGCGGCTGCTAGACCTGGCGGCACCAGCCGCCAGAGCTGGTAGGGTCGGTGATGCGGGTCGAGCCAGACGTGCTGGACCTTGCCGGTCCAGGTGAAGCGCGCGCCCGTGACCAGATCCTCGACACCAATCGAGGCGTGGTCGTCGAGATCGAAGTGCCAGAGCGGTACCTCGAACGCCGCGTTCTGCGCGTTGCGCGGATCAAGGCTGACGGCGACCAGCACGGCATTGTCACGCGCCGGCGTCATCTTCGAATACACCATGATCTGATCGTTCCACGCGGTGTGGAACTCCAGATTGCTGAACGACCACAGTGCCGGATTTTCGCGCCGTGCCGTGTTCAGCAGGCGGATGTCGTCGCGGATGTGCCCGGGGCGGTTCCAGTCCCACGCCTTGATCTCGTACTTCTCGCTGTCGATGTACTCTTCACGACCTGGCAGCGGCGTTCCCTCGCACAGCTCGAAGCCGGAATACACACCCCACAAGGTCGAGAGCGTCGCCGCCAGCACCGCCCGCGTCTGAAAGCCGGCGCGGCCGCTCGTCTGCAGGTAGACCGGGTTGATGTCGGGTGTGTTGACGAAGAAGTTCGGCCGCATGTGCTCGCGCGGTTCGTCCCTCGTCAGCTCGGTCAGGTATTCCTGCAGCTCCGCCTTGTCGTTGCGCCACGTGAAATAGCTGTAGGATTGCGTAAACCCGAGCTTGGCGAGCCGCTTCATCATCTTGGGCTTGGTGAAAGCCTCCGACAGGAAAATCGTTTCGGGGTGCCGTGACTGGATATCGGCAATCAACCATTCCCAAAACGGCAGTGGCTTGGTGTGCGGATTGTCGACTCGGAAAATCTTGACGCCCCGATCCACCCAGAACTGGACGACATCACGCAGAGCGAGCCACAGGCCGGGCTGCGCGCCTTCGGCATAGAAATCGACATTGGTAATGTCCTCGTACTTCTTAGGCGGGTTCTCCGCGTATTTGAGCGAACCGTCCGGTCGCCAAGCGAACCAATCCGGATGCTCGGCGAGCCAGGGATGGTCCGGCGAACACTGAATGGCGAAGTCGATCGCCAGCTCCAGGCCATGGTCATGCGCGGCATCGACTAAGCGCTGGAAGTCATCGAAATCACCGAGTTCGGGGTGAAGTGCGGTGTGCCCGCCCTCGGCCGCACCGATGGCGTAGGGCGACCCCGGGTCGTCCGGCTGCGCGGTCAGACTGTTGTTCCGCCCCTTGCGGTTCTTGCGACCAATCGGATGGATCGGCGGGAAGTAAAGGACATCGAAGCCCATCTCCCGGACGTAGGGCAACTTGGCGATAACATCGTCGAACGTACCATGGCGGTGGGGATCGTCGCTCTGCGAGCGCGGGAACAGCTCGTACCACGCGGCGAAGGAGGCGATCGTGCGGTCGACGATGACCTCCAACTCGTGCTCGTAGCGGCTGAGGCCCGGTTTCAGGTCCGCTTGCGCCATCAGCGCCTCGACCTCGCTCGAGAGCAGTCGCGCGAGCTGCAAGCCCTCGTCGTCGCGCTGCTCCTCAAGCTCCGCCACCAGCTTGGCCAAGGCGGCACCGGTCACCCCTTTCGCGGCGGCGGCCGTGCGCTTTACCAGACGGCGGCCTTCCTCCAGCTCCAGCCCGATCGGCACGCCTGCAGCGTGCTTCTTGGTGACCTCGATGCGCCACGAGCCGAAGGCATCGTGCCACGCCTCGACCGTGTAAGCGTGGCGGCCATTCCGTAGGAGCGGCACGCTGCCCCGCCACCGGTCATTGTCGACGAACGTCATCGGGACTTGCGTCCAGTTGCGCTCGTCCAGCTCGCGGACCAAGAGGCACGCAGCGAGCTTGTCGTGACCGTCCATGAAGATGTCGGCCTCGACGGTGAGCAGGTCGCCTACGACCCGCTTGATCGGAAAACGGCCGCCGTCCAACTCTGGCGTGACCCGCTCGATGGCCACCCGGTGCAGCCCATTCTTCTGCAGGCGTCGCTCCGCTGCGGCCGTTGCGCGCTTCGATGGCTTGGGCTGCGGGCCCGCGACGCTGGACACAAGGCGCACCTCGCCCGGCTCCAACGTCAACGGCAGCATGGGGTCGAGCATGACACCGTCGGCACCGGGGGTGATGTCGGTGAGCCGGCTGAACCGACCGCCCGCGGCGGTGACGATCCCGAGCGGCTCGATCCCGTCGGCCTGATCGCCTTCGGGGTTGGCGCAGACCACCACCGCCTCTTCCGCTACCGCCGGCGAGGCATGGTCGAAACGGGCGAGTGCTGCCGTGCGCGCGTTCGGCGCGTTGACCCGCCTGATGGCACCACTATGCGCCAGCGCCGGATGTGCCCGCTTCAGTGCATTGGCGGCGCGGACGAAGTCCGTGAGATCGACCAGCGGTGTCGCAGTCTCGGTCGCCCAGTCGTCGGGGGAGCCGTTGATGCCGTCCAAGGGGCGCCGCAGCGCGTATTCGTAGCCCATCGGCATGATGACACCGGTGCCGAGGCCGATCGCCGCCAGATAGCGAGCCTCCAGACGGCGGCGGACCGCCGTCGGATCGTCGCCTCCGACCGTCGCCGCGAGCCGCTGACCGCGCGGCTCCTCGGGAAAGGCGAACGGCATACCCAGCCGCCGCAGCTGCGGCTCCTGCTCCAGGAACCAGCGGTCGTGGAAATTCCACCAGCAGGAGCTGTCCAGGACACCGGTGAAGCCACAGCCCACATACGTGGCCCAGCTGTCAACCGGCGAGCCCAGCATGTCGGCGATGACCCACGAGCCCGGATGCGCACGCTCGACCGTGGCGAGCACCCGCTGCCAAAACGCCGCCGGCACGCGGTGTGCGCGCGTGAGGCGCAGCCCTTTGGCGCCACTGGCGAGATAGTGTGCCAGCAAGTCGGCCACATGCGCCTCTTGGACCTCACTGCCGACAGCGAAGGCGAGTTCGGCTCCGCCACCGCGCGTAACGGGCTGCCCGTCGCCGCCACGCACGACCCAATCGGGCTGGCTCGCGGCCAAGGCGCCGCCCGGAGCCGTGACCGGCACCACGGCCTCGAGCACAACGTCGAGACCCACTCGCGCCGCCTTGTCGACGAAGCGCCCAAGCAGAGCGACCGTATCCGAACCCTCGGGCGCGATGCGCGGGTCGAGCGTCCACGGGTCGGCTGGCGCACCGAGCGCGCCATCTGCGCCCGCAGCAAAGCAGGCGGCGACAGCGACCCCATCGAAATCCAGCGCAGCGATGCGCTCAAGGTGCCACGGCCACTGGTCGATCGGACCGGCGAGCAATGGATCCAGCTCATAGAGCCTTAACGCCGGCATGCCGGCAACGCGCGACGTCACGTCGAGACCCCCTTCTCCAAATCGGGCCCAAAACGAACTGTGCGACCGCGATCACGCGCTCGCAAAAGCGGTCGGCCGTCGACCAGTGCGACCCCCTGAAACCTCTTGTGCATCCGTCCGCTACCCGCGCGCACCGAGCGCGCGCTCGTAGACCTCGACGTAACGCATCGCCGCACGTTTCCAGCCGAGATCCTGCGCCATACCGCGCCGTTGGAGCCCCTGCCAGCGCGCCAGATCCCCGAACACGCCCACCACGCGGGCGGCCACATCCGCCAGCGCGCCGGCATCGCCGGCCTGAAAGAGGAAGCCTGTCGCATCATCTGGATGTTCGTCGATGTCGATGACGGTATCGAGAAGCCCGCCCGTGCGTGCTGCCACGGGGACGCAGCCGTAGCGGAGGCCCTGTAGCTGAACAAGACCGCACGGCTCGAACCGCGACGGCACGAGGACCGCGTCGGCGCCGGCCAAGAGCTGGTGCGACTGTCGCTCGTCATAGCCGAACGTACAGGCCATTCGGCCGGGATGGGCTGCCGCCGTCTCGGCGAGGCGTGCCTCCATGCCGGGATCGCCCGCGCCCAGCACGACGAGTTCGACGCCCGCCTCGAGCATGGCGCCGGCCGCGTCCATCAGGACGTCCATGCCCTTCTGCCAGGTCAGGCGGGTGATGACGCAGAGCAGCGGTCGGGTCGCGTCGCCAACGAGGCCGAGGCGCTCGCGCAGCGCCGCCTTGTGACGTGCGCGGACGGTCAATGATCGAACGTCATAGCCTGGCTCGACGAACGGGTCGGCCGCGGGGTTCCAAGTGCTCGTGTCCAGACCGTTGACGATGCCCGCCAGATCTCCTGCGCGGCTCGCCAGCAAGCCCTCCATGCCCATGCCCCAAAGCGCGCCCTGGATCTCGCGGGCGTAGGTTGGGCTCACGGTGGTGATTTGGTCCGCATAGTAGACGCCGGCCTTGAGAAAGCCGATGCCGCCATAGTACTCGACACCGTCTGGCGTAAAGGACCAAGCTGGTAGGCCCAGAGAGGGCAGCCATTCAGGTGGCATCTGCCCCTGAAACGCGAGGTTGTGGATTGTCATGACCGACGCCGGACGCGGCCTGCCATCGAAAACCAAATAGGCGGGCGTCAGACCGGCTTGCCAGTCGTGGGCGTGCACGACGTCCGGGCGGTAGTCGGCGACACGCCCGAGGGCGAGTTCGCGCGCGACCACGGCGAGCGCCGCGAAGCGGAAGCCATTGTCCCACCACTCGCTACCGTCCGCCGTGACGTAGGGATGGCCAGCCCGCGCGAAGAGGTGCGGCGCGTCGATGGCGAAGACGTCGAGTGCGCCATTCGCGCCGCGGCCGCGCAGAATGCGGGCGGGACCACCGTAGAGCTCGGCGTAGTCGTCGATCACGCCGGCTTGAGCCAGCTGCTCCAACACCTGCGGGTAACCGGGCAGGAGGATCTGCACCTCGTGACCGAGCTCTTCCAGAGCCGGTGACAGCGCACCCACGACATCCGCTAGGCCGCCCGTCTTGACGAGCGGAAAGCACTCCGAAGCAACCGCAAGAATCCGCACCTAGCTCAGCCTCCGAGACGCTCGATCATCGCCCGCGTGATCAGACAGATGCCGTTCTCGGTACGCCTGAAGCGCTCCGCATCGCGTTCCGGATCCTCGCCGACGACGAGACCGGGCGGAATGCGCACGTCACGATCGATCACGCAGTTGGTGAGACGCGCATCGCGTTCGACATCGACACCCGGCAGAACGACGCAGCCCCGGAGGCGCGAAAAGGAATGGCAGTGGACGTTGGTGAACAGGAGCGAGGTGTTCAGCTCGGCGCCGGAGACGATGCAGCCGCCGGAAACGAGCGAGCTCACCGCCTGGCCACGCCGCCCCTCCTCGTCATGGACGAACTTCGCGGGTGGCGTGATCTCGGCGTAGGTCCAGATGGGCCATGCGTGGTCGTAGAGATCGAGTGACGGGCGGATCGTGCAGAGGTCAAGGTTGGCGGCCCAGTAGGCGTCGACCGTGCCGACGTCCCGCCAGTAGGCCTCGCGCTCGGTGTCGGCGCGGACACAGGAGGCGGTGAAGCGGTGGGCCTGGGCGTGCCCATTCGCGACGATATAGGGCACGATGTCCTTGCCGAAGTCATGCGCGGATGTGTCGTCCGCCGCGTCGCGCTCTAGGTGCTCGAACAAAACGTCCGTGTCGAAGACGTAGATGCCCATCGAGGCAAGCGCCTGGGACGGGTCGCCCGGGATATGCGGTGGATCGGACGGCTTCTCGACGAAGGCAATGATGCGATCGCGCTCGTCGACGTGCATCACCCCGAAGCCCGTGGCCTCCATCCGCGGAACCTCGATGACACCCACGGTCACCTCGGCCCCGGAAGCCACATGCTCCTGCAGCATGATCTCGTAGTCCATCTTGTAGACATGATCGCCGGCGAGCACGACGATGTGGTCGACGCCGTGTTCGGCGATGATCTCGATGTTCTGATAGACGGCGTCGGCCGTCCCTTCGTACCACTGTGTTTCCGAGACGCGCTGTGACGCTGGCAGGATATCGAAGCTCTCATTGCGCTCGGGCCGCAGGAAATTCCAACCATTCTGCAGATGACGCAGCAAGCTGTGCTGCTTGTACTGCGTTGCGACACTGATCCGCCGAATACCGGAGTTGATCGCATTCGAGAGCGCAAAGTCGATGATGCGAGACTTGCCACCGAAATATACCGCCGGCTTGGCTCGACCGTCGGTCAGGTCCTTGAGCCGGCTGCCGCGGCCGCCCGCCAGCACATAGGCCATAGCATTGCGGCACAAGTTCGGCAGTGGGCGCGGGTTCCGCCGCATCCTGGGTCCTTCCTCGACTGGTTCGACGCCCGTCCTGACCGCGCCCGCTCAGTGGGTCGCTGGCTGATCAGGGTCGGCGCGCCAAATCTCCGAGGCGTACTCCCGCACTGTTCGATCGGATGAGAACCAGCCGAGCCGCGCCGTGTTCAGAGCGGCCTTCGACCACCAGTCGTCGCTCGCAAAGAGCTTGCCGACGGCACGCTGCGCCTCGGCATAGGCCGCGAAGTCAGCCGTGATGAGGTAGCGATCGCCGCTCGCGAGGCCGTCGACGAGGCCGCGATAGCGATTACGATCGTCCGGCGAGAACACGCCCGAGCCGATCTCCTCGAGCGCTTCGGCCAATGCCGGCGTCGCCTCGATCCGCGCCGTTGGATCGAAGCCATCGCGCCACGCGGCAGCCACCTGCTCGGCGGTGAGGCCGAAGATGAAGATGTTCTCGTCACCGACATGCTCCAGCATCTCGACATTGGCGCCGTCGAGCGTGCCAATGGTGAGCGCGCCGTTGAGCCCGAACTTCATGTTGCCGGTGCCCGAAGCCTCCATTCCCGCAGTCGAAATCTGCTCGGAGAGGTCGGCCGCTGGGATGATGACTTCGGCGAGCGACACGTTGTAGTTCGGGATGAAGATGACCTTGAGCAGATCGCCGATCATCGGGTCGTTGTTGATCATGCGGGCAACGTCGTTGATCAGCTTGATGACCAGCTTCGCCTGGTGATAGGCGGCAGCAGCCTTGCCGGCGAAGATCTTCACCCGCGGCTGCCAGTTCTCGTCCGGCCGCGCGCGCATGGCATCATAGAGCGCGACCGTCTCCAGAATGTTCAAGAGCTGGCGCTTGTACTCGTGGATGCGCTTGATCTGCACATCGAACAGCGCCGACGGATCGAGCTGCAGGCCGTGTCGCCGTTCGATCAGGTCGCACAACCGCTCCTTGTTGTGGCGCTTCGCGGCGGCGAAGCGCTCGCGGAAGCCGGCGTCCGCGATGAAGGGCTCCAGACGTGCGAGTTCCGCAGCATCGCCGACCCAACCGTCACCGATGCACTCGGTCACCAGGGCCGCGAGGCGCTCGTTGCTGGTGTAGAGCCAGCGGCGGGGGGTGATGCCGTTGGTCTTGCTGGTGATCTTGCCCGGCATGATGCGGTGGAGCGAAGCGAACACGGTCTCCTTCATGAGTTCCGTGTGCAAGGCGGAGACGCCGTTCACCTTGCGCGAGCCGAGAAAGGCGAGATTGCCCATGCGGACCCGCCGCCCGCTAGCTTCGTCGATCAGCGAGACCGCGCCGACCAGCGCGTCGCCGACGCCGCCACGGCTCCGCAGATCCTTCAAGAAATCGGCGTTGAGCTCATAGATGATCTGCATGTGCCGGGGCAGCAACCGCTCGAAGAGCGGCACGGGCCAAGTCTCGAGCGCTTCCGGCAGCAGCGTGTGATTGGTGTAGTTCACGCACTCGCGGACAACGCCCCAGGCGTCGCGCCAAGCGATGCCGTGTACGTCGACAAGCAGACGCATCAGCTCAGGCACGGCGAGGGCCGGATGCGTATCGTTGAGCTGGATCGTCACCTTGTCGGCGAGATTGTCGAAGGTGCCATACTGATCGAGGTGGCGACGCAACAGATCCTGCAGCGAGGCCGACGTGAAGAAGAACTCCTGCTTGAGCCGCAACTCGCGACCAGCCTCGGTGCTGTCGTCGGGGTAGAGGACGAGAGAGATGCTCTCGGCACTGGCCTTGCCCGCGAGCGCACCGACATAGTGGCCTTGATTGAACTCGTGCAGCAGCACGGGCTCGACGGCGCGCGCGGACCACAGCCGCAGCGTGTTCACATGTAGGCCCTGCCAGCCGATGATCGGCGTGTCGTAGGCGACGGCATTGACCCGTTCGCCGGGCTGCCAGCGCCCGCGCCGGTCGGGTCCGCGCTCGACGCTGCCGCCAAAGCCGATCTCGTAGACCACCTCGGCACGCTCGAACTCCCAAGGATTGCCGAACTCGAGCCAGTCCTCGGGGCGCTCCACCTGCCAGCCGTCGGCGAAGACCTGGCGGAAGAGCCCGTGTCGGTAACGAATGCCGTAGCCGTAGGCGGCGAGACCGACCGACGCCATGCTCTCCATGAAGCACGCTGCCAAGCGGCCTAGACCGCCATTACCGAGCGCCGCGTCGGGCTCCACCAAGGCGATCCGATCGAAGTCTATTCCGAGTTCCGCAAGCGCCTGGCGGCAGACGTTGCGCAGGCCCAGATTGCTCATCGCGTCACCGAGCAGCCGGCCGATGAGAAATTCGACAGAGAAGTAGTACACCCGCTTGCGCTCGCGCTTGTAGGTGTCCTGCGAGGTGTGGATCCAGCGGCTCGTCACCTGGTGGCGGATGGCCCGGGTCGTCGCGATCAGCCAGTCGCGATCGGTGGCGTGGTTGGCGTCCTTCCCCACTTGAAAGGTCAGTTCGCGGAGGATCGCGTCGCGCAGGTCGGCCACGCTCGGCTCGACACCGTAGGCGGGCGGCTCCTCGGCGAGGGTCAGGGCTTCACTCATGGGATTCCTTCGCACGCGCCCACCGGCGCGCGATGCGCCGGCCATCGAGATTTCGCCTTGTATGCTCTCGAACTGGCAGCGTCAGGGGTTCTTTGGGTGGATATGTCCGCGCATCGGCGCTGCCGACAACGGTGCCGCCGTCAAGCTGCATACCCGACTTACCGGCAGTGCCGATCGACCGTGTGGCTGGCCCGCTTTAGGGAGTGCGCAACCAGCACGAAAACTGCTATACAGGATTATTAGCCTATCTCAGCTTGGAGCATCTGCTGTGCAAGCTTTGGCATCCGTTGGTCGTGACCCTTGCGCGGCGTGCGGACGCCTCTGCTTGAGCTGCCTTGGCGGTCGTTGGTCCAGGACCCTGGCCACCGCCAAGCTTCAGATCCTTACCTTCTCTTGCTCCAGCTTTACCATCGAGCTTCATCTCTCGGCGGAAGGCGCTTGGCAGGTTTGGCAACGCGCCCCGGACGCGACAGCGAGGTGCACGACACACGACATCATTGCAGCGGGGCGATCGCCCGGCCGCCTAACGGCCCTAGATGCCGCCGCCCGGGCGCTTCAAGCGCATGGCTTCTTCACGCCGATCGGTCATGGCGCGCTGGTCGTTGCCCTGATGCTGGCGACGCGGACGGAGAGCACCGATCTGGGGCACGCCCTCGGATTGAGCGGCTGAAGCGCGACGACGTCCTCGCGAGCTCAGAGTTTACCGCCTCATGGGGTTTCGGACGACGCGACCCGCACGTTACCCGCGCCGTGTGATTCTCAGCGCCCGCAGATCGAGATGCTGTTCGACTTCGGCGAGGTCGATGCCATCAGCGGCGAGCCTGACGAGCGTGAAGTAGAGCACGTCGGCGGCCTCGTGTAGCACATGCGCGCGCTCGCTCGCCTCCACTAGCTCTTGCGCCTCCTCGGTCAGCTTGGCTGCGAGCAGCGCCGGGTCGCCGAACAGCCGGGCCGTGTAGGAACCGGCGGGCGCTTCGTCCCGGCGCGCCTGCAGCGTCCGCATCAGCGCACCGAGACCACCGTCCTCGCCGAAGCAGGTGCGCGTCGCCAGGTGGCAGAAACCTTCACCCCCTTGCCGCACGACGAAGCGTACGCTGTCACGGTCACAATCCGGGTCGATCCGCAGAAGCTCCTGCGTGGCACCGGAGGTCTCGCCCTTGCGCCAGAGCCCGCGCGACCGCGACTGGTAGATGCCGCGGCGCTCGGCGACGGCGGCCTTGATACTCTCGCCGCTCGAGTAGACGAGCCCCAGCGCCACGCCGCGCTCGTCGGTAACGACCGTGGGGATGAGCCCGTCCGGCCGGTCTGAGCGAAGCGGTGCGGCTATAGCCTCGGCCAGATCCATGCGCCCCGAATAGAGCGCCATGCCGACCTGCGCGTCGGCGCCCAGCTCGTCGAGCGCGCGGATCTCCTCAGTGGTGGTCACGCCACCCGCGATCGTCACGCGTGCGTCCCCCGCCGCCTCGACGATGGCGTTGGCGAAGGCGAGGTCGGTGCCCTCCATCCGACCCTCGCGCTCGACGAAGGTGACGAGAAAGCCGCCAACATAGCGCCTTAGTTCCACGACCCGCTCGAGCACGCGGCGACCGGTGCGCTGGGTCCAACCCTCGACGACGATCTCCCCGTCCCGTGCGTCGAGAGCGGCGATCAAGCGCTCACGGGGCAGGCGCGACAACAGCTCGGGCGTGGCCGCCGTCCCGAGGATGATCCGGCGGGCACCAGCGTCCAGCCAGGCCGTCGCCGCCTCGAGCGAACGAATCCCGCCACCGACGCGGCAAGGGTGGCGGCGCACGAGTGCCTGGATCAGCTCGCTGTTCGAGCCCTTGCCCATCGCCGCATCGAGGTCGATGACCGCGATCTCGCCCGCCACCGCAAAGCGCTCGGCGATCGGCAGCGGGTCGCCGGCCGCAATCTCGAGCCGCTCACCGCCGACGAGCTGCACCGTCTGGCCACCCTGGAGATCGATCGAAGGGACGATCATCGGCGCACCGCGACGCCCAGGTCCGCGAGCTCGTCCTTGATCGCCCCCACGGTGGTCTCGTCGTCGTGAAAGATGGAGGCGGCCAGCACCGCATCGGCACCCGCAGCGAACGCCTCGGCGAGATGCCGCGCGTTGGCGGCCCCGCCCGAGGCAATGACCGGCAGCTGGCTCGCCCGTGCGACGGCGCGCGTCAGCTCCAGATCATAGCCCTCGCGCGTGCCGTCGCGGTCCCAGCTCGTGAGCAGCACCTCGCCACAGCCGAGGGCTGCCACGTCTTGCGCCCAGGCCACGGCATCGCGCCCAGTGCCCTCGCGACCGCCCTTGATCAGCACCTCGAACCGCCCCTCGCGCCAGGCCGCGTCGATGGCGACCACCGCGCACTGGCTGCCGAAGCGCGTAGCCACGGCTTCGACCAGCGCCGGATCAGCGACAGCGGCGGTGTTCATCGACACCTTGTCGGCGCCGGCATCGAGGAACGCCGCGGCATCTTCAATCCGGCGCACGCCGCCGCCAACGGTAAGTGGTATCGACAGCCCCTGGCGCACGCGGTCGACCACATCGAGCCCGTGCGCACGCGCCTCGGGTGTCGCCGAGACGTCGAGAATGACGATCTCGTCGGCCCCTTGCGCTTCATAGAGCCAGGCCCGCTCGGCGGGGTCGCCGGCATCGCGCAAGCCTTGGAACTTGACACCCTTGACGATGCGTCCGTCGGCAACGTCCAGGCAAGGAATGACCCGCTTGGTCAGCATGCGAGCCAGCCTTCCAAGAGACCGCGACCATAGGCGCCGGAGAGCTCCGGATGGAACTGGCAGGTGAGCACGCGACCCCGCTCCATCGCGGCGACGAAACGGCCGCCATGCTCGGTGGTAGCGACGGTCCAGCCCGGCGCCGCGACCGCCCGATAGCTGTTGGCGAAATAGGCGAAACCGGGGCGCAGGAGATGGCCCTCGCCCGCAACCTCGTTCCAGCCGAACTGTGGGATACGAACGTCCCCGACGAACCTTCCTATGGTCGCATCGACGATACCGAGGCCTGCAACGCCCGGACTCTCCTCGCTGGCCGCGAACAGGAGCTGGTGACCGACACAGACGGCGAGGGTCGGCCGGTCCGCCACAACCCGGTCGATCAGCGCTCGGTCGGCACCGCTGGCGCGTAGGCTCGCCATGGCGGCCCCGAACGCACCGACGCCCGGCAGCACCACGTGGTCCGCCGCGGCAATCGCCTGGGGTTCGTCGGTGATCCTAACGTCGCGACCCAGCCGCGCGAACGCCGCGCGAACCGACGCGAGATTGGCCGTGCCGGTGGGAACGATGACGACCGTCGCAGTCACACGAGGAGGCCTTTGGTACTCGGTACGTCCGCGTGGTCGTCCGCAGCGACCGCTTGGCGCAATGCCAACGCCAATGCCTTGAAGGCGGCCTCCGCGCGGTGATGATCATTCTCGGCCCTGAGCACGTCGACGTGCAGCGCCATGCGCGCCGCTGTCGCGAGCGAAACAAAGACGTGCGTTAGGTTCTCGGTGGCGACGCTCGCGATCATCTCGCGCCGGAAGCCCAGCTCTATCACCGGCGAGGGGCGACCCGACAGGTCGACGACGGCACGCGCCAGCGCCTCGTCGAGCGGCGCATAGGCGTAACCGAACCGACGCACGCCTCGGCGCTCACCAAGCGCGATATCCAGCGCTTGGCCCAGCGCCAGCGCGACGTCCTCGCACGTGTGGTGATCGTCGACCTCCAAATCGCCCGAGCACCTGAGTTCCACGTCAAAGCGCGCGTGCTTCACGAGCGCCGCGAGCATGTGGTCGAGAAAGCCTAGGCCGGTATCGAGCTGGGCGCGGCCCTCGCCGTCGAGCGCGAGCGCCACCTCGATCCGCGTCTCGGCGGTCTCGCGCTCGACGACGGCGGTCCGGGGCTGGAGCGTGTCCTCGCTCATGGCTCCCTCCTCAGGGCACGATCTGGGCGAGCTGGAAGACGACGATATCGCTGCCGCCTGCCTCCTTGATCTTCGGAATGAGCCGCGGCAGGTCGGCGCGCGGCACGGCCGCCTTCACCGCAAACCCCCCGCCGCCGGCGAGCGAGGCCACGGTCGGCTCACCCATGCCCGGGAGCACGGCGACCACGGCTTCGAGCCTATCGGCCGGCACGTTGGCCTCGATCATCACGCGGCGCCGGGCGTCTAGCACCGAGCGGCAGAGTAACGTGAAGTGTTCGATGGCGCGGCGCTTCGGTGGGTCTTCAAGGGCACGCGGAGCCGCATAGAGCCGGGTCGAAGAGCGCATCAGCGTCGCCAGGATGTCGAGACCGTTCGCCCGCAGGGTCTCGCCGGTCGCCGTATTGTCGACCACGCAATCCGCGTCCTCTGGCGGGAACACCTCCGTGGCGCCGTAGGTGCGCACGATGTCGGCATCCAGGCCCTCGGCGGCGAGCCACGCCGCCGTCAGCGTTGGATACTCGGTCGCGACGCGAAATCGGCCGGCACGCAGATCGAAACTGGGCGAAGCCGCTGCGACGATGCGCACCGGATCGAGTTCGGTATCCAAGAGCTCGACCAGGTCGAGGCCGAGTTCCGCGACCCAATCCGCGCCGGCGAAGCCCAGATCGCGCGAACCGTGGTGCAACATCTCGGCAACGTTCTGCGGCTTCAGGAGCTTCGCGTCGAACCCCTCGAGAGAGATCTGCGGACGGTAGCCGCGTCGACCCAGCGTCAAGCGGATGCCAGCATCATGCAGGAGGCGGGCGACCTCCTCCTGCATGCGGCCCTTCGGCAGGCCCAAGCGGATGATCGAAGCGTCCAAGGCTCGGCCTCGAAGCGGCAGGAACGTCAGGGACGCCTCGTATAGGCAAGAGGCCGTGCCGGAACAAGGCGCTGTGGGCGCTCAGGCGAAGGTGGGCTGCTCCTCGTCGGCCGTCTTGCCGGCAAGCCCCGAGGCGCCTTCCTCGTGGGTCTGTACGCCTGCCGGCAGGTCGAAGGGCGCAGCTTCCGCAATCACGGCCGCCGGCGGTGGCGCCAGATCCAGCTCCGGTGCGTCCGGCTCGGCGACCGCCATCGTGGTCGGATCGTCGACGGCCGCCGCGGCGCCACGATCGATCCATCCGTCGAGCACATCGGCGAGCGGCTCGGCCTGCGAGGCCGCACGCAACTCCTCGGCCAGTGCCGCGACGATGTCGGCGTGGGTGGCGAGCCCGTCGTCTGTTTCAACGTCGAAGCGCGCTTCGCCCGCCTCGAAGCCGTCGATCCGGACGGCCGTTGCGCCGTCGACGGCGATGACGAGATCGGCGCCATCCATGCCGAAGCGCATCTGATCGGCATCGACGCCGTCGAAGTCGACGACATTGTCGCCGCCCTCGTCGTAGATCGTGTCGACAGCGCCATCGCTCAGGCCACCGATCTCGTAGCGGTCGCTGCCGGTGCCGCCATGGAGCAGATCAGCACCCCGACCACCGGCGAGGACGTCGTCGCCCGCACCGCCGTGCAGCTCATCGTCCGCTGCACCGCCGCTGAGCACGTCGTCTCCAGCCCCGCCGATCAACAGGTCGCGCGCGTTGTCGCCGAGAACGATGTTGTCTTCGTCGCCACCCATAACGATCCGAGCGTAGAGGCCGTCAGCATTCACGGAACCGAGCTCCACGTGCTGGTAGCTGCTCGGTAGACGGATCGGTTGCGCACCGCCGACGTCGTCGACGAACTCTCTTGGAAGCTCGTCGTCGGTGAGCTTGTAAAACCTGCTCATGTTGGGGTGGCTGTCGAAGTCAAAGACGCCCCCAGCGGGCAAAACGCTCGCGGGGATGGTGCCGTCCGAACCGAGCACGACATCGGCCGCCGCAGAACCGGGGGCCACGCTCAACGAGAATGTCTGCGCCACTTCTGCGCCCGCCGCGTCACGCGCGACCACCCGGATCTCGTGGCTGCCGGCCGCAAGCGGGCTGCCGGAGAGGGTGGCGCCGTCGAAAACAAGCCCGGCCGGCAGGGCCCCGCCCTCGGCACCGGTTGCCGTGAAGACGAGCTCGTCGCCGAAAGCCAGGTCGGCGTCGGCGAAGCCCGTCGCCACTTCGACAGGCTGCATCGCCTCACCAAACGCCAGCACCTGGCCTTCAATTGCGTCCGCGACGACGGGCGCATCGTTGGTATTGCCGACGGTGAGTTGGAGCGTGGCGCTCGCCGTGAGGCCGCCCGGATCGGTCGCCTTGACCTCGATCTCGTACGTGCCTGGTGCCGCGTCGCCGGGCGTGCCGAAGAAAAGCCGGGTCGCTGGATCGAAGCTGAGCCAATCCGGCAGCGGCGCGCCGCCCGCGAGCTTAGCTTCGAAGGCGAGCGTATCGCCATCCGGATCGGCGAAGACGCCCTCCGGGAGCTGCCAGGCATAGGCGTCATCCTCAACTGCAGCCGGCACCAGCGGGGCGGCACCAACGGTCGGAGCAGCGTTCGTCGCATCGACGGTCAACGTGAACGTCGCCTCTGCCTCCGCTCCCTCGCTGTCCCGAGCGACGATTCGGATCTCGTGGCTGCCGGGCGTCTGCGGGCTACCCGACAGCGTCCCACCGTCGAAGCTGAGCCCCTCGGGCAGGGCCGCACCGCCAGCACCCGTCGCGGAGAAGGTGAGGCTATCGCCATGCGGCAGATCGGCGTCGGTGAAGGCGTCAGTCACGTCGATGGGCGCCATCGGTCGACCCACACCGACCTGCTGGTCGGCGATCTCGTCGACAGCGATCGGGTGGTCGTTGATGTTGTGGACCTTGAGCGTAACGACCGTCGTCGCCGACAGGCCCCCGGGGTCGGAACCCGCAAGCTCCAACGCGTAGGTGCCGGGTGCGGCGTCGCCGGGCGTGGCGAGCAGCACGCGCGTCTCCGGATCGAAGCTCATCCAAGCCGGCAGTGGCGCGCCGTCAGCCAGCTTCACCGTAAAGGCGAGAGCGTCGCCGTCCGGGTCGTCGAAGGTCCCAGCCGGTATCTGCCACGCATAGGGTTGACCCTCGAGCGCCGACGGCGGCGCCGGAACGAATCCGACCTCGGGCGCCTCGTTGAGGGCTTCGATCGTGAGGCCGAACGACACGTCAGCCTCAGCCCCAGCGCGGTCGGTCGCCCGCACCGTGACGGCAAAGGTCTGATCGGTGCCGAGCGCGGGTGCCGTTCCAACGATCTTGCCTGTCGCGGCGTCGAAGAAGAGCCCAGTGGGCAGCCCCGACGCGGTAAGTGTGAGCTCGTCGCCATGCGGCAGGTCGATGTCGTCGAAGAGCATCTCAGGCAGCGTGATGAAGACCTCTGCCCCTTCAGCCACGACCAGATCGGCGAGAACATCGGAGGCGAAGGGCGCGTCGTTCGTGTTCTCGACGACCAGCGTGAAGCTCTCCCGATCGACGTGGCCCGCCGCGTCCGTAGCGGTCACCTCAATGCCGATCACGCCGATGTCGTCGGTCGCGGGCGTGCCGGCGAACGTGCCCGTGGCGGGATCGAAGGTGAGCCAGGCCGGGAGGTCGCCACCGCCGACGAGCGTCGCCTTGAGTTCCGCACCTTCGGCCTCGGTGAAGCGGCCGGTTAGCGTCGCGTTGACGAGCGCCTCGTCCTCGAAGGCGGTGATCGTCGCGGGCGGCGTCGTCAGAAGATCGGCAAGCGGCTCGATGTCGAGCTCCAGAAAGATGGGCGAGCTCTCTTGCCCGGCGGGATCACGCGCGGCCACGCGGAGCTCGATGCGACCGGCGTCGCGCGCGAACTCGGCTGCATCGGCGCTCGGCACGATGGTGAGTTCGAAGGTCGCGGGGTCGTAGGCGAGCCAGTTCGGCAGTGGGTCACCGTCCGCCGTTGTCACCAGCAGTGCCAACACGTCGCCGTCGGCATCACTGAAGTGGCCGTCGGGCGAGAGATCGAACGTGTCGCCCTCGACCAGGCCGACCGGTGCATCGCTGTAGACGTCGACGACCTCGGGGGCGACGTTCAGACCCGTCACCTCGAGCGTCACCACCGTGCGCGCCTCAAGCCCTCCCGGATCTGTGGCCCAAAGCGCAACGCGGTACGTACCCGCGTCCGTGGCTCCGGGCATGCCGCTGAGCGCCTGCGTTCCCGGGTCGAACTCCAGCCACGCCGGCAAAGGCGCGCCGTTCTCGAGCTCGGCGCGCAGCAACAGCACGTCGCCATCCGGATCGGTGAAGGTCTGCTCGGGCACCTGCCAAAGGAACGCCTCGCCTTCGGCGGCCGCCGGCGGTGTGGGCACCACGTCCGGCTCAGGTGGCGCGTTCCAGCTCTCCACATCCATCGCGAACGTCGTCGCTGCCTGATGGCCCGCCTTGTCAGTGGCCACCACGCGCACGGTGTAGGAGCCCAGCTCCGCGTCGGCCATGTCGGCCTCGAAGCGCCCCTGACTAGCGTCGAACGTGAGCCACTTCGGCAGGGGGCTGCCATCGCCGAGCGTCGCTGAGAGCGTCAGCGCATCACCGGGATCGTAATCCTCGAAGAGACCGCTGGGCAGGTCGAACACGTTGACCGTGTCCGGGTACCAGCGCGGCAGTGCGGTGGTGACGACCGGCGCCATCGCGTTGAGCTCGCGGGTGCCGTCGTCGGCCTCGATCACGTAGCGCGAACCGCCGGGGTCATATTGGTTGAGTGTCGCCAGCGCCACGCCGTTGACCTCCAGCGTGACCGTGTTCGGCCCGGCAGCCACGGACGTGATGTCGTCGAGATCGGCACCAACGACACGGATCGTGCTGATCCCTTGGCGGTCGAGGATGGTGCTGTAGGCATCGACGTCGGGATGAATGACATACGTGTCGTCGCCCGCCTCGCCGTGCAGAAAGTTGACCCCGCCGCCATCGGCGACGCCGCCGCGAAGGGTGTCGTCGCCGGCGCCGCCGACCACCGTGTCGATACCGGCACCGCCGAAGAGCCAGTCGTCGCCGTCACCGCCGGTCAGCGTGTCGTGGCCACGGCCGCCGCGGAGCCGATCGTCGCCGACGCCACCGTCGATGTCGTCATTGCCCGCGCCACCATCGATATCGTCGTGGCCGCCATTGCCGAAGAGCTTGTCGTCATAGTCCGAGCCGACCATGCGGTCGTCGCCATCGCCGCCGACCCTGTAGTCCCCGGTCGGCCCCAGGTCCTCGCCTACGGTGAGCTCTGGCTCGGCGGCGATGTCGAACTCGGGGACGCTTGTCTCCATCGATGAGCTTAGGCTCAAATCGCCCAGCTGAATGGTGCCTCCGTCCTCGGCCAAGACTTGGGGCCCGGCGCCTTCCGCGAGCTCGACGTCGACGGCCTCCCCCCCGTCGGCGAGGGGCTCCTCGAGCGTGCCGGCTGCAGGGGCCAGACCCGCCTCGAGGTTCGGGGCGGTCGGAAGCCAGACGTCCTCGGCGCCGGTTTGCACCGCGTCGCCGTTCGCCGGCTTGTCCACCAACGCTTGGGCCGGGGGGACGACGGTCGGATCTGCACCGTCGGCGGCGAGGTCTTGAGCCTCGCTTGGCTCTATCCAATGTGCCTCGCGCAGCAGGAGAAGACCGATGAAAGCAGCGGTGATCGGCGCGTTGAGCGGTGCGGAATCACTGCGATAGCCGGCCCGATCGGCGCGTCGGCCGGCGGCCATCTCTGCAAGAGCCTGGGGGACCGTTGCCGTCGGAATACTCGGCATGGCGCTCATCCACTGGGGTTGGCTATGCAGGCACAACAAAAACAGTCGCCGGAGTGTCAGAAATTAACCTTAGGTTGAAAAGCCTCAACCGCTCCTTTCGACCAACGGCGAAGAACCCGTACGCTAAGCTCCGACTATCATGTGCAAAGCTGCCTATGCGGTGACAACAAGACATGCGTCTAATCAGATGGGTTGGGCTCGGCGCTCTGACGTTGATCGTCGGATCGGGCCTCGTCGTCGCCGCGATCGTGTTCGGCTCTTTGCCCAATCACCGAGGCGAGCTGACGGTCTCCGGCCTCACCGCACCTGTTGTCGTCCGCCGCGACTCGTATGCGGTCCCATACATCGAGGCGGCCAACGAGGCGGACGGATACTTCGCGTTGGGCTTCGTCCATGCACAGGACCGGCTCTGGCAGCTCGAGCTGCGGCGCCGTCTGGCTCAGGGCCGCTTGGCCGAGCTAATCGGCTCTTGGGGCCTGCCCAGCGACCGCTTCATGCGGCTGTTGCGCTTTCATGAACTCGCGGCAGCGAGCCTCGACCACATGCGCCCCGAACACCGCCGACTGGTCAGCGCCTACACCGCCGGCATCAACGCGTTCCTGACGTCGCGCCGGCGTCTATTGCCGCCAGCGTTCTGGCTGCTCTGGCATCGCCCGGAGCCGTGGCAGGACGCCGACAGCGTCGTCTTCGTCAAGCTGATGGCGCTGGATCTCGCCGGGAACTGGCAGCGCGAGCTGTTGCGCGCGCGGCTCGCCGGTGAACTACCGGGGGCGGTCTACCGTCAACTCTTTCCGTACGAGCCGACACCCGACGACGCTACGCTCGAGCAGCTCGCCCGAACGCTCGAAGACGTCGACCTCGACGCACTCGCTGCGCTGATCGGCCCGCCAGCTCCGCCGGGCCACGGCTCGAACGCCTGGGTCGTCGACGGCAGCCGTACGCCCGGAGGTCGGCCGCTGCTCGCGAACGACCCGCATCTCGGCTTCACCAACCCCGGCACATGGTATCTGGCGGGCCTCGAAACGCCTGAACTCGAGGTGGTCGGGGCGACCCTGCCTGGACTGCCGGTCTTCGTCCTAGGGCGCACGGACCGCATTGCCTGGGGCATGACCAACACGGGCAGCGACGTTCAGGATCTCGTGGTTGAAGAGCTGCTCGGCGCAGGGCCGACAGCGACGCGCACGCCCGGCGGCAGCGCGCCGATCACCGGCCACCAGAGCATCATCCGGTGCCGCTTCTGTCCGGACGAACCCTTCGAGGCCCGCTGGAGCGTCAACGGCCCGCTCGTCTCCGATCTCGTCGCGAGTGCCGAAGCCTTGAGCGGACCGGGCCGCGCCATGGCGCTGCGGTGGGCGGTGCTGCGGGCCGACGACGTGCCGCTCGACGCGGGGTTTGCCATCCCACACGCTCGAGACTGGGCGAGCTTCAATGAGGCGCTGCGTCCCTTCACCAACCCACAGCAAAACGTGTTCTACGCCAGTGTCGACGGTGACATCGGCCTCGTTGCTGCCGGCGCGGTGCCCATCCGGCGCCAGGGCGATGGCACACTGCCGGTGCGAGGCTGGGAGCGCAGTGGCGGTTGGGATGGGTTCATCCCGTTCGGGGAGTTGCCGAGGCGCGTGGCGCCGATCGAGGGCTTCTTGGCAAACGCCAACAACGCGTTGGTCACCGACGACTATCCCTATCTCTTGACCCGCCGCTGGGACGCGCCTTGGCGGTTTCAGCGGATCGTCGACCGATTGACCTTAGGACCGCACGACATCGCCGGCTTTCAGGCGCTCCAGACGGACGTCCGCTCGGGCGTCGCTGCGGCGCTGCTGCCAGCGCTGCTGACGGCAGCACCTCTCGACGCCCGTGCCGAGGCTTGGCGCGAGCGGCTGGCACGCTGGGACTACCAGGCGACGGTGAGCTCGCAGGAGATGACGGTCTTCGCCACCTGGTTGGACGCGTTACCCGAGTTCATCTACGCCGACGAGCTCGGAGCGGACTTCGAGACCTATGGTCGCTATCGACCGCAGTTCATCGAGTACGTGCTCAAGCGCGCCCCGAGCTGGTGTGACGACGTCGCGACGGCCGCCGTCGAAACGTGTACCTTGGCAAGCGCCCGAGCGCTCGAGACCGCGCTCGATCGGTTGGAGCGGTCGTTGGGGCCGAAAGGCGTCGATTGGCAGTGGGGCTCCCAGCACCCTGCCGTTTTCTCACATGATCTGTTCGGCTTGCTCGGGCCGTTCGGCCGGCTCTCCGAACTCGGCTTTCCGGTAGGCGGCGACGACACGAGTGTCGCTGCCACGAGCTACGTGGCAAGCGCTGAACCGCCGCTCTTTCCCGCGGTTCACGGTGCGGGCTACCGCCAGGTGATCGATCTGACCGCACCAGCGACGTCGCAGTTCGTGACACCCACCGGGCAGGTCGGCCACCCGGCATCCAGGCATTACCGCGATCTCGCGGTCCTCTGGCAGGCGGGTCGCGGGGTGCCGATGGCCCCACCAGCGACAGCCACGGCCGCGCTCCGGCTGCAAACGCGCTGACGGTGGCTTGTTTTCAGCGGCACCGCGAAAAAGGGGTAGGCTTATCGCGGGACAGTGGTATTTATCTCAAATTGAATCGGATAGACTCCAACACGCTCGCAAGATGGGATTCGCGGATGCCAGCAGTCGCCCCCCTGCGTTCGGAAGGCACCAAAAGCGCCGGAGGTCGCGGTCGCGCCGTTGATGTCGACCGTATCGTCAGCGGCCGCATTCGCCAGCGCCGCATCATGCTTGGCCTCACGCAGCAGCAGATGGCAGAGCTCATCGGCGTGACCTATCAGCAGGCGCACAAGTACGAGACGGCGATCAACCGCATCTCGGCCGGGCGGCTCTACCAGATCGCGCAAGCGCTCGGCGTCGAAGTTGCGTACTTCTATCAGGACATGGAAGCGAACGCCAACAGTGCGCCACGGGGAGAAATGCGCCTGCAACAGCGGATGCTGCTGGAGCTAGCGCGCAACTTCGCTGCGATAGGCAATCGGCGCCACCAAGATGCCTTGTGCAACCTCGCCCGGGCGCTCGCCAGCAGCACCGGGGACGAGGCGAGCGACACCGTCAGTTCTTCGAAGAGCTGAGCCGGGAGGAGCGCCGAAGCACCTCGGCGCTACGAATCACCTCGCGGGTTGCCTCCCAGAGCGTCAACTGTGCCAGATCGGCTGGACTCCACCACGCGACGTCCGCGGCGTCGCTACCAGCGACCACCATGTCGTGCAAAGCGTCGGCCGTATAGTCGATGAGCGTATAGTGTTGCACCAAGCGCCCCTCGGCATCGCGATCGATGAGATCGACGACATCGACCAGCTTCAAAGGCCCGCAAGTGACGGCCGTCTCCTCCCGCAGCTCGCGGCGCACCGCCGCCTCGACGGTCTCACCGCACTCTTGCTGCCCACCCGGAAGGCTCCATTGACCAACGCGTGGCGGCTTGGAACGACGAATCAGCAACACCCTGTCACCATACCAGACGACCACACCCACGCCGACAATCGGAACTGATCGCACGACTCCCCCCCACGGTCGTTAGCCGTGGTCGCGTAGCGGATGCATCAGACTCGTGTCGACGGTATCTAGGGTGCAAACCACATGCGCGAGTGACTATAGGCTCTTTTTTCTTGAAGGTTTCGTGGTACGGATGTGAGACGACGGTAGAGGATCCCCCCGGCCGGCGAGGTACCGCGTGGCGTCGGATGAAACCAAAGAGGACCGCCGGACAGGCAGCGTCGCTGGAGTCTATGTCGTCGATGATCGGATTACCAACCGGAACATCCTGACCAGACTGGCGGCATCGGTCGAAGAGGGCTTGCACGTTCAAGCGTTCGCCGATCCGCGCGCCGCGCTCGAAGCTGCCTCCGAGCGGATGCCAGATCTTGTGATTACCGACTACAAGATGCCGGAGATGGACGGCGCCACGTTCATCGCCGCGTTTCGGAGCCTTCCGGGAGGCGATGAGACACCGATCGTGGTGATCACCGTCTATGAGGACCGCGACTACTGTTATCGGGCGCTTGAAGCTGGTGCGACCGACTTCCTGTTGAGCCCGGTCGACCACCTCGAGTTCCGCGCACGCGCACGCAACCTCCTCACCCTGCGGCGCCAGCAGAAGTTGCTCGAAGAGCGTGCGCGGGTCCTGGCGGCAACGCTCGAGGACGACCGGTCGCGCAGTGAGGCACGCCAGGCCCAATGGTATCGTCTGCTCGACCGGCTGCCCGCGGCAGTCCATGCCATTGATCGCGACGGCAAGGTCACACTCGCCAACCAGACATGGCGTCAGATCTTCGGCGACGAGGCTGCGGTGCGCGTGGTCAGCGAGATCCCTGGGGCGAGCAGCGACCAGGAGACGTTGCTGAACGCGAAGGTGTTCGACACCGGCAACCCACTTGCGCCCACCGAACAGGCGCTCGTCGATCGCACGGGCGAACAACGGCTTTTTCTCACCACCCGGTCGCCGGTCTTCGACGTTGCGGGCCGAACCGTCGAAGTCGTCAGTGTGGCCGTCGATATCACCGACGTCCGCAAAGCGGAACAGCGGTTGCGCGCGGCGCGCCATCGGGACCGCTTGACCGGGCTCGTTAACCGCGACCGCCTGCTCGACCGCCTGCAGCAAGAGGGCGCGCGGGCGCTACGGAGCAACGATATCTCAGCCTTCGTCCTGCTCGACCTCGACCGCTTCAAAAGCATCAACGACGTCTTCGGGCATAGTTTCGGCGATGAGCTGTTGCTCGGTGTTGCCCAGCGCCTCAGCCGGCTCTTGCGAGATGGCGACACGCTTGCGCGGCTCGGCGGCGACGAGTTCGCAATCCTCGCCACCGATCTGCGGCGCGTCGACGATGCCGTCGACGTCGTGCTGCGCCTTCGCGAGGCCTTCGAAGAGCCCTTCATCATCCGCGACCAGGAGATCCACTCCGGCGCGAGCTTCGGCATCGCGCTGATGCCGCGTGACGGCCGCAGCGCCGACCAGATCGCGCGCAAGGCCGAGTTGGCAATGTACCGCGCCAAGGCCGCCGGCCGTGACGGCTACAGCTTCTATGCCGACGATATGAACGCGTCCGCTTCGCGCATGCTGGCGATGGAGCGAGATCTGCGCGAAGCGCTCGCCCGGGGTCAGTTCGTGCTGCACTACCAGCCGCAGCTGTCTCTCGCTGACGAGAGCCTCGTCGGGGCCGAGGTCTTGGTCCGCTGGCAGCACCCACGCCAAGGCCTTGTCCTGCCCGGAGAGTTCATCGGACTCTGTGAGGAACTCGGCCTGATCGGGTCGCTCTCGAACCTGGTGATGACGGGCGCCTTCAGCGAGCTGAAGCGCTGGCAGCAGCGGGGCCTGCCGGCGCGCTTGGCCATCAACATCTCGCCTGCACAGTTTCGCGTGCCGGGCCTCGAGCTCACAGTGGAGCGCATCCTCAAAGAGACGGGGGTAGATCCGTCCTTCGTCGAAATCGAGCTGACCGAATCGTCGGTCATCGACCATACAGATACCGCCTTGGAGGCGCTCAACCGGCTCTGCGATCTGGGGCTCACCCTGTCCCTCGACGATTTCGGTACGGGCTACTCGTCGCTGTCCTACGTGCGGCGCCTGCCGGTGTCGAAGCTCAAGATCGATCAGAGCTTCATCCACAACCTCACGACGAGCCGCAGCGATCGTTCCATCGTCGAAGGGATCGTGGAACTGTGCCACAAGCTCCAGCTCACCGTCATCGCCGAGGGCGTCGAGACGAGCGAACAGCTCAACATCCTCCGGGACATGGGCTGCGACGCGGTCCAAGGGCAGTTCTTCAGTGCCCCGCTACCCGCGACCGAATTTGAAGAGCGCTTTCTGGACACGAGGCACCACGCCCCGGTGATACCGCTGCGCCGACGGCGATGAGCGCGCGGCTGCCGTCCCGCTACCGCTCGCGTGCCGGGCGCGTGCATAGCGCACTAGCGCTGATCAGGCGACGGCTGTCCGATCGCGGCGACACCGAGCATGAGCAGGCGCTCATACGCATCGCCATCGTCGGGTTGCTGCTGGTCTATGCCGTGTTTGCTCCGCTGCCGCGCCTCGATCTCGACTGGTGGGTGCCTTCGGTTGCGCAAGTCGGCTACATCGTCGGCACACTCTCGATCCTGCACTTCGTCTGGATCGTTGTCGTTCCGCGCGTGCACCACGCACGGCGCGCCGTCTGGATGGCAATCGATCACGGTGGCATCGTGCTGGCGATGGCTGTGGGCGGTGAGCCTATGGCGCTGCTCTACCCACTCTTGCTCTGGGTCACGCTCGGCCACGGCTTCCGCTACGGGCCCCGACACCTCATCGGCTCAGCGCTGATCTCAACGACGCTGTTCGCTCCGCTCGTGCTTCTTCACCCCTTCTGGGCCGCGAAAGGGGCGTTTGGCATCGGCCTGATTCTAGGTCTCATGCTGATCCCAGGCTATTGCTACCGGCTGCTCCACCACCTCCACGACGCCCGTCGCCGAGCAGAGGCCTCGAGCGAGGCGAAGTCACGTTTTCTGGCGACAATGAGCCACGAACTGCGAACGCCGCTACACGCCATCCTCGGCATGTCAGATCTGCTCCGCGGCACGCCGCTCAAACCCGATCAGCGTGACATGACCCGCACGATCCACACGGCTGGCCACGGCCTCCTCAACATGATCGAGGACGTCCTCGACATCGCGCGGATCGAGGCCGGCGCCGCGCGCAGCGACGTCGAACCGTTCGACGTCGTGCAGCTGCTGCGCGGCATTTGCGACATGCTCGGCTATCAGGCACGGCACAAGGGGCTCGCGTTGCGCCTGCGGCTAGACGCCGACCTCGTCTCCGAGCTGGCGGGCGCACGTCGGTCGCTAGAGCAGACCCTTATCAACCTCGTTGCCAACGCCATCAAGTTTACCGAACGCGGCGAAGTGCGGGTGGAGGCGGCATTGGTCGACGTTGCCGACCAGCACGGGAGCTTGAGGCTGATCGTCAGCGATACCGGCTGCGGGATACCGGCCACGGCCCACGCGCAGATCTTCGACAGCTTCACCCAGGCCGACGAGACCACGACACGACGGCACGGCGGTAGCGGGCTCGGACTGGCGATCGTCAAGCGAGTCGTAGAGCTGGCCGGTGGCACCATAGGCTTCCAGAGCGCCGTCGGCCAGGGCACCCGCTTCGAAGTGCGGATGCCGATGCTCATTATCGGTGACGTGGACACCCAACGCACCGGACTGATCGCCGTCCATGGGGTGCCGACTGCCGCGCAGCGTCTCGAACTCGACGCGACAGGCTACGCCTGGCGCCCCGCCGCGGAGATCGAAAGTGTCTTCATCTCTGCGGACTGCGTCGATCTATGGTGTCGGACACCGGGTGCGCCCGCACCTCTGACCCGGCACGGACGTGATTTGATCGTCTGGGGCGAACGCTGCGGTGAGGAGATCGAGGACGCTCTGGTGGTCCTCGATCAATCCGCCAGCAGATTGCAGCTGCTGCGCGCCGTCCACGCGGCGCTCGTGTTGGCAGACGGCGCCGAAGACGTCGACTCCACAGGACGCGTCCCGCCCGCGGATACGTCACTTGATGTGCTGGTCGTAGACGACCACCGAATCAATCGTGATGTCATGGAGCGACTGCTCGTGCGCGGAGGCCATCGCGCGGCCGTCGTCGAAAGCGGCGAGGCGGCTCTGGCAGCGTTGGACCAGACAAGCTTTGATGTCGTTGTGCTCGACCTCAACATGCCTGGCATGGGCGGGTTCGCGGCCGCTAGAGAGATCCGCCAAAGACCGCATGCTCCGCGCCTCATTGCGCTTACCGCCGACGCCACCAACAAGACTCGCGACACGTGCATCGCGGCCGGTTTCGACTTCTTCCTCACGAAGCCGGTTGACGGCGGCCGGCTGCTGGAAGCCGTCGCCAACGACGCCCCTGCGGCGACCACCCCGCCGCCACCCTCGCCCACATCCACGCCCATGGCCGACGCAAGTGCTGTGCTGGACGGCCGACGTATCGCCATGCTCCGCGAACTCGATGCAGGCGATGGTTTCGTCGACGACATCATCGACGGCTTCGTGGCCGACGGGCGTGCGCTCATCGACGACATCGAGACTGCAGCGGCCGCAGGCGATGTCGCGCGTTTTCGCGACGCCGCGCATGCTCTACGCAGCGCTGCTACGCATCTCGGTGCCACGGCCCTCTTCGAACGGTGCTTGGAGGTGAAAAGCTTGCAGGAACATGTGCTACGCGAGCGGGCCGTCGCGATCGGCTCGGATCTGGACACTGCATTCGCGGCGGTGAGTCGGGCGCTGTTAGAGCTCCGCTCAAATCCGGGTGCGTCGCCAGCTGTACCCTCGTCGTCCCGGGTCAGCTCGCCACCTGCTTAGCCTGCGTCTGCGCGAGCCGCTCCATCTTGCGTAGGTCTTGAGGGTCCAGTTCGAGGGCGCGCTCGACCCACAGATCCACGATCTCCAAGAACTCCTCGTGCGGCACGGGGTGGCTACGGTGCGCGACCTCGCGAAGCACGTCGAGCGTCCGGCGGCGGCGCACGTTGCGGGCCAGGTACTTGGCCAGCGCAGCCTCCCCCTCGCCGGGCTCGGCGAGGACATCGACCAAGCCGATCTCGTGTAGCCGCTCGGCCGTGTACAGTTCGCCGGAGAGCAGCATGCGCCGCGCCATGGCGCTGCCCACCTTGCGCCACAGCAGGCTGTACGCGCCCATGCCCGGAAACAGGTTGAAGAGGATCTCCGGCAGACCCATCCGCACGCCGCGCTCGGCGATGATCACATCGTCGGACAAAAGCGATTCGAAAGCGCCTCCGAGCGCGTCGCCCTGGACCAGCCCAATTGTGGTGATCGGGAGGTTGAAGCTGCGATAGTTGCGATAGACCAACTCAACGCAACGATGCGCATAGGCGCGCAGCATGCCCGCGTCGCGTCGGCGGATGCAGTCGGCGAACAGCTCCAGATCGCCGCCATAGCCCCACACGCCCGACCGGTTCGAACTGCGAACGAGATAGTTGAAGCCCTCGGGAACCAGCCCCAACTTCCCACTCGTCCACATACGATCCACGACTTCGCGCAGCTCACCCAGTAATCCCGAAGAGAAACACGGGCGCCCGGGATGCGTAAACCGCATCCACAGCGCTCCAGTGTCGGCATCAAAGTCGAGCTTCAGGTGGTGAAGGTCCCAAGACCCAAAATCAAAGGCCGCGGGCTGCTGCGGAAAGAGCGAAAGGCCACGCTGGACTTCGCCTACCGGGAGGCTCGCGTTGTCGTTGCCGGCCTCGTGGAGAATCGCCTGCTTTGCTTGAAACGTCGCCATTGCTAAGCCTCACTCGACTTGGCCTTTTGCCCATAGCGACGCGAAGCTATGACTAAAAAAAGGTAACGACAACAACTTTCGTAGGTGAAGCAAGAATTTGTTAAGACAAACTAGCAGTTTTTTTTGAAGAAAAGCGGCAAGCTATTATAACGAATTTTATTGATATCCGCAAAAAAAAGCCCGGCCGAAGCCGGGCTGACACACGAAGCAGAAAGGAAGAGAGGGGTGTGGGGCGCCTTAGTAGGCCATAGTGCGCCCGAATTCCGGGTAGGCATCGATGCCGAGCTCGATCTGGTCGATGCCTGCCTCTTCGTCCTCCTCGCTGATGCGAATACCGATGACCGCCTTGAGGATGGACCAGACCACGAGGCTGACCACGAAGGTGAAGACACCGAAGGCGAGGATGCCGATCGCCTGCGTGCCGTAGGTTGTGGCGTCGTTGGTGAACGGCACGATGATGGTTCCCCAGATGCCGCAGACCAAATGCGCGGGTATTGCGCCCACCACGTCGTCGATCTTGAGCTTGTCCAGGAGTGGGACCGTCAGCACGACCAGTACGCCACCGACCCCGCCGATCAGGACGGCCTCGAGCGGCAACGGGGTGAGGGGCTCGGCCGTGATCGAAACCAGGCCGCCGATCGCACCATTGAGCACGAGCGACAGATCGGTTCTGCGGTACATCGCTAGGCAGGTGAGCATCGCAGCCACGACACCACCCGCAGCGGCAAGATTGGTGTTCATGAAGATGGTGGCAACATCGTTGGCGTCAGAGATGGTGCCCAGCGCGAGCTGCGATGCACCGTTGAAGCCGAACCAACCGAGCCAGAGGATGAAAGTTCCGAGCGTCGCAAGCGGCAACGAGGAGCCCGGCATGACGACCGCGCGGCCATCCGGGAGAAAGCGTCCCTTGCGCGCGCCTAGGACCAAGGCGCCGGCGAGAGCTGCCCAACCGCCCACGGAGTGCACGATGGTCGAGCCCGCGAAGTCGGAGAAGCCCATCTCCGAGAGCCAGCCGCCACCCCACTGCCAAGACCCGGTGATGGGGTACATGAAACCGGTGAGGACGACGACGAACAGAAGGAACGGCACAACCTTGATGCGCTCGGCGAGTGTTCCGGACACGATCGAGGCTGCCGTTGCGACAAACACCATCTGGAAAAACCAGTCGGAGGCTGGCGAGTAGTCGCCCGACAGCGCCTCTTCCCCGGCGCTCCAGGGGCTGAAGGTGCCGAGATAGCCCCCGTCGACCCCCGCATACATCAGGTTGTAGCCGACGACCCAGTACATCAGGCCCGCCACGGCATAGAGCGTAATGTTCTTGAGGCACTGCACGCCGACGCTCTTCTTGCGGACCAGGCCTGCTTCGAGCATGGCGAAACCGGCCGCCATCCACATGACGAGGAAGCCGCCGATGAGAAACAGCAACGTGTTGAACACGTACTGCACCTCGGCGCTGAACGCCCCCAGCTCCAGCTCCTCTTGCGCAAATGCCGGGCCGGCCGCCGCGACCAGTGCCGCGGCCGCCGCAACGCCCCAGGCGCGGTTGCTCATTCGCATTCGGTTCTCCATCTCTCGTCACTAAAGGCGCCGTCACGGGCGAGACGCACCATTCGCAGTGGCGTCCCGCGGTTAGGCGCGACAGCAACGGTGAAGCAAGCGGCGTGCCACTGCGCCCGGCACCGACCGCTCGCCCAGGCGGACGCGAGGAAGCCACCGGCGCGGGCAGCATCTGCACAAACTTTTGGCACGAAGATGAACCGCCGCGACCTTTGGCGTGGTGGCGAACCCGCGCTCGGCTGGGCAAATCGCGGTTTATGACCCCAACCACGTTCACCGACGTCGCCATTGTCGGCGGCGGCCCAACTGGTCTCGCGCTTGCCGTCGCCCTCGGCAGCGACGGTGTCGACACGATCGTTATCGATCGCGCGTCGCCCGACGCGCAGCCGTCGCGCGATGCCGATCCCCGCGTCACCGCAATCGCGCTCGGCTCGGCCAGGTTTCTCCGGGCGATCGGCGCGTTCGACGCCATGGAGGCGGCCGGCCAGCCGATCTTCGACATCGCCGTTCAAGAATCGCGCTCGCCTTTCGGCATACGCTACGACCACAGCGAGATTGGCGACGAGCCGATGGGCTGGATCGTCGAGAACGCCGTGATCCGTGAGGCGCTTCTGGCCCGCGCGCACGAACTTTCTGAGCTAAGCCTGTGGATGCCCGCGGCCTACATTAGCGTCGCGCGCGACGAAACGGGCGTCGACCTCGGGCTGGAGGACGGTCGGCGGGTGCGCGCGCGTCTGCTCGTCGCTGCGGACGGCAAGTTCTCCAAGCTCCGCGACCGGCTCGGCATCGTCACACACTACACGCCTTACGGTCAGACCGGCATCGTCGCCACACTCGGGCACGCCGAACCTCACCACGGCCTGGCCACGGAGCATTTCTTCCCCGACGGACCCTTTGCCGTTCTGCCGATGCCTGGCAACCGCTCGTCGATCGTCTGGGCGCTCGACGACGCCCTTGCCAAGAGCGTCGCTAGCTTGCCGGCGGATCAGTTTGTCGCCGAGGTCACAGACCGGGTCGGTGAACGCTTGGGCGCGGTCGAACTGTTGAGCCCCGTTCGAACGTTCCCGCTCGTGCTGGCCCACGTCGAACATCTCACTGCCCAGCGGGCGGCGCTGGTGGGCGATGCCGCGCATGGCATACACCCGATTGCCGGTCAGGGCTGGAACCTGGCGCTACGCGATGCGGCCGCGCTCGCAGAGCTGATCGGTGAGACGGCGCCGCTCGGTCTCGACCCCGGCAACGATCGCCTTCTCGCCCGCTACGCCCGCTGGCGACGGTTGGACACGACGACCTTGATCGCGGTCACCGACGGTATCAACCGGCTGTTCGCCAACGACGCGACACCGCTTCGCCTCGCCCGCAATCTCGGCTTCGCGCTGGTCGATCGGATGCCGGCGGCCAAGCGACTGTTTATGCGACACGCGATGGGGATGATCGGCGATCTGCCCGCGCGCATGCGCGCACCCATCCTTTGATCCAGCAAGCGGGATGGTCGACCAGGCTCGACCGTCAGTTGAGCAGGATGTCGCCCTCGTCGAGGTCGCCACGATCCGAGGGAGAGCCCGCCGCCGGCGCCGCCCGCTGTGCGAGCCGCTGGAGATTTCGCATGGATGCGAGATGCAAGTAGATCGCCTCGAGCGCGCCCGTGCGAAAGAGGTCCTCCACTGTCGCCGCGTCGAGCGCCGCCAGCTTTTCGCGATTGACCGTCATGAAACCACGCAACTGGATCTCGCTGCCTGGCCCACGCAACTGGGCTTGTACAGGCTGCAAGAGGTCGAGTTCGCGGAGACGTCGAGCGAACCGTTGCGAGCTTTGGAAGGCTGCTTGATAACGCTGCATGAACGTCAAGACGTTGTCGAGATAGCTGGTCTTGGCGCCGGTGGAATCGAACAGGCGTTCGCCACGTCCCTCCCGGTTGACCAGCGGCGACGCCTCGTCGATGCAGAGGATCAGGCGATCGTCGTCCGGCCCGTGCGCAAAGACGAACGGGTAACGGCGCACAAAGGCGGGGATGTAGCCCCCCTCCCAGCGGCCGTCCTCGGTGACGAAGAGGTTCTCCGACTCACGGACCCCCAGCAGAGCCACCGGCAGCAAATCTTCGTCACGCCCCACGAACACGATCGCGTAGTCGCCGCCGGCGACGGCGAACTCCTGAGCCACCAATGGCACGACGTTCGCGCTACGCGCGAAAGCGTAATCGGCCGTACCCTGCACCGTCGCGTCGCGATGTTGCTCGCTGGAAATCGGAACGGCCTGCTCGTAGAACAACACTTGCGGTGCCATCGAGGTGCTCCTTGGGCAAAGCTCTGGTCGGTGCACACTGGCTTGGTCGCGAGTGACGATGAGTGACCTGCCAGCCGGCGTGAACATGCGCGCGTGATAGCGACGTTGACAAGTGAGCGTGGCCGCGCGGACCCAGAGACGTGAGGAGATCGTATTGAACTACACACCACGCGCGCTAATCCGCCGCTGCTCCGGCCGCCTGCGATTGCTCATGATCTTCTTGGGCGCGATGAGCTTTGCCATCGCGATCTTGATGCTGACCGGCCCCGTTTACATGCTGCAGCTGTATGATCGCGTGCTCGTCTCGAGTAGCGTCGAGACGCTGCTGCTGCTGACGATCCTAGCGGGCATCGCCTTTCTTACCTACGGGTTCCTGGAAGCGGCGCGCATGCAGGCAGCCCGCCGCTTCGGGCTCTGGCTGGAGAACGAACTCGCCGACACCGCGTTGCAAGCGGCAGCGCGCAGCCCTGAGCCGGTGAGGCCCCAAGACGATTTGGCGCGCACGCGCGACGGCCTCAGTTCGCCTGCCCTGTTCGGGATGATGGACCTGCCGTTCGCCATCGTCTTTCTCGGCGTCATGGCGCTTTTGCACCCGTGGCTCGGCATCTACGGCACGGTGGCGCTCGCCATCCTCATCGTCGTCACCTTGATCAATGCCTGGCGGACGGGCTCAGGCAACAAGACGGTGCAACAGGCCCGTCAGAATCTCAACGGACGGGCCAACAGCTTTCTCGCGGGCCGCAACATGCTGCGGGCGATGGGGTTGGAAAGCGGATTGCTCGGACGCCTCGCGCGGGATCGACGGGCGGTCACGCCCGCCGTCATGGAGACACTCGACGAGACGTCCCAGCTTGCCGGATTGAGCCGCTTCCTTCGTTACTCCTTGCAGTCCGGCGTGCTCGGGCTCGGCGCTTACCTGGTCCTCTTAGGCCAGATTGGCCCCGGCGCCATGATCGCCGCGTCGATCCTGCTGGGCCGATGCCTCGCGCCAGCCGACCAGGCGATCGCCGGCATGCACGTGCTCGTCGATGGCCGCCGCGCGTGGCAGCGCGTGCGGATGCTCCTGGAAAGGAGCGAAGACGAGATCGCTCGCGAACGGTTGCCCGACCCGCCGGTCGACTTGGTCGCCCGCAAGGTCTCCGTCTTGATGGGCCCGCAACAGGTCATCCTCCGCGACGCCTCCGCCGGCTTCAAGGGAGGTGAACTGGTTGCCGTGATCGGTCCGTCGGGCGCCGGTAAGACAACCTTCCTGGATGTGTTGGCCGGTGTGCGCCAAGCGCAGATCGGTGAGGTGACGCTTGGCGGCGCCGCGTTGCAGCTCTACCCGACGGAGCAGATCGGTAGCCTCATTGGCTATTTGCCGCAGCATCTAGCCCTGTTCCCCGGTACGATTGCCGACAACATCGCACGTCTGGCGCTCGAACCAGATCGCGAAGCCGTCTTCCGCGCCGCCGACAGCGCCGGTGCGACGCCGATGATTAAGTCGCTCAAGGATGGTTTCGAGACCATGCTCGAAGGCGACGGCTTACCGCTTTCCGGCGGCCAACGTCAGCAAGTTGCGTTGGCGCGGGCCGTCTATGGCGACCCGCCGATCCTGATCCTGGACGAGCCCTACGCTCATCTTGACGGCAATGGGACGAACGCCCTCGAAGGCCTGCTGGTGAGCCGCCGCAAGGCGGGACGGCTCACGATCATGGCTGTGCACGACTACCGTCTGGCCTCGCTCGCGACCCGCATCGTCGTGTTGCGGGGCGGGCAGGTCTCGGCGGACGGCCCCGCGGCCGACATCCTCAGCCGCATCAAGCAACCCGCACGCCTGGTGGCATCAGCATGACTACGTTCTGGGAATTCACTCGGCGTCCTTTGATGGTCGCGCTTGTCGTTTGCATCTTCTTCTTCGGCGCGGTCATCTACTTCTCGCTGGAGCATCCGCTGGCCTCCGGTGCCGTCGCCCAAGGCGAACTCGTGCATCTCTCGAAGCGATTCCCGGTCGGCCACGCCTCGGGCGGACGCGTGGCGGACGTCTACGTGCGCGACGGCGACGAGGTCGAGGGCGGGGACGCGCTTCTTGAACTTGAGAGCCCCGAGCTCGAACGACAGCTAAGCGTCATGAGCCAGCGGCAGGTCGAGTACGCGGTGACGGTCGCCCGCTTCGATTCGCTTTTGCAGGAGCGCGATGAGCTCGAGGTGGAAATCGATGCACCGGCGGAGATCGTCGACCGACACGCCAGCCTCCTCCTTCGTGAGCGTCACGCCCTCCAGCGTCGCCTGGAACTCATGCTCGAGCGCGTCGAGCTGAAGCGCGCCGAGATCGAGGGGCTCACCGAGGTCGAGCAGACAAAGGCCAGCGAGCTCGGCGAGATGGACGATCAGCTGACGCTGCTCGAGGAGCTCGAACGCCGAGGCGCGGCCGCCAAGATGCGCGTCATGGAGGTCCGCCGGCAGCGGCACGAGATCGCAAGTGAGCTCTCGGAGATGCGGCTGCAGCGACAGCGTGCGGAGATCGAGATCAACGACGCTCAGCTGCAATACGAGAACGAGCGGGCGGAAGCCTTCCGGGGCTACGAACGTGAGCGATCGGACTTTGCCGCGCAGCTTGCCGAAGTCGAGACCTCGCTCGCCTCGGTCGAAGCCAATCTGGACGAGCTGACGATCCGTGCGCCGACTGATGGCACCGTCATCGACATGCGGTTCACCGGCCGCGGTGCCGTGCTTGAGCCGAACAGCGAGGCGTTGGCGCTCGTGCCGCGTGGCGAGACCTTCATCGTCCAGGCCAACCTGTCGCCGCTCGACGTGGACAAGGTGCACATTGGACAGGAGGCGGACATCAGCTTCTCCGCGCTCACCAACCGCTACGTCGCGACGCTCAAGGCAACGCTAGTCCGCATCGACGCCGGACGGACCGATACCGAGCGGGACGGCTCGTTCTATCGTGCTTGGCTCGAGCTGTCGCCCGAGGCCATGGCCTTCGCCTTGAGCGAGGGCGGTATCGTCTCCGGAGCGCCGGTGGAAGTGCGGATCCGCACGGGCGAGCGCACGCTGGCGACATACATTCTAGAGCCGCTCACCGGTTGGTGGTTCAAGGGTCTGCGCGAAGCCTGAGTGCTCAAGGCTCCTTGGCGAGCGGGTCGTCGGGCTGCCGCACATAGGCTTGGCCCGCGGCGACGACACCCCGTCGAATGGCGCGCGTCCGCGTGAAGAGGTCTTCCAGCACCTCGCCCTGGTCCCAGCGAATGGCGCGCTGGAGGGCGATGAGATCCTCGGTGAAGCGGCCTAGCATCTCAAGCGTCGCTTGCTTGTTGCTCAAGAAGACATCGCGCCACATCACCGGGTCGGACGCCGCGATCCGCGTGAAGTCGGTGAACCCGCCAGCCGCGTAGCGGAACACCTCGCTCCGCACCTGCTCCTCAAGGTCGGCCACCGTGCCCACGATCGTGTAGGCGATCAGGTGCGGCAGATGCGAGGTGATCGCGAGGATCCGGTCGTGATGCTCGGGCGCCATCTCGTCGACGATCGCTCCCGTCGCCTCCCACATCGTCCGGACCCGGGCCACCGCCTCGGGTAACGTGCTTGCGACCGGCGTCAGGATGCAGCGGCGATCGCGAAAGAGGGTGGCGAATGCGGCATCGGGGCCCGAATGCTCCGTGCCGGCTACGGGGTGGCCGCCGACGAAGCGTTCCATGTGCGGCAGCACTTGGCCGACGGCATCAACGACGACCGCCTTGACGGAGCTGACGTCCGTGACGACGGCTTCGGCCGCCAAGCCCGGCCCGAGCCTACCCGCAACCTCGCCCACCGCGCCCGGCGGCGTGCCGAGCACCACCATGTCGCAGCCTGCGACGGCTACCGCGGGATCGGTCGAAGCCTCGTCGCACAGGCCCAGCGCCAGCGCGCGATCGAGCGTTGCCGGCCGCCGCGCGCACCCGACGATACGACCAACGCAACCCGCTTCCCTCAGCGCAAGTGCCAGCGAGCCGTTGATGAGCCCGGTGCCGACGATCGCCAGCCGCTCGCTCGCAAAGCTCACGCGACTTCAGCCGCGGTCGCTCCGAGCAGCTCGACGACACGGCGGTTCTCGTGCTCCAAGCCGACGCTGATCCGCACCGTGTGCGGAAGACCGTAGGCCGCCATGCCGCGTGCCAAAGTGCCGCCTGCCTCGAGCTGGCGCAGGACGTCCGCCGCTTGTCCTGCATCATTGGTGAGGAGCAGGACGAAGTTGGCAACTCCGGGCGCCACGCCGAAACCCGCGGCCTCGAGTTCGCGCTCCAGCCAGGGCCGCCAGCGGTCGTTGTGCGCCTTTGCCCGCGCGACGTGCGCGCCGTCGCCCAGCGCCGCGACGCCGGCCTCCTGGGCCGCCGCCGAGACGTTGAACGGTCCCCGCACCCGATTGAGCACATCGATGACCGGCGGCGGTGCATAGGCCCAGCCGAGGCGCAGTGCCGCGAGGCCCATGATCTTCGAAAATGTCCGCAAGACGACCACGTTGTCGGCGGCGCGGGCGAGGCTCGTGCCGTCCACGTAGTCAGGCTGGTCCACATATTCCTTGTAGGCCGCGTCGAGGACCAGCAACGTCGTCTCGGGCAGGGCAGCCTGCAGGCGTGCAATCTCGGCTTCGGGCAGATAGGTCCCGGTCGGATTGTTGGGATTGGCGAGGAAGACGAGACGCGTCCGCTCCGTCACCCGCTCCAGAACAGCGTCCACCGTCGTGGTGAGGTCACGCTCCGGCGCGGCGACCGGCGTGGCACCGACCGCGAGCGTCGACAGCCGATACATGAGAAAACCGTGCGCGCTGTGGATGACCTCGTCGCCCGGCCCGGCATAGGCCTGCAGGAGCAGGCTGATCAGCTCGTCCGAGCCCGCACCGCAGACGATCCGCTCGGGCTCCAAGCCCGTGGCCGCACCGAGCGCCTCGCGCAGCCTGACGCTCCCGCCGTCCGGGTAGCGGTGCAGCCGATCGGCCAAGCTTCGATAGGCCTCGATCGCACGCGGGCTGGGGCCGAGCGGCGACTCGTTCGCTGACAACTTGGCCGCGTTGCTGCGACCACTCGCTTCGGCCTTGCCGCCGACATAAGCATCAATCTCGAGGATACCCGGCCGCGGGCGGGGTCCTGCCATCCGTCGATCCCTGCGTTTTCCCAAGACAACGACACATCGTCGAGACGCCCGGTCTAAGCCCGTTCGCGCGGGCCGAAAAGGGCCATTGCCGTGCGCCGGTTCAGTGCTCGTCGAGTTGCAACGGTCGGGCGTAGGCGCCGACGCGCACGCACCGCTCGACCTCGCGCGGAAACCGGTGCCGGAGCTCGACGAGCCGCTGATCCTCGAGGTCGAGATAGCCGTCGACCTCCATCAGGTGCCACGCCTCCTGGCTGGCAGGCGGGCGCGTCGCCGCGCGCGACGTCGCCTCCAGGCCGACTTCCGCAAGCAGCTCTTTGAGGCGCCCGCGGCTTAGGCTGCCTGCGGCATTGATGGCGACAAGACTCAGGTCGTCGCCGGATGCGTCCGGCAGCATGCGGCCAACAACGAAGGCTTCCACATAGTCGGCGCTCTCCCCTTGCTGCTGAACGCCGAACGGTAGCCGGGCAACGACGTGCAGCCGCGGAACCGACTCGATGAGCCCTGTCCACCAGGAGAGGTCGTCGGTGGGTGGCGGCAGCACGGCCACCTGCGCGCTGTCGTCGAACAACGCGCGCAGGGCCTGGGGTGGCCGGTCGACGCGCTGCAATGGCGTCACCCCTCCGAAGTGGTCGCGGGCGAGATGCCAAACCTCGCGTTCGCCCGTCGGCGCGCATACGGCAGCGCAGACCGGCGTCTGCGCCCGCGCCGACGCGGCAAGGATCTCGCGCCAGATGCGCAGCACGGCGGCCGGCTCGACACGACCGGCCAGTTCCTTCACGAGGCGCCGCAGGATCTCCGCTTCGCGACCCGGACGCAGCACATCGGCGTCGTCGGTCTTGAGATGGCCGATGCGCTCGCTGACGGACTGGCGCTCGGCCAGCAGGCGGGCGAGTTCCGAATCGATCCGATCGATCTCGCGCCGGAACCGCCCCAGCTCATCACCGTTCGCCTCGTTCATAGAACGCCTCATCGGAACAGGAAGCCGAACGCCGTTGGTCGCGGTTCCTGCGCCGCCGGAAGCAACCCCTTCAGCGATCCCGCGAACTCACCTTCCCCATCCGCGACCTCGACAGACATGGCGAGCGCACGACGGAGGCACCGGCGATATGCGTTCGGAGCACGTCGCGCAAGCGCTTTGGGCCAAGCCAGCGCTTCTCCGAGCACTCTCCGACCAAGTCACCGGGCCCATCAACCCCGATCGTTCGCCGTTCCGAGCTTGTCAGGCCATGCCGCCATCAGCCGGTGGACGTTCGACGGTCGGTGGTCGATCGCCGCAGCGCGTGCCCAACGGCAACGTCTCTACACCAGCCTTCCAGCACGTGCGATGTGGCCGCACTACAGATGCGTCTCCGCAGCTCGCGCGCCCGCTGGCGGAAACATGCGGCACCAAGCCATCGTCCGTGCGCACCGCCAAGCGAGGTGGTCTGGAGCGGTTCAGCCGCGGCGACGCCGTCGCTCAAAGGCGACCGACCGGCTAGCCGCGCCGCGGGGCGGCACCTCCTCGGCATCGCGCGCTGCCGCCGTCGGCACCGGCAACGGCACAATCTTCGCCGAGCGCCTCCCGGCGGTGGCCAAGGCCGGGGCCGCACCGAGGGTCGCCTTCTCCGCCTCGACGACGATCACGCCGCTGAGCTGCCGGCCGATACGCGCGCCCGCCCGCTCCCAAGCCGGCGCCGTGCGCAGCCATACTTTGGACCGAAACGGCGGCGTATAGAGCACGCGTTCGCGGCGGAGCGGTCGAAACAGGTTGGTCTCAAGGGTGTGCGTGAGCTGCGAGGCACTATAGGGGCGGCCATGGCCGAATGGCGTCAGCTCCGCGAAGGACCAGAGGCTGCGCCGGTTGGGCGCCACGATGATCAGGCGGCCCCCGTCGACGAGCACGCGCCAGACCTCGCGCAAGAGCCGGTGCACGCGATCGGTCCCTTCGACGGCGTGCACCAGCAATGCGACATCGACACTCTGATCGGCGAGCGGCAACATCGTTTCCTGCACGACGGCAGTGCGGTTGCCAGCTCCCGCGGGCCACCGGGCACCTCCCTGCTCATGCGGGTGCAACGCCGTCGTTCGTTCGGCACGGTCGCTGAAACAATCGAGGAAAGGCGTCGCGTAGCCGAGGCCCACGATACACAATTCTCGCCCCTCCGGCGCCACGGACTCCAGCCCGCGGCGGATCACCCGCGCCGCCAGGCGACCGCGCGGGCTATGGTAGAATGCGGCAAGCTCGGCGGCGTCCGGTCGCATGTGAGATCGCGGCCTCGATTGACTTGCGTCCACTGTACGAAAGGGCGCAAGAAAAGGAAACCGACGCCGTTTGGAGGACCAACATGGCGCGTGTTGAGATTGAACTCGTTCCGCTCCTTCAAGACAATTACGCGTATCTGCTGCTCGAACCCGAAACGGGCAGCAGCGCCGTCGTCGATCCGGGTGAAGCCGAGCCCGTGCTCGAAGCGCTCGAACGTCGCGCGCGGCGCCTCGATTGGATCCTGATCACACACCACCACGGCGATCACGTCGGCGGTATCGGCGAGCTCAAGCGCCGCACCGGTTGCAAGGTCGTAGGCCCGCGCAGCGAGTTCAGCCGGATCAACGGCCTGGACCTGACGGTGGCCGAGGGCGAGAGCGTCGCGCTGGGCCATGCCGTTGCTCAGGTCATCGAGACGCCCGGCCACACTAGCGGACACATCGCCTATTACTTTCCCGAGAACCCGGCGCTGTTCGCGGGCGATACCCTGTTCGCGCTCGGTTGCGGGCGCTTGTTCGAGGATACACCGGAGGCGATGTGGGACTCGCTTAGCAAGCTCGCCGCACTGCCCCCGGACACGCGGGTCTATTGCGGGCACGAGTACACGCTCGCGAATGCACGTTTCGCGCTCGCCATCGATCCCGACAACGCCAAGCTCGTCGCCCGCGCGCGCCGCATAGAGGAACTGCGTGAGCGCGGCGAGCCAACCATACCGACGACGATCGGCGAAGAACTCGAGACCAACCCCTTCGTAAGGGCGAACAGCGCCGCAATCCGTGGCCAGCTCGGTCTCCGCGAGGAGCCGGCGGCGGCCGTGTTCGCCGAGGTTCGCCGGCGCAAGGACAACGCCTGAGGCCGATTGCGATTCGTGGGCAAGGGTGCGACCCCAGCGACACGCGCGCTCGATCGTTCAGGCATCGCCTATCGTCGGCACCTCTACACGTTTGCGCCGGGCGACGACGGAATCGGCCTGCAGGCAGCCGCGGCGTTGGGGGTCGCACCGGAACGCCTCTTGAAGACGCTGGTCATCGTGATCGACGACGACAGACCCGCCTTGGCGATGATTGCCGTCGGTCGCTCGCTCGATCTCAAAGCGTCCGCCGGTGCGCTCGGCGGCAAGCGAGCCGAGCTGGCGTCCGTGCCAACCGCCGAGCGGCTTACCGGCTACGTCAAGGGCGGTATCAGCGCGCTTGGCACCCGCAAGCCATTACCCACCATCGTTGATCGAGCGGCGACGGAGCATGCAAGCGTCCTCGTCAACGGCGGCCGGCGCGGGCTGCAGATCGAGCTGGCACCCGGAGACCTCATCCGGCTGATCGGCGCGGTCACAGCCAATGCCGGACGCACGTGAGCGGACCAGGCATCGCCGAGTTTGGATATGTTCTACACTAGAAAACTGCTTTGAATTAACTATATCACTCTTCCAGTGTTGAATAAACTTTGCTGGGGAGCCTGTCATGCGTAGCTGGACCATCGGAGCCCTTGCTGGCGTCGGGCTCTCGGGGGCCGCTGCCGCGGCTCAGCCGCTGGTCGACGCCGCGTGGCTGGCGGAGCAGCTCGACGAACCCGATCTCGTCGTGCTCGACATCCGAAACCGCATCGACGGCGGCTCGGAAGAGGTGTTTCGCGCAGGCCACATCCCTGGCGCCGTCTACTCGAACTACGGTGAGGACGGCTGGCGGACGGAGCGCAACGGCGTCCCTGGCATGCTCCCCGACGCGGGCGCGCTTGCGGAATTGATCGGCGGCCTCGGCATCGACAATGATGACCACGTGGTGATCGTCCACGGCGGCGTCAGCTCGAGCGACTTCGGCAGCGCCGCTCGGGTCTATTGGACCTTCCAACAGGTGGGTCATGACGAGGTCTCGATTCTCGACGGTGGCTTCGCCGGGTGGATCGCCGACCCGGACCGTCCGCTCGCCACCGGTACCGCGGTGCCCGAGCCGGCGACCTTCGAGGTCGGCCCGGCAGTGGGCGCGAGCCTCGCCACCGCCGCCGATGTCGAAGCGGCGCTCGACCAGGGAGCGGCACTCGTCGACGCCCGACCGGTCGATCAGTTCACCGGCGAGCGGAAGCACGATGCCGCTCGCGTCGGCGGGCACATTCCGGGGGCCGCGCAGTTCAGCCAAGCGTCGTGGTTCGAAGCCGAAGGCGGCGCGCTGCGCGATGTCGACGAGGTCGCTGCCGGTCTACCGGCCGACGTGGCCGAAGGCGACGGCGAGGTGATCAGCTACTGCAACACCGGACATTGGGCCGCCACCAACTGGTTCATGCTGAGCGAGGTGCTGGGCCGGGACAATGTCCGCCTCTACGATGGCTCGATGACCGAATGGACCGCTGATCCAGCGCGCCCGATCGCGACCAACTGAGGCACTCCGAATGGCGACGGTGAGCAGGGGCACGACGGCTCCGATCAATCGGCCGGTATGGGCGGCGCTCATCGCACTCGCCCTGCTCGCCGGCGTCACCGCGGTGACCGTCAGCCCGCGGCAGGCGCTCCTGCTGATCGTCGCCGCCGGTTTGGGCGTCGCGCTCTACCACGGCAGCCTGGGCTTCACGGCCTATTGGCGCCGCTGGCTCGTCGCGGGCGAAGGTCGGGGCGTTCGTATCCAGCTTTGGATCATCGCCCTCGGCTCGCTTGCCTTCTTCCCGCTGATCGGCGGCTGGCTGCCAGGCTTCAACGCGCCGGGCATGGTCATGCCGCTCGGCCTCGAGCTCGTCTTCGGTGCCTTTCTCTTCGGGGTCGGGATGCAGCTCGCCAACGGCTGCGGCTCTGGAACCCTGTTCACCTTGGGCGGCGGCAGCACGAAGATGCTGTTCACCCTCGCTGCCTTCATCGTCGGCTCGCTCGCCGCGACGTTCCACCTGCATTTGTGGCGCACGCTTCCCCAACTTCCGCCGGTGAGCTTGGTCGACGAGCTGGGCGCCGGCGGGGGCCTCGCCGTGCAGGCGGGCCTGATCGCCCTGCTGGTGGCCGTCACCACCCTGACCGGTCGGCGCGCCGCCTGGACCGATGCTGGGCCGACCTCCTTCTTGCGCGGCCCCTGGCCGCCCTACGCCGCCGCAACCGTGCTCGGCGCCCTCGCCATCTTGGTGTTCGTCATCCAAGGCTATCCCTGGGGCGTGACCTTCGCCTTCACGCTCTGGGGCGGCAAGCTCTACGAGGCGGCTGGCGGTGACCTCAGCACGGTGCCCTTCTGGAGCGCGGCCTGGGCGCAGCGCGCTCTCGACGAAAGCGAGCTGAGGAACGGTACTTCGGTCACCACCTTCGGGATCATGCTTGGTGCCCTGCTTGCCGCCGGCGTAGCGGGGCGGTTCGCACCGACGCGCTCGGTGCCTTGGCGCCCCGCCCTCGGCGCGGTGCTGGGCGGCCTGATAATGGGCTACGGCGCGCGGCTCGCCTATGGCTGCAACATCGGTGCGTTTCTCGGTGGGACCATGAGCGGCAGCCTGCATGGCTGGCTCTGGATCGCCGCGGCGCTACCGGGTTGCTGGCTCGGCATCCGCCTGCGGCCGACGTTCGGGCTCGCAAACGAAGCGCCGGCAAAGTAGCCAAGCCCTTCAGAAGCTCTTCTGGAGCACCGGTTCGGCATCGTGGGCACCTACCGTCCAAACGTCGCCACCATCCAGCAGTCGCTGGAGGTCGCGTCGGCGCTCCGCTTTGGCCCCGTGACGCGCCTGCTCCAGGACGGGGGCTGCGCGCTGATGGATGACGCCCAACGCCAACGGCTCCGTCAGCTCCACCAGCAGCCTAGCGAGCGTCGCGTTGGCAACGTCATGCACCAGCACCTCGTCCTCCTCGCCGTCGACGCCCGGCGTGAAGGCCTCGAGCGCCAGCGTGTGCACGTTGAAGCGCATCGCCCGTTCCTGCTGCACGCCGAATCGCAGCGGTTCGCCGTGCCGACACCATAGTTGGCGCTCCGCGGCCGTGGCCTTGCTCGTCACCGGCGCCCAAACAGCGTCGTTGTAGACGATACAGTTCTGCAGGATCTCGACGAAGCCGGTGCCGGAATGACCGTGCGCGGCCTTCAGCACGTCGACCAGCGCCGCCTGCGCGACGTCGGGAACGCGTGCGAAGAAGCTGGCACCACTGCCCAGCGCGAAGCTGCCCGCATGGACGGGCACGTCGAGCGAGCCCTGTGGCGTCGACGGCGTTACCTGGCCCGGCCGGCTGGTCGGCGATGCCTGCCCCTTGGTCAGCCCGTAGATCTCGTTGTTGAACAGGAGGTAGACGAGATCGACATTGCGCCGGAGCAGGTGCAACAGGTGGTTGCCGCCGATCGAGAGGCTGTCGCCGTCGCCCGACGCGACCCAGACGTCGAGTCCGGGTTTGGCGAGCTTCATGCCCGTAGCGATCGCCGCCGCGCGGCCGTGCACGGTGTGGAAGCCGTAAGTGTCGACATAGTAGGGAAAGCGCGCCGCACAGCCGATGCCCGAGACGAACACCGTTTGGTCCGGGTCGGCCGCAAGGTCGGCGAGGGTCTTCTGTACCGCCTTGAGGATGGCGTAGTCACCGCAGCCCGGACACCAGCGCACCTCGACATCGGTGGCGAAATCTTTGGCGGTCAGCGGTGCCGTGACCGCAGCGTCGAGGCTTCCACTCACCATGTCACTCCCAGCTCGCGGCGCACGCGCGCCTGCACTTCGCTGACCTGAAACGGACGACCGGCCACCTTGGTGAGCGAAGCAACCGGCCGGCCGTAGCGGCCCTGCAGCACGAGGGCGAGCTGGCCCATGTTGAGCTCGCAAACCAGCACGCGCTCGAACCGCTCCAACAGTCCACCGAGGTTCGAAGGAAAAGGCGCCAGATGCCGTAGATGGATTTGCGCGACCCTATGCCCTTGCTGACGTAGCTCCTCGACCGCGGTCGTCAGCGCACCCAGCGTCGACCCCCAGCCGATCACCAGCAGGTCGTCGTCCATATCGCCGGCGACGAAGTCCTGCGCCGGGATCGCGTCGGCAAGCCGCTCGATCTTGCCGTGACGCAGCTCGCTCATACGGTGATGGTTCGACGGGTCATAGGAGACGGCACCGCTCCCGTCCTGGCGCTCCAGCCCGCCGATGCGGTGGCGCATGCGCGGCGTCCCGGCCGGTATCCAGGGCCTCGCCAAGGTGGCTGGATCGTGGTCGTAAGGCTGCCTACCCCCGATCGCTGGCCGCTCGATCGGCGCGAGCGACGCGACGTCCGGGATCGCCCAGGGCTCGGACGCGTTAGCCAGATAGCCGTCGGTCAGCAGGATCACCGGTGTCATGGCCCTGAGCGCGAGACGCACGGCCTCGATCGCCGTGTCGAACGCATCACCGGGCGTTGCCGCGGCAAGCACCGGCAGCGGCGCATCCGCGTTCCGTCCAAGCACCGCCTGTAGGAGATCCGACTGCTCGGTCTTGGTCGGCAACCCCGTCGACGGACCGCCGCGCTGCGCGTCGATGACGACGAGCGGCAGCTCGGCCGCGAGCGCCAGCCCCAGCATCTCGGTCTTGAGCGCCATGCCCGGACCGGAGCTGCCCGTGACCCCGAGCTTGCCGGCATAGGATGCGCCGAGCGCCACGCCGATCGCCGCGATCTCGTCCTCGGCTTGGAACACATCGACGCCATAGGCCTCGAGCTTCGCGAGCGTGTGCAGCATCGAGGACGCAGGGGTGATCGGGTAGGAGCCATAGACCAGCTCGAGGTCCGCCAGATGAGCGGCCGTGACCAGGCCGAGGCAGAGCGCGTCGCTGCCGGCGATCGAGCGGTAGCGGCCGGGCGGCAAGGGCGAATGCGCGCGGAGGAGGACCGGCTCCACCCTCGCAAGCTCAGCCGTCTCGCCGAACGCATGACCTGCGCGCAGCGCCCGCATGTTGGCCTCGGCGATCGACGGCCGGCCCTCGAAGTGCTGGGCGATCCACGCTTCGCTCTTCGCCATGTCGCCGCCGGTAAGCCAAAGCGCGAGGCCGAGCGTCCAGAGATTGCGCGCGCGGCCGGCGTCGCGCGCCTTCACGCCCGCCGGCCGTACGGCCTCGGCGGTGAGCTTCGTCACGTCGAGGGCGATGAGCCGGTAGCCGTCGAGGCTGCCGTCGGTCAGCGGATTGGCGGCATAGCCGGCCTTGGCGAGGCCACGTTCGCCGAACGTCGCCTCGTCGACGACGAGGACTCCACCCGTTCGCACCTCGGGCAGATTGACCTTGAGCGCCGCGGGGTTGAGCGCCACGAGCACGTCGACCTGATCGCCAGCGGTGCGCACCCGGCGGTGGCCGAGCTGGATCTGGAAGGCGGAGACCCCGTAGGTCGTGCCGGCCGGCGCCCTGATCTCCGCGGGAAAGTCCGGGAAGGTCCTGAGGTCGGCACCGGCACCTGCCGCCTCCGCGGTATAGCGGCTACCCGTGAGCTGGATGCCGTCACCGCTGTCACCGGCGAATCGGACCACCAAGAGGCTGTCCGTCGCCCTCATCTCGTCCATCGTGTCGCCCCCTCGGCGAACCACCCACGCCGCGGCGTTTCTCGTTCACGTTAGGTGGACATGCCCCGCCACCACCTCAACGACCATCGGCACCATCGTCGCTAATGTCCGTCCGCACCAAGGCACCTCGATAGTGCTGCGACCGCGTGACATAGGTGGCAGCACCCGCCAGCATGCGCTTGCGCTGCTCTGCCGAAACCTCGCGAACAACCTTGCCTGGCGAGCCCATTACCAGGCTGCCGTCGGGGATCTCCTTGCCTTCGGCGACGAGCGCATGGGCGCCGATCAGGCAGCCGCGGCCGATCTTGGCGCCGTTGAGGATGGTGGCACCGATGCCGACCAGGCTCCCTTCGCCGATGAAGCAACCGTGCAGCATCGCCAGGTGGCCCACGGTCACGTCGCGCTCGATCACGAGCGGAAAGCCCGGATCGGTGTGGAGGACGCAGCCCTCTTGAACGTTGCTGCCCTCCCCGATGCTGATCAGTTCATTGTCGCCGCGCACCACGGCACCGAACCACAGGCTCGATCGAGCCTCCATCCGACAACGGCCGATCAGCACCGCGGTCGGCGCCACCCACGCCGTGGGGTCGACCTCCGGCGTCACGTCGTCGAGCGCGTAGAGCATCATCATCTCTCCTTCACGGCGGAGGCTTGCCAAGGCTCCGGCTTTGGCGCAAGCCGCACGGCACACCGATCGGCGGGAGGGGGCCATGCAGCGGATCGACGAGGCGGCGGAAGGCGTCTTCGTGATCGCACCGACACCGTTCAACGAGGACGGCGAAGTCGACTTCGACAGCATCGACCGGCTCGTCGACGGCTGTATCGCCGCCGGCGTCGCGGGCATCACCATTCTCGGGATCATGGGGGAGGCGGCCAAGCTCCTGCCCGACGAGAGCGAGGCGATCACCCGCCACTTTCTTGCGCGCGTCGGCGGCCGGGTCCCGGTCGTCGTCGGCGCGAGCGCGCCGGCGATGGTACCGCTGGCCAGGCGTGCCCATGCCGCGATGGCGGCGGGGGCCGCGGGTGTGATGATCGCCTGTCCGCAAGGCACCAAGACGGAGGCCGCGGTCGAGGCCTACATGGTCGAGACGGCGAAAGCGCTCGGGCCCGACGTACCGATCTGCTTTCAGGACTACCCGCTCACCACGGAGGTCAACTTCACCGTCGACACCTACCAGCGCATCGTCGAGCGCTGCCCGACGGTGGTGATGTTCAAGCACGAGGACTGGCCAGGCCTTGCGAAGCTCGCCGAGATCCGCCGGCGCGAGCGCGAAGAGGGCGTACGCCGCCTCTCCATCCTCACCGCCAACGGCGGCCTGTTTCTAGCCTCGGAACTCCACCTTGGCGCGGACGGCTGCATGACCGGCTACGCGTTCTTCGAGGCGCTCGTGCAGATCTGCGAACGCTTCACGGCGGGCGATGCCGAGCGCGGCGAGGACATCTTCGACGCGCATCTGCCGCTCATCCGACTAGAGCAGCAGCCGGGCGTCGGCCTAGCGTTCCGAAAGGAGATCTATCGCCGACGCGGGCTCATCACGTCGGCGACCATCCGACGGCCGGGTCCGGTGCTGAAGCCCTCTGACGTGGACGAGCTGGACCGCCTGCTCGCGCGGCTCGCCCGGCGGCTCGACCAGCTCGACATCCCACTGCCCAAGGGGCTGACGCGATGAACGAAATCAGCGATCTCCTGAGCCGGCTCGCCGTCTGCATCCTTGTTGTGGGCGCGCTCGCCTGGAGCGCTGCAGCCGAGGCGGATGACCGGCACGCGGGCTACTACTATCCGGAACCCCAGACCACCGAGGTTTACGTGGCGCGCGCGGAGCCCGACCCCGCCGCAGACCGCGCGCGGCGCATCGGCGTCATCGTCGAGATGACGGCAGGGCTCCTCTCCCGCCCCCATGCCCCTGACTACGCGATCTTCGTAAAGGGCGCCGACGCCGAGAAGGTCATCATCGTCGCGCTGCGCGACGATGTGATCGACACGCTCTATCGCGGGCGGGCGCTCTTGGCGCAACTCACCGCCATCGCCCGCAACACGCCCTTGTTCAAGGACATGGGCGTCGAGGACTACTTCACCTTCTTCGACCTCCTGCACCTCGTCGGCTTCGAGCAACTGACGATCTCCGACGGCGAGAGCTATGCGCATCAAGTGACCTTCGAGTAGGCGCGCCGCGTTCCTTGGCGGGTGCCGATTGCCCGCTATCTCGGTGGCATGCGCGAAGCTCTGCACCTGGTCTGGTTCAAACGCGACCTGCGCCTGACGGACCACGCCCCGCTCACCGAGGCTGCAGCACGCGGTACCGTGCTGCCGCTCTACATCGTCGAGCCCGGCTTCTGGCGTCTGGACGACAGCTCCGGCAGGCAGTGGGCGCACGTCCGCGAAGCGCTTCAGGCGTTGGACGTGGGCCTGCAGGCACGCGGCACCTGCCTCGTCGTGCGCTACGGCGATGCCGTCGACGTCCTGCAAGACCTCATCGACCGGCACAACGTAAGGGCCGTCTGGTCGCACCAGGAGACCGGCAACGCCTGGACGTTCTTGCGCGACCGTCGCGTAGCGGGCCTGCTCGCCGAGCGCGGCGTTGCTTGGCACCAACCACGCCAGCAGGGCGTGATCCGCGGTCTCAGGAGCCGCGACGGCTGGGCCGCGCGCTGGGAGCGCTTCATGCGCGCACCCGTGATCGCAGCCCCATCGGCGGTCGGCGCACACGACGTTCCCAGCGCGCCGCTACCCGAGGCGGCCGCACTCGGGCTCGCCGACGACCCACCGCTTCGCCAAGCTGGCGGACGGCGCGCGGGCCTCGCCCTACTCGACAGCTTCTTCGGTGCGCGCGGGCGCGACTACCGGCGGGCGATGGCGACACCGGTCGAGGCATTCGACGCCTGCTCACGCCTATCGCCGCACCTGGCCTGGGGCACGCTGTCGACGCGCGAGGTCTACGCCCGCGCCAACCGCGAGCTCGACCGGCTGCGCGGTGCCGATGGCGATCGCGTTCAGGCGGCGAGTGTCGTGTCGTTCCGCTCACGGCTCCACTGGCGCTGCCACTTCGTGCAGAAGCTCGAGAGCGAGCCGGAGATCGAGCACGCACACTTTCACGCAGCCTACGACGCGCTCGATCGCGACGACGATCCCGCGCGTCTCGCCGCCTTCGCCGAAGGCCGCACGGGCTACCCCTTCATCGATGCTTGCCTGCGCGCGCTCCGGGCGCATGGCTGGATCAATTTCCGCGTGCGCGCCATGCTCTGCTCGTTCGCGAGCTACCATCTGTGGCTCGACTGGCGGGCAACCGGCCCGATCCTCGCGCGCTGGTTCACTGATTTCGAGCCGGGCATCCACTGGTCGCAGATGCAAATGCAGTCGGGCACCACCGGCATCAACACGGTGCGCATCTACAGCCCGCTCAAGCAGTCGAAGGACCTCGACCCCGAGGGGCACTTCATACGCCGCTGGGTCCCCGAGCTGAGCCGGCTCGAGGGTCCGTTGCTGCACGAACCTTGGAACGCCGGTCGCCACGCCGTTGGGACCGACTACCCGCCCCCGATCGTCGAGCATGCCGCGGCGATGCGAGCGGCACGTGAGCGCATCTTTCGGATACGAAGCGGCGGCGCCTACCGCGAGGTTGCGGATGCCATTCAAGCGCGTCATGGCAGCCGGCGCTCGGGTTTGCCTCCTACCGGCCGCAGCCGCCGCAAGCGCGGCCGGGCAAGCCGGCCGGGCGACGAACACCAGCTCGGACTCGACCTTTGACACGCCGCGCGAACGACAAGGCCCATCTGCCGCAGAAAGCCTGCGCGACTTGCGGCCGCCGCTTCCGTTGGCGGCGCAAATGGGCGCGCGATTGGGTCCACGTCCGCTACTGCTCCGAACGTTGCCGGCGCGGCCGCAAGGCCCCTGGCGGCTGACCAGCCTCCGCGTCAGCGTCGGCCGTCGCCGCGGCGGGCGCCGTCTGGTCGACCCCCGCCAATGGCAGCCGCGCGAAGATGGGCGATGTGCGCAACAGCGGAACGAACCGCCCGCGCAGACCCGCCGGCACCGTGCCACGCCGGGAGATACGCCAGAGCCCAAAGAGCAGCAGGCTTCCGTGGACGACAGACGTGTACCAAAAAAGCGCCGCCGGCCCGAAGCCTTGGATTGCGCCAGCGCCTAGCGCGGGTCCCACGATGGCGCCGAAGCCATAGGCGACGAGCAGGCCCGCTGCGATCTGCACGAAGGCACCGCGCTCCGCGTAGTCATTCGCATGCGCGACGCACAACGAGTAGAGTGGCAAGGTGCAGCCGCCGAAGAGGAAGCTCGTCAAGAGCAGCATCTCGATGCGCCAGCCACCGGCAAGGGTCATCGCCAGGCCCGAGGCGAGTGCTCCAGCGGTGCACGCCAAGATCACGAGCCGTCGGTCGAAGCGATCTGAAGCGCCTCCCCAAGGCCATTGCAGAACCGCACCGCCGAGGATCGCCACAGCCATGAAGAGCGCCACGTCGGTGAGGCTATAGCCGAGCCCCTGGACGTAGAGCGGTGCCACTAGCCGGAAGGTGCTGTTGACGAGGCCCACGGCGATCACGCCGACGAGGCCTAGAGGCGAGAGGATGTAGAGGTCGCGCAGGCTCGTTCGACCCGCCTCCGTCGGTGCCGGAGCCGGGCTCGTGGTCACCGCCACCGGTGCGACCGACAGGCAGAAGATGATCGCCACCAGCGAGAACAGCTCGAAGCCCCACGGATCGACGACGCCCAGTAGCAGCTGACCGGTGGTCACCGCCCCGAGATCGACGATGCGGTAGACGCTGAAGACGCGACCGCGCTGAGCGCCGTGCGCCCGCTCGTTGATCCAGCTCTCGATTACCGTGGAGAGGCCGGCGATGCAGATGCCTGCGCCGAACCGCAGCATGGCCCAGACGGCGGGGTCGACCACCAGAGCGTGGACCAGCGGGGCTACACCATAGACCGCCGCCAGAGCAGCGAAGGTGCGGATGTGCCCGACCCGCTGAATGATCAACGGGCCGACAAACGAACCGACGATGTAGCCAGCGAAAAAGACCGAGCCCAGAACGCCGACGGTCAGCGGCGAGAAGCCCTCCAGGTCCGCCCGTACCGTGATGGCAGTGGAGAGGAGCCCGTTGCCACCGAGCAGCAGGCCGGCAGAAAGAAGCAGCGCTGCGAGGGCACCGAGCCCTCGCACCGCCGCGGCGCCAACCTCAGGCCGCGCGCATCTTCACGTACGAGCCGGGTCCCTCCTCGATGATCTCGAGCTTGCGGTCGCCCGGCTTGCGCGCCGGAACCATCTCGCCATCCGAGAACGCCGCATTCCACGCGGACCAGTGTGGCCACCAGGACCCCTCGTTGAAGGTGCAACCCTCCAAGAAAGCTTCGGGCGTCGCCGGGACCTCGTCGTTGGTCCAGAAACCGTACTTGTTGGCGGCCGGCGGATTGACCACGCCGGCGATGTGGCCGGAGCCGGCAAGCACGAAAGTCCTCGGTCCGTTGAAGTGCTTGGTGCCGGCGTAGTTCGCGGTCCACGGCGCGATGTGGTCCTCGCGCGTCGACAACCAGTAGAACGGCACTTCAATGGCCCCGAGGTCGATGGGGGTATCGAGCAGCACGATGCCGCCCGGCTCGATGAGCTTGTTCTCCCAATAGCACTTGCGCAGGTAGAAGCTGTGCATCGCCGCCGGCATACGAGTGCTGTCCGAGTTCCAATAGAGGAGATCGAACGGAAAGGGCTCCTTGCCCATCAGGTAGTTGTTGACGACAAACGACCAGATCAGGTCGTTGGCGCGAAGCATGTTGAAGGTCGTGGCCATCTCACGGCCGTCGAGGAAGCCTCGCTGGGACATCATATCCTCGACGAGCTGCAGTTGCTCCTCGTCGATGAAGACACCGAGGTCGCCGGCGTCGGAGAAGTCCGTCATCGTCGTGAACAGCGTGCAGGCCTTGACCCGATCATCGCCGTGCTTGGCCATGTAGGCGGTCGTGGCCGACATCAAGGTGCCACCGAGGCAGTAGCCGATCGCCGTCACGTCGCGCTCACCCGTCGCCTGCTCGATCGCGTCGAGGGCAGCCAACGGCCCTTGCTCCATGTAGTCCTCGAACGTCATCTGCGCGTGCCGCTCGTCGGGGTTGATCCACGACAAGATGAACACCGTGAAGCCCTGGTCGACCGCCCACTTGATGAAGCTGTTCTTGGGCTGCAGGTCGAGGATGTAGAACTTGTTGATCCACGGCGGCACGATCATCAGCGGTGTCTTATGCACCTGTTCCGTCGTCGGCTCGTACTGCAGAAGCTGCATCAGCTCGTTTTGATAGACGACCTGGCACGGGGTCAGACAGATGTTACGGCCGAGCTCGAACGCGTCCATGTCGGTCATCTTGATCGCCAACTTGCCGCGACCACGCTCGAGATCTTCCAGCATATTCTTGAGCCCGCGCAGCAGATTCTCGCCGCGGGTCTCCACAGTCAGCTTCAGCACTTCCGGATTGGTCATCACGAAGTTGGATGGCGCCATCGCGTCGATGAACTGGCGGGTGTAGAAGTCGAGCTTGTGCTTGGACTTCGTCTCCAAGCCGTCGCCCAGTTCGATACTCTCAATCAGATAGCGCGACGCGAGCAGGTAGCTCTGCTTGATGAAGTCGAAGAGCAGATTCTCGTTCCAGGCCGGGTCCTTGAATCGGCGGTCGCCGCGCTCGGGCACCATCACGGGGTCAGCATCGCCGCCGAACAGCCGCTGACCGGTGAACTGCCAGAGCCGCATATAGTCCTGCCAGACCTGAAAGTTGGTCTGCATCAGCTGCATCGGGTTGGCGAGCACGCGGGTGGTGTACTCGAGATAGGCCTGACTTAGATTGAGCGGATCCGGCTTGGACTTCAGCAACTCGGAGGGCTTTTGCCGCTCGATGAAGTCGTGCACCAGCTTGTGGCTCTTCTCGGCGATTTCGCCCATGATGACGGTCAGTTCCGCCGTCTGGCTTCTCTCGGGAAATGCTGTTTGACTCATCGCTACGATCCTCCGGCCGTGCCACCCACCGCCAGCCGACGACCTCGCGCCGGTTGCAGGTGTTCCATTTTGCTGCGCATGCGTTGTAGCGAAGCATGGCCCGGTCAGTAAGTCCCCATTTCACAAGCCGGCATTGCCGGTGCGTCCGCTACGCGGCATTCGGTGCGGTCTTGCTGGTCGCCGGTTGTGCCGGGGACGCTGGACCACGAGGCGGCGTCAAGCCCGAACTCGCGAGCGTGCCCGACGTCGCTGCACCACGCTACGACGCCTACGAACGCGCGGTGCTGGCTGAATCGCTCGAGGCGTCAGCCGCAGCCACGCGAGAGGAAGCAGCCATCGCCGATGCCCGGATCGCGGGCGAACAGGCGCCCGAGTCGGACGCGCTCGTGCCGCGTGTGGTCGAGCCGCCGCCTCCGCCGCGTGAGCGGAGGCGCGCCGAGGAAATCGACCTCGACGAGGACCTGGTCGGTGCCCGAGGCATCGTGCGCCTCGCCGACGCGGTACGGCGCGATCGCGCAGAACTCGCGCGCCTGACCGCGGTGCTCGACGACATCGAGCGGCCACCACCGGTGCCGCCGGAGCGGATCGCGGTCGTGGCGTTCGCACCCGGGTCCAACGAACTCGATCCCTTCGAGCAGCAACGCTTGGCGCTAGCCGTTTCAAGCGCCGATCCCGTAGCCGAGTGGCTGGTGCGCGCCGGCGGCGCCGCCGGTCCCGAGCGCGCGGCCGCCGCGGTCGCCGCTCTGGAGAGCCTGGGCATCGAGCGCAGCACCATCATCACCATCGACAGCGGACGCGACGTGGCGGTGGCGGAAATCGCCGTTCGGCGTTAAGCCCCCAAGTCCGACGTCGTCTTCGCCTGCCGTCGAGCCGAGAGAGGCCTGCCGTGCGCCAGCCCGACTTCCACCGCATGCGGCGGTTGCCGCCCTATGTCTTCGCCGAAGTGAACGAGATGAAGGCAACGGCGCGCGCTGCCGGCCGCGACGTCATCGATCTCGGCATGGGCAACCCGGACGGCGCCACACCTGCGCACATCGTCGACAAGCTCACCGAGACGGTGAGGAACGGGAAGACGCACCGCTACTCGACCTCGCGCGGGATCCCGGGGCTTCGGCGCGCTCTCGCTGGATACTACGATCGCCGTTTCGGCGTGCCTTTGGACCCCGAAACGGAAATCTGCGTCACGCTCGGCTCGAAGGAGGGCCTCGCGAACCTGGCCCAAGCGATCACCGCACCGGGTGACACGATTCTGGTGCCCAACCCCAGCTATCCGATCCACGCCTTCGGCTTCATCATCGCCGGCGCCTCGATCCGCCACATCCCGATCGGCCCGGGCGTCGATCTCCTCCGCGAGATCGCACACGCGACCCAGCACTCGGTGCCACCACCCACCGCGATCGTCTTGAACTTCCCTTCGAACCCAACGGCGCAAGCCGTCGATCGCAAATTCTTCGAAGAGATCGTCGCCTTCGCCAAGCAGCACGAGATCTGGGTGCTGTCCGACATCGCCTACGCCGAGATCTACTTCGAAAAGCCACCACCCTCGATCCTCGAGGTCGAAGGCGCGTTCGACGTGGCGATCGAGTTCTCGAGCCTCTCCAAGACCTACTCGATGCCCGGCTGGCGCATCGGCTTCGCGGCCGGCAACCGCCACCTCGTTCGGGCGCTCACCCGTATCAAGTCCTATCTGGACTACGGCGCGTTCACACCCGTCCAGGTCGCAGCCACGGCGGCGCTCAACGGCCCACAGGACTGCGTCGAGGAGATCCGCGAGCGCTACCGCCAGCGGCGCGACGTGCTCGTCGAGGGTCTCAACGCCGCCGGGTGGCCGCTGCCATCGCCGACGGCGACGATGTTCGCCTGGGCGCCCCTGCCGCCCGCGTTCAGTGATGTAGGGTCGCTCGAGTTCGCCAAGCTGCTCTTGGAGGAGGCCAACGTCGCGGTCTCGCCAGGCATCGGCTTCGGTGAGCACGGCGACGGCTTCGTCCGGCTGGCGCTGGTGGAGAATCGGCACCGGCTCCGTCAGGCCGTCCGCAACATCAGGGCGTTCCTGCAGCGGCATGGCAACCGCACACCGCTGGCGACGACACCCGGCACGGAGGTGGAGACTTGAGCGCGCCCCTGCGTATCGGCGTCGCCGGGCTCGGCACGGTCGGTTGCGGTACGATCGCCATCCTGGAGGGCAATCGCGAGGTGCTCGCCGCGCGCTGCCGGCGTGCGCTCGTCGTCACCGCGGTGAGCGCACGCTCCCGGAGCAAGCCGCGCCCCGTGCCGATGGACCGCTATCGTTGGCATGACGACCCGGTGGCGCTCGCGCACGATCCCGAGGTCGATGTCGTGTTGGAGCTGATCGGCGGAGAAACAGGCGCTGCGCCGGCCGTCATCGAGGCGGCTCTGCAAGCCGGCAAGCCGGCGGTAACGGCGAACAAGGCCCTCCTCGCTTATGAGGGTGCGCGCCTCGCGCGCCTGGCCGAGGGCGCCGGCACCGATCTCGCTTACGAAGCGGCGGTGGCGGGGGGCATTCCGATCGTCAAGGCGCTGCGCGATGGGCTTGCCGGCAACCGGACGACCGGCGTCGTCGGCATCCTCAACGGTACCTGCAACTACATCCTGACGACCATGCGCGAGACGGGACGGGCCTTCGAGGACGTCCTGAAGGAGGCGCAAGAGCTTGGCTACGCGGAGGCCGAGCCGTCACTCGACGTCGATGGTCACGACGCCGCCCACAAACTGGCGCTGTTGGCAGCGATCGCGTTCGGCATCGAGCCCGCGCTCGACGCCATCCACGTCGAGGGCATCAGGCAGGTGCAGGCGGTCGACATCGCCTACGCCGAAGAGCTGGGCTTCCGCATCAAGCTTCTGGGCATCGCACGGGCGACCGAGCGCGGCATCGAGCTGCGCCTCCACCCGTGCATGGTTCCGGTCGCGACGACGCTCGCTGGGATCGACGGGGTGTTCAACGCCGTGCGGGTCGAGAGCGACGCTGCCGGTTCCACGCTCTATGTCGGGCGCGGCGCCGGGGCCGCGCCCACCGGCTCGGCCGTGGTCGCCGACCTCGTGGATCTCGCGCGGGGTTTTCGCGCGCCGCCTTTCGGTGTCCCCGCTGCGGAGCTGGCACCGCCCTCGGTTGCGTCGATGAGCGAGCATATCGGCGCCTACTACCTGCGGCTGACGGTGGACGACCGTCCGGGCGTGCTGGCCGACATCGCCGCCTGCCTGCGCGACGAGGGCGTATCGGTCGAGAGCATGATCCAGCGGCACCGCGCCACCGACCAGCCGGTGCCCATCGTGATGATCACTCACGAGACGCGCGAAGCGAGCCTCAGCCGCGCGCTCGACCGCATCGGCCATCTCGACACCGTGCGCGAGCCGCCACGCATGTTGCGAATCGAAACCGTGTAGCCAACAATCGGCTATCATCATGTGAATGAGTGCAGCGCTGGAGAGGAAGCATGGCCGAGACGTACCAAAGTGAGGATCGCAATCTGGCGCTGGAGACGATCCGGGTGACGGAAGCGGCAGCGATCGCGAGCGCCCGGCTGATGGGCCGTGGCGACGAGAAGGCGGCGGATCAGGCGGCGGTCGATGCCATGCGCAACGCGCTGAACGCGCTCGACATCGACGGCACGGTCGTGATCGGCGAGGGCGAGCGGGACGAGGCGCCGATGCTCTACATCGGCGAGAAGGTCGGCACGGGACGGGGCTCACGGGTGGACATCGCCCTGGATCCGCTAGAGGGCACGACCATCACCGCGACGGGCGGCTCGAATGCCATGGCCGTCATCGCTATGGCGAACGAGGGCAACTTCCTCAATGCGCCCGACGTCTACATGGACAAGATCGCCGTCGGCGGCGGCCTGCCGAATGGCGTCATCCACATCGATGATCCCGTATCGGACAACCTCACCCGCCTCGCGGAATGCAAGAATGTCCCGCTCTCGGAGCTCGTTGTGTGCATTCTCGACCGGCCACGTCACGAGCAGCTCATCGCGGACGTGCGTGCCACCGGTTCCCGAATCAGGCTGATTCGCGACGGCGACGTTGCGGGTGTCATCGCCACCGCGCGGCCGGACAGCGGCGTCGACATCTATATGGGCTCCGGAGGTGCGCCTGAAGGTGTGCTCGCCGCGGCAGCGCTCCGCTGCATCGGCGGCCAGATCCAGGGCCGCCTGCTGTTCCGCAACGACGAGGAGAAAGAGCGCGCCCGCGGCTGGGGGATCGAGGATCTCGACCAGGTCTACGACACGCTGGACATGGCCAAGGGCGACGTCATGTTCGCCGCGTCGGGCGTGACCGATGGCACGATGCTGCGCGGCGTGCGGAGAATCGGTGACAATCTGCACACCCACTCGATCGTCATGCGCTCCAAGACAGGGACCGTGCGGACCATCGAGGCCGAGCACCACATCGTCCGGAAGGACGCCGTCGTGCCCCACCTGGAATTGCACCCGCTCCGGTGAGGCCCGGAAAGCTCAGCCGATCCGCGTGTCCTTGAGGCCGAGGACGAGCTTCCGGTGCACCTTGGCGGTCGCTTCGGCTTTGGTGATGCGCCCGTTCTTGTTCACGTCCAAGCCCTTGTTCTGCGTGTAGGCCTTGGACGGCTTGCGGAAGAGCACGTGGCTCTCCGGCTTGCCGATGGCGAGCGGCAGCAGGACCGACATGTAGACATCGCTGAGCTTGGGCAACGCCCTGGAGCCGGCGACCGAGCGGATGTGCGCCTCGACCAGATCGAGCTGCTCGACCGCCGACATGCGCTCGAGCGCGGCGATGCTCGTGCCCAAGCCCTCGGCGGTCTTCGGCATGAACTGGATGAGGCCCGTGGCCCCACTGCCGGCTTGGTTCTTCTCGTCGGGCGCGAAGCTGCCGCCGGTCTCGAAGGCCATCACGGCCATCAGGTCATTCGCATCGCAGCGCAGCCGCTCGGCGATCTCGATCACCTTGGCCTTGAACGCCGGCCCGTGCTTCTTCCTGACGATGCCGCCCCAGGCGATCGGTTCGCCCGGCGCCAAGGGCGGCGCGGCCGATGGCGCCGCGCGCGCTGGCTCGACGGCGGCTCGCGGGGCTGCACGGAGGGGCCGATAGCCCGGACCACCGGCGATCGCATCGTCGAAGTCGAAGGCGGGCAACGCGATGCCCAGCTCGGCGGCGGTGATCGGGCCGACGACGCCGTCCTCGGCATGCCGTCCAACAACCGCCCTC
>JANQNY010000019.1 GCA_028279345.1 Geminicoccaceae bacterium
TGGGACGATCTGGGCCACGTCGTCACCAACTACCACGTCGTCGCCGACGCGTCTGAAGCGCTCATCCGTCTCGCCGACGAGCGCACCTACCGCGCGAGCCTCGCGGGCTCCAGCCCGGAGCACGACCTCGCGGTCCTCAGGATCGGCGTCGGCGTCGACCGCCCACCGCCCCTGCCGATCGGCACCAGCGCCGACTTGCAGGTCGGCCAGAAGGTGTTCGCGATCGGCAACCCGTTCGGCCTCGACTGGACGCTCACCACCGGCATCGTCTCGGCGCTCGAACGGCAGCTCCCGAGCGCGGGTGGCACCATCACGGGCCTGATCCAGACCGACGCGGCGATCAATCCGGGCAATTCGGGCGGCCCCCTACTCGACAGCGCCGGCCGGCTGATCGGCGTCAACACTGCGATCTACAGCCCCTCAGGCAGCAATGCCGGCGTCGGCTTCGCGGTGCCGGTGGATACCGTCAATCGGGTCGTACCGCAGCTCGTGGCCCGCGGCCGCTACGCCGCACCCTCGCTCGGCATCCACGTGGACGCGCGGACCGACGGGCTGGTCCGCCGCCTGGGCCTCGAAGGCGTGATGGTGCTGGGCACCGCCACGGGCTCGGCCGCCGACCGCATCGGCCTGCGGGCGGCAACGGTGGGTGAGGACGGCGCGCTGGTGCCGGGCGATCTCGTCACCGGCCTCGATGGTACCGCGATCACGACGGTGGACGAGTTGCGCGCCGTTCTGCAGCGCTACGATGTGGGGGAGACCGTGACGGTGGAAGTTCTCCGTGACGGTCGCCCACTCACCTTGGAGGCGACGCTCGGCGCCACTTGAGCACAGCACCCGTCGCATCGGGTGGCAGGCCGGGCGCAGAAGGGTGTCGTCGTGCTGTCGTTCGGGGCCTATAGCATCCGCGCACCTTGGATGAATCACCGACGCGCGCGCTTGCGGGAGTGGCTGGCGCTTGCTGCTGCCGGCAACAGGACGACGACGCATGAGCCGAACCCCCCACGAGAAATACGACGAGCTTATCGCCCGTGTGAAGGAGCTGCCGCCGACGCCGACGGCGGTCGTCCACCCGTGCGACCCGTCGTCGCTCGCGGGTGCGCTGGACGCTGCGCATTTGGGCATCATTGAGCCCATCCTCGTGGGCCCGCCGGCGAAGATCATGGCGGCGGCGAAGGAGGGCGGGCTCGACCTGAGCGCTTACGAGGTGGTCGAAGCGCCGCACAGCCACGCGGCGGCCGAGCGCGCCGTCGAGATCGTCCGCGAGGGCCGCGCCGAGGCGCTCATGAAGGGCTCATTGCACACGGACGAACTCATGGGTGCCGTGGTCGATCGCGCGACGGGCCTCCGGACCGAACGCCGCGTCAGCCACTGCTTCGCGCTCGACGTGCCCAGCTACCCGAAAGCGCTCATCATCACCGATGCGGCGATCAACATCGCACCCACGCTCGCCGAAAAGGCCGACATCGTCCAGAACGCCATCCACCTGGGCCACGCGGTGGGCATCGACGAGCCCAAGGTCGCCATCCTCTCGGCGGTCGAGACGATCCACCCGACGATCCCCTCCACCGTCGAGGCGGCAGCCCTCTGCAAGATGGCCGATCGTGACCAGATCCTTGGCGGCGTGCTCGACGGCCCGCTCGCCCTCGACAATGCCATCAATCTCGAGGCGGCGCGGATCAAGCATATCAAGAGCCCGGTCGCGGGCGAGGCCGACATCCTCGTGGCGCCCGACCTTGAGGCTGGCAATATGCTCGCGAAGAGCCTCTCTTTCCTAGCCCACGCCGATGCCGCCGGCATCGTGCTCGGCGCGCGCGTGCCGATTGCGCTCACCAGTCGCGCCGACACGGTCCAGGCCCGGCTGGCCTCGACGGCGCTCGTTTCGCTGTTCGCCAACTATCTCCGGTCGCGAACCGCCAAGGCGATCTGAGCCGAAGGCTTAGCGGAGGCGGTGGAACCGTGCCGCGGGGGCCACGTCGCGAACGCTCGTGACTTGGGCACCGAACAGGACGAGCTCGCGCGCCAAGCCGAGCGCGCGCTTCTCGCAGGCCGCGCGAAGCTCCGGATCGGCGATGCTCTCCAGATCCTCGACATGGGCGAGGCCGAAGATGCGCCGGATCATCTTCATGCCGCCGAAGCGCAGGCTGTCTCCGAGCAGCCGGTGCATGTAGCGGTCCTTGAATGCGGCGAGCGCCGGGCCGTCCGTGGGCGCCGTGAAGAGGCCGGCGACCACCCCGTCGCCCCGTGGCGCCTCGTTCCAGAGGCCGCGGAAACGCGCCTCGAAGCCCTCCCAGATCGCCTCGATCTGTTCGAGGATCCACTGCCGGTAGCCGTCGCGCTCACCGGCCCGCGCCTCGTGGCCGTCCTGGCTGAAGTAGGCGAGCAGCAGATTGCCGAGGACTGCGCCGATGTCGAAGCCCATGGGCCCGTAGAAGGCGAACTCCGGGTCGATGGCCCGCGTGTCGTTCGCCGTGACCATCAAGGAGCCCGTGTGCAGATCGCCGTGGATGAGCGCCTGGGCGTCGCCCAGGAAGCGCAGCTTGAGCTCCTGCGCGGCGCACTTGAGCGGCGTGTCCTCGCGGAACTGCAGGGCGAGGGCGTCGAGCTGCGGGCTGGTGTGGCGATTGAGTTCGGCTTCCCGGTAGGGATCGGTGAAGATCAGCTCCTCGGTGATCCGGCAGAGCTCGGTATTGTCGCAGAAGAACTTCATCCGCTGCTTCTTCTCAGCCGCGGCGAGGTGGAGGTCCGAGGTCTTGAACAGCGTCTCGGCCAAGAGTTGGGCGACATGCTCGGCGAGGTGCGGATAGACGGTGCCGGCGATGAGGCCCTTTCGGAGGATGATGTGCGGGCTCAGGTGCTCCATGACGATGAGCGCCTTCGTCTGATCGAAATGGTAGACCTTCGGGAGGCGCTCGGGCGCGTGGCGGCCGTGCTCGACGAGGGCAGCGTGCTCGAAGAAGGCGCGCTCGAGCGGCAATGGCCAGCTTTCGCCGACGAGGCGGACATAGGGCAGCGCCTGCTTGACCACGACCGAGCCGGCGGGGCCGTCGACGATGAAGACCAGGTTGAGGTTGCCGTCGCCCACCTCGCTGACCTGCCACAGTGGCGGACCGCCGCCGAGCCGCTCGGCCACCGTCGGGATCGCGGCGAGATAGGATCCGAGCGTGTCGGGCGTGAACGCCTCGTAGCCGGGCGGGGTTTCTAGTGTCACGGGCGGCCTCCCTGCGGTCGTCGAGGCGCCAGCTTAGCCACTTGTTGGAGAGGCGTTAACGGGCCGGATGACCAACGTTTCGGCGTAGGTGAGTGCGCGGCGGCGCGCTCTAGGCGCACCAACGCTCAAGTAGAGCTTATGTTCGTTCACCTTGATTGGTCAGCGGATTGGAGTGCTACATGACCAGCGGTTCAGCGACGAGCTTCGCCGTGCGTGCCGGCACGAGCGCAGAGGCGTTGGCGATGCAGCGCGTTCTCCGCGAGCTCGACGGCCGTATCGTCCAGCCGAAACAGGGCGCCAAGCAAGCCGGCTGACCGCATAGGCCGTTCCCGCTACCCGCGACCGGTGAAGCAAGCCGCAGACCCGGTTCCATTCGTCGACAAGTCGGGCAGACTGGTGTTTCGGCACCAGGAGTAACGACATGGATCGTGAGGACCGGCGGTCGCGCGAGGCGGTCATCCGAACATGGCAGCGGCTCGAGGCGAGGGGCTTGGATGGCGCCGGCGTCGCCGACGTCTCCTTACGCCACGGCGCGGGCCTTCTGATCACGCCCGCCACGCCGGCGCCCGGGCAGGCTGCGGCGAACGACGTCGTGCAGCTGGACTGGGAGGGTTGCTTCGCCGCCGGCAGGCGCCCTTCGACCGCTTGGCGTCTGCACCGTGACCTCCTGGCCGCTCGTCCCGACATTGCCGCCGTGATCCGCTGCGAGAGCCCGTTCGCCACGGCGCTCGCCTGCCACGGGCGCAGCATTCCGGCCTTTCACGAGCGGGTCCTGAGCGCCGGCGGGACGACAATCGCCTGCGCGTCGCACGCCGCCGGCGGGACTCCCGAGCTTTCTAGCCACACGCTGGCGGCGCTCGATGGGACGCGCGCCTGTCTCGTTGCACAGCACGGGCTCGTGGCCTTAGGGGTGACGCTCGATGACACGTTCACGACGGCCCTCCGGGTCGAGGGGTTGGCACAGACCTATCTGCTCGCACTCGGCCTGGGCGAGCCACCGCTGTTGTCGGCCGAGGAACTGGACGCGGCGCGCGAGCGGCTGTTGCGCATGGCGGAGGGCATGGACCCGGAGCCCTGAGCCGAGGCTACCTCAAGGCTCCATCAGGGAGCCGTGCGCTTCGTTCAGGAGCCGGGCGAAGTTGACCAACATGCCGGCGGTTGCGCCCCAGATGTAGCGGTCCTCGAACGGGATCACCCAATAGCTCCGCTCGACCTCGTTGCGAGTGTAGCTGTCCCGGCGGTGGTTTCGGGCATCGGTGATGAAGGCGAGCGGCACCTCGAACACTTCGGCGACCTCGAAAGGATCGAGGCGGAAGGTCACCGGCGGCTCGACCCAGGCTACGATGGGCACAACGCGATAGGCGGTAATGGTGTCGTAGTGGCTGAGCTCGCCGAGGATGCGGCAGCGGGCCGCAGAAAGCCCGATCTCCTCCTCGGCCTCGCGCAGTGCCGTCGCCGCGGGGTCCGGATCGTCATCCTCCATGCGTCCGCCCGGAAAGCTGATCTGGCCCGCATGATCCCTCAAGTGCGGCGTGCGCTGGGTCAGCACGACCGTCGGCTCCGGGTGGCCGACCACCGCCAACAGCACCGCGGCTCGGGTTTTGCCGCCGGCGAGGCGACGGTGGCCCTGATCGCCAGTGATCAGCTCGAGCGGCGGCCGCTTGCTGATGCGCTCGCGGATGGCGCCTGGCGTCAACGTCGTCATTCATCCGCCTCGTCGTCGTCCGAGCCGATCGGGAAGAAGATCCCGTCGCTCCAGATGCCGAGGCGTCCGGTGTCGTCAGGTTCCGCCAGCTCGACCAGCTCGTAGAAGATCGATCGCGCGAGCCGGACGTCGAGACCCTCGTCCGTTTCGATGTAAGGCACCGCGGATCCGTCCGGCTGTTCCTCCATACGCAGCGGATGGGCGACGTCGATCGGCACCCACGCGTCGACGTTGGTGCGCACGGCGAGGCGCTGACCGCCACCGGCACCATCGCTCTTTAGCTCGACGCCGACGAAGGCGGCGTCCTCGACGTGCACTACGGTACGCTCCACGGGTGTTACCAGCCAGTGCCGGCCGTCCGTCGTTCGGTGCAGCACCGAGGCGAACAGCTTGACGATTTCCGGCCGCTCGATAGGCGAATCGCGATAAGTCCACGTGCCATCGCGCCTAATCGTGATCTCGTAATCCGTGGCGGGTGCACGGCCGGTCGCGACCTCGCGTTCGAGTTGCGCGAGGGCATCACGGATTCTTCGGTTCGCCGAGCGCAGGTCCATGCACTAAATGTGAGGTTTGAGCGGTGTGCGGGCAAGATCGCTCGGCAGCATGAGGAGGACGCCCTTGGCGCTCGACGAGACCCAGCTCATCGATGCGGTCGATCATGCCATCGATCAGCTCGCGCAGGTGAAGGCAGAAATCGGGAAAGTGATCTACGGCCAGGAGGAGGTCGTGGCGCTCAGCCTCACGACACTGCTCGCCGGCGGTCACGGCCTCCTGGTCGGCATGCCCGGCCTCGCCAAGACGCGCTTGGTGGAGACGCTGGCGGCGGTCATCGGCATGGCGCAGAAGCGGGTGCAGTTCACGCCGGACCTTATGCCGGCCGACATTCTGGGCTCGGAGGTGCTCGAGGAGGCCGAGGGTGGGCGCCGGCAGTTTCGTTTCATCGAGGGCCCCATTTTTTGTCAGCTCCTCATGGCCGACGAAATCAACCGAGCGAGCCCCCGCACGCAGGCTGCGCTGCTGCAGGCGATGCAGGAAAAGCGGGTCACCATCGCCGGCGCCGATCGTATCCTGCCCCATCCCTTTCACGTTCTCGCGACCCAAAACCCCGTCGAGCAGGAGGGGACGTACCCTCTGCCGGAGGCCCAGCTCGACCGCTTTCTTGTCGAAATCGACATCGCCTATCCCGACATCGAGGCCGAGCGGCGGATGATGGTCGCGACGACCGGCACCCAGACGGTCGAGGTGGCGCCCATGCTCGATCCCGACGAGCTTGAGCGGCTGCAGCGTCTGGTGCGCTCGATCCCGGTAGGTGAACAGGTCGTCGATGCGATCTTGCGGCTGGTCCGGGCCGGTCGTCCGGAGAGCAGCGATGACCCGGCGCTCAAGGAGCAGATCGCCTGGGGCCCCGGCCCGCGGGCGAGCCAGGCGCTGATGCTGACGGCGCGCGCTCGAGCGCTCCTCGACGGCCGCTTGGCGCCGTCACTGGAGGACGTGGAGGCGTTGGCCTATCCCGTCCTCAAGCACCGCATGGCGCTCACCTTCGGCGCGCGGGCGGACGGTGTCACGCTGGCGGAGGTGATCGGAACGCTGGTGCGGCGCACTGTCGCCGCATGACCGATCCGAACCTCACCCGTCGGCGGCACGAGGCCGAGGCGGTCGCATCGACCATGCCACCACTGCTGGTCGCCGCGGAGCGCGTAGCGTCCACCGTCGCACAGGGTGTGCACGGCCGCCGCCGGGTCGGTGTCGGCGAGACGTTCTGGCAGTTTCGCCAGTACCAGCCGGGCGACCCGACCGCAGCGATCGATTGGCGGCAGTCGGCCAAGAGCGACCGCGTCGTGTTGCGCGAACAGGAATGGGAGGCGGCCGAGAGCGTCTGGTTCTGGGTGGACGGCTCGTCGTCGATGCGGTTCCGCTCGCATGCCGGACCCACGAAGCACGAGCGCGCCCAGGTGCTGGCGCTGGCGCTTGCGTCACTGTTGCTTCGTGCCGGCGAACGCGTCGCGGCGCTCGCCTCGTCGAGCCCACCGATGGCCGGCCGGGCGGCGCTCGTCCGCCTCGCCGACCTGATCAATCCGTCCGATGCGCCGACGACGCCGGCGTATCGTCCGCTCCCGCGCTACGCGCGCGCCATCCTGATCTCCGATTGGCTGATGCCCAGTGACGAGACCGAGCGTTGGCTACGAAGCATCCGCGGACAGGGCGTCACCGCGTTCGTGCTTGCGGTGCTCGATCCGGCCGAGGTGGAGCTACCCTACAGCGGGCACGTGCGCTTCAAGGGCCTCGAGGACGAGGGGATGGCGCTCATCGGCAATGTTGATCGCGTCCGGGGCGACTACGCGTCGCTTCTCGCCCAGCATCGTGAGGCGCTCGCGGACATGGCGCGCCGGCTCGGCTTTCGCATGACCTGGCACCAGACCGACCATTCTCCAGCGGGGGCGCTCCTGCCTGTCTATATGGCGCTCGGCGCCAACGAGCCCCGCTGATGGTCGGCATGGGCGCTCTCGCCTTCGCGCAACCCTGGCTGCTCTTGGGGCTTCTGGGCCTGCCTGCTCTTTGGTTGCTGTTGCGCTTGGTGCCGCCGCCGCCTCGCGAGGTCGAGTTTCCGCCGATCCGCTTTCTGTTGATGCTCACCGGGCGGGAGACGACGGCGCGGCGCACGCCCTGGTGGCTCTTGTTGCTGCGCCTCGCCGCCATCGCCTGCCTCATCATCGCCGCAGCGCACCCGCTGTTGAACCCGGCCGACCGTCTTGCCGGTGGCGGTCCTCTGGTGGTGGTCGTCGACGACGGCTGGGCGGCGGCAGCGCACTGGCGAGAGCTCGTGGAGCGGGGCAACGCAGAGATCGCCCAGGCAGCGCGCGAGGGGCGTGAGGTGGTCCTCGTGCCGACGGCGGCGACGTTGGAGCCCGAGGCGCTGGAACCTGTTGCCGCCGGGGTTGCGCGCGACCGGCTGGCAGCACTCGAGCCCAAGCCCTGGTGGCCCGACCGCGCAACGTCTGCAGCCGCGTTGGAGGAGCTGACGGTCCCGGCGGCGACGGTACTGTGGCTCAGCGACGGGATTGCTGACCGCGATGGCGGGCGCGATGCCGCGACCCGCTTGGCTCGTGCATTGGATGGTCTTGGTCCCGTGCGTGTGTTGGCCCCTGAAACCACCGGGCTCGCCGGTTTGCTCGTGCCGGCGCCCGATCCCGATGGCGGGCTCGCGGTGGAACTTTTACGCGCGAGCGACGCGGGTGAGGCATCGGTGCCGATCCGCTTGGTCGGCACCGGTAGCGAAGTCCTGGGCAGCCGCGACGCGACCTTCGCCGAGGCGGCGCAGGCCGCTGCCGTCCGCTTCGACCTGCCGCCGCAGCTGGCCGAGCGGGTGCGCCGGGTCGAGCGCGAGCCAGCGCGCACCGCCGGCGACGTGGTGCTGACCGACCAGGGTTTGGGTGCCCGCACGATCGGCATCGTCGCCTCTGGCGGACCTGCCGAGGCGCAACCGCTCTTGGCGGAGCGCTTCTTCGTCGAGCGGGCGCTTGCCGGGCGCGCGCGGGTCACTACGGCGCCTGTCGAGGCACTACTGGAGGCCGAAGTCGCCAGTATCGTGCTGCTCGACGACCAGGAGCTAAGCGTCAGCCAGGAGGAGCTGCTCAACGGCTGGATCGAGGGTGGCGGCGTGCTCTTGCGCTTTGCTGGTCCCAATCTCGCCGAGCGGGTCGAGGATCCGCTCGTGCCGGCCCGGCTGCGCGCCGGCGGCCGCCTGCTCGATGGCTCGCTTTCTTGGGCGGAGCCGTTGGCGCTGGGCAGCTTTCAGGCCAACGGGCCGCTGGCCAGGCTGCCCGTGAGCACCGATGTCCGCGTGCGCCGCCAGGTGTTGGCCGAGCCCTCTGCCGAGCTGACGGACGCCACGTTGGCGGTACTTGAGGACGGTACGCCGCTGGTGACCGGTGTCGCGCGCGGCGGCGGTTGGCTCATGCTCGTGCACACCACCGCCAACACGCAGTGGTCCGACCTGGCGTTGTCGGGAACCTTCGTAGCGCTCCTCGAGCGCGTCGCCGATCTGGGCCGGGGTCGGCGTCCGGCGAGTGCCACGGGCGTCTTGCGACCGGTGGCGACCATGGACGGGTTCGGACGCCTCAGGGAGCCCTCGGCCGCGCAGGGGCCGATTGCGCCTGAACGCTTCGCGGACGGCGTTGTCGGCCCCGACCTGCCGCCAGGGCTCTACGAGGAAACCGCTACCGGCGCCCGGCGGGCGTTGAACCTCGGGCAGCCGCAGATGGCTTTGCGGGCCCTGACGCCCACGGACTACGGCCATGTGCCCCGCGCGTTCCGCGGGCTGGGCGAGGTCGATCTCCGTGCGCACCTGCTCCTCGCAGCGCTCGCGCTGCTGCTCATCGATCTCGTTGCCGTGACCCTGATCCGTGGGCGGATGCCGAGAGCGCCGCGGGTTCCGGCGACCGCAGCCCTCGCGTGCCTGATGGTCATGCCCGTGCACGCGCAATCGTTCGACCCGACCGAGCTGGCGCTCGCCACGCCGCTGGCCTTTGTCGCGAGCGGCGAGGCCGAGGTCGACCGGATCGCCCGGGCGGGGCTCAACGGGCTCGCTCAGACGCTCTGGCAGCGCACCTCGGTTGAGCCGAGCGAGCCCGTCGCCGTCGATCTGGAGGAGGACCCGCTCGATCTGTTCCCGATCCTCTTCTGGCCGCTGCCCAGCCAGGTCGCGCCGATCGCGGAGGAAGCGGGCGAGCGCCTGCTCGCCTATCTCGAAGGCGGCGGGATGGTCGTCTTCGACACCCGTGACGCCAACCTCGCGATGCCTGGCGTCGCCGGGGGTACGCCTGGCGTCGAGCGCCTGCAGGTGCTGCTCGCGGATGTCGAGCTGCCCGCGCTCGAGGTGGTCGGCGGCGACCACGCGCTCACCAAGAGCTTCTATCTGCTGCAGGACTTCCCCGGGCGCTTCGCCGGCCAGCCGGTGTGGGTCGACCGGGCGCAGCCGGGGGTCAATGATGGCGTCTCCACGATCGTGATCGGCGCCAACGACTGGCTCGGCGCGTGGGCCCTCGACGAGAGCATGCAACCGCTCTTGCCGACCGTACCCGGCGGTGAGCGGCAGCGCGAATTTGCGCGTCGCGTGGGCGTCAACCTCGTCATGTACGCGCTCACCGGCAACTACAAGACCGATCAGGTGCATGTGCCGGCGCTGCTGGAGAGGTTGGGCCAATGACGGTCGCCGACGTGATCCTGCGCCCGCTCGTTCCGGAGTGGCTGCTCGTCGTCCTTGCCGCGGTCGTCGTCGTGGTGCTCCTCCTGGCGCTCGTCGGCCGGCTGCCGGCGGCGGGTTGGCGCGTGCCGCCGCTCGTGTTGTTGCTGGGCGTGCTCGCCAACCCGACGCTCCTGCGCCAGGAGCGGGACCCGGTGCCCGATGTCGTGGTCATCGTGGAGGACGCCTCCGCGAGCATGCAGGCCGGCGATCGTGAAGAGACGACGGCGGCGGTGCTCGAGGCGCTCGGCAGCGATCTGGGCCGTCGCGGTGGGCTCGATGTGCTCCGGGTCGTGGCCGAAGGCGGTCCCGACGGCACGGCGGTGGTCGGCGCGATCGAAGACGCGCTCGTCGAGGTCGACCGGCGCCAGCTCGCGGGCGTGGTCATCGTCTCGGACGGCCAGGTGCACGACGTACGCGAGGAGCTCCCGGAATGGGTAGGGGAGCGCCCCGTGCATCACATCATGCCGGGCGGTCCCGACGAGAGCGACCGCCGGCTCGCCCTCGAGGACGTGCCGACCTACGCCATGGTCGGCGAGCCCCTTAGCTTTCGCCTGCGGTTCGACGACGACGTCGAAGTCGCCGGCCCCGAGCGCGTGGTCGTCCGCCAGAACGGGGTGGTGGTCAACGAGCTGGTGACGACGCCCGGTCGCGCGGTGGAGGTGCCGTTCGAGCTCGATCGCGCCGGCGAGACGGTGCTCGAAGTCGAGGTTGCACCGCGCGAAGGCGAGATCAGCGCCGTCAACAACCGCGCCGTCGCCTTCGTCAACGGCGTACGCGATCGCCTCCGCGTGCTCTTGGTGTCGGGCGAGCCCTATCCGGGCTTGCGCGTCTGGCGCAACCTCTTGAAGGCCGATCCGGCCGTCGACCTCGTGCACTTCACCATCTTGCGTCCGCCGGAGAAGCAGGACGGCACGCCCGTCCGCGAGCTGGCGCTCATCGCCTTTCCGGTCCGCGAGCTGTTCGAGCTCAAGCTCGGCGAGTTCGATCTCATCATCTTCGATCGCTACGCGCGCCGTGGGCTGCTGCCGCTCGCTTACCTGGACAATGTCGCGCGCTATGTGGAGGAAGGCGGTGCGCTTCTCATCAACGCCGGTCCTGCCTTCGCGACGCCCCTGTCGCTGGCGCGCACGCCTCTGGATCGCGTGATCCCGCTCCGGCCCTCCGGTGAGGTCCTGGAGCGTGCGTTTCGACCGGCGGTGACGGAACTCGGCGGTCGCCACCCGGTGACCGGCACGCTGGAGGCCGAGTGGGCGGGCGAGTGGGGTCCGTGGTTTCGCATGGTCGACGTCGAGACCGGTGCGGGCCAGATCCTCATGAGCGGCGCCGCCGAACGCCCACTCTTGGTGCTCGATCGGGTCGGCGAAGGACGGGTCGCCCAGCTCTTGTCGGATCATGCGTGGCTCTGGGCGCGCGGCTTCGAAGAGGGTGGCCCGCAGCAGTCGCTTCTGCGCAGGCTGGTGCACTGGTTGATGCAGGAACCGGAGCTCGACGAGGAACGGCTGGTCGCGGAGACCGTAGGTGACGTCATCCACGTCGAGCGCACGACGCTCGATCCGGCACCGCGCCCGCTCGCCGTGACGACCCCCTCGGGCGAACGACGCGAGCTGATGCTCGAGCCCGCTGGCGACGGCCGGCTCGAGGCGACGCTGCCGGCCGACGAGCCGGGCCTCTACCGCTTCGCCGAAGGGGACGATCGTCAGGCCTTCGCGGCCGTGGGCCCGATGGCGCCTGCGGAAATGGCGGACCTGCGCGTCAACCCCGAACCGTTGGCGGCGCTGGTCGAGGCGAGCGGCGGCGCACAGCTGTTCACCGACACCGACGGCGTGCCCGAGCTGCGCCGCGTCCCCGAGGGTCGGAGCTATGCGGGCCGCGGCTGGATCGGTCTGGTGGAGAACAACCGCCATCGCGTCGTCGGCAGCGCCGAGACGCCGCTTCTGCCGGTCTGGCTAGCACTCTCGTTGCTCATCGCGAGCCAAGTCTTCGCCTGGTGGCGGGAGGGCAGGCGCTGATCCGTCAGCCACCCCCGAGGCGGATCGTGCGTTCCTCGCTCACGACGCGTTCGTCGCCCCGCAGGAGTTCGTAGCGCGCGCGCCAGAGGCCCGGCGGCCACCCGTCGGGTGGCCGCCGCCGACCGCCGAACGTGAACCAACTGACATTGCTCTCGTCGAGCCGGCTCTCCTGGTCCAAGAAGAGGCTGTCATCGGGTGCCCAGATGCGGAAACGCTGGAGGTCACCCGCCTCGGCGCCGAACAGGTCGACCCAGAAGACGAGCGCCTCGGGGTCGTGTGCGTCGCTGCCCAAGCGGAACGCGCCGCGGCGGACCCCGTCGGCCTCGGGCGCCTGATCGGCGAAGCCGGCGATCAAGAGGCCCGTGCGGCGGTAGGTTAGCTCCGCTAGGGCCTCATCGCTCCACAAGGGCGCCCGTTCGTCCGCGCAGCCGCCAGCAAAGTCGGGACCGGCGAACGGATCGACCGCGTCGCCTTCATGGCGGACCGTGAACTCCACGTGCGGAAACTCGGTATTGCCCGAGAGCCCGATCAGGCCAAGCGGGTCGGCGGCTGCGACACGGTCGCCCGGCGCGACCTGAACGCTGCCATGGCGCAGGTGCGAGTACTGCGTTTCCCAGCCGTCGCCATGATCGATGAGCACGCCATTGCCCGCCTCACGGCTGCGCACCGCGTCCGCCCCCGTTTCCCTGATGCTGACGTCGGCCATGCCGTCACGCGCGGCTGTGACGACGCCGTCGGCGGCAGCAACGACGGCGTAGCCTCGGGCCATGTCGACGTAGTCGCGCACCCGGAAGTCGGTGCCCTGGTGACCATCATAGCTCAGCCGGCCGCAGGCGTGGTCTAGTCTGCCGGGACCGGGATCGTGATCGACGTAGTTCTGAATGAAGCAGACCTCACCGATGGTACAGTCGACCGGTACTTCGAGCACCGGTGGTGCCGCTGCAGCGGCACCGGCGACACTGGCCACCAGAAGCGCACCTCGCACGAGGCCTCCGAGCAACGCGCGCGTGTTCAGGCGCCGAGCACCTGCAGCTCACGCGGGTAGTCGGTCAGCAGCTCGCAGCCGTCCTTGGTGATCACCACGCTGTCACCGATGCGGCCGCCGAAGCGGCCCTGGATCCCGATGCCGGTGTTGACGACGAAGGTCATGCCTTCACTCAGCAGCGTGCGATCGCCCTCCTTGAGCGCCGGGTCCTCGCTCGGCGACAGGCCGATGGCACGCCCGACACGGTCGGTCGGGCGTAGGTCGGCTGCGCGAAACACCTCGTTGGCGGCGCGCCACGCGTCCTCGGCGCGCGCACCCGGCTTGAGCGCGGCCAAGGCTGCCTCCTCGGCGCGTGTGGCCGTGGCGTAGAGCTTCTCGCCCTCGCTCGAGACCTCGCCCAGATAAAAGGTGCGGTCGAAGCTCAGATTGTAGTGGCGGAGGGAGAGCGTGCCGCCGAGGCCGATGTGGATCGGATCGCCACGGCGATAGCGGCGGGTGCTGGCGCGCCGATGCAACATGGCCGTGTCCGGGCCGCTCTGCAGCAGCACGAGATCATGGATCAACGGCGAGACCAGGTTCTCCTCGCTGATGAACTCGGCCGCCTTGCGCGAACCGGCGGCCATCAAGGCGAGCGCGGTCTCGTACTCCGGCACGCCCTCGGCGATGGTTTCGACCGCGGCGTCCATCATCGCGCGGCCGACAAGGCCGGCCTGGCGCATCACCTCGATCTCAGCCGGCGACTTGACCATCCTCAAGCGGGCGATGGTCGGGCCGACGTCGACGATCGGCACGTTGCGGTAGCGATCCTCGAGGAAGACGTGTTCCATCGCCGGCATGTGGTGAACCTCGGTGCCGATGCGCATGGGGCGCGGCCCGAGCGCGCCGGCGAGCACCGTGTCCCATGTGTGGTGGCCGCTGTCCTCGTAGCCGCGCACATCGTCGACCCAGGTCATCCGCTTGACCATCTCGGTCTCGAGCAACGGCGTGATGACGACAGGCGGCTCGCCGTAGTGGAGGAGGAGAAACGACAGCCGGCCGAATTCGACGTTGAGATACCCCCAAAAGCCGGCGAGGTACGCGACCGAGCTTTCGTGGGTGATGATGGCGATGTCGATGCCCGATGCGTGCAGCCGTGACTGCAACGCCTCGGTTCTCTTCTTGGCTTCGTCGCGCATGGCCAGCATGCCGCGTTCTCCTCGCAATCGGCCGCGTCCGGTCGTATCGGCGCCGCATCATGGCCATTCGCGACGCCGGTGCAATCGCAGCCGTACGGCTTTGTCCTTAGGTCGCCTCCGGCCTACCCGCGCAAGCGGGCCGAGGTCGCAATCGATGCCGATGTCCCGATTGTCGCGGCCCGGCGGCCGTCGTTAGCGTCGGCGCCGGTACGAAACACGGTTGTGCTCAGCCGGGTGGCATGAACGAGCGGCGCCACGGCGAGGCGTTCAGACGCCATGGCTTGATGCCCTGCGCTGTGCGAGGCCGCGAGAGGACAGGAAGGTTGTGTCGATGGAAGCTCTAGTCAACGACGCGGCGCCGCTTGTCGCCAAGATCTTCATCGTCCTTATCTTTCCGTTCAGTGCGCTGGATAAGGTCATCAACTGGGAAAGCGCCCTAGAGCAGGCCAATTCGAGCTTTCTACCCGGCGGGCCTGTGCTGCTGGTGCTGGCGATGGGCGTCGAGATCATCACGCCGATCTGCATTGTCTTCGGCTGGTATGCCGGCTGGGCGGCTTTCGTGCTCGCTGGCTATTGTGCGGTTACCGCTCTTCTCTACCATAATTTTTGGACGTATCCACGGTATTGGGCAGCTGATAGTGAGGGGCATCCGCATGTCTGGGACTTCTTCAAGAACTTCGCCATCGTTGGCGGCTGCATTTACATCATGCTAGGCGTGCATTTCGTGGCTGAGCTTGAACAGGACGTGGAGCAGTTGTCGCGAGCGACCAGTGCGGCAGTTGGAGCAGACACCCATGAGCGACCCTAAGGCAGACCCGCCCAAGCTTCCCTACTGGCACCTCTGGGCCGACGAGGACGGCATTTCGCGCCACACACGGTGCGCCTTTACCGCCTTCGACATGAGCGTGCTGGGTCCCGGCGATGCGCCGCAATGGAAGAACACACTGGTAGACGACGCCAACGCCTTCTTGACCGTGCTGCCGCCCAAGTGGGTCGCCGGTTGGCACGTCAATCACGTCCCCAAATGGATCTTCACGCTTTCGGGCTGTTGGTATGTCGAGAGCATGGACGGGGTGCGCGTCGAGATGGGGCCGGGAGAGTATGCCTTCGGGGGCGACCAGAACGCCAAGGAAGATGCGGAAGGTCGCCTCGGGCATCTTTCGGGCACGGTCGGTGACGTGCCCTGCGTCCAGTTGATCCTGCAACGCAACGACGACGCCTGGACGGCCGTCCCTCCCGGTTTCTTCAAGTAACGCGCAACCGAGAACGCGAAAGGCGTGGGCTCATGGACGGCTTGGAGATCGTCGACAAGCGCTTCCGCAGCTACGTTCTGCCCAACGCACCGTTGGAAAAGCTGGCCGACGGGTTTCGCTGGCTCGAGGGGCCGGTCTGGTTCGGCGATAGGCAGTGCCTCCTCTTCAGCGACATTCCGAACGACCGGATCATGCGCTGGAGCGAAGCCGGCGGCGTCGAGGCGTTCCGCAAGCCGGCCGGTTTTCCGAACGGCCAGACCCGCGACCGCGAGGGGCGCCTCATCACCTGCTCGCACCACGACCGTTGCCTGAAGCGCACCGAGCTCGACGGCACCGTGACGATCCTCGTCGACCGCTTCGAGGGCAAACGGCTCAATTCGCCCAACGATGTCGTCGTGAAGTCCGACGGCTCGATCTGGTTCTCGGATCCGCCCTACGGCATCCAGGTCGACTATGAGGGCGGCAAGCAGGAACGCGAGCTGCCCTGCAACGTCTACCGACTCGACCCGCGTGACGGCTCCATGACCGTCGTCGCCGACGACTTCGACGGCCCCAACGGTCTCTGCTTCTCGCCCGACGAGCGGCGCCTATACATCGCGGACACCGGGCTGCAGTTCGCCGAGGACCCCGTTCAGCATATCCGTTTGTTCGACGTGAGCTCCGACGGCCGTAGCGTGCGCGGCCGCGGGGTCTTCCACAAGGTCTCGCCGGGCAACGCCGACGGCTTTCGCTGCGACGAGGACGGCAATGTCTGGAGCAGCGCTGCCGACGGTGTGCATTGCATCGACCCTTCGGGCGCGTTGCTCGGCAAGATTCTGGTGCCGTCGCAGGTGGGGAACCTTACCTTCGGCGGGCGCTATCGCAGCCGCCTCTTCCTCTGCGCCTCGCAGACGCTCTACGCCATCTACACAAACGCGCGGGGGGCCCAGCGGCCCTGACCACGAGCGGCGGAGGTCCCGATGCACGTCAGCGAGTTCCTGCGCGTCAGCCGAACCGTCGCCGATCTCGACGCGACGCAGCGGTTCCACGCTGACGGCCTAGGCTTCGAGCGTGGGGTGCCATTTGCGCTCGACGATCCCGGCTGGCAAATGCTGTTGGGCTTGGACGCGTCCGTCGCCCCACGTGCGGTGCGCATGCGGTTGGGAACGCAAGAGGTCGAGTTCGTCGCTTTCGACCCGCCGGGTAGGTCCTACCCCGAAACGCGCGCCGCCAATGATTCGTGGTTTCAGCATGTCGCCATCGTGATTGACGACATCCAGGCGGCGTACTCTCGCCTCCAAGCCGTGAGCGCGACGACCATTTCGCGCGGCGGGCCCCAGCTCCTACCCATCAGCACACAGAGCGTCTCGGCATACAAGTTCCGCGATCCGGACGGACAGCCGCTCGAACTCCTCCATTTGCCGCCAGGCGTTGGAGACGCCCGTTGGCACCTCGACGCGGCGGCAGACCCGCGCGGCTGGGACCACTCGGCGATCAGCGTCAGAGATGCGTCACGCAGCATCGCCTTCTACACCGAGCTGCTTGGCTTCAGCGTCAGCTACACGTCCCTCAACACGGGCATCGAACAGGAGCGTCTGGACGGGCTGAGCGGTGTGGTCGTGGATGTCGTGGGTCTCGCGCCGGCGTCGGCGCCGACACCGCACCTCGAGTTGCTGGCCTACCGAGAGCCGTCGGGGCGGATGGCAACCGACGCCGTGTTGGCCAACGACATCGCTTCGACGCGCCAGGTGTATCGCGTCGACGATCTCGATGGGCTCGTCGAGCGTCTGACGAGTGCCTCGACGACGTTCGTCTCGCCGGGCACTGTCACCCTTGGAAACGGCCAGCGAGCGGCGGCGATCCGCGACCCCGACGGCCACATGATCGTGCTGCAGGGGTGACATCTGGCCGACTGGCGAGGTGGTGCCGTCAGCTCTCGGTGGCGATGCGTTGGGTGCGAGAGGGCGCGGACCACAGTCGCCAAACCGCTACGGCCACGCCGATGGCGAGCGCCGTGGCAGCGACGGGTCGCGTCAGAAACACCCAGCCCCCGTCGGCCGAGAGGAGCAGGCTCTGTCTGAGCGCTTCTTCGGCGCCCGGCGTGAGGATGAAGGCGATGATGAACGCTGCCGGGGGAAAGCCCAGGCGCCGCATAGCATAGCCGAGGAGGCCCGCGGCCATCATGACCTGAACGTCGGTGAGGCTCAGGCGCGTCGAGTAGGCTGCGACGAGCGCCGTGATGAAGATCAAGGGATAGACGAAGCGCGCCGGCACCCGCTGCATCACCCGGCCGATTAGTGGCCCGAAGTGCCAGCCGATCAGGCCGTAGCAGAGAATGCCGACGAGGCCGGCGGCGAACAGCCCGAAGACGAGATCGTGGGCCACGACGAACAATGTCGGGCCGATCGGAATGCCGTGGATCAGGAACACACCCATCAAGATGGCGGCGACCGTCGTGCCCGGCACGCCGAGCGTGAGCAACGGGATCATCGACGGACCCGAGACCGCGTTGTTCGCCGCCTCCGGCGCTGCGATCCCACCGAGCGCGCCCGTTCCCCAAGCCTCGCGATCCGGTGCCCGCCGCTTCTCCTCGGCGTAGGCGACGAAGGCCGCCACCGACGAGCCCAGGCCAGGCATGATGCCGATGACCGCGCCGTAGCCCGCCGAGCGGAAGATGGTGGGAAGGAGACGCAGCACTTGCGGTAGCGGCAGTCGGTTGGCCTTCGGGTCCGGGGCCACCGCGGCGATCGTGTTGTCGCCGTCGCCGAGGGCTAGCCGTTCCGCTTGGACCATCAGCTCGGCGATGACGAAGACGCCAATCAGCAGCGGCACAAGCGCGAAGCCGCTTTCGAGCTCCAGCACACCGAACGTCCAACGCGCGTCGCCGGTGATGGGGTCGAGCCCCACGAGAGCCACTAGGATTCCCAAGAGCGTCGCCGTGAGCCCTTTGAGCACGGAGCTGCCGACGACGGAGCCGATGACGAGGAACGCCATGACGTACACGGCAAAGTACTCGGGCGGCCCGAAGCGCGCTGTCTGTTTGGCGATCAGGACCGCGCCGAAGATCAAGATCGCGTCGCCGACGAAGTCGCCGATCATCGACGCCACGGTGGCCATGCGTAGCGCCTTGATCCCCTCCCCGCGCTTCGCCAGCGGGTGCCCGTCGGCCATCGTGGCCACCGAGGCCGTGGTGCCAGGGGTGTTGAAGAGAATGGCCGCGATCGACCCACCATAGCGGCCCGATTTGCCGATCACGTAGAGGAACGCGAGCGCTGACAGCGGGTCCAAGAAGTAGGTGATCGGCACGAGCATCGCGATCGCCGCCGCGGCGGTAAGGCCCGGCAACGCGCCAATGACGACGCCCGCGAGCGCGGCAAGGACGACGAACGCGAGTGCCGTGGGATTGGCGAAGAGGAACGCGAAGCCGTCGACGATGCCCACCAAGCGCCTCCTAGAACGGCAGCAGGCGCGCCGCGTCGAAGACACGTCCGGCCGGGGCGAACACGTCCATCAGCTCGACGAAGGCCAGGTGCCAGACGACGGCGGCGACGGCCGCCGTGCACACGAGCACCACCGAGCGTCGCACGCCGAAGAGCGCCAACGTTGCCGCGGTGACGAGGCCCGTCGCGCCGAGATAGCCGAAGGCGCCGAAGAGCGGCACGAAGGCTAGTCCCAGGGCGGCGAGCAGCAGCGCACGCCAGGGGATCGATGGCTCTGCGCGCGCGGATGGCTCTGGCGCTCGCACCTGGCCGGCGCGGCGCGCGCTGGCGATCGAGAGCGCCGCACCGGCAATGAGCAGGAGGACGCAGACGGCTTGCGGCACGGCCCTCGGTCCTACGAGCCCAGCCTCGTCGACGCGAATGTCGAAGCTGGCGATGAGCAGCGCGAGCGCGACCGCGATGAGCACCAGCCCGGTCCAGAGGTCGGGCATCGCGAGGGCAGAGCTGCGCTGCCCATCCGCCGCTTCATGGTTGGACCGTCCGCCCATCTCCGTGCCTAGGCTCAGGCCCGCGTCGCCTGGACGAGGGGTTGCAGCTCCGCTTCGAGTGCCACGAGCCCGTCGGTGGCTGCGGACGGCGCCTCATAGCCGCCCGAAAGACCGGCCTTGCCGAGCAGGCGCGCGTAGGTCTCACCGGTGACGGTCGCCTCGATCGCCGCGCTGATGGTGGCGGCCTCATCGTCGGGCAGGTCGGCGGGCGCCATCACGACCTGTGGGTTGGTGAGCGGCACGTCGGGAAGGCCCTGCTCGGCGAAGGTCGGCACGTCCGGGTTGGCCGGATCACGGCTGGCACCCGCAACGCCCAGGGCGCGGATCTGGCTTTCGAAGCCGTTCTTAAGCTGAATGCCCATGAAGCCGAAGGCAACCTGGTCGCCGGCGACGGCGTTTCGAGCCGGGCCGCCGCCCTTGAACGGTACGTCCTGCACGGTGAGCCCGTTCTCCTGGAGGAAGGCGACGCCGGTGAGCTGGAAGAGGCTACCGCGTCCCGGGTGCGCCCACCGCAACGCTTCCAGATCGCTTCGGGCGGCGGCGACCAGATCGGGGGCGCTCTCGAACGGGCTCGACGCGGGCACGAGGAGACCTGGGATGGATGCGCCGATCTGGCCGAGGGCGCGGAAGTCCTCGAGTGGCGCCACCGGTGCGGCATCGCCGTCGTAGAGCGCCTTGACGAGCAGAGACCCTGCAGATGCCATGTAGAGCGTGTGACCGTCTGCCGGTTGGTCGGCGACGAACTTGGCGGCGATCATGCCTGCCGCGCCGGGCTTGTTGACGACCACCATGGGCACGCCAAGGGATTCGTGAATGAGACTGGCGAGCGTGCGCGCGTAGGTGTCGGTTCCGCCGCCCGCGGCGAAGCCTACCACCAGCGTGATCGGCTTCTCCGGAAAGCTGGCGAAGGCGGGGCGGGTCAGCAGGGCCGCTCCCGCGGCGGCTGTGGACGCCAAAAGACGACGGCGATCGAGCATCTGATTCCTCCCTGGACCGCTAGCGCACGTTCGCTCGAGCTTGCGCAGCCTTTTCGCTTTACACAAATTGAAAGGTCATTTCTTTTGTTGCGTCTGATGCAAATATGGCGCCATGAACCTCAAGGCCATTCAGGCGTTCTGCCTCGTCATGCGGCGCGGCCGGCTAGCCGCGGCGGCGGACGAGATGCATCTGAGCCAGCCGGCCGTGAGCCGGCTGATCGCCAACCTCGAGCACGAGCTCAAGATGCCGCTGTTCCATCGCGACCGGCGCGCGCTCAGGCCCACTGCCGAGGGTGCGGCGTTCTATCGTGAAGCGTGGCGCATCCTCGACGGCGTCGATCGGCTGAAGGTCATTGCCGGCGATATCCGCGTCGGTCACGGGGCTAGGCTCCGGGTGGTGGTCCTCTCGCGGCTGGCGGTCGCGCTCGTGGCGCCGGCCGCGCGGCTCTTCCGCGACGCCCTTCCGGACGTCGGCCTGACCCTCGAGATGCACCATCGCCGCGACATGGAGCGCTGGCTCAGCGGTCGTCAGTTCGATCTGGGCGTCGGGCCCCTGCCCGTCGACGACCCGCGGCTCGACGTGGAACCCTTGGGGACGCGGGAGGCTGTGGTCGCCCTCGCGCCGGATCACCCGCTCGCGAGCAAGGGTGTCGTGGACGTGTCGACTCTGGCCCGCGAACCCCTCATCGCGCTCACACCCGACACCCTGTTGCAGCAGCAAATCGATGCGATCTTCGCCGGCGCCGGCTACGCGCCCCACGTGGCCCAGCGGACGTCGTCATCGCTGCTCGCCTGCGCACTTGCCGGTCAGGGTCTTGGCTACACCATCACCGATCCATTCACCGCGGCGAGCCTGCCCCAGCAGGTGGCGGTGGCGGCGTTGCGGCCGGCCTTCACGATGGCGTTCGGCGTGCTGACGCCGCGCGATCAACCGCTTTCCGACGCGGCGCGCGCGTTTCGCGATTGCGTCGCCCGCGTGTTTCCGACGGCCGGCCGTTAGCTGCTTTGAGCGCAACAATAGCAAGGTTCTTTGCATTGGAAGCAAGCGAGAGCGCAGCTTAGCCTCTGCCGGGTTTCGGAGGAGCCGCATGCGCATCAAGGCTGTGAAGGTTGCCTTCGTCGAGCGCAGCATGCCCGGCAACCTCCGCAACGCGCGGCGACGCTGGACGACGAAGGCGATGCTGTTCTGCTTCGTGGAAGCCGATGATGGGCGTCTGGGCATCGGCGAAGGTTGGACGTCCTACGCGAGCCCGCGAGCACTCGCGGCCACCATCGAGGATGACGTGGCACCGCTCGTCGTCGGTCGGCAGCTCGACGAGGCGTTCGACATCGCCGGGCGGTGCCGCGACGCCTGCGTGATGAGCGGTCGCTACGGGATCACGGCGGTGGCGCTGAGCGCCGTCGAGATTGCGCTCCACGACCTACGCGCCAAGGCGGCGCACGAGCCGCTCTGGCGCCAGCTTGGCGGGCTGGAGCCGCGCGTGCCGGTCTACGCGTCGGCCGGCCTCTACCGGACGGATGACGCCGGACCCAGCCTCGGGAACGAGCTGCGTGGCTACGTCGATGCGGGCTTCCGCGCGGTCAAGATCAAGGTTGGCGGGGCGCCGCTGGCCGTCGATCTGGACAGGATCGAAGAGGCGCGCGATGCGATCGGGCCGGGCATCGGCTTGATGGTGGACGCCCACTACAGCTTCACTTTCGAACGGGCGATGGCATTTGCCGAGGCGGCCGCCGCCTACGATCTCGTGTGGTTCGAGGCACCCCTGGCGCCGACCGACTACGACGGCTACGCGAAGCTCGCCGCGCATTCGCCTATTCCGCTCTGCGGCAACGAGACCTTGCCGTGGCGCGAACCGTTCCGGCACTTGGCGGACGCCGGCGTGCGCTATCTCATGCCCGACGTGTCGGCGTGTGGCGGCGTCGGCGAGACGCTGGCCATCGGGGCAGTCGCGGAAGCCGGTGGTAGTGCCGTCACGCTGCATTCGTCCTCAAGCGTGGTCTTGTTCCTCGCGAGTCTGCACGCTGCCGCGGCGATGCCGGCGGCACATTCCGTCGAGTTCCACCAGATGCACCGTTGGTACTTCGACCTTGTTCCGCCGGACACATTCGCGCTTAGCGACGGCTGCGTCGTGCTCGGCGACCAACCCGGTTTGGGCGTTGAGCTGACGCCCGGCTCGCTCTGAGGGGCCTTCAGCCGCTTACCCCCCCACGTCGTCGACGAAGGCGAAGCGATCGACGTCGACGAGCCCTCGATCGCTCAGCTTGAGGTGCGGGATGACGACCAGCGTCAGGAAGGCGAGGTGGAGCAGCGGCTCGTCCAGCGTGGCACCCATCCCTGCGATCACTTCCTTGAGCCGGTCGAGAGCCTGGGCGACCTCTTCGTAGGGTCGGTCACTCATCAGCCCGGCGATAGGGAGCGCCAGCTCGGCGCGGACCTCGCCACCGGCGACGGCCACCGCACCGCCCTCGAGCGCTATCAAGCGGTTGGCGGCGGCCGCCATGTCTGCGGCATCGCTGCCGACGACCGTCAGATTGTGGCTGTCGTGGCCGACGCTCAGACCGATGGCGCCCGTGAGCGGACCCAGCCCTTCCACATGCGCCCGACCGATGTGCCCACCCTTGCCGTGGCGTTCGAGCACGGCGAGGCGGAGCACGCCGGGTGCGGTCGGCGGGCGCTCCAGCCGGTCCGTCAGGAGCGAGAACCGGCGGATGCCGATGGTCGGCACGCGCGCCGCGTCGCTCGCCGGGAAGTCGGCAGTGCTGACCGGCGACCGCTTGACCGAGTGCCGCCCCACGCTGGTCGTTGCGACGCGCCCTGGCCCCGGTTGCCAAGGCCGGCCACCGCAGATAACCCGGCCGACGCGGACGGTCTCGAGGTCGTCGATGAGTAGCAGATCGGCGCGGTAGCCGGGTGCGACGAGCCCACGGTCCCTGAGGCCCATGATCTCGGCAGCGCTGAGGCTGGCGCTCCGATAGGCGGCCCACAGGTCGGCACCGGCGGCGATGGCGAGGCGGACCGCGTGGTCGATGTGCCCCTCGGCCAGGATTTCGTTCGGATTGCGATCATCGGTGCAGAAGGCCATCCGCGGCGCTGTCACAGGCGTGAGCAGCGGCGCCAATGCCGTGACGTTCTTGGCGACACTTCCCTCGCGCAACAGCAGCGCCATGCCTTTACGGAGCTTCTCCCGCGCTTCGTCGAGCAGTGTCGCCTCGTGCTCGGTGCGGATGCCGCAGGCGACATAGGCCGAGAGGTCGGGGCCGCAGAGGAGCGGCGCATGCCCGTCGATGTGGCGACCTTGGAACGCTTCGAGCTTGGCCAGGACTGCCGGGTCCTTGGCGAGTACGGCCGGAAAGCTCATCACCTCGGCAAGACCAAGGACGCCGAAATGGTCCTTGAACTGCGTGAGGTCGTCGACGCCCAGCGTGGCGCCGGCGGTCTCCAGCGGGCTCGACGGCACACAGGAGCTGAGGTTGACCTTGAGGCTCATCGCCAGCTCGGCGGCGGCGTCCAGCATGAAGCGGATGCCGTCCAGGCCGAGCACGTTGGCGATTTCGTGCGGGTCGCAAATGGCCGTCGTCGTGCCGCGGGCGAGCACCAGCCGCTCGAACTCGGCCGGCCCGACCAACGAGCTCTCGACGTGGACGTGGGTGTCGATGAAGCCCGGGACGATCACCGCACCTTCGGCATCGACAATCTCGCGGCCTTCATAGGCATCGTAGGTGCCGACGATCAGCTCGCCGCAGATGGCGACATCACCCGGCTCGATCGAGCCGTCGGCGAGGTTGAGAATGCGCCCGCCCTTGATGACCAGGTCGGCCGGTTCGAGGCCGCGTCCCTGGTCGATCCGTCGCTCGAGGTCACTCGCCATCGTTTGCGCCTTTCCTCGACTGCACCCTCGCCCGCGCGTGGCTACTCGGCGCCGCTCACTAGCGGCACGAATGCGACGCCGCCATGACGGCTCACATCAAATCCTCCATCTGCGCCGCGCACATGCCGTTCGAGCGCCTGCCGACCCAACGTGCCCACCGGGATGACGAGCCGTCCGCCCGGCGCGAGCTGCTCGCGCAGCGCCTCGGGTAGGGCGGGTGGCGCGGCCGAGACCAGGATGACATCGAACGGCGCTTCGTCGGGCAAGCCGCGGCTGCCGTCCGCCGTGCGGATGTCGACATGCTCGAGGCCCAGCGCGGCGATGCGAGCGGCGGCCTCGCGAGCGAGTGCTTCATGGCGTTCCAGGGCGAAGACATGGCTGCTCAGATGGCCCAAGAGGGCCGCGACATAGCCCGAGCCGGCGCCCACCTCGAGTACGCGGTCGCGCGCACCGATTGCGGCGAGCTCGAGCATCAGCGCGACGACGTAGGATTGGGAGATCGTCTGGCTGGCGCCGATGGGCAGCGGGCCGTCCAAATAGGCAAGATCTCGCAAGTCGGCCCCGACGAAGCGCTCGCGAGGGACTGCGGCCATCGCGCCGAGCACCCGCCGGTCGGTGATACCGCGGTCGACGAGCTGGTCCTGCACCATGCGCGCGCGTGCTCCGGCGAGATCGGCTGCCATGCGTCGCTCCTCCTTCCGCGCAGAGCTGCGTTTCAGGATAACAGGCCGGGGCTGGTCTGCCTCCCCTGCCGACCGCGGAGACCCGAGCATGGCGAAGCCGTTTCCTGAACTCGACGCCAACCACCGCCGTTTCATCCAGCGGCAGCACATCTTCTTCACGGCGTCGGCCGCGCCCGGCGCGCGGGTCAACCTGTCCCCCAAGGACGCCGCTTCTTTGCGTGTGCTGGGGCCTCGAGCGGTCGCCTATCGCGATCTCACTGGCAGCGGTAACGAAACGGCGGCGCACCTGCGTGCGGACGGCCGCCTGACCATCATGTTCTGCGCCTTCGAGGGTCCGCCCTCGATCCTGCGTCTCTATGGTCGCGGTCGTGTGCTGAGCCTTGAAGATGTAGAGGGCCGAGACTTGCTCGCCGAAGCGTTCGGCGGCGAGGCGCCGCTCGGCACGCGGCAGCTCGTCCGCCTGGACATCGACCTCGTGCAGACCTCGTGCGGCTTTGGCGTGCCGCGCTTCGAGCACGTGGGCCATCGCGACAACCTCACCCGTTGGGCCGCCAACAAGGGTCCGGAAGGCCTCGATGCCTATCGCCGGGAGAAGAACGTCAAGAGCATCGACGGGCTCGCTACCGGCTACGCTGCCGGCGATTGAGCCGACGGCCGCTCGGCTTCCCTGAGCCCGGCGACGTTGGCTAAGCTGCCACCCATGTGGTCGCCCCTCGCCAACCGCACCTACCGGCATCTGTTCTTCGCCCAAGTCACGGCGCTCCTCGGTACTGGGCTCATGACCGTGGCGCTGGCGCTGGTCGCCTATGATCTGGCGGGCGGTGACGCCGGCCTGGTCCTCGGCACGGCGCTCGCGATCAAGATGATCGCCTACGTGACGATCGCGCCGATCGTCGGTGGCCTCGCGCACCTGGTGCCGCGGCGGTCGTTCCTGGTGGCGCTGGACGTAGCGCGGGCGACGGTGGTTCTCGGCCTCCCCTTTGTCACCGAGGTCTGGCAGGTCTACGTCCTGATCTTCCTCCTCAACGCCTGCTCTGCGGCTTTCACGCCGACCTTCCAGGCGACGATCCCGGACGTTCTGCGGGATCCGGACTACACGCGCGCGCTCTCGCTCGCGCGGTTGGCCTACGATCTCGAGAACCTGTTGAGCCCGTTGCTGGCGGCTGCACTGCTCCTGGCCATCGGCCACGATCGGCTGTTCGTGTTGACGTCGTTGGGGTTCCTCGCCTCGGCGCTCTTGGTGGTAAGCGTCGTGCTGCCCAAGCCAAGACCGTCCGAGCGCGGCCGCTCGATCACCGGCAACATCGCCTTCGGCGTGACCGCCTATCTGCGCACGCCTCGCCTGCGCGGCGTGCTAGCGCTCTCGGCGGCCGTTGCCGCGGCCGGTGCGATGGTGATCGTCAACAGTGTGGTTCTCGTACGCGCGGAGCTTGGGCTCGACGACAGCGCGCTGGCGTTCGCCATGGCCGCCGCGGGTGCGGGTTCGATGATCGCGGCACTCCTGTTGCCGCGGCTCGTCGAACGA
>JANQNY010000033.1 GCA_028279345.1 Geminicoccaceae bacterium
ACGGCGGCCAAAAGCTGATCGAGGCAGTGGTGCCGGCAGGCGCACCCCTGGTCGGACGTACGGCCGACGGCCTCCGCCTCCAGCGCCGCTTCGGTGTCACGCTGCTGGGCGTCTCACGCCGCGGGCGGCGGCTTCGTCAACAGGTGCGGCGGCTGCCCTTCGAGGCGGGCGACATCCTGCTGCTGCTGGGGCCCGAGGAGACGCTGATAGAAACAGCGCGGTCGCAGGGGCTCCTCGTACTGGCCGAGCGTGGCTTCGAGGTTGCCCAGACCGAGCAGGCCGGTTTCGCTGCCGGCTGCTTCGCGTTGGCGGTCCTGGCTGCAAGCTTCGGCCTCATCTCCCTCCCGGTGGCGCTGGGAGCCGTGGCGGTGGTCTATGTCCTGACGGGCGTCGTGCCGCTGACCCGCCTCTATGAGACCGTAGAGTGGCCGGTGGTCGTGCTCCTGGGGTCGATGATTCCGCTCGGCACGGCGTTGGACGCTGCCGGAGGGACCGAACTGCTCGCCGATACCTTCGTCGCGGTCGCTGCCGGCTGGCCCGCCTGGGTGGTGCTCGGCGCACTCATGGCCCTGACGATGACGATCTCGGACGTGTTGAACAACACGGCAACGACGATCGTCGCGGCACCGGTCGCGATCGAGATCGCCCAGGCGCTCGATGCCAGCCCCGACGCCTTCCTGATGGCGGTGGCCGTAGCGGCCTCCTGCGCGTTTCTCACGCCGATCGGGCACAAGAACAACACCCTGATCCTCGGCCCCGGTGGCTATGCGTTCGGCGACTACTGGCGCATGGGCCTCCCGCTCGAACTCCTGGTCCTCTCCGTCGCCGTCCCGATGATCCTGGTCGTCTGGCCACTCTGACGCGGCGTTGGCGGCACTGCTTCGGTTGTAGAGCCGAATTCGGTCAACGACTGCTTTGAGCCCGACAGGGCCATCGCTCAGGCCGAAAGTGACTTGGTGAGTAGACGGTTAGCTGTTGGCAGGAGAAGTCCGAATGCCGCGCTGACGAACGCCGCCAACGTCAAGCTGGTCCGCCGCGCGGCAGCTTGGCCGGCTCACACCGCCGCAGCAGCTCGGAACGTTCGAAGCTGAGCCTCCAGCGCTCTGGCGAAGGCGGGACGATCAAGGCAACGCTGGCGATAGGCCGCGAGGCTCCGAAAGCGTTCGGCGAGCGGCCAGTTGTCGAGGCCGCGCAGCACCGTCGCCATCATGAGATCCGCGGCGGTGAAGCGGTCTTCCAGATAGTCCCTGTGGCCGAGCCAGCCCGCCAGCGACGCCAGGCGCAGCGTCATGAGTTCCTCCGCCTGCGGGCGGCGCTCCTCGACCCAGGGCTCGCCGGCGTGGAAGACGTCGAGCAGCGCGTAGTTCTCGACATACGGCTCGACGGAGTTCAACGCCGAGATCACGCCGGTCGTCACGCGCGCTCTCCCCGCCGCGTCGCGGGGCGACAACGCCTCCGACCTTGACCCGACATGGAGCACGATCGCGCCGGACTCGAAAAGCTCGACCTCGTCGTCGCGGTAGGCGGGCACTTGCCCGAAGGGCTGCCAGGCGCGGTACGGGTGATCACGGTCGACGGGCGGGTCGATCAGCTCGACCTCGTAGTCCACGCCCGCCTCCTCGAGCGCCCAGCGCGCGCGAATGTCCTTGACGTAGCCCTGGGCAAAGTCCGGGACCCAACGGAAAGCCGAGATCGTGATCGTCATGGTTGCAGCTCCACGGCCGCGCGATACGAGCCGTCCATATGGAAGGGGACAGAGGAATGCTCGTGCACGATCCTCCAACCGCTGTCCTTTCGCGGGAAGCCCATGGTGGTGCGGAACCAGATGTCCTGATCGACACCCCCTTGTCGGCCGCGCTTCCGGTTCAGCGCCGTCGTGAAGGCGACATCGCTCCCGACGAGGATCTCGACATCCGCCGTGTCGATTTGGATCGGCCCGTCCCAGGTATCGAGCCTTGCGGCGACCGCGTCGGGCTTCATGCGGCGGCGCCCGAGCGGCGGCGCGAGGTCGTAGATGACGGCGCCATCCGAACAGCACTCGGCGATCGCGTCGGCGTCCTTCTGCGCATGCGCGCCGCGAAGCCGTTGGCACAGCGTGGCGATCTCCGCTGTCGAGTCCATGCTCGGCCCTCCTGGCCAGCGTTCGCGATGAGGTCGAAGCCGAACTGGCGCCGCGGCGTTCCGCTCGTCATGAAGGCGGGGCGCAGCAATCGCTCGCCGGCGCCTGGACCCCGTACTCGTCGCGCAGCCGCACCCAGGCCATCACACCGTCGGCTTCGTTCCGTCCCTGCGGCGTGAGATCGAGAAACTGGAACGGGTAGAACAGCGCATCGTTGCCGCGGGCGTAGGTCGAGTAAGTGTGGAAGATCTCGCCGGCGGTGTTACGGGCGAAGACGCTGTTCGCGGGCATGTCCTCGGCAAGGTATGGCGTGGTGCCGTAGTTGTAGAGCGGCGCGCCGGCGGCGATCTCAACGGGCGTGAACGCAGCGCCGAAATCGTGGTTGAAGCCGTTCTCGGCGCACGACACCCACTGAAAGCCCCACCCCATCCGCTTCTTCACGGCGGCGATCTCCTCAGCGCTGGCCCGCGAGACCGCGGCGAAGGACAGATCGGCGTTTTCGAAGTGGCGCCGCGCGACGTCGGCGTGATCGGCGAAGCAGGCGCAGCCCGGACAGATGTGCTCGGCGCCGGGCGCCAGCATGAAATGCTGCACGAAGAGCTGGCTGCGCCCTTGGAACAAGTCTGCGAGCGTCGTCGGCCCGTCGACGGAGGTGAAAACGTAGTCCTTTTCGACCTTGACCCAGGGAAGCGCCTGACGCCGTGCGCGCAGACGATCGCGTTGATGGGTGAGAGCGCGCTCTTCGGCCAGTAGAGCTTTGCGCGCCTCGAGCCAGGTGTCGCGGGCGACGAGTTCGGGTTGCATGTCCTGTCTCCTGTCTTCGCTTCAAGCGGTGTCCAGCAACGCGGCGAGATGGCCGAGGGCCTGCGTCCAGCCTTCGACATGCGAGTCGCGGGTAGCCTTGTCGGCCAGCCCCGTCTGGCGGACCGTCACGCGCGTCTTCTCGCCGACGACCTCAAGGTCGACAGTCACGCGCGGATGGTGCTCGACGACCCCGTTCTCGTCCGCCCAGCCATGGGTGAAGACCAGGCGTTCGGGCGGCGTCAGCGTCTCGAACACCCCGCGCAGCCGGAACACCGAGCCGTCCGATGCGCGGTAGTCGCACGCGTACGCGCCCCCTTCCCGCACGTCGAAGCTCGGGTTCTCCATCGTGCAGCCCTCAGGAAAGAACCAGCGCACCAGCAGATCTGGCTCGGTCCAAGCTTGCCAAACCCGTGCGCGCGGCGCGTTCAGCAAACGCTCGACGACGAGCCCCGTCTCGGATGGGGCCTGTGGGGACTGCGGCGGCATCATGGGTCCTCCTTCTTCGATGAGTCCGAGGCCTCGGGCGCCTCGGCCAACAGCGCCTCCAACCGATCGAAGCGGCTCTCCCAGAGCGCCCGTTGATCGCTGATCCACTTCTCCGCAGCCGACAGCTTGGCCGCGTTCAGCTCGCAGGTTCGAGTGCGACCGTCTTTGCTCGTGCGAACGATCCCGCTGCGCTCCAGCACGCGAATATGCTGGAGGAAGGTCGGCAGCTTCATCTCGAAGGGTTGCGCCAGGGCGCTTACGGAGGCCGGCCCGGCGCAAAGCGATTGCACGACGGCGCGGCGCGTCGGGTCCGACAGGGCGTGAAACATGCCGTCGAGATTGCGCTGCTCCGCTGCGATAGTGCTCTGATAGTTAGTCATGCGACTAAGCTAACGGGGCCAGGCTTCCACCGCAAGAAAAACTTAGCCGATATACGAAGTTTCTCGGGTCGCGGAGCGCGCCCGCCGCGCGCTTAGCGCTGGGGTGTCCCAGCTCGTTGCAATTCTAAGAAGTGTCCGCGCGCCGCTTCCAACGACGCCGGCTCCTGGGATGATCAGGCCATCGACTCGTTGACCGTAAGAGTCCGCCTAGTTCGCGATGCAGTTGTAGAGAGGCCTGGCACGGGTACCGGCGACATATGCCGAGCAGCCCTTCCTCGCCGGCACGTCAACCGCTTGCCCGAAGCCTCTCGGAAGCGGCATGTGGGCGGGCGCAACAGGGAGGAAGGCTGACATGTTCGATCACTTCTCGTTGCCGGTCTCGGACTACGCGCGTGCCCGCGCGTTCTACGATGTGGTCCTAGCAACGCTCGGCCATCGCTGCGTGATGGAGCAGGAAGAGGACGACTACATCGCCGGCGGCTACGGCGACGACGCGGACGAGCCGGCCTTCTGGGTCGGTGCCGGGAAGCCCGCGGATACCATCGTACCGCAGTACGGCCAGCACATCGCTTTCCGCGCGCCGAGCCGTGCTGCGGTCGATGCGTTTCACGCCGCGGGCCTGGCTGCTGGCGGTCAGGACAACGGCGCCCCCGGCCTGCGTCCGCACTATCATGCCAACTACTACGCGGCCTTCCTCATCGATCCGGATGGGCATCACCTCGAGGCGGTCTGCCACCGGCCCGATTGACTTTCCGGCATCTCGACGCTCCGCCCGGTGAGAGCTAACGCGTCCGAGCAGTGACATGGCGCGTGTGGGGAGAGGCAGTGTGGCTGGCCTGCGAAGTGCTGCCGCGGTCGACTTCGTCACGGCGCCGGTAGCGGCACGTCCGTCGTTGCAGGATTGAGCGACCGGTGTTGAACGCGCAGAGCGCCCTCGGGCTCGCGGCGTTCATTCTCTTGGCTTGGATATTGGGCGGTGCGCGCCGACAGCGCGCTCTGAAGACCATCGCCGTCGGCGCAGGCCTTCAGTTTGGTCTAGCTCTGCTGCTCCTGGGCGTGCCGCCTATCCGCGATGGCCTCTCCTTGGTCACGAATGCGGTCGAGGCCATGGCGGCGGCGACGGAGGCGGGAACGAGCTTCGTCTTCGGTTTCCTGGGGGGCGGAGCGGCACCGTTCGACGTCGCCGATCCCAATGCCATGTTCATCTTAGCCTTTCGGGGGTTGCCGCTCATCCTGCTGGTCAGCGCACTGAGTGCGCTGCTGACCTACTGGCGCATTTTGCCCTGGATCGTCAGTGCGATAAGCCGCGTCCTGGAGAGGAGCTTTGGCATCGGCGGCGCCGTCGGCCTGGCGACCGCTGCAAACATCTTCATCGGCTCGGTCGAGGCGCCGCTTTTGGTGCGGCCGTATCTGGAGCGAATGACGCGTACGGAGTTGTTCGTTCTGATGGTCGGCGGCGCCGCCACCGTCGCCGGAACCATGTTCGTCATCTACGCCACGATCCTCCGGGCCGATGTGCCGGATGCGGCTGGTCACCTACTAGTCGCGTCGGTCATGAGTGCACCAGCCGCCATTATGGTCGGCCTCCTCATGCTGCCGGAGACAGAAGCTCATACCGCCGGCAGAGTGATCATGACGTCGGACGCGAACGGCGCCATGGATGCGATCGTCAGAGGCACCGAGCAGGGCGTTAAGGTCCTACTCAGCGTCATCGCCATGCTGATCGTGCTCATCGCGCTCGTCAGCTTGGTCAACCAGGTGCTTGGCTTGTTGCCCGACGTGTTGGGCGCGCCGCTTTCACTGGAGCGTCTGCTGGGCTACGCGCTGGCGCCTGTTGCCTGGCTTCTGGGCATTCCATGGTCTGAGGCTGAGACCGCCGGTCAGCTTCTGGGCACTAGGGTGATACTGACCGAGTTCGTTGCCTATCTCGATCTAGCGGCCTTGCCGCCCGGCGCACTCAGTGAGCGCAGCGAGCTGGTCCTCACCTACGCCATGTGCGGGTTCTCGAGCCTGGCAGCGCTCGGGATCATCATCGGTGGGTTGTCGAGCATGGTGCCGAGCCGTCTCAGCGACATCGTTGCGCTTGCGCCACGCAGCATCTTGGCTGGCGTGATCGCAACGTCGCTGACAGGCTGCGTGATCGGCATCTTGACCTGATCTCGCTTCATCGGGTCACGTTCGCACGGGGCCGACGGCCGAGGCGCAGGAGCATGCTGCCAAGCTGGCAATTGCGCAGGGCGGCCCAGACCGAAGGTCTCGTGCGGCGCCGTAAGACCTGTGATAGGCGATCTACCGCGAAACCCCAGCCGCGTGGTCCGCCAACTCGCCGTTGGTCAGCCCATGGTTAGGGGTGTCTCCGTCGCGATCGTAGCTCCGGGACCCTGCGGGTTCCGGTCGTCGAGCAGTTGGCGTACTCGCTCGAGCGCCGCAGCGAGATGATCGTGCCGGCTTGGCCCAGCGTCGTCGGGGGGACACTTGCGACCTTCGCTGCCAGGGTCACGGTGAGCGCGCGTTGCGACATGGTGGCGGCCGGCTCTTGACGTTTTGCAGAACGGAACCGTGGTCACGCGTCACTCAGAATTGCGAGGGCGCGTCTTGTTGGGAGGGTCGTCCAAAGGTGTTAGACACGGCCGATCCAATCGATGTGCGCCAGCGTATCAGAGCAAACGCACTGGGGACAAAGATGCTGTTCACGCGCCGCAACTTGCTGCTGACCGGAGCCGCTGGAGCGACCATGGCCTCCACACCTGCGTTCGCTGAAAGCGGACGGCTCGCCTTCGACATCAATCGCAATGGTGAACGGGTCGGCTCGCACGACGTTCGGCTGCGCCGGAGCGGCGACCAGATCGAGGTCGACATCGACATCGACATCAAGGTCGGCCTCGGGTTCGTCACGCTGTATCGCTACACGCACACCAACCGTGAGATTTACGAGGGTACGCAGCTCGTCGCCATGTCGAGCCGGACCAACGACAACGGCACACCGCATCGCGTCGATGTGCGGCGTCGGGGCGATGAGCTGGTGATCGACGGCGACGACGGGACGATCCGTGCACCAGGCAACCTCTTCCCGACCACCTACTGGCAGCCACGCTCGGTCAGCACTTCCCGCTGGATCGACTCGCAGTCGGGGCGTGTTGTCGAGAGTTCGGTGCAGAGGGTCGGGACCGAGATCATCCGTTACGAAGGCCGCGACGTCGCCTGTGACCGCTATGCGTTGCGGGGCGAGGTCGATCTTGACCTGTGGTATGGCCCCCACGGCTGGTCGAAGCTCGCCTTCAACTATGGCGGCAGCAACATCGACTACGTTCGCCGGCCTGAGAGCGATGTCGCGTCGCTATCCCAAGCCGTGGCTTCGTGAGCCGGGCGCTCCGTCTCGTCCTCGGCGATCAGCTCACCCAAGACCTGGCCAGCCTGCGCGACATCGATCGCCAAGGTGACGTTGTGCTGATGGCGGAGGTTGTCGATGAGGCGCGCTACGTCCGCCATCATCCGAAGAAGATCGCGTTCCTATTCGCCGCGATGCGCCGTCACGCCCAGCTGCTGCGCGCGGATGGCATCGAGGTCGACTATGTCGAGCTCGATGCGAAGGACAACTCGGGAAGCTTGACGGGCGAGGTCGAGCGCGCCTGTCGGCGCCACCAGGTCGACCGGATCGTCGTCACCGAGCCCGGCGAGTGGCGTGTGCTTCAGATGATGGAGCGTTGGCATGAGCTATTGAGCGTGCCGGTCGAAGTGCGTGCGGACGACCGCTTCCTCTGTTCACGCGAAGGTTTTGCTGCCTGGGCCGATGGCCGGAAGCAGCTCCGCATGGAGTACTTCTACCGCGAGATGCGGAAATCGACCGGGCTCCTGCTGGACGATGCGGGCGAGCCCGAGGGCGGTCGGTGGAACTACGACCAGGAGAACCGCAAGCCGCCCGAAGCCGGGCTCGAAAGCCCTGGCCCACGCCGTTTCGCACCCGATTCGACGACACGCGCCGTGCTTGAGCTCGTGAGTGAGCGCTTCGGCGATCATTTCGGCGACCTGGAGCCGTTCTGGTTTGCTGTCACCCGTTCACAGGCGCAGGAGGCGCTCGCGCACTTCGTCACGCACGCGCTGCCCTCCTTCGGCGACTTTCAGGACGCCATGGTCGACGGCGACGACTGGCTCTTCCACTCGGCGCTCTCGCAGTACCTCAACTGCGGTCTGTTGCTACCGCTCGAGGTCTGCGTGGCAGCCGAGGCGGCCTATCGGCAAGGGAAGGCACCTCTCAACGCCGTCGAGGGCTTCATTCGCCAGATCATCGGTTGGCGCGAATACGTTAGGGGCATCTACTGGCGCTACATGCCGGACTACGCCGAGCGCAATGCACTCGGAGCGACACGGCCGCTGCCGGCGTTCTACTGGACCGGCGAGACCGAGATGAACTGCCTCGCCAAGGTCGTCGACCAGACCCGGCGCGAGGCGCATTCGCACCACATTCAGCGGCTGATGATCACCGGCAACTTCGCGCTCCTCGCCGGCATTCGGCCCAGCGAGGTGTGCGAATGGTACCTCGCCGTCTATGCGGACGCGTACGAATGGGTTGAGCTGCCGAACACGCTCGGCATGGCGCTCTTCGGTGACGGTGGCCTCATGGCATCCAAGCCCTACGCGGCGAGTGGCGCCTACATCGATCGTATGTCCGACTTCTGCGCGGCCTGCCGCTACGATGTGAAGCAGAAGAACGGTCCGAATGCTTGCCCTTTCAACTACCTCTACTGGAACTTCATGCTGGAGAACGAAGAGAGGCTTGCCGACAACCGGCGCTTGCAGCCCGTTCTGCGCACGCTCCGACGTATGAAGGCCGACAAGCTGGACGCGGTTCGCGCCGATAGTCGCCGCTTTCTCGATCGCCTCGACAAGGGTGCAGATCGCCATGTCGCGTGAAGTCGTCTGGGTCACGGGCGCCTCGGCCGGCATCGGCCGAGAGGTCGTCGAGGCGTATGTTCGTGATGGCGCCGCAGTCGCGGCAACCGCCAGGCCGAGTGAGCGGCTCGACGCGTTGGCCCGCGAGCATGAGCAAGTGCTGGCCTGTCCCGCCGACATCGCCGATGCGGAGGCGATCAAGGGCATTGTGCCGGCCATCGAGCAGCGGCTTGGACCGATCGACCGCGCCATCTTGAATGCCGGCACGCACCAGCCGGTCCACGCCCCGGACTTCAAGGCGGACGACCTACGCGCCCTTATGGAGATCAACCTGTTCGGTACGGCCAACTGTTTGGAAGCGCTGCTCGGGCCGATGCTGGCACGCAAGCGCGGCCAGATCGCGGTCGTCTCGTCGATCGCCGGCTACACGGGCCTTCCGACCTCGGCCTATTACGGCGCCTCCAAGGCGGCGTTGTTCAATCTCTGCGAGGCGCTCAAGTTCGACCTGGACAAGGCTGGTGTCGATCTCAGGGTGATCGCACCCGGGTTCGTGAAGACGCCGCTCACCGACAAGAACGAGTTTCCAATGCCATTCCTGATGGAGCCGGAGGATGCCGCAAGTCGCATCGTCAAGGGGCTCAAGGGCCGATCCTTCGAGGTGACCTTTCCGCGGCGCTTCTCCTATCTCCTCAAGCTGTTCCGCATCCTGCCCTACTGGCTCTACTTCCCGATCGTCGCACGCGGGACAAAGACGTCATGAGCGATGTCATCGATCGCTACTGCGCCGCGATGGAGGCGGCCGACGGCTCCAACGTCGAGGACGTGCTCGCTTTCTTCGCGGAGGACGCGCGCTTCCGAGACCCGTTCAGCGACGTGCGTGGCAAGGCTATGATCCGCCGCATCCTCGAGAAGACCTACGAGGACCTCGATGACGTACGCATCGAGATCACCGACAAGGCCGCGGGGACGGATGCGCACTACCTCCGCTGGACCTTCACCTGCTTGCCCAAGGGCTTTCTCCGCCGCCAAGGCGAGCTGGTCATCGAAGGTATGACCGAGCTGCACTTCGACGATCAGGAACGTGTGACCGCACACCTCGACTACTGGGACCCGGCGCCCGGGCTCTACGCGCGGGTGCCGATCCTGGGTGGCGTCCTCGGTGCGCTGAGGCGCCAGATCGGCGTGCGCTGACGCACGTCGATGGCGTGCCTTTCAACCGCCCGATTCCAGGCGTTCTACACCGCCATCGCTGAGCCTGAAGACTGCGTCCTGCGGCTCATCCATCTCCAGCATGGCGGCTTCGGGTAGGCCAAGATAAGCGACGCGTACCGCGCGGCCGAGCGCGCCGTGGGCGATGGCGACGATGCGGGCGCCTGACGGTTGGCTTCGGAGCCAAGCGGCAGCACGGTCGACGACGCAGCGTTGCGTCTCACCGCCGCCGGGCGGCGGCACGGTCCAGCGATCGGCGAGCCTGGCGCGCCACAGATCCGCGTCCTGCGCCTCGATCTCTGCCGCCGTGAGGCCGTCCCATCGGCCCCAGGTCATCTCCTTGAGCCGGTCGTCGTGGAGGATGCGGGTCGGCGGCACGCCGACGACCTCGGCGACGATCACCGCCGTCTGCCAAGCCCGCCCGAGTGGGCTCGAGCGCCACGCCCAGTCGATCAGCTCCCCGCCGAACCGGCCCTTTAGGACCTCGCCGACGAACCGCGCCTGGGCGACGCCCAAGAGCGTGAGCGGACTGTCCTTGTGCCCGGACATGCGCCGCTCTCGGTTGTGGACGGTCTCGCCATGCCGTAGGAGGAGGACCTCGACGTCCGTTCCGGCGGCGCCCCTCTCAGGCAAACTGCTTCTTGAGGTTCGCCAGGCCGGCTTCATAGATGTCGGCCACCGCGTGCGCCGCATCCTGTGGCGCTACGCCGTGGGCCTCGAACTCGCCCGACCACACGATCTTGGCGCCGCCGTCGTCCGGGACGACGCGGAACACGGAGCGGTAGTTGCTGACCGGCAGGGGTGAGGAGACGATCTCGTAGGCGTAGCTGTGGTCCTCGGCCTCGTCGTGCTCGGCGACTTCGCGCTCGAGGAACTCGCCGCCGTCATGTGCTCGCAGATGCCGGTAGACGCTTGGCCCGTTGCGCTCGACGTCGCACGTCGCAATCCCAGGATGCCAGTCGGCGAGTGCGCCAAAATCACCGACCGCCTTCCAGACGTCCTCCACACGGGCCGCCACGACTATCTTTCGCTCAACCTCGACGCTCATCGCCGATCCTCCTCTTTTTCTGTTAGGCTCGCGCCTCTTACATGACCGCCCCGATCTGCCATGGAACGAACTCGTGGTCGCCCAGTCCCAAGGCCTCACTCTTGGTCGGCTCGCCCGAAGCCACGCGCAGGACGAGGTCGAACATCTGCTGCCCCATCTCCTCGATCGAGACTCCACCGTCCAACACCGTACCGGCATTGACGTCCATGTCCTCGATCATGTGGGCGTACATGGGTGAATTGGTCGCAATCTTGATTGATGGTACCGGCTTGAAGCCGAAACACGAGCCTCGGCCGGTCGTAAAGGTGATGACATTCGCGCCTGAGGCGACCTGACCGGTGACCGAGGCCGGGTCGTAACCGGGGCTGTCCATGAAGACGAATCCGGGCGTCGTCACCGTCTCGGCGTACTTGTAGACGCCCATGAGGCCAGTGGTGCCGCCCTTGGCGGCGGCGCCGAGCGACTTCTCCAGGATAGTGGTGAGCCCACCCGCCTTGTTGCCAGGTGTCGGGTTGTTGTTCATCTCGCCGCCATTGCGCGCGCAATAGTCCTCCCACCAGCGCAGCCGCGCCAGGAGCCGCTCGGCAACGTCCGAGCTCGCGGCGCGCCGGGTCAGCAGGTGTTCCGCACCGAAGATCTCCGGCGTCTCGGCGAGGATTGCCGTGCCGCCGTGCCGTACGAGAAGGTCGGCGCAGGCGCCAAGCGCCGGATTGGCCGTGATGCCCGAATAGGCGTCGGAGCCGCCGCACTGGAGCGCCAGCGACAGGTGCTGCGCCGAGCAGGTCTCTCGCCGCGCCTCGTTGGCGAAGGGGAGCATCTCACGGATGATCGAACTTGCCTGGGCGAGCGTCTTGCGCGTGCCGCCCACGCCCTGCAGCGTCATCGTTCGGAACAACGGCCCGCGGGTGATGCCGTACGCTTCCAAAAGAAAGTCGATCTGGTTCACCTCGCAGCCGAGGCCGATCATCAAGATGCCGGCGAAGTTGGGGTGGCGTGCATAGCCCCAGAGCGTGCGCTGCAGGGCGTCGTAGCCGTCGCCGTGGTCCGCCATGCCGCAGCCCGTCGCATGGGTCAGCGCGACGATCCCGTCGACATTCGGATAAAGCGCCAGCTCTTCTTCGGGAAAGCGCTTGGCGACGAACTGGCAGATCGTGGCCGAGCAGTTCACCGTCGAGAGGACGCCGATGAAGTTGCGCGTGCCGACCTTGCCGTTGGCGCGCCGGAAGCCCTGGAAGCTCGCGCGCTCGGCCTCCTCGATGAAGGACGTGCGCCGATAGGCGCTGCCGCTCGCATGCTCACGCGCGAACGCGCCCATCGCGCAATTGTGGGTGTGGACGTGCGCGCCCGGTCCCGCCGCCTCGCTGGCGAAGCCGATGATCTGGTCGAACTTGCGGACAGCCTCACCCGCGCCGATCGGCGCCGTCGCCAGCTTGTGCCCGCGGGGGATCTGCGCCTCGACCGTCACGCCCTCTTCCGGCACCGCGGTTCCCGGATCGAGCTGCTCTCGCGCGACGACGACATTGTCCCGCGGATGCAAGCGGACGGTGAGCGGCATCTCTGGCCTCCCGGACTTCGGGTCTAGCAAACTAGCGTCATCGGCTCGCTCAGGCGAGCCAGCGACATGCCGGTAGAAGGAGGTCGAGAGGCGTTTCGTCGGCGCCGCGGGCGAGCGTCAGCACGGCCTCCTGCCGGCCCAGCGCGGGGTCTTCGACCAGGCCGGGCAGCGCCTCGCCCTCAGGCAGGGCATTCAGTCGCAGGCCGTCGATGGTGGTGAAGCCGGCGTCGCGTTGGAGCCGCCCACGCTCGGCCGGAGGCCAGTGGTCGGGGCGCCTCGAGCCGGAAATCGCGAAGAGGAACGGGACGCGGGGGTTGGCGGAGTTCGCCGCGACCTCGAAGAACATCCCCGGCGGCAGATAGGTTGGCCGCCACAGCCAGCAGTCGAACGGTAGGGGCCGCTCCTCGCGGACGCAAACGCCGAAGGGCGAGGTGCCGCGCGTGCGCCATTCCGAGCGCTCGAACAGGCCGGTCCGCGCGAAGGTCGCGCGGGCGAGCCGTTCGGGCTCCTCGACCCACAAGAGCTCCAGATAGGCGTTGTCAAAGGCGTAGCAGATGTTGGCGGTGCCCTGGCCGTCGTGGACGCGGCGGTAGGTGGGCACGAGCCCCAGCGCCTCGAGGCGAGCGGCGCTCTCCTCGCCGCCGGGTTCGACGAAGACGAAAAAATGGTCGAGCTCGATCTTCAAGGTAGCTCCACATCGATCCAGACGAGACGGTGATCGGAAGCGCGCTTGGCGCGGCTGGCGCCGTCGGCATCGCTCGCCGCGGCGGGCCAATAGACGCCGGCATCGACGACGCGTAGGTCAGCGGAGGGCAGGAGATAGTCGACACGAAGATTGCCCGGTCCGGGTCGATCGCGCCAGTCGGCCGTGTCGAGCGCCGGGTCGCCTTCGTGCTGCAAGTTGGCGCGGCCCTGCTCGGTGGCCGCCTCGACGCCGCCCGCGCTCGCGGGCAGCGGGTCCTGCACGCGCGCGTGGGCGAGGAGCGCCCGGATCACCTCGGCGCGACCATCGCCATCGACGGGCGCCAGGTTGAGATCGCCGGCGACGACGAACGCTGCGTCAGCAGGTAGCCCGCCCGTACGCCCCGCGTCGTCCGTGAGAGTCGGGCTATCGTCCAGATAGCGCAGCCAGAAGCGCACCTCATCCGCGTTGCGCCGGCCGTTCCTGTCCTCTGGGCCGTCGAAGACTGGCGGTGTCGGATGGCTCACGAGCAGGTGGAGCGTCGTCTCCTCGCCAAGCTCCACGGGCACGTCCCAATGCGACTTGGACGAGAGCCGGAGCTGGTCGGCCACGCCGCCATAGAAGTCGCGCGGCAGCAGATTGTCCGGCAGGTCGCGCCAGAGAAAGCGCTGGAAGGTCCGCACCGTCGTCTCATCGATGGGAAAGCGCGACAGAACGGCCATGCCGTACTGGCCCGGGAAGTCGCCCCAGCCCCACGCGTCGCCGGGCCCGCCGACGGTCCCGTCCCGGTCGAGATCGAGCCCGCTCGCGACGCCGGTGTTGACCGGCGCGGCGAAGGCGACGTCGTAGGCGAGCGGCTCACCCGGTCCGTTCGCGGCGCTAAGCAGGTTCTGGAAAGCCTGGAGCACGCGGCCGTCCGCGTCGAAGTCTAGCTCGTTGACGATCAGGATGTCGGGGCGCACCTCGCGCAGGATCTCGACCACCGCGCGCGCCTGGGCCGACGGCTCGCCCTCCAGTTCACGCGCCAGCAAGCTCGGGGCGTCGCGGTTGAGCGAGACGTTGAAGGTGGCGATCCGGATGGTCTGGGCGTCCGCACAAGCAGCGAGGAGGCAAAGCGCGGCACTCGCCGCGAGCCGACGCAGCATCGAGGCTCCTTTTCGGCGATGGCGCGCTTCTCTACCCTTGCGCGGACGACGGCGGAAGGGGGAACGCGCCATGCTGCGACCGCACGACAATCTGCGCGTCGATGGTGGCAGGCTCTGGGCCAGCATCATGGCCATGGCCGAGATCGGCGCGACCGCCAAGGGCGGCTCGAACCGCCAGACGTTGACTGATTTGGACCGCGAGGGCCGGGCGCTGTTTCGCCGCTGGTGCGAAGCCGCTGGCGCCGGTGTCCGCCAGGACGACATGGGCTGCCAGATCGCCCGGCGCGACGGGCTCAACAACGACCTGCCGCCCGTCGTCGTCGGCTCGCACCTCGACACCCAGCCGACCGGCGGCAAGTTCGACGGCGTGGCGGGCGTGCTCTCGGGCCTCGAGCTGCTACGGACCCTCGACGAGCACGGCATCACGACCGACCACCCGATCGAAGTGGTCAACTGGACCAACGAGGAGGGCTGCCGCTTTGCGCCCGCGATGCTCGCCTCGGGCGTCTATGCCGGGGTCTTTGCGAAGGATTTCGCCTACGGGCGAACCGATGCGGAAGGACGCGCGTTCGGCGAGGAGCTGGCGCGCATCGATGCCGTCGGCGACGAGCCCTGCACACCGCGGCCGATCAAGGCGTTCTTGGAGCTGCATATCGAGCAGGGGCCGATCCTCGAGGCGGAGAACGTGCCGATCGGCGTGGTGACGGGCGGGCAGGGCATCATCTGGCTGGACGTCGCCATCGTCGGCCGCGAGAGCCATGCCGGCACGACGCCGATGGACCGCCGTAGGGATGCGCTGGTGGCGGCGGCAGGCGTCGTGACCGGCCTCCGCGAACTGGCGCTGGCCCATCCGCCCGGCGTAGCGACGGTGGGCGAGCTGAACCTCGGCCTCGGCTCGCGCAACACGATCCCCGGCAGCGCCCGCTTCACCGTCGACCTCCGCCATCCAGACGCGGCGACGCTGGCGCAGCTCGAAGAAGGCTGTAGGCACCTCGTGGCGCAGGAAAGCGGCGGCCAGCACTGCACCTTCACCATCGATGAGGTCGCCCACACGCCGCCGGTCGTGTTCGATCCTCTTTGCATCGACGCCGTGCGGCGAGCGGCCGAGGACCTGGGCCTGGCGCATCGCGAGATCATTTCGGGTGCCGGCCACGACGCCTTCTACGTCGCGCGCACAGCACCCACCTCGATGATCTTCATCCCCTGCAAGGACGGCATCAGCCATAACGAGGAAGAAAGCACCGAGCCCAATGAGGTCGAGGCGGGCGCCAACGTGCTGCTGCAGGCGGTGCTGGATCTGGCGCGGGGTGAGGGGTGAAAGCAACTGCAGCAAATACTCTCCGGCCGGGCGTGCCGCTCGTGGATGGTAAGTGACACTACAGCCGAAGTCGGCAGTCTCAAGCTTCTACTCACATACTCGACATTGAGGATGTACTCTTTCGTCCGTTTGGCGCAGGCCATTCCGAGACCGAGCCTTGAGGAATGGATGCCGCCGCGTCCTGATCCGTACGCTCGCTATGGCGGCCACACTGGAACGCATGTATACATCACGGCAGCTATTTCAGTGGTACGGCACAAATTAAGCTCGCTACGAGCGAGCTGGGCTTCGCGAAGTGGGCTAGGACAGACGCAATGAGGCGACGCGCGCATTGGCTGGTGATAGTCACGCTAGTGTGCGTTTTTGGCCGTGAGGCGGCTGCGCAATCGTTAGGCGAGTTGTCATCAACTCTTCCACTGGAGAACGAACGGCTAGAAGCTACTCTTACGACGCGGAAGCTCGAAGCCGAAATTGAGAAGTTGGAGAGCGAGATCGCGAGCTTGAGGGCGATTGACGCACGTACACGCCTCTGGACGACATGGCTTACAGCTGGAGGTTCGATTTTCGGCGCGATCGTCGGCGGCCTATTCACTTACTTCGTAACCAGAATGGGCTTTCGCTTTAGTGCAATACAGAAAGAATTAGAGCTCGATCGGTCGGCACGAGAGGAGGCCCAACGCGAACAGAACGAGCGCCTCAGCCGTCTCAAGTTGCGGCAGGAGCGGGAGCAAGCCCGAGAACTTCACGATCTACGTCTGTTTCAAGATCTTGGACACGAAAGTCATCGCGCTCGTCTTGCAGCAGCTGCTGTCTTACTAGACAGACTAAAACGCCTGCGTCAGCCGGATACTAGCGAGGATCTTACGCCACTCGAAAGAACTGAGAGCGATCTTATTACAAAGGTCCTCGTCGCGGTTTTGAAGAGGAGTGATGAGAAGGAGCAATGGGATAATGTGGATGGCGATCCAGTAGAGTCTGCCGGAGGTTTTGAGTCCCAGAGTGAGGCCGCGCTTCGGAAATATATTGCGGACGAGCTAGTCGAAACTCTTGAATTGCGATTTTCTCGCGATGATCCACCGAAGAGTTTTGGCAGCTCGCCTTTTGCTGATCCACGGAGCTTCCAGAAATGCGATCTAACCAATGTTTGGTGGGCATTCGTGGATTTGCGTGCTCTGGATTTCTTTGGAAGTATTCTTACGAGAGCAAGTCTTCGAGGTGCAGCTCTCCAAGAGGCAGTCTTTTACGAAGCGACACTGCATGAGGCCGTGCTCCGTGATGCCGACTTGAGACGCGCGAATCTGATGGGTGCGGATCTTCGTCGCGCAGATTTGCGAGATGCGGACCTGCGGGAGGCAAATCTCCAGGGGGCCGATCTAGGCGGCGCAGATCTGACGGGCGCGAGGCTGGAAGGGGCAGTGATAAACGTCGAAGCGATTCGTCGGTTCCAGGCTACCCGGTGGCCCGCGGAGTTCGCCGAGACAGGAACGGGAGGAGCAACCGTTTCGGATGAAACCTACCGACCCGGGTCATGAACTGAACCGCCCAGCCGAGTATTGGCCACCAGAAATCCGAAGAGCTCATCTTCTCTTTAGGCGTCTCTTCGTTGGTTGGGATTCTGCCAAGCTAATACACTGTGTTCGCCGCAACGCACTCGGTTCGAGTGTGCTCAAGCGAGCGGGTGCTGCCAACTCACTAGCATCGGCAACCGGGGGACTTATCGGGGTGCCGCTCCCGGCGCTCGAGAACGTCTTTCAGACCGCGGATGCCGCCAGCCTAGAGGGCGCCGCTCGTCAGCGCGATGGAATTGCCCGCGCTTCCGGCAACGTAGGTCATCATCGGCACGTGCCGCGTGTAGACTTCGAGGCGCCAGGCTCGCCACTTAATCCAGTCTTAGCGCGTCGGCAGGGCCGTACCAGGCGCTATGCGGCGCCGCCGCGGCCGTGCCTCCACGCCGGTCGGCGAGCCACATTTGGGTGCCGAAATCGTAGTGCCACCACTCATAGGTGTAGTTGGCGAAGCCGGCCTCGGTCATCGCCCAGTAGAGCAGGCGGCGGTTCTTAAGGGCTTCGCGGTCGCTGAGCGACAGCGCGTGCTCGTTCCCGCCGAGCTGCCTGAGCACCTTCTCGAAGTGCGCGGTGTGGCTGAGCGCGTCCGGATCGTCGAAGATGCCGCCCATGTAGAGCGGCTCACCGCTCTGGGTCGCGCGCAGCGTGAGATCGATCGCACCGCCGGTGATGTGCGTCGGCCAGCTCGTCGGGTCAGCGGGATCGTAGTGCCGGGGGTCGGAGCAGTAGCGGCCGGCAAACGCAATGCGGTCGGCATCGGTCGGCTTGTCGATGACCTCGTCGCACCGCGCCATGAAGAAGTCCCAGAGCTCTTGTTGGAGCGCGAGCGGCCGGTAGCCGTTCAAGGCGAAGAGTTCAACACCGTCGTCGGCGAGGGCGGCATTGACCTGGGCCAAAAGCTCCGCAACCGACCGGCGCGTGCGAACGCGGCGGTTGGCCGAGGCGAAGGCACGCTCATAGGGGGCGTTGAGCCCGTCGTCCCGCGCGTAGAACCCGGTTCCTGCGATGCCGTAGTCCGCCAAGTCGACAAGCGGCTCGCGGGCGCGCGGATCGGTCAGGTCGACCGGCATGCCGTGGTAATCAAGGGCCGTCGGCGCATCCTCGGTCCAGGGTATCGGCCGCAATCGTTTGGGGTTGAGCATCGATCGCCGATCCTTCCACCTTAAGCCAGCGGCTGCTGCCAGCTTCGGAGCGGCGGCAGTTGCGGCGTCTTCTTGTCGAAGTGGCGCTCCTGGCGGCGGAGGACGTCGTCGAGCGTGCGCACGCCTTCGGCCTGGAAAGGGCCCTTGTTGAGCATCACGCATTCGGCGCGGGCGCCGGCAGCGGCGTCGGTGAACTCGCCGCGCGCGGTGACGCCGTTCTTGACGAGGTTGGCGAGTACCTCGGTCGCCCAGACGACGGGCACATGGGCGGCCTCGGCGATCCAGAGGATCTCCTCCTGCACTTCCGACAGCCGCGGGAAGCCGACCTCGACGCCCAGATCGCCCCTGGCGATCATCACGCCGAAGGGCATCCGGCCCGCGGCGGCGACGATGATCTCGGGCAGGTTGCGGAAGGCCAGTTCGGTCTCGATCTTGGCGACGATCCCGACCGGCGCCTCGCGCACGGGTTGCTCGGCGAGCGCTGTGGCGAGGACGTTCATATCCGCCGCGTGCTGCACGAAGGAGTAGCCGACGATGTCGGCGATCTCGGCCACCACGGGGAGGGCCGCCAGATCGGCGGGCGTCAGCGGGTCGATGACCAGTGCGGTGTCCGGGAAGTTGAGGCCCTTGTCCTCGCGCAGCCTGGCGCCACCAGGGCGCGTGCGCTCGATCCTGAGCCACAAGCCCTGCGCGTCGACCTGCTCGATGCGCGCCCAGAACTTGCCGTCGTCGATGGCCGCGGTGGCGCCCACCTCGACCTGGTCCAACACCGTCGGAAGGCTGCAGGTGCAACTCACCCGCGCCGGCCCAAAGGCGCGATCGCCCTCCGTCCGGCGGACCAGCAAGACGTCGCCGATGTCGAGCCGCGACTTGCCCTTGGCGACGACTTCATCTGTCCGGACCTTGGGGCCGGCGAGGTCCATCAGCACGCGCACCTCCTTGCCTGCCGCATCGGCGGCGTCGCGGGCGGCCGCGGCCATGGCACGCCAGGCGTCCGCGTCATCGTGCGCGCAGTTGATGCGCACGGCGTCGGCACCTGAATGGACGATCTCGTTCATGTGACGCGGATTGAGGGCCGTCTCGGGCGACAACGTCACGAGGATGCGCGTGGCGCGACCCGTGGACGGCGGCCCCAACAGCGCCTCGGTCTGCTGCTTCAGCCGCGCACGCCCGGCGTCCATCGCGCCGATGATCGCGGCCGAGGGAGAGAGCCCGTCGATGGTGGCGCGAACCGCCTGCACGGTCGGGAGAACATTGGCCTCGCTGCGGCCCAGCGTCGACAAGCCGTGCTGCCGTAGACGACGCTGCAAGTCGATCCGGTCGCCGCGCCGCAGCGCCAGGAAATGCGCCAGATTGCGTGCCGACGCAGCGAATTCGGGCCGCTCCAGCCATGGCCGCCAATGGTCGAGTGTCGCGGTCGCGGTTGCGTCGATCTCGGTCTCGAGGTCGGCGAGCTGTTCTCTGAGCGTCGCCAGGTCATCGGAAGTTTGCATCGCTTTCGGTGCTCGTCGATCGGCTGCGGGCCAGGCAGGCCTGTCGCACAGCTTTACCCGATGCGCGACCCTCCTGTGCGAATCTCGGGGTGGTGCTACGCATCTGGCAAAGCAACACGCCGGACCAGCGCGTGCGGTTCGCAACGATGCCGGCACAAGGGAGGCAAGCACATGACCGAGTTGCCCGAGAACAGCTTCAAGCGAGGGCTTCGCGCCGGCCGCGTGCAGATCGGCCTATGGAGCAGCCTGGCGAGCCACGGCTCGGTCGAGGTGATTGCCGGTGCCGGTTTCGACTGGCTTCTGATCGACACCGAGCACAGCGCCAACGAAGTGCCGATGGTGCTGAGCCAGCTCCACGCGGCGGTCGGCGGGACGGCGCATCCCGTCGTGCGGGTGCCCTGGAACGACTTCGTCACGATCAAGCGCTATCTCGACATCGGCACCCAGAGCTTCCTCGTGCCCTACGTCCAGAACGCGGCGGAAGCCGAAGCCGCGGTCAGGGCCACCCGTTATCCGCCCAAGGGCATTCGCGGCGTCGCCACGCTGTCGCGCGCGTCACGCTTCGGCCGCGTGAAGGACTACTTCGCCGGCGCCGAGGAGGAGATCTGCGTCGTCGTGCAGCTTGAGAGCCGCGAAGCGCTCAACAACCTCGAGGTCATTGCCGCCGTCGACGGTGTGGATGGCCTGTTCATCGGGCCAGGTGATCTCTCGGCCGACATGGGCCATCTCGGCAATCCGGGACATCCCGAGGTCCAGACAGCGATCGAGGATGCGTTCGCCCGCATCCAGGCCTGCGGCAAGGCAGGGGGCTTTCTCACGCCCGACGAGGCTCAGGCGAAGCGTTGGATCGAGCAGGGCTGCCTGATCGCAGCGGTGGGCGCCGACATCGGCATCCTCGCCCGCGGAGCGGAGGCTCTGGCGGCTCGGTTCAGGCATCGATAGGCGCCTCCACAGCTCGGGCGGTCCGCAGTTCGATGAACTGAACGGGCTGATTCACCAGCCTCACACTCGTCTCATTCTATTTGTATCACTTTCTTTATTTGTTTTTCGCGAATGCCGCCGGTACGCCCGATTGTGCCCTGGGATCGACACCCATTGGAGACTGAGGTGCGTACACTTTCAATCATCGCAGTATTCGGCCTCGCCTTTTCCCTGCCCCTCGCCGGCGCAGCGGTCGCGCATGACAGCTTTCTGGCAAAGCGCTTCGGCGATTGGACACTGGTGAATGGTCATTGGGGCGAGGGCGACGATGCCTACGCGGCATCCAGGATCGTCAACGTCGCTGCCCACAACGCCTCGGGCGCGACGGCCGAGGTCGAAGCGGACGACCGTGGCAACCACGTCGCGCTGATCCCCGGCGACGATGCCGCCGTCCTCGCCGCAACCTATGCGTCGGGCTTCTGGACGAAGGATACGGACGACGAGTGGCACAATCAGCCCAAGAACGAGGTCGAGAACGGCCGGCTCGCGGGCGAGTATCACCGCCACACCATCGCCGTGATCGAGGCGGCCGAGGCATTCACGCCCTTCGGCCTGCCGTTGGAAATCGTTCCCGATAGCGATCCGCTTGCCCTCGAGCCGGGGGCGGAACTCGGTGTCACCGTGCTGGCGGATGGTGAGCCGCTGGCGAATGTCGAGCTGGGCTCGCTGGCGCCGGGGATCGATCCGGTCATGACCGACGCGAAGGGCTACGCCGTCTGGACCATCCAACCCGGCGCGAACATTCTGCTCGTCGCCTCGTCGACTGCTCACCCGGAGCCCGAAAAGGCCGATCAGCTCAGCCACAAGGCGACGCTCAGCTTCATGATCACCGATAGCCATTGAGGCGTCTCTGTCCCGTGCCGGGGTTGGGACGGCCCGACTTGGCGGCTACTCGGCCGCCTCGTCGAGGCCAATGAAGCCGCCCGACTGGTGCGCCCAGAGATCGGCGTAGATGCCGCCTTGCGCCAGGAGCGTGGCGTGGTCGCCCTCTTGGACGACGCGTCCCCCGTCCATCACGACGATCCGGTCCATCCGCGCGATCGTCGAGAGCCGGTGCGCGATCGCGACGACCGTGCGTCCTGCCATGAGCCGCTCGAGCGCCCGCTGCACCTGCGCCTCGGTCTCGCTGTCGAGGGCGGCGGTCGCCTCGTCGAGCGCGAGCACCGGGGCATCCTTGAGGATCGCGCGGGCGAGCGCGATGCGTTGGCGCTGGCCGCCCGACAGCTTGACGCCACGCTCGCCGAGGAACGCGTCATAGCCCCGGCGACCCTTGTGATCCTCGAGGCCGCGGATAAACTCGTCCGCGGCCGCCTCTTCGGCGGCGGCGATGGCCGCATTGCGACCGGCCTCCGGGCGGCCGTAGAGAATGTTGTCGAGGGCGGAGCGATTGAACATCGCCGTCTCCTGCGTGACGAAGGCGATCTGTCGCCTGAGATGGTCCTGGGTGAAGGAGCGGATGTCAGCGCCGTCCAGCGAGATGCGGCCGCTCTCGACGTCGTAGAGCCGCGGCAGCAGAGCTAGCGCCGTCGACTTGCCGGCACCGGAGCGGCCGACGAGCGCCACCTTTTCGCCCGGCGCGATGGCGAGTTTGAAGCCCGTGAGGCCGCCTCCCCGCGGCCGTCCGTAGCGGAAGACGACGTTGTCGTACGCGATGGCGCCCTCGGCGCGTGAGCCATCGGCGGCGTCCGCTCGATCGGTGACCTCATGCGGCGGGCTCAACGTCGCCATGCCGTCCTCGACAACGCCCACATTGGCGAAGATCCCCATCGCCGTGAACGAGATCCAGCCGCTCATCTGGCTCAGGCGCATGGCGAGAAAGCCGGCGATGGCGATGACGCCGACGCTGGCGGCGCCCGCCGACCAGAGCCAGAGCGCGGTGCCGATGAGCACGACCGGCAGGACGCCGGCGAGGATCGCCAGGAGCGCCCGGAACGCCTGCACCTTCCGGCCGAAGGCCAACGCCGCCTCCCGATAGCGGGCGAGCGCGCCGCGGGCGGCCTCGGCTTCGCGCCCCGCGTGCGCGAAGAGCTTGACCGTCGCCATATGCGAGAGGCTGTCGACGAGTTGGCCCGAGAGCGCCGCGCGCGCCTCGGCCCGGCGCTGAGCGAGCACGCGGATGCGCGGCAAGAAGTGCCGCACGAGCATGAAATAGACACCGAGCCACGCCGCCATGACTAGGCCCAGGCGGAGGTCCGCTGCGACGAGTGCTGCAAATGCTCCGGCTGCAGCGGCGATCGCGAACCCGATCGAGTTGGTCAGCTCGTTGACGGTGTCCGTCAGCGCGTTCGCCGTCTGCATCTGCTTCTGCGCGAGGCGGCCGGTGAAGTCGTCCTCGAAGAAGCGGAGGCTCTGGCCGAGTGTGTGGTTGTGCAGCCGCCAAATGCAGAGATGGAACAGCCCCGGACCGAGCGAGCGGCTGGAGAGTGCGCTGGAGAGGATCATCAACCCGGGGCGGATGACGAGGAAGAACAACGCAGCCGCGACGAGCAGTGGCCCCTGCTCCGCGAAGAAGCGGTCGGCACCCGCAGCAGCGGCGTCCACGATCCACCCGATCAACCACGCGACCATCGCCTCCGATGCGCCGACCAGGGATGCGACCACGGCGAGCAGCCCGACCGCCCGCCACGTATCGGCGAGCAGCCAACGGGCGAATGGTCCGATCTCACCGGGCGGCGCGCCGTCTGCGGCGGCGTAGGGGTCGAACAGCCGCTCGGTCCATTGCATCGATCAAGGTTCCTCGGGCGCGTGGTAGCCTACTTGGGGAGCATAGGGCGAAGCGGACGAGGGCCCAGCGCAGCGGAACCTCGTGCCGGTCGGTCGGGGGGTGCAGGTGCCGACCATTTTCGGCAGTATCGCATGACGCCTAAGTGACTCGCCATCCCGACCCCTGCGCCCAACATCGACCGACTGAAGCTTGGGAGAGGCCATGGTACGCCCGCTCGACACCACCAAGGTGGATGCCACCCTCGCGCTCTTGATGAGCGCGTTCGCGCGCGTGCTCACCGAGCTCGGCGAAGCCGACGTCGCGCGGCGGCTGCCGTGGCGCGCGCTCTGGGACGACGGCACGAGCGGCGTGGGACCGTGGTCGGAAGGGCGCGCCGAACGCGACCTGCAGGCTTCGTCGATCGCGTTCCAGCTCCTCCACCAGGCGGAGGAGAACGCGATTGCCCAGCAGCGCCGCGCCAGTGAGGCGGCTGGGCGGCTCACCGACGATTCGGGCTCTTGGGACCAGCATCTCAGGAAGCTCGCGACGGCGGGCTGGGACCCGGCGACGATTGCCCAGACGCTCCGCCGCGTGCACGTGGAGCCGGTGCTGACGGCGCACCCGACGGAGGCCAAGCGGCAGACGGTGCTTCAGCACCATCGCGCGCTCTACCGGCTGCTCGTCGAGCTCGAGAACACGATGTGGACGCCGTCCGAGCGTGCCGCGCTGGAAGGGCAGGTACGCGCCGGGATCGAGCGTCTCTGGCGAACGGGCGAGGTGTATCTGGAAAAGCCGGCCGTGGCCGACGAGCTCCGGAACATCATGCACTACCTGACGCAGGTGTTTCCGGATGTGCTGCCCTGGGTCGACCAGCGCCTCAGGGCCGCTTGGCAGCGAGCCGGTTTCGATCCCGAGCTGCTGAGCGAGCCGGATGCGCGGCCGCATCTCACCTTCGGCGATTGGGTTGGCGGCGATCGGGACGGCCATCCCTTCGTGACCGCCGAGACGACCGAGTGGACGCTCGGCACGTTTCGCGCGGCCGCCTTGGACCTGCTCCGCGCGCGTCTCACCGAACTCGCCGCCGCTCTCAGCCTGTCGGCCCGTCGGCAGGAGACCCCGGAGGCATTGGCAAGTTGGATCGAGGAGCGGGCTTCGATCCTCGGCGCCGCCGGCGCGGCGGCGGTCGCACGCAATCATGACGAGCCGTTCAGGCAGGCGGTCAACTTGATGCTCGCTAGTTTGCCACCGGCCGAGGGGGAGACGTCCGAGGTCTCCTATCGCGTCGCGGGCGAGCTGATCGCCGACCTCGAGCGGCTGCGCGCGGCGCTCGTCGCGACGGGCGCGGAGCGGCTCGCCGTGAGCGACGTTGATCCGCTCCTGGCGCTCGTGCCTACGTTCGGCTTCCACCTGGCAAAGCTCGACATCCGCCAGAATAGCGCCTTTCACGACCGCGCCCTGGCGCAGCTGCTCGCCGTTGCCGCGGTCACCGACGGTGCCAACTATGCGACTTGGCCCGAGACACAGCGAGCCGAGCTCTTGGCACGCGAACTCGAGACACACCGGCCCTTCGCGCACCCCGACGAGGAGGCGGGTCCCGAGGCGACGGCGGTGCTCGACTGCTATCGCGTGGTGGCGTGGCACCTGGCACGGCACGGGCCGGCCGGTCTCGGCAGCTTCATTGTCAGCATGACGCGATCGGCCTCGGACCTCTTCGCGGTCTTTGTCCTCGCACGCGATGCCGGCCTGTTGCACCGCGACGAAAGCGGAGCATGGTGTCCGCTGCCGGTGGTGCCGCTGTTTGAGACGATCGACGATCTCAAGGCCGCGCCTGGCATTCTGGACGCCTATCTGAGCAATCCGCTGGTCCGTCGATCGCTCGAGCGCCGCGCCGCGCTCGCCGGTGAGACCGAGCGCGTGCAGCAGGTCATGATCGGCTACAGCGACAGCGGCAAGGATGGGGGCTTCACGGCGAGTTTCTGGGGCCTCTACCGCGCCCAGCAGGCGCTCGCCGAGGTTGGCCGTCGTCACGAAGTGCGCATTCGCTTCTTTCACGGGCGCGGTGGCACCATCGGTCGTGGCGCCGGGCCGACGCACCGCTTTCTTGCAGCACTCCCGCCAGGGGCGCTCGCGGGCGACCTGCGGCTGACCGAGCAGGGTGAGATCATCGCCCAGAAATACGCCAACCGGGTGACGGCGGCGCATCACCTGGAGCTGTTGCTCGCCGGTACGCTCGGGACGACGCTCCGGGATCAGGGCGATTCCAGTGAGCCGGATGATCTGCTCGACGCGATGGACCGGCTCGCCGCTGCCAGCCGGGTGGCCTATGGCGACCTGGTCGGTACGGACGGGTTTCTCTCGTTTTTCGATCGTGCGACGCCGATCGATGCGATCGAGCAGAGTCGGATCGGGTCGCGGCCTGCGCGACGCACTGGTGAGCGCACGCTCAAGGATCTGAGGGCCATCCCCTGGGTCTTCGCCTGGAACCAAGCGCGGTTCGTGCTGCCCGGATGGTACGGCCTGGGGTCCGCCTTGGAGTCCCTGCAGAGTGATGCGCCGGAACTCTTCGCGGCGCTCGTGCGCGCCAAGTCGCGTCCGCACCGCTGGGCGCCGTTCCACTACATGATCAGCAACGCGGCGACGGCGTGGTCCACCGCTTCGCCCGACATCATGCAGCTCTACGCGAACCTCTTGCCGAATGTGGATGCGCGCGAGCGCATCCTCGGGCGGATCATGCAGGAATACAACCGCACCGGCGAGCTGCTCCAGACGGTCTACGAGGCACCGCTGGCGCAGGCGCGGCCGCGCATTCAGCGCATGATCGACATGCGCTCGGCAGCACTCGCGCCGCTGCACCAGCACCAGCGTGTCCTTCTGGCACGCTGGCGGGAGACCCGCGATGCCGGCGACCAAAAAGGTGCCGACGCGCTCGCGCCGGAGCTGCTGTTGAGCATCAACGCGATCGCAGGCGGCCTCGGCGCCACCGGCTGAGGTGCTGCGGCCGCCAACGATCGCCGATCAACGGGCGGGGATGGTCACGATGTCCGCCCAGACCGTCCGTCGACGGCGATCGAGGCGGTCATGGGCCGGTGCGTCGTGCACGACGAGGAAGGCGCGGTCGCCGGCTTCGGGCCAGGGCTCCAGACCCTCGGGGTGGTCGCAGCCGCCCCGGTAGGGCAGCTCCTGGACGGTTTCCAGACGACCGTCGCGGACGACGCCACCCGCGGTGTCGCGCGTGGCGTCGCGCCAGCGGAGGATTCGCGCGGGCCCGTCTGTAGACATTGTCGGCCCGGTGAGAACGAGGATGTCTGCACCGTCGTTGGTCAGCTCGCGCACACCCAGGCCGCCGGCTGCGAGCAGGTGCAGCCGGTAACGTCGATCGCCATCGATCCGGCAGGCCTTTAGCCGGCCCGTGCGGGTCGTCTTCATGTTGAGCTCCACCACGACTGCGTGGCCTCGAAGGACGGGCCCGCGGAGCCCCAACCAGACGCGGTCGCCGCGCACGGCGATGCCTTCGATGTCGAAGCCATTCTCCTTAGATGGGATGGCGAAGGACGGCTGCAGCAGGGGCTCTTCGGCGAGCCAGCATTGGAGCGTGCTCTTCTTTTTCTTCAACCTGATGGCTTGGGCCGACTTGCCGTCCACATGGGCCCGCGGGGCGAGCGCGCCTGTCGCGTCCGGACCGAGCGGCACGCGGCCTAGGAAGTACCGGTTGGGATCGCGATCGATGTCGCGCATGCGGGCGAGCGCATCGCCTGCAGCGCGGCCCTCCCGCTTCGGCCGGTCGCGCTTCAAGGAGTGCGACCCGACGATCCAGAGCCAGCCGTCGTCGACGGCGAGCCCCTCGATGTCCATCTCGCCCGTTGGTCCGTCCGGCAGGTCGAAGAGGTGGCCGAGATTGAAGTGGACGTGGTTACCCCAACCACCGTCCGGCAACGGCGTCAGCCGCTCGACGCCTGCGGTTTCGTCGCACGAGAGAAACAGGCAGTCGCCGGCGCGCGCCGCCGCGGACAGGTCCTCGTGAATGGGGTCGCTGACGCGGGCGAAGCTCGCCTCGTCCTTGAAGGTGAGGGGAACGCGTTTCGCGCCCTTCGCCTTCACCACCGCGCCACCTGCCCGCTAGTCGTCCGTCGATGGCGCGTCGCGCCGTTCATCCCAGCTCCCGGCTCGAAGACAGCAGAATTCAGAAAACGACGATGGATCGTGGTTCGTTCCGAGCGGCTGGTGCACCGGTCGTCATCAAACTGTCGCAGACCTCCGTCAGACCGCGGAACATCTCGATCCCATAAGGAATAGAAACATGCGCCGTCACGTCGTCATCGCCTCCTTGAGCACAGCCCTGATGGCGGCGACCGCCAGTTCGGCCTGGGCACAGATGACCTTCAATCGCGTCGCCTCGTTTCCGGTGCCTGCCAATCTGCCGGCCGACGCCGATCCGACAAGCGAGACGTCGGCCGAGATCATCGCCGCGACTCCGGACGGCACGATGCTGGTCTACACCGACAGCCCACTGGGCGCGATCGGCATGATCGATATCAGCGATCACGCGGCCCCGGCGCCGGCGGGCCTCGTCATGGTCGAGGGCGAGCCGACGTCGGTCACCGTCGTGGGCGGCGTGGCGCTCGTGGGCATCAACACGTCCGAAAGCTACACCGAGCCCTCCGGCAGGCTCGACGCCATCGCCCTCGACAGCGGCGAGGTCGTCGCGAGCTGCGAGCTGGGCGGCCAGCCCGACAGCATCGCGGCGTCGCCCGATGGCAGCTTCGTCGCCGTCGCTATCGAGAACGAACGTGACGAGGACCTCGATGACGGCATCATCCCGCAGCTCCCGGCCGGGAGCCTGGTCCTGGTCGACCTCACGGGCCCCGGTGCGCCCGCCTGCGAGACGCTCAGGACCGTGGGTCTCACGGGCCTAGCCGAGGTGGCGCCCGACGACCCCGAGCCCGAGTTCGTCGATATCAACGATGCGGGCCACGTGCTCGTGACGCTTCAGGAGAACAACCACATCGTCATTGTCGACGGCGTGAACGGCGAGGTGGCAGCGCATTTCTCCGCGGGCGCCGTCGATCTCGCCAAGGTCGATACGGCGGAGGATGGCGCGATCGCCTTCACGGGCGAGCAGCCGGCGCGCAAGCGCGAGCCAGACGCTGCCAAGTGGCTCGACGACGAGCGCTTCGTGATCGCCAATGAGGGTGACTACGAAGGCGGCAGCCGCGGCTTCACCATCATGAGCGCCGCCGGCGACGTGCTCTACGAGAGCGGTCCGTCGTTCGAGTACGAGGTGGCTCGCCTCGGCCACTATCCGGACGAGCGCAGCGAGAACAAGGGTGTCGAGCCCGAAGGTCTCGAGGTCGGCACATTCGGCGATGACACGCTGATTTTCGTCCTCTCCGAGCGGGGCTCGGTAGTCGGCGTCTACCGCGATACGGGCGGCGAGCCCGAGCTTCTGCAGATCCTGCCGTCCGGCATTGCACCCGAAGGGGCGGTCGCCATTCCCGAGCGCAACCTGCTTGCCGTGGCCAACGAGGCTGACCTGATCGAGGACGGCGGCGTCCGCTCACACGTGATGCTCTTCGAGCGAAGTGAAGGTCCGGCAGTCTACCCGACGATCGTTTCGGTCGACGACGGCGAGGGGCTGCCGCTCGGCTGGGGCGCTCTTTCCGGGCTCGCGGCGCATCCGACCGAGCCGGCACGGCTCTATGCCGTGACCGATAGCTTCTACGGCTCGCGCCCGCAGATCCTCTCGATCGATGCCACGGAGGAGCCGGCACGGATCACCGAGGCCCTGGTCGTGAACGCCGAGGGCGAACCGGTGCCTTACCTCGACCTTGAGGGCATCGTGGCGCTCCCTGACGGCACGTTCTGGCTCGCTAGCGAGGGCCGCACGGATCAGGATCGGCCGCACGCCATCCTGCACGTCGATGCTGCGGGCGGCGTGGTGGAGGAGGTGCGCATTCCGGAAGAGCTGATGGCGCACGAGATCCGCTTCGGCTTCGAGGGCATCACGGCCGTTGGCGAGGGTGAGAACCTGGAGCTCTGGATGGCGGTCCAGCGCGAATGGGGCGACGACCCGGAAGGTCAGGTCAAGCTCGTGTCCTACACGCCGGCCACGGGCGCGTGGGGCGCCGTCCGCTACCCGCTCGACCAGGGCGAGCAGGGCTGGGTGGGGCTCTCGGAGATCACCGCCGTCGGCGACACGGTCTACATCGTCGAGCGCGACAACCAGATCGGCGCCAACGCCGCCATCAAGAAGCTCTATTCGGTGCCTGCCGCCGAGCTGAAGGCGGCGCCGCTCGGTGGTGACCTGCCGGTCGTCTCCAAGACCGAGGTGTTCGACTTCCTGCCGGCACTCGCCGCCTTCAACGGCTACATTCAGGACAAGGTCGAGGGCTTCGCCGTGGACGTCGACGGCAATGCGTTTGCGGTCACCGACAACGATGGTGTGGACGACGCCTCGGGCGAAACCTTCTTCCTCCGGCTAGGCACGCTCTGAGGAGGAACTAGAGGTTCGGCTCGCTCGCGGGCAAGCCGAACCGGGTTCCGCTTGAGCGCGCGACCGGCGCGGTCCAGACTGCCTGGGGAGGCAGGCGGAGGACCGGTCGATGATTCTCGCCTCGTTAGCCGGGCGCGGTCGCGATGGCCGGCTCGTCGTGGTGTCCAAGGACCATCTGCGCTGCTCGCCGGCCGCTGCGGTCGCCGACACCCTGCAGCAGGCGCTCGAGCGTTGGGACCGTGCGGCGCCGGTGCTGGAGCGGTTGGCTGAGGACCTCGAGCGGGGTGAGGCACCCGAGGCAAGCTCCTTCGATATCGACAAGGTGTTGGCGCCGTTGCCGCGTTGCTACCAGTTTCTAGATGGCAGCGCCTACCTCGCGCACGAGACGCTGATTCGCCTCGCACGCGGCTCCGACCTTCCGGCGGGCTTCCACGAGGCGCCGCTCATGTACCAGGGCGCGTCGGACAGCTTTCTTGCCCCCAACGCCGCGATTGAAGTGCCCGATGCGAGCTGGGGCTTCGACTTCGAGAGCGAGATCGCCGTCGTCGTCGACGATGTGCCGCAGGGCGTCCAGCGCGATGAAGCCCTCGACCACATCAAGCTGGTGATGCTGCTCAATGACATTTCGCTCAGGCACGTGATGGTCGGCGAGCTGTCGCGTGGTTTCGGCTTTGTGCTCTCGAAGCCGCGCTCGGCCCTCGCACCCTTGGCGGTGACGCCTGAAGCGCTGGGCGCCGCGTGGCGCGACGGCAAGCTTCACGGCCGTCTCTTGAGCCTCGTCAACGGCATGGAGATCGGTGCGCCGGACCCCGGCCGCGACATGCGTTTCGACTATGGTGACCTGGTCGCCTACGCCGCGAAGACCCGGCCGCTGGCGGCCGGCACCATCATCGGCGGCGGTGTCGTCGAGAACCGGGACCCGAATGTCGGCTTCGCCTCGCTCGACCGCAAGCGGGCCGCCGAAACGCAGTCCTCCGGCGAGGCGGCGACGCGCTTTCTCGAGCCCGGCGACCGCGTCGAGATCGAGTTTCTCGACAACCACGGCAACGGCCCCTTCGGCCGCATCGATCAGCAGGTCGTCGCCACCCGGTGACTTGCCAAAGGTTACGCAAGCTCTCGCCGAGTTGACCGTGGACGCGGTCAACACTGCCTCACGTCACGCCAGCTACCGCGTGATTTTGCGCCGGGCTTCTCCGCCGCTACCTGGGGCTCGTCGACGACGAACCAAACGGAGGAGATCATGTCGAGGTTCGGTTGGACGCTCGCCGCGCTGATCGCAGCGGCGAGCACCGGAGCGCCGGCACTGGCCGGCAATCAACTGGCTGTCGCGATCGCCGGCTATGACCCCGTCTCCTACTTCGACGGCGAGCCGGCACCCGGCGAGGCCCGGTTCAACCATTTCTGGAACGGTGCCATCTGGTACTTCTCGAGCGAAGCTAACCGCGACGCCTTCGCCGCCGACCCTGCCCGCTACGCGCCGGCTTATGACGGCTATTGCAGCTGGGCGGCGTCGCAAGGCTACAAGGCGCCGGGTGACCCGCTGGTCTACGCGGTGGAGGACGGTCGGCTGTTTCTCCAAGTGCATCCGCGCGCGCAGGAGCTTTGGGAAGCGGATGTTCCCACGTACATCCAGCAGGGCGACGAGAACTGGCCGCGTATTCACCCGTTCTAGAGGTTCATCGCGAGCCTGTCTTCTTGACGGAGGGTCTCCGTCTACGGCTCGAAGGGCGGTCGTCGGCTCAATGCCTGCGACCGCGTGGTGGCCACGGTGGGCTCGAAGCACGTGCGGCGAGGCGTCAGCGGCCAAAGCTGACTAGGGTGCCACCGGCGATCGTGTGAACGAGGCGCCAGGGACCGGAGCAGTCGATCACGACGACATCGGCGCGGCGGCCCACCTCGATCGCTCCCCGATCGTCGAGCCCCATCGCGGCTGCTGGGTTCCGCGAGATGAGGTTCCAGGCGTCACCCAACGACCGCACACCGCGACCGACCAGACCTTCGGCGGCATGCAACAGGCTGGGATAGTAGTAGTCGGACGCAAGCACGGTGCAGACGCCGTCGCGTATCGCATCCTCCGCCGACATGGCGCCGGTGTGGCTGCCACCGCGGATGACGTTCGGCGCGCCCATGACGACCTGCTCGCCGTTCGCCACGGCGTCGGCGGCCACGTCCCGCGCGAGCGGAAACTCGCAGACGCGTAGCCCGAGACCGCGATTGGCTGCCCGCTCGGCGGCAGAGCGCTCGTCATGGGACAGCATGACGGCGCCGCGCTCGCTGGCGAGGGCCGCCATCTCGCGAATCTTGTCCGGAACAGCCGGCGCACGTCGTCCGACAATAGCGGCCTCAGCCAAGTACTGATCCAACGTCAAACCGGCGCGTTTTGCCCACGTGTCGAGCTTCTTCTGAGTGCCGGCTCTGACCATTTCCATGGTCAATTTGGTGTGATCGTTGAACGCGATCGCTGGCGTCGGATGCCGGGTGAGCCAGCCGGCAATGTCGTCGATGGCGTCGTGCGCGAAGGTCTCCCAGCGCAACTGCACGCGATGGTCAGCCATCAACCGTCGACGTAACGCGGGCAGCGCGTCCATGAAACGACGTCCAGCGTCGAGGCTGCGCGCGCCCGGCTCCCACGAAACGGTCAGGCCGTGAAAGGCGGTCGCGATACCGTTGGCCAACAACTGCCGGTCGACCGAGCCCATCGCGACTGGAAACGGGATGTCGACGCCCGGTCGCGGGTGCAGCTCGAGTTCGAAGGCGTCGCCATGGACGTCGACGATCGCAGGCAGCACGCAGTGTCCGCGGCAGTCGATGCGCTCGCCGACCGCCGCCGGCACTTCGACTATCCGTCCGTCGGCGACGTGCACGTCGGCGAGTTCGAGGTCGCCTTCGGACGTCAGCATCCGGCCACCCGTCAGGGAAAGAGCCGTCATCGTTCTACTTGCCTTCCCGAACAGCACGTTCGACCGCTCCGCCATCTAAGAGCCATGTGTGACGGGATCGTTGCACTCGTGAACTGGCTCCAGACATCTCGGTCGACCTGGGCTTTTTCGAAGGCCTTGTAGAGGGCTCGTTGCCAGCGGCTGCCGACAGGATCGGCAAGTACCGACGTCGAACGGCAGTGTACTAGGACGCGGCGCCGAACGCCCAAGCGGTTGCTGCCAGGTCGAGTGCCACGAGCGGGCCGAACAGTCCGTACCCACCGCAGAAGATGTCGAGCCAGATGCCGAGGGCGATCAGCGTTGCGATCACACCCGCCGAGTAGAGCCGGAGGTCCTGGTGGCGCAGCGCTTGGACGAACCGGAGAACGGCTTCCACGACGAGATAGGTGGCAAACAGCACGGGCAGGGACCATAGCCCCTCGCCGCTGGCGGCGAGTAGGGCGGCACCGAGGACCAATGCCGTGGCCCCGGCGAAGCGCGAGAGCCCGCTGGCCTCCGGCAGGGCTACGGCGAGACGCAGCAGGCCCGCGGCGAGAAACACGGTCCCGGCGACATCGATCAGCGCGACCGTCACGAAAAGTGGCGCCAGGGCCACCACGATCGCGAGCGCGTAAGTGACAAGAACCGCCGCCTTGCGTCGCGACAACCGCTCGCCCACCGCCAGCCGTGCCGTGCTCATTTGATCTCCAAAAACGAAATGCGTTTGTATAATAAGCGTGCTTTTCGCCGGGAGAAGGCCGCCTGCTGCAGGTCAGCCTTCCGCCGGGTCGGCTACCGCGCGGCAGCGGTGCTTGTAGGTGACGTTGACGCGCTCCGAGGCGAGCAGGAGCCACGTGAGCAGTAGGGAGAGGAAGACAAACGCCACGAGCCCCACCTGGCGTGGGTCGACGACGTCCGTCGGCATCGGCCCGAGCTGCGCGTGTTGGGTGTAGATCTGCCCGAGCGCCCCTGTAAGCCAGATGCCGCCGATCGCCAGCTCAGGAAACCAGCGCCACTTGCGAATGCCCGCGACCAGGATCGCAAGGTGCACGCCGATCGCCGTTGCGATGAGCCAGGCCGGGCGGTCTGAGCCCTCGCTGTACTGCAGCCATTCGACCGCATCAGCGATGAGCGCGAAGACCACCGCCCCGAAGAAAAAGTAGAGCCAGCCGGCGACCCCGTAGCGCGGGTGCCGCTTGGCTTCGGCGGCGGAGAGCGGTCGCCAGCTCATGGCGCGTCTGGATCGGCGAGGCGGTCGACGGCGCGCAAGATTCGAGCGATGTCAGTCTCGCGCGAGAGGCGGTGCTCGCCATCCTTGATGAGCTCGATGGTGACGTCGTCTGTCGCGACGTGCGCGGCGAGCCTGAGACTGGTCTCCCAGGGCACGTCCGGGTCCTTCTGGCCATGGATCAGGTGCATGGGACAGGAGATGGCAAGCGGATCCCTGAAGACCAGATGGTGGCGGCCATCTTCGATCAGCCGCAGCGTGATCGGCGTTGGCTCCTCGCTATATTCGGAGGGCTCGTAGTGCACGCCCTGGTCGATGAGCGCGGCCTTCTGCGCGGAGGTCGCGACGTTCCAGATGAGGTCCTCGGTGAAGTCGGGCGCCGGGGCGATGCCGACCATCGCTTGCACGCGCTCCGGTCGTGCGCGGGCCACGAGCAGCATCATCCAGCCACCCATGGAAGAGCCCACCAGCAGCAACGGCCCGCTCGTCGCCTGCTCGACTACGGCGATCGCGTCCTCGACCCACGCACCAACGGTGCCCTCTTCGAAGTCACCGGACGAACGACCGTGCCCGGAATAGTCGAAGCGGGTGAAGCCGAGCCCGCGCGCGACGCAGTGAGCCTCCAGCGCCAACGCCTTGGAACCCTCCATGTCGGACGAGAAGCCCGCGAGGAAGACGACGTGCGGTGCGTGACCGGGGTGGGTGATGTGGGCGAGGCGGCGACCATTGGCTTCGACAAAGGCTGGCTCCGTCACAGGCGTGCCTCCAGCGGTAGGTAGTCGTCGATCCACGGTACCGGCTTGAGGCCGAAGCGGGACTTGGGCCAGTGGCCGCGGCGCGCCTCGTCCGGCTTGGGGTAACCGTGGAAGGCAAGGATGCGGCAGCCTTCCGGGAGTTGCGCCGTACGAACGAGGCGCATAGGGCCCCAGGGGGCAGCGTGCACCTTGAAGCTCCGGACCCAGGGCTCGGGCCACCAGGTCAGCTCGCCGATGGCACGGCTCGCGTAGGTCTGCTCGTTGTCGCAGGACGCCATCGCGGCGGCGGGATCGGCCGCGAACCGCTCGAAGAGCTCGACATGCGCACCTGGCTCGAAGCGGAAGACCGAGGAATTGCCGATGCCGCGGCCGCGCGTGCTCCAGTTCTCGATGATGCAGAAGCGTCCGGGGTGCTCGAAGAACACGTCGAGGCCGCCGGTGATCAGCACGTCGAGGTCCAAGAACAGCACCGGCCCTTCCAGATCCGCGACCTCGGGTGAGAAGACCGAGAGCTTGCGCCAGGGAGAGGGCGGCTCGTCGGCGCCGAGCCGCAGCGTCGGTAAAGGGCGATGCTCGATGCCGGCGTCGAGCCCTCGATCTTGCTCGCCCAGGCATACGAAGCGGTGGGGGCGCTCCGTGAAGCGCTCGACCATGCGGTAAAGCAGATTGACGTCGGCGGCGCCGTAGCGCTCGCCCCACTGCATGCAGAGAACGGTGGGCAAGAGTTTCGTCCCATGGGTGCTGTGGGGCATGTCCTCGAAGCGTCCGTTCGATGCAACCCCCGGTGCGCCACACGCGGCTGCGCCGAGGCCCAGGCTTCCGGCCGCGTCGACGGGCTGATAGGGGTTCTCGTCCGGGGCACCGACCCCTGGGAGTGACCATGAGCGATGCGTCGACCGCCGTGCTGCAGGTGCTGCCGCGCTTGGAGAGCGGCGGTGTCGAGCGCGGCACCGTGGAGATCGCCCTGGGTCTCAAGGCCGCGGGCTGGCGATCGTTCGTAGCGGCCGAACCGGGTCGCCTCGTGCCGGAACTCGAGGCAGCGGGCGTTCGATACGTCGAGCTGCCGCTCGCCTCGAAGAATCCCATGGTGATCTGGCAGAACGCCAAGCGGCTCGAGGAGATCGTCCGCGCCGAGCGCATCGACGTCGTCCACGCCCGCTCACGCGCGCCGGCCTGGAGTGCTCTGCGCGCCGCGCGCCGCGCCCAGGTCCCGTTCGTCACCACCTTCCACTCCATCTACTCGGGCTACGAGCAGGCGGTGAAGCAGCGCTACAATGCGGTGATGACCAAGGGCGACCGTGTAATCGCGATCTCCGACTACGTCGCCGGGCACGTCCAGAGCCACTACGCCGTAGCGCCGGAGCGGGTGCGCGTGATCCCCCGCGCGGTCGACCTCGAGCTGTTCGATCCGGCAATGGTCGACGACGACCGCCGGGCGGCGCTTCGCGCGCGCTGGGACCTTGCGCCGGGCCAGTCGATCGTCATGCTTCCCGGCCGTGTCACGCGGCGGAAGGGGCACTTGGAACTCTTGCGCGCGCTGAAGCGGCTCGGGCGGGACGATGTCATCTGCGTCATGGTGGGCCCCGCCGAAGCGGGTGAGAGCTACAAGAAGCAGGTCGACCTGTTCGCGCGCACCGCGCGGCTGGACCGGCAGGTGCTGATGACGGGCCAGTGCGACGACATGCCGGCGGCCCTCAGCCTCGCCGACGTCGTGGCAGTACCGTCGATCGAGACGCCGGAGGCGTTCGGTCGCGTTTCGATCGAAGCCCAGGCGATGGGGAAGCCCGTGGTCGTCCACAGCATCGGCGGCCTGCCCGAGACGATCATGCCGGCGGCGACGGGCTGGCTCGTCGAGCCGGGCGACACCGAGCAACTCGCCGAGGCGCTGACGCTGGCCCTAGCTATGCCCGCGGAGGTGCGAGCGCGCACGGCGGTTCGCGCGCGCAGCTTCGTCGCCGAACGGTTCGCGCTGGAGCGCATGGTCGCCTCGACGCTCGACGTCTACCGCGAGGTCGTTCCTGGCGCGCCGTCAGCCCCGGTGCTGCAGCGGTGAGGCGCGCCGGCCTCGTCCTGCTCTCGGTGCTCTTGGTCTTGGCGATCCCGATGCCGGCGCTGGGACTTCTGCCCAATCCCTGGGCTGCGGTCGGTCGGCTCGACATCGCCGGCAAGCGCTTCTGTACGGGCACGGTGATCGCCGAGCGCTCGGTGCTCACCGCCGCCCATTGCTTGTTCGAGCCCGACACCGCTCGGGTGATACCGTTGAGCAACATCGTCTTTCAGGTGGGGTTGCGTGGTCGCGAGGTGGTGCGCCGGCTGACGCCGCGGGCGGTGCGGTTCGTCGAGGGCTACCTACCGCTGCAGGCCGACCGGCTCAGCGTTCTCGAGCGCGACCTCGCCGTGCTCGAATTTGCCGAGCCGCTGGGCGCCACGCCGTTGGAACTGCACCCCGGGCGCACCGGCTACGCCGAGCCGCTATCGACGGTCCGCTATGGACGGAGCCGCCCACATCGGGTGACCGTCGACCATGGCTGCCGGCTTCGCTTCAAGCTCGGTCGTCTCTGGCAGACGAGTTGTCCTGGCGAGCAGGGGAATTCTGGCGCGCCGCTCTTGGTGCCATCCGAGCGCGGCCCGCGCATCGCCGCCGTCGTTGTCGCCGTCCGGACCGATTCCCGGCGCAGCTGGCTGCTCGCGGCACCGCTCGACGGCGGTCGCGTGCTCCCGGACGGCTAGGGTTGGGCTCGAGAAGGACCACTCTGAGCTCAGAGCGCGATCCAGTACCGGCGGAGCGGGCCACCGCCGAAGATGTCGTCCACCGTGTTCTCGTGGACCCCACCATTGGCCTCGATCACGGCGGCTGATGCAGGGTTGTCATCATGGCAGGTGAGCAGAAGCTGCTCCAGGCCCAGCGACCTTGCCTCCGTCTTGCCGAGGGCGAGGAGGCGCTTGCCGAAGCCCAGGCCCTGCAGACGTGGCCTGATGCCATAGCCCATGTGGCCGCCTGACTGCCGCAGATAGTCGTTCAGTACATGGCGAAAGCTGAGCTCGCCGACGAACGTCTCGCCGGCGACGAGCCAGTAGAGCGAGAAGGGCACGGCCGGAACGCTCCGGCCGTTGGGGAGGACGATGTCGCCGGTCTGGGCGACCCGCTCGGCGAGAAAGCCGTCCAGGTCGCGGACAACGGCAGAGATCTCGCGCGCGCTCAGCTGGCGCCGGTTGCCGCGACGGAAGCCTTCACGCAGAGCGTCGACAAAGCTCGCACCGAAGCGCACATCAGGTCGTACCAGCCGCGCCTGCTGTGGCATCACGCGGGCTCGTGCCTGATCGGCGTCGCCGATCCTCAAGGGCCGCGCCATGAGGGCAGCGGGGTGAACTCGGCATCGCCATGCACGTCGGCGAAGTTCCCCGCTTTCCAGTCCGCCTTGGCTTGCTCGATGCGCTCCTTCGACGACGAAACGAAGTTCCACCAGAGATATCGGGGGCCGTCCATCGGCTCACCGCCGAGCAGCATGAGCCGGCTCGTGCTCAACGCCTCGACGGTGAGCGCGTCGCCGGGCCGGAACACTAGGAGTTGACCGGCGTCGTGATGCACGCCCGCGATGCGGACCGCTCCTTCGGCCACATAGATCGCGCGTTCTGGGTGACCTTCATCCACCGGGAGCCGCGCGCCTGGGTCCATCGCCACGTCGGCGTAGATCATGTCGGTGAAGGTAGGCACGGGCGACGTGGCACCCCAGAGCGTGCCGGCGATGACCTGCGCGCGTAGGCCCCGGTCCTCGATCACCGGCATCGTGCCATCGGCGTGATGCGCGAACGCGGGTGCCGTCTCCTCGTGGGACTTGGGCAATGCCACCCATGCCTGGATGCCGAAGAGCGCAGCGCCCCGGCCGCGTTCTTCCACCGGCGTGCGCTCGGAGTGGCTGATGCCGCGGCCAGCGGTCATCCAGTTGACCGCGCCCGGACGGATGGGGACCGACGTGCCGAGGCTGTCTCGATGCATGATCTCGCCGCGGAACAGGTAGGTGACCGTCGAAAGGCCGATATGCGGATGCGGCCGGACATCGAGGCCCTGGCCGAGCAAGAACTCGTTCGGCCCCATCTGGTCGAAGAAGACGAAGGGTCCCACCAGCCGCCGCTCGCGGGACGGCAGCGCGCGGCGTACCTGGAAGCCGCCGATGTCGTGGGCGTGCGGTAGGACCACGGTCTCGATCGGGTCGATGTCCGCGGCGGTGAACCGGCACTCCGCCTCGCTACAATCGTGCCAGCTCACCCGCCTCTCCTCTCGCTCATCGTCGGCCGAGAAGGCAGCCCTCGGTCGCCGGCGCAAACCCGGACCTTAGGCGCTCAACGGCCTCTCAGCGCGGGACGACGCAGGGCTGGGTCGGCAGCCGGCGATTGGCGAGCTCGGCCAACGGCGTGCCGCGCTGCTGTTCCCACGTGTGCTCAACAAGTCGCAGGTCGCAGAGCATGGCGTCGCCGAGCGCGTCGGCGCCGGCGCAGTCCTGCTGCTGCAGGCGTCGGGCGACCTCGACCTCGAAGAGCCAGACACCGAACTGGTCGCGGGGCACCTGACGTCCCGCCGCTGCGGCGATCCGGCGCGCAATACCCGTCGTGATGCCGTCGCGGCTTGCGGAGCAGGCGAGCCTGCTCAGGCTCGCGTAGAGCTTCTCGTGGGCGAAGACGTCGGGGCCGGTGGCGTTGTGCTTGATCCAGGCCAGGGTTTCCAGGATCTTGTCCGGGCCCCGTACCGCCAGGGACACCTGCTGGCGGACCCGGGGGTCCTGGCCGGAGAGGTCGAGAAGGGCGACGTCTACGGGCATGGACGTAGCGCCTTCGCCGACGACGCCTTCGAGCTCGCGCCAGAACGTCGACGAGCCCAAGGCGGTAAGCGCCGATATCTCGGTGAGCCAGCCTTGGTCGACCCGAACGAGCGTGGCGTCACGGAGGTCGGCACCAGCAAGCGAGAGACCGTCGACGCCGTTCACCCGACCTTCGTCGTCGACCCCGACGACGAAGCGGGCGTTTCGGAGATCGGCCCCGTCGAGGCGCGCCCGCGCGAGGTCGCTGTCGATGAAGACGGCACTCCGGAGATTGGCGCCGCGCAGGTCGGTGTCGACGAGCTTGCTGCGCGTGAACCTCGCACCGAAGAGGTCGGCGCCGGTGAGGTTGTGCGTGCTCAGATCGACCCCGTCGAGGTCGGCAAAGGTGAAGGCCGTCTCGAGGATCTTCGCTTGGTGCAGCTTGGCGCCGTCGAGCTCCGCCTTGAAGAGGAAGGCGCCGCGGAGATCGGCATTGGACAGGTCGGCGCCCTCGAGGCGGGTATTGCAGAGCGTGACGCCCTTCCACGTCGAGCTGACCTCGCTCGGGCAGCCGCGCATCTCCCCGGCGTGGTAGTCGCCCAGTTCGGCGAAAGCGAGGCGCGTGTAGACGAGCTTCGCGCCGCGCAGATCGGCGCCTCGCAGGTTGACGCCCGGCAGATGCGTGCCCGTGAGGTCCGCATAGCGCAGGTCGCGTCCGGCGACCTGGATGGCTGCCGCCATCAGCCGCCAGGCCTCCGCTTCGCCCACCTGCTTGATGAGTTCCGGCGACGGTGTGCTGATGGCGATGGCGGCCTCGCGCAGCACCAGGTTGCGCCGCGCAAACAGCAGGCTGCGGTCGGGATGCTCCGCGACGAGATAGGTGATGCACAGCATGTGGCGGGGCTTTGCCTCACCGACGCTCGTCACGGCGAACAGCCGCAGCGGGTTCAACGTCCAGCCGCTGCAGGCGGGCGTGTCGGAAGCCGATGGCGTGATATCCTCTGCGACCAGCGCGGCGCCTTCGGCGGGTGGCGGCCCTCCGGCAAGAGCGTTGTCCAGCCTCGTCACGGTGGCCGCCGACGCGCTCACGAGGGCCCGCTCCAGATGCTCGTCGGGCAAGGTGGCGACGACGAACGCCACGGCCAACACCACGCCCGCAAAACACCCGTTGAGAAGCGACCAGGTTCGGGTCGGTTGCAGCCGATGGTCGATGGGCGCGGCCGGCGCGGCGCCCCGCCAGGCGACGTGGAGCATTGCCCAGATGGTCACCACATCGATGAGGATGAGGCCGCGGTGGAGCCAGGTGACCAACGGGTCGTGGAACGGGAGAAAGCGGAGTTGCGCCAGGAGGAGCGTGCCAAGGGGGACGCCCACCAGCGTGAAGGCGACCAAGAGCGACAACAGATGGGATGACCGGTCCCGCCGCTGTACGCCAGCGACGGCCCACTGCACGACCAGTGCGGTCGGGAGCTGATCCATGATGGTGTCGCGTTCGGGCCGGTCGCGGACGAGCGCCAATAGCTCGTGCACGCGCAGGAGGAGGTTGCGCACCTGGAGCAGCGCCGCGCCGTGCAGGAGTGCTATGGCGAGGGGAACGACCACGAAGATGCCGACAAGCGGCAGGCGCGTGCCGATCTGTGGCAGCGGCTTGCTGGTATTCAGAAAGATGTCCTGATGCGACGTCTCGATGATCGTCGCGAGGAAAATGAGGCAGACGGTCAATAGCAACGCAGACGACCGACCGACGTCGGTTGCCGCACGCCCGATAGCGTCGACCAGAATCTGTGGGTCGCGCTCGGTCAATTCACCCTCCCGCACTATTACCGCGGCGTGTACAAAATGAAACCCAAGGTCGTATCGGTCACAAGCGAGCGGAACGTCCAGGCAACCCGCCCATCGCCCTGCTTTACAGCGATGGTCGGCTGGGCCTAGACCGCAGCCGAGTGGCCGCTTGGTGGAACGGTAGACACAAAGGACTCGGCGTTTTGGGTCTCCCGGCTGGAAACGGTCGGGTAACAAAGGCGTCAAATTCGGGGAACGCTTGACTGCCGATCCCGAGCCAAGCCTCGCAATGCGCGCGGCGTTGCGGGGAAGGTGTAGAGACTGGTAGGCGCCCGCCTAAGTCGCCACTCGTGGCGATAGGGCGAAGGGACAGTCCAGACCACGAACCCGGTTCGCCGGGGCGGCGAAAGCCGAAGTGGTACGTAAAATCCTTAGGGGGCAACCCCGTGCGGGTTCGACTCCCGCAGCGGCCACCATTCCTTGTCGGCAGACGGCTAGTGACGCCTCAAATCCTAATTTATCGGAGTCCTGACCGGTATGCGGTAGTCCACGCTTGCGGTGCCTTCCACAACAACTTTGGAAGAGCCTTTCTCTTCAATTAAGATATCGACTTTACCTAGTTCTAGCCAACTGGAACCGACCTCCTTTGCTTTCGCGACATAAGATTTGCCTGCTTCGAAATTCATAGTTGTTTGTAGACCTGCACGACGCTTTCCGTGAGTGAACTGCACCACAATCGTGTGTTGGCCTGGTGATACATCAATCGGTTGGTCATAAGCCGCGTCTCTCGGCTCGCTTCCATCGATTCTAACAATGGTCGTATATTGGTCAGCTTCGGGCCAGGTATCCGCTACCTTCGAACCTTGGATTGTTGCATTTGTTGTTGCGCTGGATACGCCGGCCTGTGCGTAGGTTGGATCATCTGTCCAGCTTGCCGACAGCAAAACTGCCAAGGCGATCAACACCGCTCTCGATACGTACGCCCACGTGATAGAGACAGGATTCAGCATTGTCAAACTATTTGCCTCCCAATCGAGTATTGTAAATAAAAACCTTCGACAAACAGAGCCGCATAGCTCCTATCTTCTGGAGTGCGTCTTTTTCCTTGCTCTTTTGTCGAGAAATGTAAGGGTCCTGCTGCGACTCCTGCCGTATAACAACTATGGAGTGTAGCAGCACGTGAGGCAAAGCTTCAAGCATTAGGATGGACCGCACTTGCAATCAGAAGCTGCAGTTCAACTACTGGGGGAAGTTGGACGCGGGTTGCCCTCTTTCAAGTGAGATGCCGTCAGCATCCGCAGCAGCTCGATGCGGCACCCCCCGTACTCCTGTTGGCAGCGCTCAGCGCTCAAGGAGCGTGCGAACCACCGCTCTTTCGCTGGAACGCCGCATCGACGCTCCAAGGCCCCGGTCCGGCGAAGACGATGTAGAGAAAGACGAAACAGTAGAGGATCGCCGCATCGCCACCGTTGTTGACGGGAAAGAAGTCCCGCGGCGCATGCGCGATCCAGTAGGCGAACGCCATGAGCCCGGATGACAAGAAGGCTGCGGCCCGTGTCTGGAAGCCAAGAACCAGCGCCGCGCCGCAAACCAACTCGATGGCGCCCGCGATCCACGACAGCGAGAGAAACTCGACGACACGCTCCGTGGCGGGAAAACCGAGCATCTTCTGCGTGCCGTGCGCCAGGAAAATCAGGCCCGCGACAATGCGCAGTACGCTGAGGAAAGGTGGTGCCCAAGTGGTCAGCGTTCTCTCACGATCCAACAGTTCGCCCTCTCACGGCACAGGTGGCAGCTCCGCGGCGGTTTAGCCTTAGAGCAATCGCTAGGATTGCCGCGTCATTTATTGCTTTTTCAATAATGTGTCAAATGAAACTAAGATCGGCAGCCAATCAGAGAAGTTTTTATCATTAACAATTCAAGTCTAGGTAATGAAGGATGGTCGACCGACGGCGGAGGCCCACAGGCCGACGATCACCCGCCACGGCGGCGAGCGCATCGGCAAGCTCGAGCCAGCCGTCGGAGGATGCGTGGAGACGCCTTCGGACTTTGGCGGTGCGACGGCCTCAAGCGACCTTGAGGCGGCGCTGAAGCTCGCTCGACGAGGTGGTGTACTGAAACCGGAGCTTGTCGCCGGGCCGTGCGAGCGGGAACGCGCCGCGCGCGGCAAGTGCCGCTTCGTGGAAGCCGGACAGGATCAGCTTGAGCTTGCCGGGGTAGTGGTTGATATCGCCGATAGCGAAGACCCCCGGCGTCGACGTCTCGAACTTCTCGGTGTCAACCTTGATCAGCTTGTTGTTCTCGAAGTCGAGCTGCCAGTCGAGGATCGGGCCCAAGCGCATGTCGAGGCCGAAGAACGGCAGCAGCCGCTCGCACGCGACGGCCTCCGGGCCATCCGGTGTCTTCAGATGCACCGTCGAAAGTTGGCCGTCGTCGGCCTCCAAGTGATCGATCTCACCCAGGACGAAGCGCATGCGGCCGGCATCGACGGCGGCCATCACTTCGGCGACCGAGGCCGGCGCCGCTCGGAACCTGTCGCGCCGGTGGACGAGGGTCAGGCTCTTGGCGCTGTCCAAGAGGCTCAGCACCCAGTCGATTGCGCTGTCGCCGCCGCCGACGACGGTGATGTGGCGGTCCTCGAACTCGGCCTTCTTGCGGATCGCGTAGAAGACCGACGTACCCTCGAGTTCGGCGATCCCTTCGATCTTGGGCTTCCTGGGGACGAAGCTGCCGCAGCCGGCCGCGATGAAGACTGCCGCTGCATCGACCACGAGACCGTCGTCCGTAGTGACCTCGAAGCGCCCATCACTCTTCCGCTCGAGCGTCAAGACCCGCTGGCCGAGACGATAGACGGGCTCGAAGGGCGCCGCCTGCTCTAGAAGCCGGTCAGTCAGCTCTTGGCCGCTCACCACCGGCAGGCCCGGAATGTCGTAGATGGGCTTCTCGGGGTAGAGTTCCGAGCATTGCCCGCCGGGTTTGGCGAGGCTGTCGATGACCACCGTGTTGAGGTCCAAGAGGCCCAGCTCGAACACGGCGAAGATACCTACGGGGCCGGCGCCGACGATGACGACGTCGGTGGACAAGTGCTCGCTCATGACGCTGGAGGGCCTCCGGAGATAACGGTCGGTCGCGACAGCATGTGACGCGCGCGCGTTCGGACATCAAGATCTTGATGTGATGGCTTGCCGTCGGGGCGCGGCGGGTTCTCGCGTTCTTGTTGGCGTGCCGCCCCGCGTCTATTCCGGAGCGGGGCGGCGCTACGCCCTCTCCTGGAGCCTGAGAGGCTGACCATCTTTCTTCTTCTTGCGCTTCTCCGATCGATCGGGATCGTCTGCATTGCGGCGGCCGGGCTGCCCCCCTTCGGCCCCGTGGCCGAAGCTGCAACGGTGCGGTGCGATCCGGAGCAGGTGCGCCTCGCCATCGACATCGGGCACACGCCCGACGCACCGGGCGCGGTCTCAGCGCGCGGACGGCCTGAACACGCATTCAACGTCGATGTCGCCTCGGCTATCGCCACGCTGCTCGAAGGGCGGTCGCCGGGTGTCGCCAGTGTGCTGCACGCCCCAGACGCAGCACCCTCGCTGTCGGAAAGGGTCGCGGCCGCCGCTGAACACGACGCTGATCTCTTCTTGAGCATTCACCACGATTCGCTGCAGCCGCGGTTTCTCGAGGAATGGCGGCCGGAGGGCGCCGACAGGCCGCTTGAGATGTCGCGATATGCGGCGGGCTATAGCCTGTTCGTGAGTGACGACAACGCCGATGCCCCGGCGTCGGTCGAATTCGCCAGGAGCCTCGCCTACGCGCTGCAGGAGCAAGGGTTCGGACCGACTCTGCATCATGCGGAGCCGATACCCGGTGAGAACCGGCCGCTGGTCGACGCCGCGCTCGGTATCTACCGCTTCGATGGTCTCTACGTCCTACGCAACGCGTCGATGCCCGCCGTGCTCTTCGAGGTCGGCGTGATCAAGCACCCCGAAGAGGAGCTGATGCTGCGCGACCCGCGCACGCATCGACAGGTCGCCGAGGCCGTGGCTGCCGCGCTCCAGCACTACTGCACTGGTTCGTTCTAGGCTTCGGTTTCTGAGCAGATGGGGTGAACAGGCTCCACCAGCCCGGTTGACTCTTCGATAATTCTAGTTTTATAGTTTTGTTGTCCGAATGCGACGGAGGGCAGCGCTATGAGCGACGAGATGACGGAGGGGACGGCCAGTGAAGCTCTCGCGGCCTTGGGCAACCCGATGCGCCTCAGGCTCTTTCGGCTGCTCGTGCGCGCGGGCCAGGACGGGCTCACCGTGGGTGATGTGCAGCGGCACCTGGAAGTGCCGGCGTCGACGCTGTCGCACCACGTCGCCGCACTCGTCCGCGCCGGTCTCGTGCTCCAGGAGCGCCGCGGCCGCGAGGTGATCTGCCGGGCCCATTTCGGCGCCATGAACGATCTCTTGCGCTTCCTCACCGAGGCCTGCTGCACAGGCGTGCAACTCGCGGAGACGAACGATGCGGCATGACTTCGGCAAGCACCGTTTCGCAAGCACGCGCAGGGGAACCGAGCGATGACGGTCGCCGGCCTGACCGTCGCATGGCCGTCCTGGCGGGGGGCCCGACCCGACGCCGTCTGGCTCGTCCTGGCGCTCGGGCTCACCGGGCTGGCGCTGATCGTCCCGCATCAAGCGCTCGCCAGCGTCGGTTTCGTCGCGTCGGCGCTCCTTGGCATCGCACCCTATCTCTTCGCGTCGATCGGCATTGCCGCTTACGCCAAGGCGAGCCGGGCCGATCATCTCATTGCGCGCGCGTTTCAGGGCCGCATGGCGCCGATGATCCTAGCCGCGGCGCTGGTCGGCGCTCTGTCCCCGTTCTGCTCCTGCGGCGTGATCCCGCTGATCGCGGCGCTCTTGGCGATGGGCGTGCCGCTCGCCACGGTGATGGCGTTCTGGCTCGCCTCGCCGCTGATGGACCCGTCGATGTTCGTCCTGACGACCGGCACGCTCGGCACCGAGTTTGCGCTCGCCAAGACCGTTGCCGCGATCGTCGTGGGTCTCTTGGGTGGGTTCGGCACCTGGGCACTGACCGCGCGCGGGTACTTCGCTGACGCGATCCGCCCGGAGGTTGGCAATGGCGGCTGCGGCGGCGCCGTCATGCGTTCGCCCAAGGAGGTGACTTGGCGGTTCTGGCGAGAGGACGGCCGGTTGGCGGTGCTTCTAACCGACGCGCGGCGGAACACGCTGTTCCTCGGCAAGTGGCTGACGCTCGCCTTCTTCCTCGAGAGTCTGATGGTCGCCTACCTGCCGCCCGACCTCGTCGTGCGCGCGGTCGGCGGCGAGGGCATGCTGCCGGTGCTGCTGGCGACGATTGTGGGCGTGCCCGCATACCTCAACGGCTATGCGGCACTGCCGCTGGTGGCGCAACTCATCGAGCAGGGCATGGCGCCGGGCGCGGGCATGGCCTTCCTGGTCGCGGGCGGCGTCACCTCGATTCCCGCCGCCATCGCTGTCTGGGCGCTCGTGCGCTGGCCCGTGTTTCTAGTCTATCTCGCGTTCGCCTTCACGGGCGCGATCGCTGCCGGGCTCCTATTCGGTGCCGTCGCATGACGGCCTCGACCTGTTGTGTCGGGTGTCTCGGCCTCGTCGGCAGTGACCGCTGCTGGCCGCTCTCCCGCCCGACGCTCCATCGCGCACGCCTCTGGCAAGAGCTTCGAGATTGGCGTCGGCGATGGCGGGAATGGCGCGAGCTCCGCGAGCTCGACGACTTCTTGCTGCGCGACATCGGTCTGGAGCGCGCCGACGTCGCGCGGCTCCGGCCGAGCCCGTTCCCGCCCATTCTGCGTGCGCCTGCGGGGGTGAGGCCCGAGGTTGCCAGCGTCGCGCGCCTCCAAACGGGTTCTTGACCAAGCCGACTGGGTGCGCTGCCGCGGTTGGATAGGTCGGCGCTTGGTCTACTTCATCGGCCCAGAGTGGACTCGTCCTTGCAAAGGCATATGGCGCCGCGCGTCTGATCGGCGCTATCGGCGTTCCCCGTAAGAATAATCATTTCGATATTTCGACCTTCCCCGAAACATAGTATAGACTCGCCGGAACGGGGAGTTGCGCGTTGTCTGACGGCTCGACCAAACTCGGCTTTTTTGCCCGCTATCTGACCCTCTGGGTCGGCTTGTGCATCGTCGTTGGCATCGCGCTCGGGGATCGCTTCCCCGTGGCCTTCGAGGTGCTCGCATCGGTCGAGATCGCCAAGGTGAACCTGCCCGTGGCCGTGCTGATCTGGGCCATGATCGTGCCGATGCTGCTCAAGATCGATATGGGCGCGCTCAGGCAGGTCGGTCAGCACTGGCGGGGCATCGGTGTCACCCTCGCCGTGAACTGGGCCTTCAAGCCCTTTCTCATGGCTGCGCTCGGGTGGCTCTTTATCGGGTGGCTCTTCCGCCCGCTGCTGCCCAGCGCGGAGATCGAGAGTTATATAGCGGGGCTGATCATCCTCGGTGCCGCTCCTTGCACCGCGATGGTGTTCGTCTGGGGCCACCTGACCCGTGGCGAGCCACACTTCACGCTGAGCCAGGTTGCGCTCAACGACGCCGTCATGATCGTGGCGTTCGCGCCGATTGTGGCGCTGCTGCTCGGTCTCTCGGCCATCACCGTGCCATGGGAGACCCTCGCGCTTTCGGTTGTCATCTACATCCTGATCCCATTCGCTGTTGCGCAGCTATGGCGCCGCCGTGCGCTGTCGAGAGGCGGCGAGGCCGGGTTGGCTGGCCTGCTCCGCCGCATCGAGCCCCTGTCGCTCGCGGCCTTGCTCGCCACGCTCGTGCTGCTCTTCGCCTTCCAGGGCGGGCAGATCGTGGCGCAACCCTTCGTCATTGCGCTCCTCGCCGTACCAATCCTTCTGCAGGGCTACATCACCGCCGCCGTTGGCTATCTGCTCAACCGGCAGTTGGGCGTTCCCCACGACGTCGCCGGCCCCTCGACGCTGATCGGCGCGTCGAACTTCTTCGAACTCGCCGTGGCGACGGCCATCGTCCTGTTCGGTTTGGACAGTGGTGCAGCACTGGCGACCGTCGTGGGTGTCTTGGTCGAGGTGCCGGTGATGCTCTCGCTCGTCGCGGTCGTGAACGCGTCCAAAGGATGGTACGCGCGCGACGCGGCAGACGCTGGTCAGCCCATGCCGGCGGAGCGTTGATCATGCAGTCGAGGGGCGCCGTCGCCGCCTTCGCCGCCCTCGGCCAGGAGCATCGCCTCGCTGTCTTTCGCATGCTCATGGAAGAGGGGCCGAGCGGGCTCACCGCTGGCGAGATCGGGCAGCGCCTTGGTCTGCCGGCCTCAAGCCTCTCCTCGCACCTCGCGACCTTGGAGCGGGCCAGCCTGCTGCGCTCCTGGCGGGTCCAGCGCAACATCTTCTACGCCGTCGACACGGACGGCACCCGCGAGCTCATCACGTTCCTGACGCAGGACTGCTGCGGGGGCAGGCCCGAGCTGTGCGGCTACGAAGCGGCTGATGAGCCGACGAGCTGCGGTCCTGCTCACACCATCCCGACCACCGACCGCGCGGGAGACCTCGATGGCTGAGCGTCACTTCAATGTCCTGTTCCTCTGCACGGGGAACTCCGCCCGCAGCATCATGGCCGAAGCCTCGCTGAGCCGCTGGGGCGTGGGCAGGTTCAAGGCCTACTCAGCCGGCAGCCATCCGCGGGGTGAAGTCCACCCCATGACCCGCCAAGTCCTGAAACGAATGAACTTCGACCCTAGTCGCTTCAACTCGAAGAGCTGGGACGCGTTCAGCGGCCCCGATGCGCCAGAGCTCGACTTCGTCTTCACGGTCTGTGACCGCGCCGCACAAGAGGTGTGCCCGGTCTGGCCGGGCCAGCCGATGAGTGCGCATTGGGGCATCGAAGACCCTGCCGCCTTTGTCGGTGATGAAGAGCATACGCGCCAGTACTTCGCGCGCGTCTACACGTACCTCGACAACCGCATCAAAATCTTCACTGCGCTGCCGTTCAATTCCCTGAGCAGGCTGTCCCTGCAGAAGCGGCTCGACGAGATCGGGCGCGTCCGCGACGACACGCCGGCCGACGCGTGAGGTATTCCGTGCGCGTCGGCATCAACGGTTTCGGGCGTATCGGCCGGCTCGCCTGCCGGGCAGCGCTGTCGGGCCTGGCGCGCGACGGCGCCATCCTCGACATCGTCCACGTCAACGAGGTCAAGGGCGGTGTCGAGACGGCGGCCCATCTGCTCGAGTTCGACAGCGTTCATGGCCGCTGGCGGGAACACATCGGCGTCGACGGTGGCGCGCTGCGCGTGGCGGATCGGCGGATCGGCTTCACCGAGTACACGATGCCCGGCGAGATCCCGTGGGCCGACCTCGGTGTCGACATCGTCATCGAGAGTTGCGGCAAGTTCGTGAAAGAGGCCCAAGTCGCGGCCCATTTGGAAGCTGGCGCCAAGGCGGTCGTTGTCGCAGCGCCCGTGAAGGACGGTCCGCTCAACATCGTCATGGGTGTCAACGACCACCTCTACGATCCGAAGGCGCACCCAATCGTCACCGCCGCCTCATGCACCACCAACTGCCTGGCGCCCGTCGTGAAAGCCGTCCACGAGGGCCTCGGCATCCGCCACGGCGTGATTACCACGCTGCACGACGTCACCAACACGCAGGTCGTCGTCGACGCGCCGCACAAGGACCTGCGCCGCGCCCGCTCCGCGCTCACCTCACTGATCCCCACGACGACCGGCTCGGCCACGGCCATCGGCCTCATCTATCCCGACCTGCAAGGCAAACTGAACGGCCATGCGGTACGGGTGCCGCTGGTCAACGCGAGCCTCACCGACTGCGTCTTCGAAGTCGCGCGGCCGACGAGCGTCGAGGAGGTCAATGCCACCCTCGAGGACGCGGCGAACGGAGCCCTCGAGGGCATCCTCGGCGTCGAGTGGCGTCCGCTCGTCTCGGTCGACTACCGCAGTGATACGCGTTCCGCGATCGTCGATGCGCCCTCGACGATGGTGGTCGACGGCACGTCGGTGAAAGTCTTCGCCTGGTACGACAACGAGATGGGCTACAGCTGCCGGCTCGTCGAGTTGACCGCGAAGGTGGCTGCGGCCCTGGGGGCCAGCTCGTGAACGTGCGCGCCTACGCGATCGTCACGGGTGCCTATTGGGGCCAGACGATCACCGATGGCGCGCTGCACATGCTCGTGCTGCTGCACTTCTACACGCTCGGCTTCACACCCTTTCAGATCGCCTTCCTGTTCGTGCTCTACGAGCTGATGGGCGTGGTGACGAACCTGCTGGGCGGCTGGATTGCCGCGCGCTTCGGGCTCAACACGACGCTCTATGGCGGTCTGACGTTGCAGGTTGCGGCACTCCTTGCCCTGGCTGCACTCGACCCGGCCTGGCCGTTGGCTTGGTCAGTCGCCTATGCCGTGCTCATCCAGGGCGTCGCGGGTGTTGCCAAGGACCTCACCAAGATGAGTTCGAAGAGCGCGATCAGGCTGGTCGTGCCCGAAGGTCAAAAGGGCGGCCTCTTCAAGTGGGTCGCAATCCTCACCGGCTCTAAGAACGCGATGAAGGGTGTGGGCTTCTTCGTCGGTGGTCTCCTCTTAGCGACGCTGGGCTTCAGCGGCGGCTTGCTCCTGCTCGCCGCATGCCTCGCAACGATCCTCCTGCTGACCGCCATGACGCTGCCGGGGGGGATGGGCCGCGCCAAGGCGAAGACGCCCATCACCCGCATCCTGGCCAAGGCGCCGGCGATCAATCGGCTTTCGGCAGCGCGGGTCTTTCTCTTTGGCGCGCGGGACATCTGGTTCGTCGTCGGCGTGCCCATTTTTCTCTACGAGGTCGCCGGCTGGTCCTTCGTCCAGGTCTCGACCTTCCTGGCGCTCTGGGTCATTGGCTACGGCTTCGTGCAGGCATTGGCACCGCGCTTCATCGAGAGCTCGACTGATGGGCTCGCTTCGGAGGTGAGGGCCGCACGGGCATGGGTCCTGGTGCTTGCGGCGACGCCGCTCCTCGTGGCGTTGGGTCTCGCTGCGATCCTCCCGCTCGATGCTCTCACGACGCACGGTGGCAGCGCTGCGACCGGCTTGGTTGCCGTCGGCCCGGGCGTCGTGATCGTCTTGGGCCTCGGCCTCTTCGGCGCCGTTTTTGCCGTCAACTCGTCGCTGCACTCCTATTTGATCCTGGCCTACGCCAAGGCCGAGGACGTCGCCATGGACGTGGGCTTCTACTACATGGCCAATGCCGTGGGCCGCTTGGTCGGCTGCCTGCTCTCCGGCTGGAGCTATCAGGCGTTCGGGATCGTCGGCTGCCTCGCGCTGTCGAGCCTCTTCCTGCTCACGAGCTGGGCGTGCGCTCTGGCCTTGCCGACGACGTCAGCGTCTCGGGTCGCTGCCGCCCGGACCTGACGGCCTCTTGCTTCCGAGACGGTCTCCATGAGGCTTGACGCGCTCGAGGGTAGGGCCTTCGTGGATCGCAGTGCGTGCGGCAACGCTCGCTGTCCCGGTCATGCGGCGGAAGGGTTCGACGATGGCATTGCCGGAACCGCTCAGGCGTCTGCGACTGCCGATGATCGGCGCGCCGATGTTCATCGTGTCGAGCCCGGAGCTGGTGATCGCCCAGTGCACCGCCGGCGTTGTCGGCAGCTTCCCCTCGCTCAACGCGCGCGAGGCGCCGGGTGAGCTTCCGGCGCTCGAACGCTGGCTCCAGACCATTCAAGACGCCCTGGCGCGGCACGACGAGGCATACCCCGAGCGCCCCGCCGCACCCTATGCCGTCAACCTCATCGTCCACCGCTCGAACGCCCGCCTGGAGCGCGACGTCGAGATCCTTCAGCGGTTTCGGGTGCCCGTCTGGATCACCTCCCTGGGCGCACGGCCCGAGGTGTTCGAGGCGGCGCACGCGGTGGGTGCCGTGGTGCTCCACGACGTCATCAATGACGGCTTCGCGCGGAAGGCGGTCGAGAAGGGCGCCGACGGGCTCATCGCCGTCGCTGCCGGTGCTGGCGGCCACGCCGGGACGCTCTCGCCCTTCGCGCTCGTGCAGGAGATCCGCGCCTGGTTCGACGGGCCCCTGGTGCTTTCGGGCTCTATCGCGCGGGGTGACGCCATCCTCGCAAGTCAGGCGATGGGTGCCGACCTTGCCTATGTCGGCTCGGCCTTCATCGCCACCGAGGAGGCCAACGCGGCGGACGCCTACAAGGCGATGATCGTCGAGGGGGCCGCCGCGGACATCGTCTACACGAGCAGCTTCTCGGGCGTCCTCGGCAACTACCTGCGTCCGTCCGTGCGCGCGGTCGGTTTCGATCCCGACGATCTGCCCGAGAGCGAGCCCGGCCGCATGGACTTCGGTTCCAACTCCAATTCGTCGAAGCCCAAGGCCTGGCGGGACATCTGGAGCGCCGGGCAGGGCATCGCCGCCGTGCGCGAGGTCCTGCCGGCTGCCGAGCTGATCGCACGGCTCGAGCGCGAGTACCGGGCGGCTCGAGTTCGGCTCGCGCTTAGCTGAGGTCGTGGTTTCGGGCGAAGCGTTCGAGGAGTTGGGCGACCGCGCGCGGCTGCTCGACGGCCGGTAGGTGCCCAGCGTCGGCAACAACCTCGAAGCTGGCACCCGGGATGAGCTTGGCCATCGCCTCGACGACGTCTGGCGGGGTCGAGCCGTCATGCGCGCCGACGATGCAGAGTGTGGGCACGCTGATCTGTGCTGCAGCCGCGGTCAGATCGGCCTCGCGGATCGCTTCCGAGCAGGCGATGTAACCCTCGGCTGGCGTGCGTGTGAGCATGGTGCGCCACCGCGCGACTTCGTCGGCTCGGCTGCGATGGGTCGCGGGTGCGAACCAGCGCTCCATGACGGCATCGGCGAGAGCCTCGATGCCGCCTTCGCGAACCGCCGCGATGCGTTCGTTCCACACCTCGTCGGTGCCGATCTTGGGCGCGGTGTCCATCAGCACGAGCCCACGGACCAGCTCGGGACGCGTTTGGTAGAGCTGCTGCGCGATCATCCCGCCGATCGAGAGGCCGACAATGACCGCAGGTCCCTTTGCGAGCTCCTCCAGCACGCCAGCCAGGTCTTCGGCGAGCTGCGGGATCGTGAAGGGGCCTTGGGTCAGTTCCGACAGGCCGTGGCCGCGCTTGTCGTAGCGAATGCATCGGCGCTGCCCGAGGGCCGGCAGGAGCGGTTCCCACACGCGGAAATCCGTGCCCAGCGAGTTCACGAAGACCCAATCCGGGCCCACGCCGTCATCGACCTGCGCATGGGCCAGATGGCCGTTGATGCGCAGCGGAAAGCTGCCCGCGCCATGCTCCTCAGTCATCGCCTCGCTCTCGCGTCATCGGTTGCGGAGGCGCCAGCATAGTGCGCCGTTGGCCGACCGTCTCGTGCTCCGGCAAGCCGGCCGGCCGTTCCGTCCGTCCAAGCGATCCGAAACGTCGGGGACTTCGAAGATGTAAATCTCATGAACGCACTGCAAATGCAGTAACAAGTCATTTTACAAGCTTAACAAGAAACTCAAAAAAAAGATCGATCTACGTGATCCGACGTTGGTGCCATGCCGTAATCCTCGACAGCCACGCGGGTCAGACTACTGACCGCCGGCGCGTAAGTATCAGACCTGTTCCGCTGGAGATGTGAAATGATCGACACCGAGCTGTTTCTGCCGCTTCTCTCGCTCAGCACGCTTGCTGTGTTTGGCCTGATCGCTTGGCGCGAGCTGACCAGCGTCCGCCCCAGCAACTGACGCAAACCTGCTTGCAGACGAGCTGGCGCCGTGAAACGGTCTAGGCTCGTCTGCTAAGCTGGTTAAGCTTGTTGTTACATGGCGCCTCTTGGCGCCTTTCTTTTTTACGTCTTCTGGTCCGCACGCATCTTGACGTACTCACCGGGCGCGTCGCCGAGTGGCTTCAGAGGACCGGCACTCGGATCGCGCGCCTCAACCATCTCGCCGCCGTACTGAGCGAGCCATTCGGCCCAGTCGAGCCACCAAGAGCCTTCGCGATGCTCGGCGCCCGCAAACCATGCCTCAGGTTCCGCCGGCGGCTCGTTCTCGTTAACCCAATAGCCGTACTTGAGGCTACCGGCAGGGTTCATCACGCCAGCGATGTGCCCGGATCCGGCAAGGCAGAAGCGGACCGGCCCGGCAAATTGCTGGGTTACCGGATAGCATGACCGCCAAGGCGCCAAATGATCCTCGCGGGTGGCCACCGTGTAGGAGGGCGTCGTGATCTTGCGTGTATCCACCGGTGTGCCGAAGACTTCGAAGGTGTTGGGGCGTTCGAGCGCGTTCTGCAGGTAGAAGGCGCGGGCGTAGTCGGAGAGCATCTGCGCCGGCAGTGTCGTCTGGTCGGCGTTCCAATAAAGGAGGTCGAAAGGCGCCGGGTCGCGACCGAGGAGGTAGTTGTTGACGACGAACGACCAGATCAGGTCGTTCTCGCGCAGCATCGCAAAGGTCGTTGCGAGGTGGCGGCCTTCGAGAAAGCCGGTCTCCCTCGTATGCGCTTCCATCGATTCGAGCTGACCGGCATCGACGAAGATGCCGAGTTCGCCGACGTCTTCCGAGAAGTCGAACAGCGTGACGAAGAAGGTGGCGCTCTTGACGCGGTCGTCGCCCTTGGCGGCCAGATAAGCGAGCCCAGTCGCCAAGAGGATGCCGCCGATGCAGTAGCCGGCGAGATTGACCTCGCGCTCGCCCGTCTGCTGCTCGATGATGTCCATCGCCGCCAGCGGCCCTTCGCTGAGATAATCTTCGAACCGCTTGTGTGCGAGCGCCTTGGTTGGGTTGACCCAGGACATCAAGAAGACGGTGTGCCCCTGGCCGACGAGCCAGCGGATGAAGCTGTTCTTCGGCTGCAGATCCATGATGTAGAACTTGTTGATCCACGCCGGGATGAACAGGAACGGGCGCTTGTGCACCGTCGGTGTGCTCGGCGCGTATTGGATCAGCTCGATCAGATCGTTCTTGTAGATGACCTTGCCGGGGGTGAGTGCGAGGTTCTTGCCGAGCGCGAAGGTGCTGTCGTCGCTCATGCTGATCTGCAGGTGGCCGCCACCGCGTTCGAGGTCGTCGAGAAAATGCTCGAGGCCGTCGAGCAGGCTCTTGCCGCCCGTTTCCTGCGCGCGCCGCAGGACCTCAGGGTTCGTGAAAGGGTTGTTCGACGGCGCGAGCGCGCTGAGATATTGGCGGGTGAAGAAGCGCACCCGCTGGTGCACCTTCGGATCGAGATCTTGGGCGTCGTCGACGAGCTTCTGCAGCCAGTTGGCGAAGACCAGATAGCCCTGCTCGATATAGGCGTAGGCCGGGTTCTCGCTCCAGGCGGGGTCCTTGAAGCGACGATCGCCACGCGACGGCTCGATCAGGGGACGCAGCTCCCCGCCGGTGGCGGACTCGAAGAATCGCTGCCAGAGCGCCATCGTGTCGCTCACGAGGCTCGCCTGCGCGGTGGCTAGGCGCACGGGATCCGACAAGAGCTTCAGGCCGAACTCCTGAAAGCTCGCGGCAACATCTCTCGTGTTGATCATCTGGAAATCGTCGCCGAAGAGCTCCTCCAGGTGCCGGGCGAAACTCGTGCTGATGAGCGTGGCACTGCGGGCGCTCAGCTCGACCAGACGCTGCTGCTGCTCGGTGTCCAGGACTGGAACTGTCGGCATGTCGTTCATGGGAAATCCCCTCCCGGTTTCGATCAGACGACCAAGCCGCCGCGCGTCACGCAACCCGCACTTTTTGAGGCGGCTCACGCCCGCGCGGCTGGCGACCCGACGCGCCTGCCACGCAGCCGCCGCTTGATCTTTTTGCAGTGCAGCGCTTCAACGACGCTGCGGCAGGCGGCCGCAGGTTCGAAGCGCGGGAGAGATGGATGCGAGTAGCGGTCCTTGGCGGTGACGGTTTCGTCGGCTGGCCCACGGCTCTGCACCTGTCGGCCCAAGGTCACGACGTGGTCATCGTCGACAGCTTGGTTCGCAGACAGATCGATGGCGAGCTGGACGTTCAGTCGCTGACGCCGATCACCAGTCCCAAGGAACGTCGCGACGCCTGGAAGGAGATATCGGGGCGCTGGATCGAGCTGGTGCGGATTGACCTCGCAACCGACTACGATCAGCTTCGCTCGTGGCTGTTGACGTGGCGTCCGGACGCCCTCGTCCATCTGGCGGAGCAGCGCGCAGCGCCCTATTCGATGAAGTCGCCGCGGCACAAGCGCTACACGGTCGACAACAACGTCAACGGGACCCACAACCTGCTCGCGGCGTTGGTCGAGACAGGGCTGGACGCGCATCTCGTCCACCTCGGCACCATGGGGGTGTACGGGTATTCGAGCGTGGGCGCGCCGATCCCGGAGGGCTATCTGCCAGTCAGCATCGAGTTGCCGGGCGGACGGCGGGCCGAGCAGGAGATCCTCTATCCGTCCAATCCGGGCTCGATCTACCACATGACCAAATGCCTGGATCAGATACTCTTCGCCTACTACGCCAAGAACGACGGGCTCCGCATCACCGACCTGCACCAGGGGATCGTCTGGGGCACCAACACGCCGGAGACGCTGGCCGATGAGCGTCTCGTCAACCGCTTCGACTATGACGGCGACTACGGCACCGTGCTCAACCGCCTCCTGATGCAGGCGGCGATCGGCTATCCGCTCACGGTGCACGGCACGGGCGGCCAGACGAGAGCGTTCATCCACATCACCGATTCCGTGCGCTGTATCGAGCTGGCGTTGGGGAGCCCGCCTGCAGGGGGTGACCGCGTCAAGATCTTCAACCAGATGACGGAGACGCATCGGGTGCGCGACCTCGCCACCCTGATCGCCGAGATGACCGGCGCCGAGATCGCCAACGTGACCAACCCGCGCAAGGAGGCCGCGGAAAACGACCTCGTCGTCGAGAACCAGCAGTTCCTGGAGTTGGGGCTCGAGCCGACGACCCTCTCGGCGGGCCTGCTCGACGAGATCCTCAATGTCGCCAAGCGCTACCGCCACCGCGTCGACACGCGCCACATTCCGTGCGTCTCGGCGTGGACCGAGGAGATCGCCCAGGCACTGGCGCGCGAGCGCCGGCCGCAGCTCAAGGTGATCGGCGGCGAGGGCGACTGAGGCGCCGGTGCGCGTCGCCTACGCCACGCTCGTCACCAACGCGGACTACGCGCTGGGCGCGCTCGCGCTCGCGCGCTCCTTGGCGCAAACGGACACCCTGGCACCGCTCTTGGTCCTGGCGCCCAAACGCGCCGACTGGTTGGAGCCGTTGGAGTGCGCGGGCGCAACGATCATCGACGTTGCGCCCTTGCCGCTGTCGCCTGGTTTCCGCGAGCGGCACACACGCGCGCGCCAGCACCAGGAAGCGCCGTTTACCAAAGGCGAGAAGCCGGCCTTCCACGACCCGCTCGACAACTTCCAGAAGCTGCGGCTCTGGGAACTCGACGCCTACGAGCGCATCGTCTTTCTCGACGCGGACACGCTCGCCGTCCGCAATCTCGATCGGCTGTTCGGCTATCCGGAGTTCTCCGGCGCGCCCAACCTCTATCTGACGCTCGCCGATTTTCATCGGCTGAACTCGGGCGTTTTCGTCGCCGCCCCGGACAAGGCGCGCTACGAGGCGATGGTGCAGGCTCTGGATGCGCCCGGAGCCTTCTGGAGGCGCACGGACCAGACGTTTCTCGAGCACTGGTTCCCCGATTGGCATGGGCTCCCTTACACCTGCAACACGCTCCAATACGTCTACTTCAACCTGCCGGAGCTCTGGTACTGGCCGCAGATCAAGGTGGTGCACTACCAGTACGAGAAGCCCTGGCAGTCGCAGCACCCCAAGGCGGCGTTGCTCAAGCCGCTGATCGATCTCTGGTGGCGATTGCATGACGGCGGTCGGCCGCCGGACGAGCTACCGGCGGCGGCTTAAGGTGCGCGTCGCCGTTACGGGTGCCACGGGCTATGTCGGTCGCTTCATCGTCGATGCCCTCCTGCGCGCGGGCCACAAAGTGCAGGCGTGGGCGCGACCGACCAGCGAACGCGGGGGCTTCGCTGGCGAGGTCTTGTGGGTCGAGGGTGGGCTAGGACGCCACGGCAGCGAGCAGGCCTTGCTGCGCAATGCCGATGCGCTCGTCCACGCAGCCTTCGAGCATGTTCTTGGGCGCTATCGCGGGGGTGAGGGTAACGATCCGGAGCGTTTTCTTGCCGTTAATAGAGAGGGCTCGCTCAGCCTCCTCGCCTCGGCTGATGCGGCCGGTATCGAGCGGGTCGTCTTTTTTTCGAGTCGTGCGGTCTATGGCGGGCGGTGCTGGGATCGGCCGCTCGACGAGGATCATCCGCCGCGACCGGACACGCTCTACGGAGCCTACAAGCTCGCCGTCGAGCAGGGTTTGGCCCTGGGTGCACGCGGACGCGCCTGGTCGAGCCTGCGCGCAACGGGTGTTTATGGCCGCGCGTGGCCGCTATCTCGATCGAAGTGGTACGACGTCGTGCGCACAAGCCTGGGGGGCGAGGCGCCTTCGGCGCGCGGTGGAACGGAAATCGCGGGCTGTGACGTGGCGGCCGCGGTGCAGCTGCTCTTGAACGCTCCGGCGGCGGAGATCAGCGGACGCGCTTTCAACGTCAGCGACGTCTACGTCACCCATCGCGCGATCAGTCGCTTGGCGGGGGGTGCGCTTGCGCCGCGGTCCGGCCCGCCGACGGGGATCATGGTGACCGGACGCTTGCAATCATTGGGTTGGCGACCGCTCGGCTGGGCCGGTGTCGTTGACGCGGTCGAATCGTTGGTGGCTGAACTTGGCTAGCGTAGGGCGCGTGCCCTGCTTGGCTCAGAGCGCTGCCGCCAGTGCGTGCTCCGCCCAGGTCTTCGCGGCGACGAGCGCCTCGTCGTCCTCTCCGGGCGCCCGCTCCGCCAGGTCCAGCTCGTGCTGGGCGTAGACCGCCAAGGCGTGGGCCACCCTGCGCCGTTGCGCGCTGGGCCAGCTGTCGAACGCAAGTGTCTCGAGCTTCGCCTTCAAGAGATCTGGGTCGACCACCCAACTGTCGAGCGGCCGCGCGAACGCGCCGGCGAGGAAGTAGGGCAGGACGGCCTTGAACGTGTCGGCGTCGCCCAGCGTATAGCCGGCTTCGAGCGTGAGCGAGATCAGTGCGTCGTCGCTGAACTCGGCGAGCGACGTGCCGACGCCCGGCAGCGTCGGGTCGTGCGCGCGTGCGCGTCGCCAGCTCTGCGGTAGATGCTCCCAGACATTGTCACCGAACGCGCCGAAGACGTCCATCAGGCCCAGGACTGCGCGCTTCTGCGCCGGCTCGAGCACGGCAAGCGCGCGTTGGAAACGGGTCGTTGGGCGGTGCGGACGCCGCCAAGCCCAGTCTGCCAAGCGGACGACGTTGTCACCAGTTTCCTGCGCGAGCATGGGCTCACTCCGTTACTGACGCCTAGGTTGATGAAGCCGATGCCATTTATCAACCTATAGGAGAAGAACGCGTTGTTGACGAGCGCAAAGATAGAAGGCGTCGATGCGTCGCTGCTTGGTGTGGTTTCTCCCTTTTCAGTTAAAACTCTCTTAAAAGCGGTGCCTTACATCACATCGTCGAGCATCGGCGCGGGATCGCGCGGGCAGCGGCTCGGTCATGTGGTCGCCGGCACCTCGACGCGCAGAGACCCGAACCTCCATGCCAGACCTCGCCGACATCGCCCTGGTCGCCGCCGCGTTTCTCGCCGCCGGCATCGTCAAGGGCATCGTGGGTCTTGGTTTTCCCATCGTCGTGGTGGCGATCCTCAGCCCGGTTCTCGGCCTCGCACCCACCGTCGCGCTGCTCGTCGTTCCGGGCGTCGTCACGAACGTGCGCCAAGGGCTCACCGGCGGGCGCTTTTGGGCCATCCTCGACCGGCAACGCTGGGTCCTCGGGTTGACGATCGTGGGGATCTGGTTTGGAACCGGCCTGCTTGCCAGCGTCGACACCAAGAGCTTGAGCATCGTCCTCGGCACCGCCTTGGTACTCTATGCCGTCTATGCGCTAGCGCTCCCGCCACTGCCTGAGCCCGGTCGTTTCGAGCCCGTGCTGGCACCGGCCGTCGGATTCTCCGCTGGGCTGATGTGCGGCATGGTCGGCATCTGGGCGGTGCCGGGGGTGGTCTACTATGCGCTTCTGCGGTTGCGCCGCGACGAGCTGATCCAGACGCTCGGTATCACCTTCATCGTGCTGAGCGTCGTCCTGGGCCTGAGCCTGCAGCAGCGCGGCCTGCTGCCGGGCCCGCAACTCGTCCTCTCCACATTGGCCTTGCCTTCGGTCCTCGCCGGCATGCTGATCGGCGAGCGCCTGCGCCGACGACTGCCGGAGCCGGTGTTCCGGCGGTTCTTTCTCGTGGCGCTCCTGCTGATGGGCCTCAACATCGCGCTGACGGCCTGAGCTCAGCGCTACTCGGTACGGCCGGCCAAGCTCTGCACGAGCGACGGGTTCAGATCGAGGTGCTCTTTAGCGGCGTCGATCACGCTCTCGTCGAGGGTCGGAGGCTTGAGGTCGATGCCTTTGCCGAGCGTGTCGACGATCGCGTCGATCGCCTCGATCCGCGCATAGCGCTTGTCCTCCGCCGGGATCGGGCGCCATGGCGCATACTTCGTCGATGTCCGATCGAACATCTCGTCGATTGCCTTGGTGTAGGCGTCCCACTTGTTCCGGTTGCGGAAGTCCTCGTAGCTGAGCTTCCAGCGTTTGATCGGGTTGGTGAGCCGCTCCTCGAAGCGCTTGAGCTGCTCCTCCGGGCTGAGGTGCAGGAAGAGCTTGACGATGCGCGTGCCGTGATCGGTCAAAGTGCGCTCGAAGTCGTTGATCTCGGCGTAGCCCTCCTTCCAGCGACGCTTGGGCGTGAGGTTCTCGACACGTTCAACGAGGACGCGGCCATACCAGGAGCGGTCGAAGGCGGAGATCGCGCCGCGCGGCGGCAGCATCGGCCAGAAGCGAGCGAGCCAGTGCCGGTCCAGATAGTAGGGCCGCGGCGCACCGATCGGCCAAACCTTGAAGCTCCGCGGATCGAGTGCCATGGAGAGCCGACGGATGGCACCGCCCTTGCCGGCCGCATCCCACCCCTCGAAGACGATCACCGCCGAACGGCCTTCATAGAGATAGGCCTGTTGGATGAGCGTCACCTTGTGCTGCAGCTTCGCGAGCTTCTTGTCGTAGTCGGCGCGTCTGATGGTCTTGGTGAGGTCGACGCCCTTGAGTTTCAGCTTCGCGGACTTCTTCGTCATGGCCCGTTTTGACCTCGTTGGTTGGCACCCGAACAGACTAGCGCGCGCGGTCCCTTGCAGACCGTGAGGCCTTGATGCGGCTGTTCAATGCCAGCAGCTTCGACATCGCCCATCAACACCAACTTAAACGCAAGTCCCGCGCAACGCGTGCTACGCTTGAGGCTTGCCACAGAGGGACGGACAGCGGTTCGCAACGACGCCCAACGGAGACGCTAGACGGAAGCGCCGCCTGTGCAAGCCGCAACGCGTTGAAGCGTAGAGAAGAGCGGTATCAGACGGCCCGCCGCTCTCTCCATTCGTGTCGAAAACAAGGCTGCGTCTTGCTGAGCGTCGATCGGACCCGCCCGGTTGCAGGTCCACGCTCAACCCAGCGCACAGCGGCCTACAACTCTTCGTAGGTAGGCACTTGCCTGTCCGACCTCGCTCCCGCTGAGGCTTGCGAGATCACTGCCCCACTTGGAGACGCTCCGCCCATTCCGAGATCAGGTCTTCAGCCATGGCCGCGCGTTCAGCGCCATCACTTGGAGCGGGATCGGTCGCCGCGATCTCGGCGTCCAAGGCGGCATCCAGGTCGGTCTGACAGGCGGCCATCGCGTCGACGACAGAGGCATCACCGCCGCTCATGGCGCTAGCTACGCAGAGCTCCAACGCCGCATAGGTATCCGCGGCTTTCTGCAGTGCGGCCGCGTCGACCGCCAATGCTGGCGTTGCTGCCAGCGCGAAGACGAATGCCAGCATCTTCATCATCGTCTGTATCCCCCAAATGTGCCGGAGCCCGAACGGCCAATCCTTGTAACACCGCCGTGCGACATATCAGCGCCGCCAGAGCCGTTGCAAGAATGCTTGCCATCGAGAAAAGCTGAGCGAAACGACGACCGGCCGCCGATGTCGGCGGCCGGTGCGCAACCACGAGCGCGGAGAGCTAGCGCACGCGGTTCAATCGGCTCCCAGCTGGGCGGCATGAACGAGAGCCGAAGGTTGCTCCAGGTCGGCGCCGACGACGCGCCACGCAGAGCGGTCCGCGAGCAGCCGGCGCAACAGCTTCACGTGCAGCATGTGGCCGCTGCCCCGACCGACGAAGCGCCCCTGAATGGGACCGGCGAGGAACAGATCGCCGATGGCATCCAACGCCTTGTGACGCACAAACTCGTCGGGCCATCTGAGACCCTCCGGGTTCAACACGCCACGCTCGCTGACCACAACGGCATTGTCGAGCGAGCCGCCACGGGCGAGGCCTTGCGCGCGCAGGCTGTCGACATCCTCGGCGAAGCCGAAGGTCCGTGCGCCCGCCAGCTCGCTCGGAAAGCTCTCGCCGTCGACCTCGACGGCGAGTCGTTGGCGGCCAATCGCGGCATGCGCGAAGTCGATGCTCATATCGACTGCAAAGCCCTGATGGGGTCTGAGGCTCGCCGAGCGTTCACCATGCTGGACCGTAACCGGGTGCAGGATCTCGAGAACCCGGCGGGGTGCATCCTGCTCGACGATGCCGGCGCAGCCGAGGAGGAAGAAGAAGGACCTGGCACTGCCGTCCATCGCCGGCACCTCGGGACCGTCGAGCGCGATCTCGATATTGTCGATGCCCCAAGCGGCAAGCGCCGCCATCAGGTGCTCGACGGTGCTGACCGTTGCACCGCAGGGGCTCCGCAACAAGGTGCATCGGGTCGTGTCGGCAACCGTCTCGATGCACGCCTCGATGTGCGGGCTGCCTGGCCGATCCTCACGCACGAAACGGATGCCGCTGTCAGCGGACGCCGGACGCAGCGTCAACGCTACCCGTGCGCCCGTGTGCAAGCCGACACCGACACACCCGATCGCCGATCTGATCGTACGCTGCCGTATGTGCTTTTCTGCCAACGACATTCGCCCCACCCACTGGTCGCCCGCGAACGACCTGATTTACGCCGTTTGAGGGGTATCCGGCCGGCGGGCACGCCGCAAATCACGCTTCGTGTCGGTTTTTGACATGTCGACGTGTGGCGCGCCCGGCCGGATGTACTCTATGCCTCCGTCTTCTCCCGACGCAGAAACGCGGGGATTTCGCCGTCGGCATCGGGCTCGGCGTGGACACGCGGTTCCGCAGGCTGCCGCGGCGGGCGCCCCTCCTTTGCAACCGTCTCCGCGTCACGGCGCTTGCCATAGAGCCCCTGCGCCAGCTGCCGGAACAGCGAGCTGCCCTTGTTCGCCGCTTCTGCCGCTGTAGCTTCGGCCGTCGGGGCGGCTTGAAACCCAGGCCTTCCGGCCGTCCCCGGCTCCTCGACGCCGTCATCCACCAGCTTGTAGGACAGCGGCTCGCGCTTGGCTTCGCCGCTCCCACCCGGATGCGGCAGCGGCTGGACCCGATGCGGCTCCGTACGGAAGCGCAAGCTGGAGAGCGGCGAAACCGTCTCGGGGCGGCGCGGTGCGGTCTCACGGCTCTCGGTGGGTTCCGCGGCCGGCGCGACGCGGGCGCGCGGCTCGCTCTCGATGCCGGTGGCGACCACGGAAACGCGCATCGTGCCTTCCATCGTCTCGTCGAAGGTCGAGCCGAAGATGATGTTGGCGTCGCCGTCGACCTCTTCCCTGATCCGATTGGCCGCCGCGTCGACCTCGAAGAGGGTCATGTCGTGGCCGCCGGTGATGTTGATCAACACGCCCTGCGCGCCGCGCATCGACACCTCGTCGAGGAGCGGGTTCGAGATGGCCGCTTCCGCCGCCTCGACCGCACGCCGGTCGCCGGTGGCCTCGCCCGTGCCCATCATCGCCTTGCCCATCTCCGCCATGACGGTGCGGATGTCGGCGAAGTCGAGGTTGATCAGACCCGGCATGACGATCAGGTCGGTGACGCCGCGCACGCCCATGTGGAGGACCTGATCGGCGAGCTGGAAGGCGTCGCGCAGGGTCGTCCGCTCGTTGGCGATCCGGAACAGGTTCTGGTTCGGGATGACGATGAGCGTGTCGACATACTGCTGGAGGTCTTCGAGCCCCGCCTCGGCGACCCGCATGCGGTGCGCGCCCTCGAAGGCGAACGGCTTGGTGACGACGCCGACCGTGAGGATGCCGCGCTCGCGAATGGCCCGTGCGATCGCCGGTGCCGCGCCAGTGCCCGTGCCACCACCCATGCCGGCGGTGATGAAGGCCATATGCGAGCCCTCGACCTCGGTGAGGATCTCGTCGAGCGCCTCTTCGGCGGACGCGCGCCCGACCTCGGGCCGAGCCCCGGCGCCCAGGCCGTGGGTGATCGCCGAACCGAGCTGGATGCGGCGCTCGGTCAGGCAGGCGCCCAGTGCCTGGCTATCGGTGTTGGCGACGACGAACTCCACCCCCTCGAGATGCGAGGTGATCATGTTGTTGACGGCGTTACCCCCCGCGCCGCCGATCCCGATGACGGTGATCTTTGGCTTTAGTTCGTGATTGGTTTGGATCGTCAGGTTTAGTGTCATGCTCTCCTCCTTGACACTTTTGGAAACTCGGTTGCGGCGCCCACCTTCCGGGTCACCTCAGGTCACGCCCAGGCTCTCTCGGAGCCACTGGCCCAGCCGTTCGATTGGTCGTCGCATCGGTCCTGCCGCGCCTCGCGCGGGCGCGTAGCCGATGTTGCCGTCGAAGCCGGCGGCGAGCGCGAGGGCGCCACCGGCGGCTGCCATCTGCGGCTCGCTCCAGCCGTCGAGGACGGTCGGACGCCCCAGCCGCACGCCGCAGCCGAGGACCTCGGCCGCGAGCTCGATCATGCCTTCCTGCTGGGCTCCGCCGCCGGTCAGCACCACGCCGCGGCGCGCTGCCAGCCGCGCCTGCTCCGGGGCCTGACGGAGCTGCTCGGTGACGGCGCCGAACAGAGCCTGAGCGAGCGGCCGCAAGAGCTCGGTGAGCCGGCGCCGCTGGATCTCCACGAGGTCGTTCCCGCCGGCGGCACCCAGAGGCATCAGCTCGATCGTCTCGAACGCGTCACAGGCGCGCCAGACGACCGAGGCTTCGAGATTCTTGAGCCGTTCGGCTGTGGTCCGCGGAATGGCGAGCCGTTGGACGAGCTCGTCCGTCAGATGGTCGGCACCCTGGGGGATGGCGCCAACGTAATGGAGGCGGCTGTGCTGAAGTACGGCTAGCGTGGTGGTCCGCCCGCCGAGGTCGATGACCAGCGCGCCGCGATCGGCCTCGTCGCGGCCGACACAGCCGAGCGCTGCGGCGTAGGGTGCTGCATAGACACCACCGAGCCGTAGGTGACCACGCGCCAGGCAGGCGGCGAGTTGCTCCAGCGGCCGCGCACGCATGCCCACGAGGTGCGCCCGGACGACGAGCCGCCGACCCGTTAGGCCCGTCGAGTCACGCAGCTCCGGGCCGTCGTCGATGCTCTCGCCCATCGGCACCGCGTGCGCGATCGCGAAGCCGCGCGCGGGCGCCTGGACCGCAGCTTGGCGCAGGGCCAGCAGCACCTCGCGGCGGCGTACGGCCGCCCCGTTGAGCGTCACCTCCACCTTGACGTAGCCGCTCGAAAGCGCGCCGTCAGCGACCACCACCGCGATCTCGTCGAGCCGCTCCTGCGCGTCGCACTCCGCGTCGTCGACGATGGCCCGGATCGCCGTCTCGGCAGCGGCCGCGTCGACGATCTCGCCGGCGGCAAAGCCATCGGCCGCTTGATGCGCCGCACCCAGGAGCCGTAGCCGACCGTCGCCGTTGATCTGCGCAATGTAACAGCAGAGCTTGCAGGAGCCGACGTCGAGCACGCCGAAGGGGCGCGAATGGCGGCTGCCCTGCTCCACTACGTTCATCCATGCCATCGGCTGGCTCGCGGACGCGTAGGGCGCCATCATCCCTGAGCCTCCTGTCTGAGTAGCGGCAGCGGCGAGACGACGATGCGGTCGTCGAGGCGCAGATCGACGACGGCGACCGCGCGCTCGAGCAGCTCCTCCTTGGCAAGGAAACGCTCCAGCCTGCGGAGCGCCCGGTCGACGTCCTCTGCGGGCAGCTCCACGCGCTGCTGGCTATCGAGCACCAGGCGCCAGCGGCGCTCGCCCAAGCGCTCGAGTCGGTCCAGGCTGAGGTCGAGCCGGTCGGCGAGGACGAGGATCTGGGCGACCTCTTCGGCCGCCGCCGCAGCCCCTGCTCCGGTCACCAGCGGGAGGTCGCGCGGAACCTCGTGCTGGGCCACCGGGACCGTCTCGCCGTTCTCGGACAGTAGGGCCACGCCGTCGGGCGCGAGCCAGAGCGCCAGCGCTTGATGTTCGGTCAGGTGGATCTCGAGCGTGCCGGTCAGCAGGCGCCGGATCACGGCGTGGTCGACCCAGGCGAGATCTTCGAGCCGGTTGCGCGCCGCATCGAGGTCGAGACCGAGCATCGCCGTGCCCGGCTCGATCGCCAGAGCCGTGCGGATGGCGGCCTCGTCGAGCCTTCGCGCACCGTCGATGCGCACCTCCTCGACGACCAGCCCGAGAGTGGCTTGCGCGCGCGAGGCGAACATCTCCGCCGCCGGCAGGAGCCAAGGGGTCGCGAGCGTCAAGAGAGCCAGGGTCGCCGCCATCAGCGCCGGCGCGGAGCGGCGCGTAGCGCGCCTCGGTGGCAGCCGGAGCTGTGCCTGGTGGCGGCGGGCTGCGCGGAGGTTCACCGGTCGCACGACGCGTCCTCCAGAAGCTGGACGACGAGGTCGTCGAAGGCGATGCCAAGATGCGCCGCCTGCTCGGGCACGAGCGACAAGGGCGTCATGCCGGGCTGCGTGTTGACCTCGAGGATGTGGAGGCCTTCGTCACCTTCGCTCGGATTCCAGCGGAAGTCGGCTCGGCTGAGGCTGCGGCAGCCCAGCGCCCGGTGCGCGCGCAACGACCAGTCGAGAATCTGCTCGAACACGGGCTCCGGGATCGGCGCCGGCACCAAGTGATCGCAGAGGCCTTCGGTGTACTTGGCACGGTAGTCGTAAAAGCCCTCACGCGGGCGGAGCTCGGTCACGGTGAGCGCCCGGTCGCCGAGGACCGTGCAGGTGAGCTCGTGGCCCTCGATGAACGGCTCGACGAGCATCGGCGCGCTCACCGGCGTGCTGCCTGGCCCCTGATTGGGCAGGAGCCTTGGGTCGTCGAGATCGTCCACGATGAGCACGCCGACGCTGGAGCCTTCAGCCACCGGCTTGACCACGAGCGGCAAGGGCAGCACCGAACCCGTCGCGACCTCAGCGAGTGTCGCCAGACGACCCTCTGGCGCTCTCAGGCCTGCGGCCTGGAACAAGCGCACCGCCAGGGGCTTGTGCATGGCCACGGCCGAGGCAAGCACGCCCGAGTGGGAGTAGGGGATCCGCATAACCTCGAGCAGGCCCTGCACGCAGCCGTCCTCGCCGTAGCGACCGTGGAGCGCGTTGAAGCACGCCTCGGGCGCCAGCTCGGCGAGCCGCTGCGGCAGGTCGGCGCCGACGTCGATCCGCTCGACCGCGTAGCCTCTTTGCTCGAGCGCCAGAGCGCAGGCTTCGCCGGAGGTCAGCGACACTTCGCGCTCGGCAGACACACCGCCCATCAGGATCGCGACGGGCCGGCTCATGACGACATCTCCCGGAGCGCGTGGCCGACGCGCTTAATCTCCCAGTCCAGCGCAATCCCACTGGTGGCAAGCACCCGCTCGCGCACGGTTTCGCCGAGGGTCTCCAGGTCGTCGGCGGTGGCATCGCCCGTATTGATGAGGAAGTTGCAGTGCTTCTCGGCGACCATCGCGCCGCCGCGACGCAGGCCGCGGCAGCCGGCAGCATCGATCAGGCGCCAGGCGCTCTGGCCCGGCGGGTTCTTGAAGGTGCTGCCCCCGGTGGCGACCGAGATGGGCTGGGCCGCGGCGCGCTCGGCCTTGATGTCGGCCATGCGCGCCTTGAGCGTCGTCGGGTCGCCAGGCTCGCCCGCGAAGATCGCCTCGACCACAATCCAATCCGGCGGCAGCGCGCTGTGGCGGTAGCGGAGATCGAGGCTCGCCGCTGGTGCCTCGTGCAGCCGGCCGGCACGGTCGAGTGCCTTGATGCTGACGAGGCGGTCCTTGGTCTCACCGCCGAAGGCGCCGGCGTTCATGCGCACGGCACCGCCGATTGTGCCGGGGATGCCGACAAAGAACTCGAGCCCGGTGATGCCCGCCTGAGCCGCTGCCATGGCGACGCTCCGGTCCAGCGCACCGGCCTCGGCGATGACGGTCGTTCCCTCCGTCCGCACCTGCTTGAGCACGCCGCCCAAGCGGATGACGACGCCGGCGACGCCACCGTCGCGGATGAGAAGGTTGGAGGCGACGCCCACCGGCAGCACCGGGATGTCATTCGGGAGCGCTTGCAGGAATGCTTGGAGGTCAGCGATGTCGGCGGGGCGAAACAAGGCTTCAGCGGGGCCGCCGACACGCATCCAGGCCCAGGGCGCTAGCGGGGCGGCGGCCTCGAGGCGGCCGCGGACGGGTGGCAGGCGATCCAGGAGCGCGCTCATGACGCTTTGCCTGCCAGGGTGTCTAGCTCACCGGGGAGCGCATTCGCCCATTGCGTGCTGTTGCCGGCACCCAGGACCACGACGAGATCGCCTTCGCCTGCCAGGCCGTGAATCCGCTCGGCGAGCCCGTCGGCGCCCGCTAGCGCGTCTACGTCGCGATGGCCGTAGTCCCGGATGCCCTGCACCAGCGCGTTATGGTCGGCGCCGTTGATCGGTGCCTCACCCGCCGCGTAAACCGGTGCGACGAGCACGGTGTCGGCGTGGTTGAAGGCCGCGCAGAAGTCGTCGAACAGCTCGTGCAGCCGCGAATAGCGGTGCGGCTGGACGACGGCGACGACCTTGCCCACCGTGGCTTGGCGAGCGGTTTCCAGGACCGCGCGGATCTCGACCGGGTGGTGGCCGTAGTCGTCGACGACGGTGATGCCGGCGCCCTGGCCCGTCACCGTGAACCGCCGCTTGACCCCGGCGAAAGAACCCAGCGCCTGGCGCACCGTGTCCGGGTCGAGCTTCAGGTAGTGCGCGACGGCGATGGCGGCGCAGGCATTCTGCACGTTGTGGCGTCCAGGCATGGCCAGGCGCAGATCGCGCAGCAAGAGCGGCGCGCCGCCATTGCGGATCACGACGTCGAAGGTGGTGCCGTACGCGTCGACCCGCAGGTCGATGGCGCGCACGTCGGCCTGCGGGTTGAATCCATAGGTGACGATCTTGCGGTCGGTCAGTCGGCCGATCAGCCCCTGCACTTCGGGGTGATCGATGCAGAGCGTGCAGAAGCCGTAGAACGGCACGCGCTCGAGGAAGGTCATGAACGACTGCTTCAGCGCGTCGAAGCTGCCGTGATGGTCCAAATGCTCGCGGTCGATGTTGGTGACGATGGCGATGGTGGCGGGCAGGCGGACCAGCGAGCCGTCGCTCTCATCGGCCTCGACCACCATCCAGTCGCCGGCACCGAGCCGCGCGTTGGTGCCGTAGGCGTTGGTGATGCCGCCATTGACGACCGTCGGGTCGAGCCCGCCGGCATCGAACAGCGCTGCCACTAGCGACGTCGTCGTGGTCTTGCCGTGCGTGCCGGCCACGGCCACCGACCATTTGAGGCGCATGAGCTCGCCGAGCATCTCGGCGCGCCGAACGACGGGCAGGCGCCGAGCGCGTGCGGCGATGAGCTCCGGGTTGTTCTCCTTGATGGCGCTGGAGATGACGACGACCGCCACGCCTTCGAGGTTCTCGGCCGCGTGGCCGATGGCGATGGCGATGCCGAGGCCCTTCAGCCGCTTCACGTTGGCGCTCTCGGCCACGTCCGAGCCCTGCACGGCGTAGCCTAGATTGTGCAGGATCTCGGCGATCCCGCTCATGCCGATCCCGCCGATCCCGACGAAGTGCAGGCGTCCGACCTCGAGCGGCAGCACGTTCATGCTAGCGCCTCTTCGACGACGTCGGCGAGCCGCTCGCCGGCGTCGGGGCGGGCCAGCCGATCGGCCGCCGCAGCCATCCGCTGCAGCTCGTTCGGCTCGCTCATCAGGTGGCGGACGTCCTGCGCCAGGCGCTGCGGGGTGAACGCGTCGGCGTCGACGAGGATCGCGGCACTCGTGTCGGCCAACGCCTCCGCATTGGCGCGCTGATGGTCGTCCGCAGCGTAGGGGTAGGGGACAAGGATCGCGGGCCGGCCGACCACCAGCAGCTCCGCCACGGACGACGCACCCGACCGGCAGATCACAAGCCCGGCTCGGGCCAGCCGCTCCGGCATGTCGTCGAAGAAGGCCCGCACCTCGAAGGCCAAGCCGAAGCCGCGATAGGCGGCTTCGACCCGCTCCAGGTCCTCGGGCCGACATTGCTGGGTGACGTGGAGACGTGCGCGCAGGGCTGCGGGCAACCGGCCGAGGGCTTCGGGCACCACGTCGGCGAAGATCTGAGCGCCTTGGCTCCCGCCGGTCACGAGCAGCTCGAGACGCTCGCCCGTGGGCAGCGGCGCCGGTTGAAAGGCGCTGCGCACAGGATTGCCGACGGTCACGGTCCGGATCTCGTCGGGAACGCCCTTCGTCGTTTCGAAGGTGAGCGCCAGGGTCTTCGCGAAGCGTGTGAGCAAGCGGTGGGCGCGGCCGAGAACGGCATTCTGCTCGTGCAGGACGAGCGGGACCCGGAGGAGCCCGGCAGCGAGCCCGGTCGGCACCGACGCGTAGCCGCCGAGTGCGGCCACCGCCTTCGGCCGGGCCGCGAGGAAGCGCAGCATGACGCCGCCAAGCGCCAGGCCCAGGCGCGCGAAGCCGAGGCCTCTATTCAAGAGCGTGCCCGAGGGGCTGGTTGCATCGATCTCTAAGCGGGCGCGCTCCGGGTCCAAATAGCGGACCCCGCGGGGATCGACCGCAAAGGTCACCTGATGGCCCCGCCGTGCCAGCACGTCACCGAGGGCGAGAGCCGGGAACATGTGCCCGCCCGTGCCGCCGGTCGCGATGACCACCCCACCCCTCATGACAGCACCGCGATGCGGGGCTGGCGCCGCAACAGTGCGAGCAGCATGCCGGTGCCGATCGCCAAGGCCACGACCGACGAGCCGCCATAGCTGACGAAGGGTAGCGTCATGCCCTTCGGCGGCAGCAGCGAGACATTGACACCCAAATTGATCACGGCCTGCAGGCCGAGCTGTGTCGTGAGGCCTACCGCCGCGAGCTGGGCGAAGCGTTCGGTCTGCCCGTCGGCGAGGACCAAGCTGCGCAACACCACGAACGCGAACAGGAGCAGCACAACGAAGCCCGCGATGAGGCCGAATTCCTCGAGGCTTGCGGCGAAGATGAAGTCGGCGTGGCTGTCCGGGACGTGGTCCTTGACGGCCCCTTCACCGGGGCCGCGTCCGAACCAGCCGCCGGCCGAGACGGCGCTCAGCGCCTGACTGACCTGGAAGCCTTGATCGTTCGCGAGGAACGCGTCGACGCGGCTTCGAACGTGACCGAACCCCTGATAGGCCAGGACCGCAAGGCCGATGCCGCCCACCCCCAGCACACCCACCCAGTGCCAGGCGAGGCCGGCGGCAAAGACCATCACGGCGAACACGGCCGTCACCAGGAGGGCGGTGCCGACGTCGGGTTGCAGGAGCAGGAGCGCGAGGACGATGCCCACCGGCAAGAGCGCCTCCGGCAACGCCTCAGCCCGGTCGCCACGAGCCAGGATGTGCGCGGTGACGACAATCAGGGCCGGTTTGACGAGCTCGCTGGGTTGCAGCTTGAAGCCGCCGAGCGACAGCCAGCGGACAGCCCCGTTGACCTCCGTGCCGACGATCGGGACGAGCGCCAGCAGCGCCAATCCGCCGATGAAGAACATCCGGCCGATGCGTAGCACGCCCAAGGGTGCCAGCAGCGATGCGCTCAGCAGGATGACGGCGCCGATGCCGACGAAGAGGCACTGACGCAAGGCAAAGTGCCATGGGCTCAACACCATACGCTCTGCTACGGGCGGGCTCGCCGTGACGACGAAGACGATGCCGATCGCCGCGAGCAGCGTCAGCGCGACCAGCAGGGGGCGGTCGATGGTCCACCACCAGTTGGCAACGACGCTCGTATCGGTGCGGCCGAAGGCGCTCATCGTCACCTCAACTTCAACGTGGAGAGGCCAACGAGGGCGAGCACCATCGCAATGATCCAGAAGCGGATGACGATTGTTGGCTCCTGCCACCCCTGCTTCTCGAAATGATGGTGCAACGGTGCCATCGCGAAGACGCGGCGGCCGGTGAGCTTGAACGAGACGACCTGGACGATCACCGAGACGGTCTCGAGCACGAACAGGCCACCGATGATGGCGAGCACCAGCTCGTGCTCGGTCACCACAGCGGTGGCGCCGAGCGCGCCACCAGTGGCGAGCGACCCCGTGTCACCCATGAAGACCATCGCCGGCGGTGCGTTGAACCAGAGAAAGCCCAACGCGGCGCCGACGATCGCTCCACAGACGACCGCGAGCTCGCCGGTTCCAGAGACGAACGGGACGCCCAGATAGTTGGCGAAGATGGCGTTGCCGATCAGGTAGCTGATGAGCGCGAAGCACATGGCCGCGATCATCACCGGCACGATGGCGAGGCCGTCCAGCCCGTCGGTGAGGTTCACCGCGTTCGATGCGCCAACCATCACGAGGCAGCCGAACACCGCGGCACCGACGAAGCCGAGTGGGATCAGCACGTCCTTGAAGAACGGGACGGCGAGCCCACTCGCGAGCGGTTCTCCGGTCAACAGCATGACCCAGATGGCGGCCAATAAGCCGATGCCGACCTGGCCCGCGAGCTTGAGCCGGCCCGGGAGGCCCTTTGGGCTGCGCCGGCTGACCTTCAGATAGTCGTCCGCGAAGCCGATGCCGCCATAGCCGAGCGTCACCAGCAGCACGACCCAGACATAGCCGTTGGAGAGGTCGGCCCAGAGCAGCGTCGCGACCGAAAGGGCGAGGAGGATCAAGACGCCCCCCATCGTCGGCGTCCCCTGCTTCGTCAGCAGATGCGTCTCCGGCCCATCGTCGCGGATCGGCTGGCCCTTGCCCTGTTTTGATCGGAGCCAGCGAATAATGGCCGGGCCGAAGACGAAGCTCACGAAGAGCGCCGTCATGATCGCGCCACCGGTGCGGAAGGTGAGGTAGCGAAAGACGTTGAAGAGCACGAACGTGTCGGCGAAGGGCACGAGGAGATGGTAGAGCATCAGCCCTCCTCCTCGCGCAGCGCCCGCACCAGGCGCCCCATGCCACTCGCTAGCGAGCCCTTGACGAGCAGGGTGTCACCTTCACGGAGGACTTCACGCACGGGTGCTGCGAGCTCGGCGGCGTCGTCGGCGTGGGCACCGCGCATCACCGGCGGTAGCGCGTCGCGTAGCGCGCGCATGTCGTCGCCGGCGGTGAACACTAGGGCGACGCCCGCCGCCTCCAGCGGGCCGGCGAGACCGGCGTGCAGTGCCCGACTGGTCGGTCCCAGCTCCTTCATGTCGCCCAGCGCCACGAGCCTGCGACCACTGGCGAGCGCCAGGACGTCGAAGGCGGCACGCATCGATGCCGGATTGGCGTTGTAGCTGTCGTCCAACAGCACCGCGCCGCCATCCGCGAGCTGCAGGGCCTCGGCGCGTCCGCGCCCCGGCTCTGGCTGGAGGTCGGCGAGCGTCTGGGCGAAGCGCTCGACATCGAGGCCCATCGTTTCGACGACCGCGAGCAGTGCCAGGCTGTTGCGCACCCAATGCGGGCCGGGAAGACCCACTCGGTACGCAAGAGGCCCGCCCACCAGCTCGGCGCTGACGTCCGAACCGGCAGGATCGGCGTCGACCGCGCGGATAGTGACGTCGCCAGCCGTACCGAAGGTGACGACGCGCTCCAGCCCGGCCGCACGGGCACGGTCGGCAAGGAGCGGCGTGTGGGCGCTGTCCGCGGGGATCACCGCAAAGCCGCCCGGTACGACGCCTTCGAAGACCTCGGCCTTGGCCCGGGCGATCCCGCTCTCGTCCTCGAAGAACTCGAGATGCACGGGCGCGATCGCAGTGATGAGCGCGCCCTCCGGCTGCACCTGACGGGTCAGACGCGCGATCTCGCCTGCCCGGTTCATGCCCATCTCGAAGACCGCGAAGTCGGCATCCGGCGGCAGCTCGGCGAGGCTGAGCGGCACGCCCAGATGGTTGTTGAAGCTCTTGATGCTGCTGTGGGTGCGCCCGAACCGCTCCAGGCCGTGCGCGAGCGCGGCCTTCGAGCCGGTCTTGCCGACACTGCCGGTGAGGCCTAGGACCCGCGCCCCGGAGCGGCGGCGGCCTGCGGCGCCCAGAGCCTCGAGCCCGGTCTGCGTCTCGTCCACGACCAGCAGGCGCTCGGGCCCGACGCCTTCGGGAACGCGCGCGACCATGGCCGCCGCAGCACCGCGGTCGAACGCGTCATCGACGAAGTCGTGCCCGTCGCGGGCGTCGGTCACGGCGACGAAAAGGTCGCCGGGCCTGAGCGTGCGGCTGTCGATGGAGAGTCCAAACGCCTGCCAGTTGCCGACGACGGCCCCACCCGTCGCTGCGGCGGCGTCAGCGGCGGTCCAGAGCGCGCTCATGCGGCGGCTCCAAGTGGCCCGAGCACACGACGGACCACCTCGGCATCGTCGAACGGGCGCACCTCGTTGCCCACGACTTGACCCTGCTCGTGCCCTTTGCCCGCCACCAGGAGCACGCCGCCCGTCGCGAGTTGCGCGATGCCCGCCTCGATCGCCTGCGCGCGGTCGCCGATCTCGAGCGCGCCCGGCGCCGCGGCCAGGGCAGCGCGGCGGATGCTTGCCGCGTCCTCGCTGCGTGGATTGTCGTCGGTGACAATCACGCGATCGGCGAGCTGCGCCGTCACAGCGCCCATCAGGGGCCGCTTGCCTGGATCACGGTCGCCGCCGCAGCCGAACACCACGATGAGGCGACCCTGGCAGTGCGGTCGGAGCCCGCGGAGCGCCTGCTCCAAGGCGTCGGGCGTGTGGGCGTAGTCGACGAACACGGCAGCACCCGAGGGATGCGTTGCCACCAGCTCCATTCGGCCGCGCGGGCCGGTGAGACCGCTCACGGCCTTCAACAGCTCGGCGCGTGGGGCACCAGCGGCCTCGGCGAGCGCGATGGCCGCGAGCAGGTTGTAGGCCTGGAAGGCGCCGACGACAGGTAGCCTGAGCGTCGTGGGCGCGCCATCGAGCTGAAGCTGCAGCTCTTGGCCCGCCACCAACGCCGTCTGGCCCAAGAGGCGGAACCGCTGCGCTTGGCGACCGATGTCCACCACCTCGAGGCCCTTAGCCCGGGCGTCTTCGGCAAGGGGCAAGAACTGGGGCATGTCGGCGTTGAGGATCGCCACCGCGCCCGCCGGCAGAAGCTCCTCGAAGAGCCGCCATTTGGCCGCGAGGTAGGCATCTTCGGTACCGTGATAGTCGAGATGGTCGCGGGTGAGGTTCAAGAACGCGGCCGCTTCGAAGCGTACCCCGTCGAGCCGCCGCTGATCGAGGCCGTGGCTCGACGCCTCCAGCACGACGTGGTCGACCTCCGCGAGGGCGAGGTCTCGCAGCGTGGCGTGTAACGCCACCGGGTCGGGGGTGGTCAGGCTCGCGGATGACGCGAAGCCAGGGGCATCGATCCCCAACGTTCCCAGGCTCGCAGCCGAGCGGCCCGTCGCTCGCCAGAGCTGGGCCGTGAAGCTTGCCGTCGAGGTCTTGCCGTTGGTGCCGGTCACGGCGACCACGTGGCGGGGCTGCGGGTCCAGAAGGCGTGCGGCCATCCTCGCGAGCGCACGGCGCGGATCGGCTGCCGTCAGGACCGGCACCGGGAGTCGACTCGTCGCCAAGCGGTCGTCGCCGAGGATCGCCACGGCGCCGGCGGCCACGGCTTGGCCCACGAAATCGAGGCCGTCGCGCTGCGTGCCCTTGAGCGCCGCGAACAGCGAACCCGGGCGGACCTCGCGGCTGTCGGCGGTGACGGTCGCCACCGTCACCTGCGCGTCGCCGCGGATCACCGCGTCGTCAGCCGCGAGTTCGTCGAGCCGCATGGGCCTCGTCTCCGGCTGGAAACAGTGCTGTCTCGCTCTTCCCGCCACCGAGGCGCAGGAGTTCTACGGCGGTTTCGCCCGCACTCGGCTCGATCCCGAGGACGGGTCCGAGGCGCGCGATGATGCGGCCCGCCGTCGGCGCCGCCGTCCAACTCGCAAAGTAGAGATCGGGCCGGTCACCTTCCCCCGTCGGCTCGTCGAGCATAACGAAGATGACGTACTCCGGATCGTCGATTGGCAAGGCGGCGATGAAGCTCGACCGGACGACGCCGTCGAGGTAGCGCCCGTTCGGGCCGACCTTCTCGGCCGTGCCGGTCTTGCCCCCGATGAGGTAGCCCGGCACCTCCGCCTGGGCCTGGCGACCGCTGCCTTCGAGCGCGACGCGATAGGCGAGGCCGCGCATGGTACGGACGACGGCCGGATCGACGACGGGCGTCTGGCGCACGGGCGCGTCTCGGCGCAGCAGCGTGGGCTCGATCGCGTGACCGGGGCCGAGCAAGCCACCCGCCGCGGTCGCGAAGTGGAGCGGTGTCACTGCGAGGCCGTGGCCGAACGCCACCGTGGCGACGGTCACCTCGCGCCAGCGTCTCGGCAGCAGCGGTGGTGCCACGTTGCCTGTCTCGAACGTGAGGCGACGGTCGAGACCGAAACGTTCGAGAAACGCGCGCTGAGCGGCGGCACCCGTGCGCAGCGCCATCTTGGCGTTGGCGATGTTGGACGAGTAGAGCAGTGCCTCGGCGACCGTCACCGTGTCGTGGCGCCGGCGGAAGTCGTTGATCCGGAAGCCCCCGACCCTGAGCGTGCGCGAGATGTCGAGTCGATCGTTGAGGCGGAAGGTGCCCGCATCCAGCGCCATGGCGACATTGAAGAGCTTGAAGACGGAGCCGAGCTCGAAGGTCTGCGTGACGTTGCGGTCCTTGCGTGCGTCGGCGCTGAATGCGGCGGGCCGATGCGGGTCGAAGTCGGGTAGGCTGACGCCCGCCAACAGCTCTCCCGTCCGCACATCGATCACCAGCGCCGAGCCTGCCACCGCCTGGTAGCGGGCCAACGCGTCGGCGAGCACTTCGGTCGCTGCGGCCTGGACCGCGATGTCGAGGCTGAGCCGCACCGGGGCGGCATTCGGACCCTTGAGCCTCGCATCGAAGGCACGCTCGGCGCCGGCGAGCCCGTTGTTGTCGACATCGACGAAGCCAATCAAGTGCGCGGCGAGCCGGCCGTTGGGATAGACGCGTGCCGCACGATGCTCGATGCCGACCGCCGGCAGACCCAACCGGCGCGTCGCCGCGACCTCGGCGAGGCTCGCATCCCGCTTGACCACGACATAGTGCCGTGAGCTGGCAAGACGCCGCTCGAGCCGCTGGGCGTCGGTGCCTACGAGCACGTTCGCCAGAGCCCGCGCTTCCGCGGCCGCATCGCGCACGCGCCGCGGATCGGCGACGATCCGTGGTGCCGGGACCGTCGTCGCCAGCACGTGGCCGTGCCGGTCCACGACATCGGCGCGCTGTACGACGGATGCGGCCGGCGACGTTACTGCTGTGCCGGGGTTGCCAAGGCCCAGCTCGACTATCCTGAGGCCGATCGCCGCGAACAGGACGACGAACCCGGCGCTGATCAGCAGCAGGCGCGCATTCATGGCTGCGGCTCCACGTCGGGACGCCGCGCCAGCACGACACGCGCGCCCGAAGGAAGGACGACGAGCCAGCGATCACGCTTGCGATCCTCGTCGGCGACCGGAAGCTTCGGAAGCTCCTCCGGCCGCACCATCTGCTGCGGCGTGGCCGGGACGAGGCCCAAGGGTGTCGCCAGACGCTGCAGATAGGCCGGGCGGTGATGATATGCGAGTTCGGCGCGCAGACGTGCGCCCGTTTCGCGCTCCTGACGAAGCGCGCTCTCGAGCCGAGCGACGTCTTGGCGTTGCTCGTCGACGTGATGCTTGAATACCATCACGCCACCGCCAATGCCGAGGACCAGCACGAGGGCAGCGAGCAGGCCGAAACCGCTCATGTCGCAACCTCGGTACCGTCGGTCGCGACGCGACGCGCGGCACGGAGACGCGCCGACCGTGCCCGCGGATTGGCCGCGATTTCGGCCCCATCGGGCCGAACGACCCTGCGGCCCATAGGTTCGAGCAGCGCCGCGGATGACGCCTCGACAGGCGGACGGTGGCGCGACACCTGCGGTGTTTCACCCGTGGCGCTGCGCAGAAAGCGCTTCACGAGGCGATCTTCGAGCGAGTGGAAGCTCACGATCACCAGGCGACCGCCGACCGCGAGACGGCTGACGGCAGCGTTCAAGCCGCGCTCGAGTTCGCCCAACTCGTCGTTGACCGCCATGCGCAACGCTTGGAACGTGCGCGTTGCAGGGTCGATGCCAGGCTTGCCGCCGCGCCCGAGCGTCGCACGGATGACGTCGGCGAGATCAAGGGTTCGCGTGAACGGCCGCTGGCGGCGGCGTTGAACGATGGCGTGCGCGATCCGACGGGCCTGCGGCTCCTCGCCGAGGCGTTTGATGAGGTCGGCGAGTTCGGCTTCCTGGAGCTCGTTGACAAGATCGGCCGCGGTGCGGGGAGCGGCGCCCATGCGCATATCGAGCGGCCCGTCGGCGCGGAACGAGAAACCGCGCTCCGGCGCGTCGAGCTGAAACGACGAGACACCCACATCGAAGACGATCCCGTCGACGGGATCGTCGACCACGTCAGCAAGATCGCCAAAGCAAGCTTCGACGACGCGAAAGCGAGCTTCCTCAGCGGCCAGCGCCCGACCACGCTCGACCGCCGTCGGATCACGATCCACGCCCACCACCGTCGCGGCACCGGCGTCCAGCAGCGCTCGGCTGTAGCCGCCGCCGCCGAAGGTGGCGTCAACGAAGCGGCTACCCGAAACGGGTTGCAACGCCGCCAGCACCGCGCCAATCAACACCGGGTAGTGCCCCGAGTTATCCATAGTCAGGTTATCCACTTTGGGGATAACTTTTTCCCACAATTTTTCTTGTTGGTGCTTAGTGGAGGCGGCGCGATGATTGCCCTTTTCAAGTACCGAGGTGCCCACCAACCCGAGAGGGTATTGCCCATGAAATGGCACGTGCGGTTCTTTGACGTTAACCGGACACAAATGGACCCAATGCTGCCCAGTTAGACCTAGCTCTTGCCGACCAGCCAGCATGTAGTCAGGTCCAATGCAATGCTGAAACTGTCGCTTCGCCGCCCTGTAGCGCGAGATTGAAAGATTGTTACATCAGGTGCGCGAAGCTTCTCATCGGAATCGAACGGTATAAGTCGTCTCGCTAGGGGTCAAGTCGTTTGTGTGCGCCGGGTCTCAAGTGATTGGAACGGAGGCAGAATCTGTGGACAAGTCTTTGTGGATAAATTTGTGGGTAAAGAGAAAATATGTTGTCGGTTTGTTCTAGTTTTCTGTGGAAGAATGAGTCAGGCGACTGGTAAGCCGGGTTCTGTGACGACCTTAGCCGCCGATGGCCATTCCTCTGGGACGCTCGTCGCCGAGCGCCTCTCGCGACCAACCCGAGCGACCGGCCCGGAAACCGGCCTGCGCCCTAGGGCGCTGTCGCTCCTACTCGGTCTTGCTCCCGGTGGGGTTTGCCGTGCCGTCGTCGTTGCCGACCACGCGGTGCGCTCTTGCCGCACCCTTTCACCCTTGCCCGCAGGCCGTTTGACCCCGGCGAGCGGTCTGCTCTCTGTGGCACTTTCCCTGGGGTCGCCCCCGCCGGGCGTTACCCGGCACCGTGTTTCCGTGGAGCCCGG
>JANQNY010000050.1 GCA_028279345.1 Geminicoccaceae bacterium
ATCGGGATCCCCAGCCAACGATGCAGCACGACCCTATCGATCCGATCGGAGCGGCGGCGGGCGGCGGAAGCGCCGCGGTGGACCGCCGCGCGGGCGCTACCGCTTTGTCGGCGCAGCCACCCGCGCGGCGGTCCACCGCGGCGCTTCCGCCGCCCGCCGCCGCTCCGATCGGATCGATAGGGTCGTGCTGCATCGTTGGCTGGGGATCCCGATCTTCCTCGCCTGCATGTACCTCTTGTTCATGCTGACGATCGGCATCGGCGGCGCCTTCGTCGACTTCTTCGACATCCTCGCCGGGCACGTGCTGGTCGACGGCACAGGCACGCTCCTCGCCGGCTGGGGAACCCCCGCCTGGCTCATCACGCTCTTGGCCGACGGTGTTGGCGGAGGCCTCACGACCGTCGCCACCTTCATCCCCATCATCGGCTGTTTGTTCTTGATCCTCACCTGTCTCGAGGATTCGGGCTACATGGCGCGTGCCGCGTTCGTCATGGACCGGTTCCTGCGCGGCATCGGGTTGCCGGGCAAAGCCTTCGTGCCGATGATTCTGGGCTTCGGCTGTACCATCCCTGCAGTGCTCGCGACGCGCACGCTCGACAATGCGCGCGATCGCATCGTCGCGGTGATGATGGCGCCTTTCATGTCGTGCGGTGCACGGCTGCCCGTCTATGCGCTTTTCGCCGCCGCGTTCTTCCCCGCGAGCGGCCAGAACTTGGTCTTCGCGCTCTACCTGACCGGCATCGGTGCAGCCGTGCTGACCGGGCTCCTCTTGCGCCGCACGTTGCTGCAGGGTCGCTCCTCACCTTTCGTCATGGAGCTTCCGCCCTATCGGTGGCCGCGACCCGGCGCGATCCTGCGCCGCACCTGGGAGCGGCTCTGGAGCTTCATCGATGGTGCCGGCCGAATCATCGTCGCCGTGGTCGTCGTGATCACCTTCCTCAACGCCTGGGGCACGGACGGCAGCTTCGAGAACGAAGACAGCGACCGCTCGGTGTTGGCGGCCATCGGCCAGACGCTGACGCCCGCTTTCGCGCCCATGGGTATCTCGCAGGAGAACTGGCCCGCCACCGTCGGGATCTTCACCGGGATCCTCGCCAAGGAAGCCGTCGTCGGGACGCTCGACGCGCTCTACACCGGCCTCGCCGAGGGACATGACGGCGCGGAACTGGCGACGTTCGATCTGCAGGCGGCCACCGGTGAGGCGCTCGCGTCGGTGCCGGCGAACCTCGGCGATGTGGTCGCCGGCTGGCGCGATCCTCTGGGTCTCGGTGTCGAGCCCTTTGACGACCTGGAAGCAGCAGCCGAAGCCAATGCGGTGGCGACCGGGACCTTCGGTGCCATGCAGGAGCGCTTCGACGGCCGCGTGGGCGCCTTCGCCTACCTCCTGTTGATCCTGCTCTACGCACCCTGTCTCGCGGCGATGGGCGCCATCTCCCGCGAGGCTGGCGCCGGCTGGGGGCTGTTCGCAGCGCTCTGGACCACGGGCCTCGGCTACGGCAGTGCCGTTGTCTTCTACCAGGTCGCAACCTTTGGCCGCGACCCATTGGCGGCGTCACTCTGGATTGCAGGCGTCGCCGTTGTCATCGCCCTGGTCATGCGGTCGATGATCCGCGCCGGTGAAGTGCGAGAGCGGTCGGGCAGCGTCGCCAGGATCGCCGAAGGGTCGGCCTGATGCTGCTCGAGTTGCGCGATCACCTCCGCCGCGATGGGCCGCTTTCCGTGCAGGAGCTCGAGCAACGCATCGCCATGCCGGCGGCGGTGGTCTCCGACATGCTGGAGCGCTGGATCGCCAAGGGCTGCGTCCGCCGCTGCAGCTTCGACGGATGCACCGGCTGCAGCAAGCAGGGCGGATGCAGCCCGAACGGTGTCTGTCCCGACCTCTATGCCTGGGTCGAGCCCGGCGCTCAGGCCCAGCCGCCGGCGTAGGGCAACACTGCGCCGGTCATGAAGTCCGAAGCCGGCGAGGCGAGGAAGGCGATCGCGGCGGCTGCCTCCTCCAGCGAGGCGAGACGGCCGAGTGGGATGTTGGCCTCGATCTTGGCGCGCTTCGCCGGGTCGGCGAGCAGGTCATCGGGGAAGTAGGTCGGGCTCTCGACGAAGTTGGGCGCGAAGGCGAGGACCTTGACGCGGTCCTTGGCAAGCTCAGTTGCGAGCGTCCGCGCAAGCGCGTTCTGGGCGCCCCGAGCGGTCACATAGGGCGCGTAGTTGGCGAGGCCGCGCAACGGTGCTGCCGAGCTCACCAGGATGACCTTGCCGCCGTCGGTGCGTCGCTTCATGGCGTTGGCGATTTCGGCGATACGCGCGAAGGGTTCGACCACCAGCGCTTCGAGCGCGGCTCTCATCTCGTCCACGGCCGGCGGGCCCAGGGGGACACGGATCGCCGGATGGTCGTCGTTGGCGATCAGGCAAGCGAGCGGCCCTGCCTCTTCGGCAAGCGCCCGCGGCGCCTGTGCGGCGAGCGCCGTCAACTCGGGATGCGCGCGCTTGAACAGGGCGCGCGTCGCGGATTCGTGGAAAGACGGGTCGTGGCAGAGCACATGCGCGCCGCGCGCCGCGCAAGCGGTCGCCGCCGGCAGGCCCAGAAAGCCCGTGACGTTGGTCACGAGAATACGGAGGCCCTTGAGGCTCGACGGATCGTCCATCGTGGGCCTCCCTAGAAGTGGAGCGGCTGGACCTGGACGACCTGCTCGATCGCCTCGAGTGCCTGGACCACGTCCTCCGGCACTTCCTGGTCGACCTCGAGCAAGGCGATCGCCTCGCCACCCGCCTGGTCGCGCCCGAGATGGAAGTTGGCGATGTTGATCGCGGCATTGCCGAGAATCGTGCCGAGGCGGCCGATGAACCCGGGCGTGTCGTTGTTGCGGATATAGAGCATGCAGGGACCGAGCTGAGCGTCGAGACGAATGCCCCGGATCTCGACGATGTGCGGCTCCTCACCGTGAACGAGCGTGCCGCTCACCGAGCGTTCGCCACGCTCGGTCAGGACTTTCAAGGTGACGAGGGTCGTGTAGCCGTCGACCCGTTCGCGGGTCGTCACCTGCACGTCGATGTCGCGCTCGCGGGCGACCACGGGCGCGTTGACCATGTTGACGCTCGCCGAGATGGGGCGGAGCAGCGCTTCGAGCGCCGCCGCCACCAAGGGCCGCGTGTTGAGCTCCGCAGCTTGGCCGGCGAAGGTCAGGTGCGCGCCCTTGAGCCCCGTCCGCGTGAGCTGGCCCGCGAAGCTGCCTAGCTGGGCGAGAAGCCGCATGTAGGGCCTGAGCTTGGGCGCTTCCTCCGCGGTCACGGATGGCATGTTGAGCGCATTGACGACGGCACCGGTCGTGAGGAAGTCGGCCATCTGCTCGGCGACCTGCAGCGCCACGTTCTCCTGCGCCTCGCTGGTCGATGCCCCGAGATGCGGCGTGACGACGGTCTGCTCCAATGTGAAGAGCGGGTTATCGCGCGCCGGCTCCTCGACGAACACGTCGAGCGCGGCGCCGGCGACGTGCCCGCTGTCGACGGCGGCAGCCAGGGCGGCCTCGTCGATGATCCCGCCGCGCGCGCAATTGACGATCCGCACGCCCGGCCGCGTTCGGGCCAGCGCATCGGCGTCGAGCAGGTTCCGCGTGTGCTCGTTGAGCGGCGTGTGGATCGTGATGAAGTCTGCCCGGGCCAAGAGCTGGTCGAGGTCGACCTTCTCCACGCCCAGGTCCTGGGCGCGCTCCGGCGACAGAAACGGATCATAGGCCACGACGCGCATCTTGAGGCCGAGCGCGCGGCTCGCGACAATGCCGCCGATATTGCCGCAGCCGATCAGCCCGAGCACCTTCGAGGTCAGCTCGACGCCCACAAAGCGCGACTTCTCCCACTTGCCGGCACGGGTCGAGCGGTCTGCCTGCGGCAGCTGACGCGCCAGCGCGAACATCATCGCGATGGCGTGCTCGGCGGTGGTGACCGAATTGCCGAAAGGCGTGTTCATCACCACGACGCCTGCAGCCGTCGCCGCCGGGACATCGATGTTGTCGACGCCGATGCCGGCACGGCCGACCACCTTGAGGCGCTTGCCGGCGGCCAGCACCTGGGCGGTCACCTTGGCCGACGAGCGCACGGCCAGGCCATCGAAGTCGCCGATCCGGGCTTCGAGATCGGCAGGTGCCAGGCCGGTCTCGACGACGGCCTCGACGCCGCGCTCCTCGAAGATCTCGGCGGCACGCGGGCTCAGCTTGTCGGCGATGAGGACGCGAGGTCGGCTCATGGCGGTCTCCTCAGGCGGCGCGCGGCTGCTTGGTCTCGACGAAGGCCCAGTCGAGCCAGGGAAGGAGCGCCTCGAGATCGGCGGTCTCGACCGTCGCCCCGCCCCACAGGCGAAGCCCCGGCGGCGCGTCGCGGTAGGCCGCGATATCGTAGGCGATGCCTTCGGCCGCGAGCCGGCCGCAGAGGTCCTTCACGAAGGCATTCTGACCCGCCTCGTCGAGGGCCGCGATCTCGGGGTCCGCGAGCTTGAGGCAGATCGAGGTCGACGAGCGCTGCGCCGGATCGCGCGCGAGGAAATCCACCCAGGGCGTCCGTGCGACCCACGCCTCGACGGCAGCGAGATTGGCACGTGTGCGACCGAACAAGCCCTCGAGCCCGCCGACGCCCTCAGCCCAGCTCAGCGCGTCGAGCGCATCCTCGACCGCGATCATCGACGGCGTGTTGATGGTCTCGCCCTTGAAGATGCCGACGTTGAGCTTGCCGCCCTTGGTGAGGCGGAAGATCTTCGGCAGCGGCCAGGGCGGCGTCCAGCTCTCGAGGCGTTCCACCGCGCGTGGTGAAAGGGCGAGCATGCCGTGTTGCGCCTCGCCGCCAAGCACCTTCTGCCACGACCAGGTGACTGCATCGAGCTTGTCCCAGGGGAGCGGCATGGCGAACGCGGCGGAGGTGGCGTCGCAGAGGATGAGGCCCGGCCGGTCGGCGGCGATCCACCCGCCGTCCGGCACACGCACGCCCGAGGTCGTGCCATTCCAGCAGAGAACGACATCGTGGTCCGGCGCGACGGCCTCGAGGTCGGGCAGCTCGCCATAGGGCGCCTCGAAGCGCCTCAGGCCATCGAGCTTCAGTTGCTTGACGGCGTCCGTGAGCCAGCCCTCGCCGAAGCTCTCGAAGCTCACGACATCGACGGGCCGAGCGCCCAGGAGGGACCACATGGCGCCTTCGAATGCGCCGGTATCCGAGGCGGGGACGATTCCGAGCACCCAGTCGGCAGGCATCTCGAGCATCGCCTTCGAGCGGTCGATCACCGCGGCAAGACGTTGCTTCGCCTCGCTCGCGCGATGCGAGCGCCCAACCAGTGCCGCTTCCAACGCCGTGATCGACCAACCGGGACGCTTCGCCGTCGGCCCGCTGCCGAAGCGCGGATTCTGAGGCTTCCGCGTGGGACGCTCCATGGTCGAGATTTCCTGTCGAGAGGCCGATGCGGGTTGTTACCTAGGCCCTTGTCGCAGTGCAACGACACGCTTCCAGGCTGCGGCGCACTCGGACGTGATGTGGGCGCCCTTTCCCAGGTGCCGCGACGAACACCGCGCCGGTTCCAGCACGCGCGAACGATGCGGAACGTTGCGGCTGCGCTCGGCTTGGACACTCATTTGTGCGATCAGCTCAGTACGAACTCGGCAGAAGCTTGCCGCCGCCAGATCAACGGAGCGATGCATGACCAGCGCCGTCACCTACCTCAACCCGCGGGGCGCGGTGCCGCGTCTCGGCCGCTACAGCCACGCTGCGGTGGCGGCATCCGGCCGCCTCGCCTGCATCGCCGGCCAAGTCGCTGTCGATGAAGCCGGCAACCCGATGGCCCCGCACGACCTCGGCAGGCAGGTGCCGGTGGTCTTCGACAATATCGGCAAGATCCTGAGCGGCCTCGGGGTCGGTTTCGACAGCATCCTCGCATTCACGTCCTACATCTGCGGCGACGATGCCCGCGACGGCTGGTACGCGGCACGCGATAGCGTCTACGATCGACTCTTTCCGAGCGGCGACTATCCGCCCAACACGCTCCTCATCATCTCCGGCCTGGCGCGTCCCGAGTTTCGCGTCGAGGTGTCGGCGATGGCGTGTTTGCCGGACTAGAACTGTTTCCAAGGTTGCGCGTCGACGGCTCGGCATCGCGCGCGACCATCCGGCTGCGGCGGAGGCAAGCCGCAGCGCTACCAACGAGGCCCAACATGTTGCACGTCGACCTGCCGACCCGCGCCGACCTCGAACGACTGATCGGATCGCGCGGGCCGGCCCGCGTTTCGCTCTTTGTGCCGACGACACCGATCACGCCCGACGCGGCGGGCGATCGCATCGTGCTCAAGAACCTCGCGCGGACGGCACTGGAGCAGCTTAGGGACGCGGAACTGGATCGAGGCACCGTCGCCGGCGTCGAAGAGCAGCTCGACGACCTGATCGACGACGATGCATTCTGGAGCGTGCAGGCGCGCAGCCTCGCGGTCTTCGCGACCCCCGACAACCTGACGACCTTCCGGCTCGCCAATCGCCTTCAGGAAGGGGTCGAGGTCGCCGACCGCTTTCACGTGAAGCCGCTCTTGCGGGCGATGACCGCGGGTCAGGACGCCTTCGTGCTGGCGCTGGCGCAGGGCTCGGTGCGGCTCGTCGAGGTGACGGCCGATCTGCCGGCGGCCCAGGTCAACCTCGCCGACCTGCCGAGCGACCTCAGCGATGCGGTCGGGCGCGGCTCGCTCGACAGCCGCTCGCCACGCGGCCGCATCCAGGGGTCCGAAGGCAAGAAGGTCCGCATGAGCCAGTATGCGCGCGCCGTCGACGCCGCCTTGCGCGAGCTGCTGACCGGCCGCGAGACGCCACTGATCCTCGCCGCCACGGCGCCGATGGACAGCATCTTCCGGCGCGCCTGCACCTACCCGCACCTGGCCGACCAGGTGATCGCTGGCAATCCGGAGACCACCTCGGACCATGATCTGGCCGTTGCCGCTCGTGGCGTCCTCGACGAGCTGCATGCGCAGGACGTCGCTGGCTTCGCCGAGCGCTTCGAGCAGCGTGGCAAGCAGGGCAGGACGACGACCGACATCGCCCATGCCGCCAAGGCCGCGGTCTACGGGGCTATCGCGGAGCTTGCGGTCGACTTCGATGCGAGCGTGCCGGGGCTCGTCGACGACGAGGACGGCAGCGTGGTGCTCGCCGATGCGCCGAGTGCGCGGACCTACGGTGTCGTGGATGAGATCGCCGGCCGCGCGCTGCTTGCCGGCGCTCGCGTCCGCGCCTTGCGCCGCGACGAGATTCCCGGCCAAGGCGACCTCGCCGCGATCCTGCGTTACTCGTTTTAGCGCTGCGACGGGTTCGTAGTAGGGCGTTCTCCGCTAGCCCCTGAACAATAACCGGTCTGGATCGGTTCTGCCGGCCCAAGCCGGAGCGACCGAACGCATCCCAACGGCAGGCATCAGCTAATCGACGGCCGTCAGATCAGCACCGGGCCCGGCAGTACGCTAGGTGCTGAGCAGTGCAAAGCGCCACCCACCTTTCAAGCGGATTTCAACCATAAATTGAATTTTGAGCCCGCGGCCTTCGTATAAGTTGATCCGCATGTGCCGACTGTCTACTCGACGGGCGCTTCGTCGAACAAGGTCGCGCCACCGCACGGGTCCCGCCCGAACGGGGCCTCCCGGGAGGACATCCACGCTTTGACTGCTCCACAAGTGGATGTTCGAGCATGATTAATACCGAGACCGAGCGCAACGACACGAACGCCGCCAGCGACGTCTTCGACGGCCCAGGTTATGTCTTCGGCGCCCTGGTGAGCGACGTCATCGAACTTGGCGTTCAGGCGACTGACTTGCAGGCGGACACGATTTCGGTTGTGCCCGAACCCTTGGAGCCCGGCCGCGCCTTCTCCGTGCAGGCGACCGACAACACCGGCTCGCCCGTGCAATTGCAACTCATCGACGCAAGCGGCGAACCTTCCGCTGCCCCGACGTCAGAGCCAGTCACCGGCAACGTCGACGACGACGGGCAGGTGACCGTCACTTTAGACCCGCCCCCGCTTTCAACTAGTTACTCGTTGGCGTTCGAGGCACCCGACATCGACTTCTTGACCTTCGATTTCCTCATGCCGGGCCAAGGTTTCGTCGCTCACGTGATCTCCTCCGATTTCGATCCCTTGCTCGGCCGCTTCGGTAGGGCTGGCGACCTCCTCGAGACCGACGACGCTGACGGGTCTGGCAACGTGGCACGCATCGCTGGCATCGTGCCAGAGAGCGGCGAGGTGCGCTTGGCGGTCACCGGCGCGGGCGACGACGGCTTTGTCGGCGCGCACAGTCAAGAGGGCCAGTACGTCGTCGACTTTGATTTGTTGCCATTCGCCGGCCCGATCGTCTTGGAGACGGCGGAAGCCGGCGCCGTAGTGGTCACGACGGGCGTTACCGCGCGGGATGACGTCCGCTATGAGCTCAGCAACGACGCTGGCGGACGGTTCGCCATCGACGATGATGGCGTCGTCACCGTCGCTGCTGCGGGCGTGCTGGACTATGAGACCGCAACACAGCACGCTATCGAGGTTCAGACGTTTGGCGCCGACGGAACGCAGGCGGGCGCGCCGCAGGCGATCACGATTTTCGTTCGCGACGTGAACGAAGCGCCGACGGGCGTCGAGCTTAGCAACGCCACGGTCGCGGAGAACGCGGCGGGCGCAGAGGTGGGCTCGCTCTCCGTCGTCGATCAGGACGTTGGCGACAGCCACAGCTTCAGCGTCTCCGACGACCGTTTCGAGGTTGTCGACGGCGTGCTGAAGCTGAAGGACGACGTCGCCCTCGACTTC
>JANQNY010000051.1 GCA_028279345.1 Geminicoccaceae bacterium
GGCCGAAGCTGGAGCGGGTGATGGGGATCGAACCCACACCGCCGGCTTGGAAGGCCGGTGCTCTACCATTGAGCTACACCCGCCCGCTCGACCGGTGGCGAACGACTTGGTGGAGGGGGTAGGATTCGAACCTACGTACGCTATCGCGGGCAGATTTACAGTCTGCTGCCTTTAACCACTCGGCCACCCCTCCGCTTGCCGGTCGTCACTGGCGGCGAAGTGCGCGGCGGAGTATGTGAACCACCTACCCCTTGTCAACCGAAGACCGGCGCAACGCCGCGGATCGCATGCGCCCTGCCCACAACCCTCGTCGCGGCCGCCCGCAGCATCGAGCGGCCCGGCCCAGCCGCCCAGGCACACCCGCGCCCGCCGACGGCCTCGTGCTCTACGGACGGCACGCGGTCCTGGCGGCGCTCGCCAACCCGAAGCGTTCGATCCGCCGGGTCCTGAGCCTCGGCACCGCCGACGAGGCGCTGCAGACGGCGGCGGCCACACGCGACCTGACGCCCGAGGCGCTCGACCGTGGCACCTTCGCCGCCATCGTCGGCGCCGAAGCCACCCATCAAGGCGTTGGCGCGGTCGTCGAGCCGCTGCTGGAGCCCGACTTGCGGGCGATCGTCTCCCGCTCGGCTGGCATCGTCGTCGTGCTCGACCAAGTGAGTGACAGCCGCAACGTGGGGGCGATCCTGCGCTCGGCAGCCGCCTTCGGCGCCGCGGCGCTGATCCAGCAGACACGCCACGCGGCACCGCTCAACGGCGCCTGCGCGAAGGCCGCCTCGGGCGCGCTCGAGTGGGTGCCAGTGGTGCACGCGGTGAACCTCGCGCGGACCCTGACGCAGCTTCAGGGCGAGGGCTGGTGGGTCGCCGGGCTCGACGGCGACGGCGAGATCGCGCTCGACAACCTCGCGCCTGCGACGAAGCAGGTGGTCGTGCTGGGTGCCGAGGGGCGGGGCCTCAGGCCGCTGATCCGCGAGCGCTGCGACCAACGGGTCCGCATCCCCATCCGGCCTCCCGTCGAAAGCCTCAACGTCGCGGTCAGCGCCGGCATCGTGCTGGCGCACTGCGCCAAGCCCGTTTGACGGGCTGCACCAGCGGGACAAGCAGATGCCTCACGTGCTCATTACCGGCGCCAATCGCGGCATCGGCGAGGCGCTCGCAGCCCAGTACCTTGCAGGCGGCTGGACCGTCACGGCGACGGTGCGCGATCCCGGCCATGCCGACCTGCCCGACCCCTCATTGTGCGTCGGCTGGACTTGGCGGCTCCCGAAACCTTCGAGACCTTCGCTGCCGGCATCACCGCGCCGATCGACGTGCTCATCAACAATGCCGGCATCTTCGGACCGAAGCCCCACACGATTGCCGACGTCGGACCGGCGCTCTTCGAGCGCATCCTCCGCGTCAACACGCTCGGGCCCGTGCTGCTCGCGCGTGCACTCCTCGACCGGGTTGCTGCAAGCGAGGGGAAGAAGCTCGTCACGATGACGAGCCGCATGGGTAGCTTCGGCGCGAACACGAGCGGCTCGGCGCCCATGTATCGTGCCTCGAAGGCGGCGGTGAACATGCTCATGCAGTGTCTGAGCATCGAGGTCGCGCCGCGCGGTGTCGGGGTCCTGTTGCTGCACCCGGGGTGGGTGCGCACCACCATGGGCGGCGAGCAAGCCGACCTGAACGTCGCCGACAGCGCGCTGGGCATCAGGCGCGTCATCGACGGCTTCGATCCGACCGAGCGTCTCGCCTTGCGCGCCTGGGACGGGCGCGATCTGCCCTGGTAGCCGTGCGCTTGCGAGCCGCGCGCGCCATGCTTACGCTTCGCCTGACGCCGCTGTAGCTCAGTTGGTAGAGCAGCCGCCTTGTAAGCGGAAGGTCGGGGGTTCGAGTCCCTCCTGCGGCACCGTCCGCGTTAATTCTTAGGTGAAATCGACCCAGTTCTTGAATCGCAATACAAATCTGCGGTCAGAATTTGTGCGCTCTTCGCATAAGTGAGGTTGAGCAGCAGCGGCTCTTCGTCGAAGCTGCACGTAATTCATGTTCTTCAATACCTTGCGGAGAGTACACAGGCGGCTAAGCCTTCTCATGAGAGGAAGCCGCATGTTGCCGCCCCTGTCCCGTCGCTCGCCGAGCACAATGCGCTTGTCTCCGCGCGTACGAATGCGGCCATCATCACTTCGACAAGACCCAGGCTGTCGGTATCTACTAGACACCCCACCAATGGAGACTTCACTCCAAATGGTACTTTGTAGTACGGCTTAGGAGCCACATCTGCGTCAGCAAGGCGGTGCACTTCGAGATGAGCAAGCAAATTAATTTCTGCATTCGGCATGATCACTTGCCACGTACGCTCATGCAAGAAGCGATTTATTACGCACTATTGTTATTTATATTTATCGCCCTCTTGTTTATGACATCAATCGTTACAAACGCGACTAAAGCGCTTGCGCAAGCGAACGATGAGGTGGTAACCACGCAAGCACAAATGTCTCAAGAACAGCTTACTAATCAGAGAGTTTCCGATCTGCAGGAACGACTTACATTAGTCGAAAATCGCATTCAAAGCGCAGAAGTGAGCGTCGTTGATGCAGAAAATTTGAATCGCGTAGAGCGACGTATTGTTGATCAGACACTAACTCTTGCAGAACAGCGGGCCAATCTCGGCAGTCAGATGTTATCTGTATTTTTCTTTTCGATTGCTATTATTGGGTCAATAAGTAGTTTGTTTGGATTTGCTTTATATAAAACAATGATGAGAGTAATAAATAGCAAAGTTGCGAGTCGCACACGGCACGAAGTTGATCACGCAACTTCTGAAGCGCTGGTAACCATGTACAGGGAATTTTCTTATACGATATTTGGATTGTACGAGCCAGTATTCAACGAGTTTTTGGATAACCGAGAGGCGTTCATAGATAGCGAGAAGCGCGAAACACAGAAACTAAAGGAGCTACGGGCTTACATGGGTATGGCGTCGAAAATGTCTGATCGCGGAATGGATTTTTTCCGGAAAGAGGTTTTTCGAAGAATCGAGTCTCACGAAAGACGCAACGAATTTTGGGTTACAGAGATGAGTTTACTTAATCACTGGGCATATCATGAAACCGCGCGCGTACTAGTTTCCAGAGAACTTGGTGCGGAAGATCGCGATGGTCATTTAATACGCCGCTTGTTGAACAGCGCGAATACCTTATTGGAGGCATCGGTAGATAGACGACTGTTTTCCACGAAAGGCAAGGAGCAGTGGTATCAATTCCGCCATACAGCGGGATTCGTAAAAGCGAAACTTGCTGATCATGACGAACACGTAGAAGGTATAATCCTCCTCAATGAGCTCGTGCGTGGCGAAGCTCACAACGACCTTCTGGAGATCCCGCCGCTCAGTTGGCGCTGTGAAATATGGGATGACTGTAAGCGAGCAGGCATCGATCTACGAATTCCGAGGCCATCATAGCCCCGGCTGTCGCCATGCTTATTGCTGTTGAGCTGGTCTAGCGCGCAGCTTACCTAGAGAATGCCTCTTCGCGCGTGTCGGCCACCTGTAAACTCTTGCCGCTCACCGCAGGATACCGTCGAATTAGTTGGATTGATCTGAAGACACTTACGCAGGCGCGTGCTCCGGCTTCATGGTCACCGGCGCGTGCTCCGGTTTCATGGTCACCGGCGCGTGCTCCGGTTTCATGGTCACCGGCGCGTGCTCCGGCTTCATGGTCACCGGCGCGTGCTCCGGCTTCATTGCAACCATGAATCGATAGCTCATTTGAACTCCCCTTCGCGTACTGCTTCATATTCCTATCACAGTCGCGCTACGTTATGCAACATTTTTGCTTGACATGAGCAAGCTTTTGTTTGTCGCACCTAAAACTCCCGATCAACGTAGCGTCGACAGACTCAGAGCTGCTGCTGCTCCGACGTACGCCGCAGCGTGCCATCGGTGAGTGATAAACATCACATACACCCGAGGACCGTTCTATCCGAGCAAATTTCTGAGATTTCAAGTCCTACGCACGGAGAAGGATGCCTGGGCGGATCACCTGCAACAACGCGTTGAGGGGCAAATTCACCGAATTTGCGCCGCAGCGCGACATCCCGCCAAACGGCAGGGGCGAACCAAAGGCGCCTAGCTTCGTCCTGGCTAAAGCCTGCACTCTCCGACGAGTGTGAGGCGCAGCGAAATGCGGGCCGCCTGATGTTCTTCCAACCAAGTAAGCTTTTGAAATCGTTCATCGGGTTGCCAATGGCGGCATCTGGAGCCGTAGAGGTCTGGAGGTGCGGAACTAGGTTTCCACTCTTCAAACGTCCGGAAGAGAGGGTTCGAGTCCCTACTGCGGCACCGCCCGAGGCCGCATCGCTGTCCCGCTCGTGGCGGAGCCGGCGCCAGCGCCGCCCAGCACCGCTAGGGCGACGTCGCTGGCGGTTACGGCCGTGGGAGCTATCGACCCTAGTGCCGTCCGCCACGCAACCGACTAGCCAAACAGCTCGAAGAACCTGTCCGCCGACGGATGTCCGAGGGCCTGGGCTTGTCGCATCAAGGCGCGGGCCTGCTCCGGGTTCGCGGCTACCCCGTCGCCGTTCCAGTAGGCCCATCCGAGGCTCGTCAGCGCAGACGCGTTGCCGGCGTCCGCTGCCTCTTGGAGTAGCCGGAGCCCAAGATCAACGTCGCGGGGGAGCGGATCTCCGGCAAGGTACGCCCGGCCCAAGTCGGTCATCGCCGCGGTATGGCCCGCGGCCGCCGCACTCTGTAACAAGGCCTCGCCGCGAGCCGGGTCGCGCGGCAAGGGCTCGCCGGTTAGCAGCGCCCGCCCCAAATACGCCGTCGATGCGACATCGCCAACCGCGACACCACGCTCGCCCCACCGGCGGCCGGCCGTACCATCGATTGGCAATCCATCATGGCCCTGGAGAAAACCACGGGTGAGCCGCCGGATCGCGCGGACCTCGCCGGCTTCGGCCGCCACCTCGTACCAGCGGATCGCCTCGTCCACGTCGCGCGGCAGAGCGTTGCCATCGTCATAGAGGCGGGCAAGCTCCCAAGCGGCCCAGGTCTCGCCCTCGCGGTTGTGTAGATCCTGGTACACCGCCGCCAGCTCCGTCCCATAGCGCTTGGCGTCCGGGCGTGCGCCGGTTGCGAGCGCACGCTCGATCGAGAGCCTCAGCGCGACGATGTCGTCTTGTTGGCGTCCCTCGACCAGCCACGGTTCCGCCTCGGCGTCGAAACCCTGATCGATCAAGAGCCGTGCCATCGTTCCAGGTGGCACGTCGGCCCCGCCGGCATCGGCCTCGCGAAACAGCCTTAGCGCCTCCCCCGGAGCATCATCGGCGATCAGCCGAGCGAGAAGTGCTTGCGCCTGCGGTCGGATGGCGCTGCGCTTGCTGATCGCACTGCGCAGGAGCGTCACAGCGCGCTCCTCGTCGCGGCCGGCGCGCGGCCCCCCGGCGTGGAGCTGCGCCGCCTTGTACTCGCCGAACGGGTCACCCTGGGCAGCGGCGGCCTCGTAGTGCGCAAGCGCGGCATCGCGGTCACCGCGCTCAAAGTCATCCTTGCCTTGCTGGATGCGGGCGTCGGCATAGCGAGAGGGCCGCTCGTGGTAGACGTGACCACATGCGGTGAGGCCGGCAGTGAACAGGATAGCTAGGCCGCGAGCGCGCATCGCGTCGTTCACCTCGTTGGTCCATGCCGTCCGCACGCTCCCAGGGCTGACCAGCAAGCCGTCGGCACGCTTCCCCAACTCTGACAGTCCGTCCGGACGACACAGGGACGCAGCAGAATTTGGTGTGGCTGGCAAGACCAACCGCGGCGGTGATGTCGGCTCGCCCACTTGCGCGATTGCCCCTCTTCTGGTGTGTGGTGTGACCTTCACGCGAGACGCGACATCGCCGAAACGCCGACCGCCAAGGATCGAAAACGCTTCGCCGGGCCAGCGGACACAGTGGCAAACCGTGCGATCGCATGCTGACGGACGGACCAGCGTGATGGATGAGGACTCGAAGACCGTGGATCGGGGAGCGGCGGAGCCGAAGGCGCAGCCGTTCCTGCCTTACAGCGACGCCGAGCTTGCAGCGAAGCTCGCCGCCGCTCGTGAGCAGCGCCAGAAGGTGCTGGCCGCACGGGCGGCTGCCGCTGCTGCCGGCCAAGCCGAGGACAAGGCACCGGCGCCCGACCCAAGGTCGTGGAGGGAGCAGCCTCCGGCCCGTGTCCGAGGTGCACCTCCGAAGCGACCGTCGGCGCCGTCGCTGACCGCGAAAGCACCCCGGTCGACGGCGGTGCCCCGAGCCACCGCCGCCGATGGCGCGATCGGACGGACCAGTGGCGTTGACGCTGCGCGCTTGCAGCAGGCTGACGAGCCTGCGCGGGCGTCAGCGGCCGTCCCGCTCGCCTCGGGGACCGCGCGTCGCCGGCCCATCGGTGCAGCCAGTCCGCCGGGACTTCCGGCGGGCCCAGTGCCTGGGCGCTCGTCCATGCGAGCCGGGTACTTGATCAGGCCCGTGACGTTGCTGGGCGTTGTCGTCGTGGTGACGGCGTTGGTGTTCGGGGCGACGACCTTGACCGAGCGGATCGGCGAGCGCAGTGCAACAGAGCCTGCCTCCGGAGGTGCCGGCGTTGGCGACGTCACAGCCGGGCGAGCAGCGAGCGATCGCGCCGCGCTAGATGCCCGTCGCGCTGACGCCGACGCTGAGCAGCCCGCGCCGGTCGGGATCGAGGTCCGCCTTCCAACGGCCTCGTCTGCGCCGATTTCTGAGATCGCCACCACGACGTCGCGTACAGCGGTGCCGCAAGAAGGCGATGAAGCACCCTTGGCGGGTGAAAGGATGATACTGCGAGCGGCCGCCGCTCGTGACGCCGAACGGGAGCGATTGGAGGATGCTGTTGCACGGCTCTTGCGGGCGCGGCTGGAAGAGTTCGAGCATCCATAGCCGGCCCGCGACTGTACTCGTCGCGACGCCGACCTTCCACATCTGCCAGCTCCAAGCCTTCCTGAGGCGGCGCGGACAGGCAGGCCGTGACCGATACCAGCGACAGCGCTGGAATGCCGATCGCTCGCGTCTCATCGATCGTTGCGACGGCAAGCTGCTGAGGATCGCGGATGAGACGTCGCAAGAGCGCATCGGTGATATCTGCGTTGGTCCTCGCCACGCAGCTGGGGAGCCCGTTGGCGGCCCAAGAACCGAACCTCGAGCAGCTGAACCAAATCGAAACCTTGCTCTCCGAAAACGATGTGGCAGGCTTGCGTACCTATCTGGAGCAGAATCCAGAGCTGCTGGATGGCGACACGGAGATCGCGCGGCTGCTCGAAGAGTTCTTGCGGATCTCCGAGGAGTTGCCCGCTTATCTAAGTTACGAAGATGACCTCGCCGAAGACGGGCCCAACACCAGTGAGCTTGAGTCGGGAATCGGCAACCTTGGGCCTGCGGCCGGTGGGTCGATCTACTGAACTCCGGGTCCAAGTTCACGACCTTCCGGCGAGCAATGTCTCCAGCGACGTCTCGTCTTCGGACAGCGGCTCCGTGCACCTGTCAGACCCGGACGGCAGAGCCTATGGCCCCAATTCGGGACCGCGTCACCGCCTAGCGCTGGTGGTTGATCCACGCTTTCCGGGTGGTACGAGCGTGGCAGTGGCGGCGGAGATCCGCGCGCTCGCTCGCGCGACCGATCTTCGAGTTGTGGCGCTCGAAACAAAGATGTTCGCCGGTCGAGAGATCCATCCGGCGGTCCAGGCGGCGCTCGAGGCGAACGGGTTGGACCTGATCTGGAACCCGGCGGTCGTCCGCGCCGATACCATCGTCGTCCACAACCCGTCCTGCCTGCGCTTCGACTCGGCGCTCCCAGTGCGGATGAGCTGCACACGTGCGGTGGTCGTCACCCACGAGAACTTCGTGCGCCCGAACGGCTCCGAAGCCTTCGACGTAGCCGCATGCCTTGATCTACTCGAGGCGAGGCTGGTCTGCGCGGAGCGTAGCCTAGCCCCAGTCTCGCCCTACAACCGTCAGACAGTGAGGGACTGGCTCTCTAGGGGTACGCGGACGTGGCCGCTTGCCGACCGTGATTGGTTCAGCATCTTGGACCTCGAACTGATCCCGCCGACGCTGCATCCGCGCGATCGGCGCGGCCGTCATTCCCGCCCCGGATTCGAGAAGTTTCCCCATGAGGACCTCATGCGGGCGCACTTTCCGACGCACGCCGAAGCCTGCATCATCCTCGGGGGCGACGGCTTGCTCTTGGCGCCCGAACGTCTCCCAGCGCACTGGGACGTGCGCCCATTTGGCGCGAGTGAGGTCGCAGACTTCCTCAAGGAGATCGATTTCTTCGTCTATTTCACCAATCCACTCTGGCGAGACAGTTTCGGCCGGGTCATCGCTGAGGCGATCGCCGCGGGCAAGGTCGTGTTGACTGATGCTCTAACAGCGACGAGCTTCCCGGGAGCGGTCGTGGTGAGCGACGGCAGCGACGTCGACCGCTTGATTCGAGAGCTCGTGCGCGACCCGATCCGGTACGGCGACATCGCCCGCCGAGCCCAGGCAACGCTTGCGCGCCTTAGCCCCGACGCGTTTGTCACACACCTTCTATCGGATATCGAGGCCCAGAAAGCGTCACGACATGCTGTGGTGTGACACTGCCGGGACCGACGCTCGCGACGTCGAAGACCTTGCAGTGTTCGTGAGCCAACTGACCGCCGCGGGGATGTCCGCGTGCATTCACGTGCACGCCGTGCCGGGCGAACTCGGCCGGAACACTCAATTCGACCTGGCCCCGTTTCTTCGCGAGGAGCCCATCGCGCCGGCAGACCAGGTTGTGCTCCTTGCCGCTCACCGCTTGAAAGACGCGAAGCTAGCGGAGCTGTCGCGCATCGCCGGAGGTACTCCGCGTCCATGCAGCGCCTACGGCAGCTTCGCGAGCCGTCAGGCGGTCATCGCCACGACCGCGAAGTTATCGTACGTCCTCGGCCAAGACCCACATTGCGTCGACCTGACCGTCCGGGATCCGGCACAGCCCGAGGCGTGGGAGAATGGCCCGGTAATCGGCGTCGTGCGGCGGAGCACGCCTGCCGTGTCACCGCGCTTGCTGGTCGCTGGCCTTAGTTTGGCCGATCCACGCCACGTCGCTGGGCTCGCCGGGCTGGCGCTTTCCCGTAAATTCCGCACCGCCGTACTCACCGACGGGCAGAACAAGCGCGACTGGATCAGCGCTCGCGGCAATGGCCTGCCGATCTACCACTACGGCGAAATCCTGCCGGCGAGCCTCGCCGAGCGTGCCGAGATCTGCGCGTTGTTTTCTCCGCTCAACACGAACTACCGGCTGAAGTGCCTTGTCGCGAACTTCGCCGTTTCCGGCGGAACGCTTCTGGACTGCACACAGGACCACGCGATCGCCCGGACGAGCGACGCCTTCCTCAAGGGACCACCGGATCTCGCCAGCCTCGGACCGTTCGTGACCACCGAAGTCCTGCCCAACCTAGTGGCGCTTGGAACGCATGTGCGTGGGTCAACGACTGCCGGGCGGTGCGGCGACGAGGCGCTGCGCGAGCTGCGCAAGGCCGCTGCGTCAGGCGACGATGGCCAGATCGCTGTGGCGTCACGTCGAACCAGGCCAGACCGGCCGGCGAGCAAAGCTGGGAAGCTCGTCTTCATGCCGACCAACGGCGTGGGGCTCGGTCATGCACAGCGCTGTGTGTTGATTGCCCACGAGCTTGATCGCGCTTCAGTGGAACCAGTCTTCGCGGCTTTTCCGAGCTGTGCCGGCCTGGTCAAGGCGTACGGCTTCGCCGCGATGCCGCTCTTCGCGCGAAGCGCGCTCCACGCGCAGAGCCATGAGAACGACCTTGCGAACTACCTGCGACTGCGCGCCCTCGCCCAAGACGCTCAGGCGCTGGCGTTCGACGGCGGCTACGTCTTCGATTCGGTCTATCGCACGGTGCTTGACCATCGACTGCGAGCCGTCTGGGTCCGCCGAGGTCTATGGCAGAACGAGCAGGACAACACGATCTCATTGGACCGCGAGAAGGCGTTCGAGCGGGTGATCGTGCCCAGCGAGGCGTTTGGCGAGCTCAATGCCATCTACTCCGAGGGCGCCCATGTTCACCCTGTGGGGCCGATCGTGCGGCAACCGGCGCTTACTGCAACTGAGCGAGCCAAGGTCCGCGAGCGGCTTTCCGAGCGCTACGGGCTCGCGTTCGAGCACCTCGTGGTAACCCAGCTCGGCGGTGGCGTGGCCGCCGACCGTGGCGCTCAGATTCAGGCGGTCTGCGGGATGCTCGAGCGGCGGACCAATGTCCTCCACCTCGTGTTGCTCTGGCCCACGGCGGCGCTTGAGCCGGGCTGGTTCCGGTGGTCACAAACCCGAGTCGTCAAGACCCATCACGCAGGCGTGCTCGCCGATGCTGCAGACCTCTGCGTCACGGCCGTCGGCTACAACACGTTCCACGAGGTGCTCTACGGCGCGCGCGCCGCGATCTTCGTTCCACAGACGGCAGGCTTCATGGACGATCAGCGGGCGCGCGCCGCCGCTGCGTTCGACCGGGGGCTCGCCGGTCTGGTCGAGCCCCATCAGCTGATGACCCTGGAGCGTGAGATTTCGCGCTATCTGGACGGCGGTGAAGGCGAGACGCTGCGCCAGCGGATCGCGGCGCTCGACCTACCCGAACGAGGGAATGCGAAGGCCGCCAAGTTGATTGCGGAGTTGACCCATGCAGACGCAGCGGAGGAACGCCCTGCTCGCGCGGATCGTGCCCGACGACGCCGATGACCTCGACGAGCTCGTCGGCCCGTTCGACCCACGGCGCGCGCCTAGCGGAAAAGACCTGCTGCCGGAGGTGACGGCCGTCTTACGGCCTGAGACGCTCTTCACGCGCCACGATGCCGTCTGCATCGGCCTGCGCGTGTTGGCGCCGCTCGCGGATGCAGCCGACCGCGCCATGCGCCTCGCTGCGTTCGCCGCCGAGCGCGACGTCGAGGTCGTGGTCCTAGCCCACTGCGACAATGTTGGACTGGAGCAGTATGGATTCCGCATAGAGCGAATTGTCGGAGCGACCCCGCAACGACGCGCGGAGTGCGAGGTTCAGGTGCGCCGCTTTTGGAATATCGACCTCGTCCTCTAGCCCATCCGTCGGATGGTCCAGAGCCCGACCGCCGTTAGAGGAACAAACGCCACCCCGAAAAGCCCCGGCGGGCGAACCCACCGGGGCCAACATCCGGATGTCACGCGTGGCTAGCGCGCAACCGCGTCAATGTACGCGGCCGTGCGGCCCTTTGTGCCTGCGACCGGATGGCTCAGCCGCGGGCGGGGAAGAACGGCACATCGACCAGGAGCTTGTTCTCCTGAGATACGAGATAGCCGGCTTCCGCACTCTTCTGCACGTAAGTGAGCCACTCCGGGTCGGCCAGCATGGCCGCACGGCGCCCAGCGCGGTCGGCGGCGTCCCGATAGACCCAGACGTGCGTGTAGGAATTGACGTTACCGGTCTCGGTCATCGCGTAGAGCAGGGGATCGCCCAAGTGCTTGCGCTGCGCCGCCCAGCCGAACGCTTCGTAGAGCGCGAGCTGTGGCTTCAGCGTGCCCGGGCGGCAGGTGTAGGTGCGATGATCGTAGAGCATGGGCGTTCCTCCCCGAAGCGATGACCGCCGCCGGCTCTAACCTGCCGCGGCACCGCTGACCAGCCGCGGCCGGCGCGTTCATAGTGCCGCAATATTCGGTGTTTCTTCAGCGTTAGCGCGCACGTACACTGAACGGCCCTCCGTTCTCAGGCCCCAAGGCGTGCACCCTACTCCCTTCCTGTCCGACCTCCTGGTCTTCCTCATCGCCGCCGTCATTGTGGTTCCGCTGGTCCGACAGCTCCGTTCGAGCCCGGTGCTGGGCTACCTCGCGGCCGGCATGCTCGTGGGTCCGCACGGCCTGGGCCTGGTCGCCGACGAGGCGACGATCGCGACGATCGGCGAGTTCGGCGTCGTCTTCATGCTGTTCATGATCGGCCTCGAGCTGTCGCTGCAACGCTTGTGGGTCATGCGGCGGCTCGTCTTCGGCTTGGGCCTCGCGCAGGTGGCCGTCACGAGCTGTCTGATCGGTGCCGTCGCCTTGGCCCTCGGACTGACCCCAGGTGCGGCGCTCGTCGTCGGTGGCGCGCTCGCCCTGTCATCGACCGCATTCGTCCTGCAGCTCTTGTCCGAGCGCGGCGAGCAGATGACGCGCCACGGACGCAACGCCTTCGCCATCCTCCTGTTTCAAGACCTAGCGGTGCTGCCGCTCTTGGTGGTGATCCCGCTGCTCGCGGGCGGCGAGGGTGCCACGCTGCGCACGCTCGGCGAGACCGCGATCGTCGCCTCGTCGGTTCTCGCCGGCATCATCCTCGCCGGCCGCTTCTTGCTCCAGCCACTGTTCCGCGTCGTCGCTGCCACCGGCAGCAGCGAACTCTTCGCCATTGCCACGCTCACCCTGGTACTGGGTGCCGGCTGGGTCACGCAGCATGCCGGCATGTCGATGACGCTTGGCGCCTTCATGGCTGGCCTGCTCGTCGCCGAAACCGCCTACCGGCACCAGATCGAGGCGGACATCCGCCCGTTCCGTGGCATCCTCCTGGGCCTCTTCTTCATGAGCGTCGGCGGCTCGATGGACCTGCCGTTGATCGCCGCCCGCTGGCCCGAACTCCTAGCCCTGTTGGCCGGTCTCCTGGCTCTCAAAACTGCGGTGATTTTCGTGCTCGCGAAGGCATTTCGCTTGTCGACGGGCGACGCCACGCGCCTCGGTTTCGCTTTGGCGCAGGGCGGCGAGTTCGCGTTCGTCGCCCTGACCCTGGCGGCCACGCTGGGCGTTCTCGCCGGTGCGACCACCCAGGCGCTCATGGCGGTCGTCGCACTGAGCCTCTTGCTGACGCCGGGCCTCAACGCTGCGGGCACGTCGCTCGCCGCCAGGATCCGGCCGTCACGCAGCGCCGCTGCGACCACGCTCGCCGAAGAGGGAGCGCAGTTTGCGCGCCATGTGGTGATCGCGGGCTATGGCCGTGTCGGCCGCACGATCGCGCGGCTCTGCGAGTTGGAGGACGTGCCGTGGCTGGCGCTCGACACCGATCATCGCCGGGTGGACGACGCGAGAGCGCGCGGGCTACCGGTCTTCTTCGGCGATTCGACCCGCGCCGAGGTGCTGAACGCGGCCGGTGCCGGGCGCGCCGGTGCGCTGGTCTTGACGCTCAACAGTCCGATCGCCGCGAGCCGAGCGCTCGCCGCGATACGCTCGCACTGGCGCCAGCTGCCGGTGGTCGCCCGCGCGCACGATGCGACGCACGCCCTCGAGCTGCGCCGGCTGGGGGCCACCGCAACGGTTGCGGAAGCTGCCGAAAGCAGCCTGCAGCTCGGTAGCTTGACGCTCACCTCGGCCGGCAACGACCCGGGCCGCGTCCGCCAGCGTGTGGGTACGATGCGCGAGGAGGCAGCGGCGATCATCGCGGGTGTCGCTGAGGCCGGCGATCCGGCCCAGCGGCGCCGGCGCCCCGAGGATCGAACGCTCGACCGTGCGCCGAGCTGACGGCTACAGCTTGCAGGCGCGCCGCTCGACACCTCGCGGTTGAGCCTCTATGCGAAGCCGAACGAAAATGCGTTGTCGAGGTGCCGCGTCGTGCCGGCAGACTATCCTTCGCCCGGTGGCCCTCTCGGCCGTTTGGCAAGCAGCTGGGCCATAATCGTGCCGGTTGTAGTTCTGACAGGTCTCTTAGCTTGGGTGCCGGGCTTGGCGAGCATCGGCCCCGTTGATCGGGACGAGCCGCGCTATGCCCAAGCCTCGAAACAGATGCTGGAGACCGGTGACTTCGTCGACATCCGCCTCGGCGATGCGCCACGCTACAAGAAGCCGATCGGCATCCATTGGCTGCAGGCCACGACCGCCACGGTGATCGGCGATGGCGCTGCAAGCCCGCTCTGGGTCTACCGTCTGCCCTCGCTCGCCGGCGCCCTAGCGGCCGCGCTCCTGACCGCCGTCTTGGGGGCGGCGATGTTCAACCGCACCGTGGGGCTGCTTGCCGGCCTCGCTATGACCAGCCTCTTGATCCTCGGCGTCGAGGCCCGGCTCGCCAAGACCGATGCGGTCCTGCTCGCGGTCCTAGTGCTGATGCAGCTGGCGCTGTGGTTCGTATGGTCGCGCCGTGACCAGCCGGCGAAGGCGACTGCCCGGTGGTGGCCTGTCTTCTGGATCGCGCTAGGGCTGGCGATCCTGGTCAAGGGCCCCGTCGGCCCAGCGCTCGCCGCGCTTACCTTAGGAGCGCTGGTCCTCTTCGCGCGACGGCTGGATTGGCTTCTTCGTCTCCGGCCGCTCCGCGGCGCCTTGATCGCGTTCCTCATCGTCGCGCCTTGGGCGATCGCCGTTCTGGTGGCGACGGACGGGGCCATCGTGCAGGGCGTCAAAGCGGATGCGATCGGCAAGATCTACGAGGTGCACGAAGGCCACAACGGTCCGCCCGGCTTCTACGTGCTGACGGGCCTCGGCACGGCGTGGCCGCTGGTCGCCCTCGCCCCGCTCGCCGCCGTCTGGGCCTGGCGCGTCCGGGCGACGGACGAGGCACAGTTCCTGGTCGCCTGGATGGTGCCCTTCTGGCTGCTGTTTGAGATCGCTGCGACGAAGTTGCCGCACTACACCATGCCCGCCTATCCGGCACTGGCGATCGGCGTGGCCGCCGCCGTGCTGCAGCTCGATCGGCGCCGACCCTGGCTCATCGGTGTGCCCCTCGCGCTGACGCTCGCTGTCGGCCTGGCGCTGGTCGGGATCTGCTTGATCGCGCCGTCCCTGCTGAACGACAGGCTTCCCGCCGTCGTGGCCGGCGGTGCCATCGCGGGTGCCTCGCTGCTCGTACTCGTATGGTGGGCCTATGTCGGGGGCCGCTTTCAGCTCGCTGGCGCGACCATGCTGGCGGCGGCGATCACCCTCTATGCGACGACCTATGGCGGCTTGTTTCCACGGCTGGAGGCCCTTCAGCTGAGCGGCCGGATGGCGGCCGCCGTCGAGACCTTTGCGCCTTGCGATGGTCCCGTCATCGCGAGCGCCGGCTATCACGAACCCAGCGCGCTGTTTCTCATCGGCACCGACACGCGACTTGTGAACAGCAGGGAAGCAGCGGATATTCTCGTCGACGATGCGTGCGCGCTCGTGTTCGTGGACACCCTGCGCCGCGCCGAACTCGAGGCAGAGCTGGACGACGTCCCCGTCCGCCGCCTCGCCGAGGTCGATGGGTGGCGGCTCAACGAAGGCGGCTTCACCACGATCACCCTGTTCGGCCAGGCGCCTTGACCGCATCAGGGGCTTGCCATCCGGCCGTCTGGGCGGCCACGGAACTGTGCGCGCCGACGACGGACGCGCCAGCGTTGAGTGTCATCGTGCCGGTGCGCAACGAAGCGCCGAACATCCATCCGCTGCTGCAAGAGATCACCGTTGCCTTGGCCGAGGGGCCGAGCTTCGAGGTGGTCTATGTCGACGACGGGAGCGACGACGCGACGGGGGCCGAACTCAGGGCCGCGATGCCGCTCGAGCCCCGTCTACGGGTGGTGCGGCATCACCAGGCCGCCGGGCAGAGTGCCGCACTCCGTAGCGGCATCCTTGCCGCACGCGCGCCCTTGATCGCCACCCTCGATGGCGACGGGCAAAACGATCCCGCCTGCTTGAACCTGCTCCTGGCCCGCTACGTCGAGGCCGACGGCGAGGCCCGGCTCGCTCTGATCGTCGGAGACCGATCCGCCAGCCGCCGGGACAGCTGGACCAAGCGCAAGACGTCGCGCGTTGCCAATGTCGTCCGGAGCTGGTTCCTGGGTGATCGCACGCCGGACACCGGCTGCGGCCTCAAGGTCTTCCGGCGCGACGCCTACCTATTGCTACCTTATTTCGACCATCAGCACCGGTTCCTGCCGGCCTTGTTCCTGCGCGAAGGCTTCGCGGTTCGCTCGGTTCCCGTAGGCCATCGGCCGCGCACGCGCGGTCGCTCCAAATACGGCACCTTCGACCGCCTCGCTGTCGGCGTCGTCGACCTCTGGGGCGTGTTCTGGCTCAGACGACGGAGGCGCTCGGTGGGCACCGTCGAGGAACTCTAGCCGATGCTGGATTGGTTCGCGAACATGACGCGGGTCGAGCTGATCTGGGTGGGGATCGGCTTTCTCGGCCAGTTCATGTTCTCGATGCGATTCCTTGTGCAGTGGGTCGTGAGCGAGCGCGCGCGCGAGAGCATCGTGCCGCTCGCCTTTTGGTACTTCAGCATCTTCGGCGGGATGACGCTCCTGTCCTACGCCATCTGGCGCCAGGACCCGGTGATCATCGTCGGCCAGGCTACCGGCCTCGTGATCTACCTGCGCAATCTGCGCCTCATCTACAAGAAACGGCGGCGGCTCAAACGCGCGCGCGGGCGCAAGGTTTCTTGAGCGGTCCGTCGACGCTCGGCTGGATTCTGGCCGGCGGCCGCAGCACCCGGATGGGCATGGACAAGGCGGCGGCGCCGTTGGGCGGCCAGCCGCTCCTGGCGCACGTGATCGCCCGCGCTACGGCGCAGTGCGAGCGCGTGGTCGTCAACGCCGGAGACCCCGCGCCGGCCTGGCTCCCGGACGGCATCGCCTGCGTGGCTGACGCCACGCCCGGCCATCTGGGGCCGCTGGCTGGCCTGCTCACGGGCCTTCGCTACCTGGAAGAGCGGGCACCGACGATCGACTGGCTGGCGACCTTCCCGGTCGACACGCCGTTCGTGCCGCTCGACGTCGTGGCGCGGCTGCATGCGGCGCGCGGCGACGCCCCGGGCATCGTGTGCGTGTCGCGCGGTCGGCTGCATGCGGCACTCGGGCTCTGGGCCAAAGGGCTCTGCGGAGAGCTCCGAGAGGCACTCACCATCGAGGGCCTGCGCCGGGCGGACGCATGGGTCGAGCGAAGCGGTGCGGCGCGCCTCGAACTTTCGGCCACGCCGCTCGATCCCTGCTTCAACATCAACACGCCGGCCGACCTGGCGACAGCCGAACGGCTCTTGGGCGACCACTGAGCGCCATCTTGCGCGGCCGGGTCACGCTCACCACATCCCGAACGTCGGCCGCTTTCGGGGGCCGGCAACGACCTGCGGCGTGGCCATGGTGGCGCGCCCCAGCCGTATCGCTAGGATAGGATACGACGATGCTCGTTACGACCCGTACCGGCTACCGCAACGGTGCCACCCCCTTCGCCATGATCGACCGTATGGTCGATGACTTCGCCCGGACGATGCCCGTCGGTGCTCCGCCGGTGGCGCACGACCTCATCCAGACCGGCCCCGACGCCTACCGGCTCGAGCTGCCGGTGCCCGGTTTCGGCGAGGGTGACCTCACGATCGAAGCCGAAAACCGCACGCTGACGGTCAAGGCGCAGCCGAGCGAGACCGCCGAGGACGTGACGGTCCTGCGTCGTGGTTTCGCCCGCGACGGTTTCGAGCACCGCTTCTCCTTGGGTGAGCATGTCCAGGTGGCGGGGGCAAATCTCCGCAATGGCGTGCTCGCGATCGAACTCGTGCGCGAGCTGCCCGAGGCGATGAAGCCGCGGACCATCGCGGTGACGCGTGCCGACTGACGCCAAGCTAACCCGTTTGTTTGCCGCGCGCGCTTGATCCGTCGAGCGCGTACGGTCATCGTCAGCGGGCTCGGCAGCGCCGAGCCCGTCAGCGTCGAAGAGGTGCGCGGTGGCTGATCTCTACCAAGTGCTGGGCGTCGAGCGCGGCGCGTCGGACGCAGATGTCCGGCGGGCCTATCGTCGCTTGGCCAAGGAGCTGCATCCCGATCGGAACCCGGACGACAAGGCGGCCGAGGAACGGTTCAAGCGGGTCTCCTCCGCTTACGAAATCCTCAAGGACAAGGACAAGCGCCGGCGTTACGACCGCGGCGAGATCGACGAAGAGGGCCGCGAACGCTTCGCTCACGGCTTCCCTGGCGGTGGTTTCGGCGGGGGCGGCTTTGGCGGTGGCGAGCGTCGCGGCGGCTTCCGCTACGAGACCAGGACCGGACCGGGCGGCCCTACGGATTTTGGCGGCTTCGAGGACATTCTGAGCTCGATCTTCGGCGGCGGCCGTGCCGGCTTCGGCGCCGAAACGGCGTCGGCGCCTGGTGACACGCGCTATGAGCTGGCGGTCGACTTCGTCGACGCCGCGCGTGGCGGTAAGCAGCGGGTCGCCCTCGCCGACGGGCAGAGCCTCGACGTCACCATCCCCGCCGGGGTGGAAGACGGCCAAGTGCTGCGCCTCAAGGGCCAGGGTCGCGGCGGTGGTGACGCCTTGGTGGCGCTCAAGGTGCGACCGCACGCCCGGTTTCGTCGCGACGGCGCCAACATCCTGGTCGACGTCGACGTCCCGCTCGCCACCGCCGTCGCCGGCGGTAAGGTGACCGTGCCAACGATCGACGGTGACGTTGCGCTCAACGTTCCCGCTGGGACGAATTCGGGCCGGACGCTGCGGCTGCGCAATCGTGGCGTGAAGACGGGCAAGGGCGATGCGCGCGGCGATCAGCTCGCCCGCGCGATGATCGTGCTGCCCACCGACGAGGCGGATGTCGCGACGCTTCAGGCCTGGGCGAAAGGCCGCGTCGAAAGCTGAGGACCGGTGCCGTGCCGGCCCTCGATCAATGCCTTCTCAAGAAATGGCACCGCGGACGCGCGCGTTGAGCAGCGCGCGCGAATGGGGCAGAAGACCGATATGACCCGCGCGTGGATCGTGATCGCCGTTACGCTATTGTTTCCGAGCGCTGCTGCTTGGGGGCACCCGCACGGCTGGATCGACGTGCAGAGCAAGGTGGTGTTCGACGACGCGGGCCGGATCACCGCGATCGAGCAGGCCTGGCTCTTCGACGAACTCTACTCCGCCTTCATGCTCGACGAGTTCGCGACGAGCGGCCAAACGCGCGACGAGGGGCTGGCGCAGCTCGCGCACGAGGACATCGCGGCGCTCGCCCCATTTGACTACTTCACCCGCGTCGAGGTCGAGGGCGAGGCGCAGCCCTTTGTGGCCGTCACCGACTACGCCAACGGCGTCGCCGCGGAACGCATCTGGCTTCGATTCCGCCTGCCGTTGGCGGAGGCGATCGATCCGGCTGCAGACATGCGCTACGCCGTCTATGACCCGACCTACTACATCGAGCTCCTGCATATCGGCGCAGCACCGGTCCAGCTCGAAGGCACGGGCAGCGAAGGCTGCACGACCACTGTTGTCGAGCCCACCCCCTCGACCGAGATCGTGGGCCTCGCCGCGGCACTCGATCAGTTCGCTGTCGCAGACGAGGGGCTCGGGACCCATTTCGCGCAGTGGATCGAGCTCAGATGCGCGCCGTCCTGAGCCGTCGCGTCCGCAGCTACGGCTTGATCGCGCTCGGGGTCGTCTTGCTCGCCATCGCTTGGGCGAGCCTAGACCTCGCCGGTTCGGCGGAGCGGCTGACGGCATGGATCGTCGAGATGCAGCGCGAGCTGCACGTACGATTGGCGGCGGCGGTCCGTGCGGTGCATGCGGCTGGCCCGGAGGCTGCTTGGCCGCTGGTGGCGCTCAGCTTCGCTTATGGCGTCTTCCATGCCGCCGGGCCGGGCCACGGCAAGATGGTGATCGCCACCTATCTGACCACCCAGCGGAGTAGCCTGCCGCGTGCGCTGATGCTCACGGGCGCCGCCGCGCTCGCCCAGGCCGTGACCGCGATCGTCGTCGCCCAGGTGAGTGTCAGCCTCCTCGGGCTGAGCCTCCGCGAGGCGCGTGGTTCGAGCAGCGACCTCGAACTCGTGAGCTTCGCACTCGTGGTCGCGTTGGGCGGGTTCTTGGCGTTCCGTGCGCTACGCGCCCTGCGCCACGCGCACGTTGGCGAGGCGTGCCACACATGTGGCGGGCACGCGCATGCGCCACCTCCTCCTGGCGGGCTTTGGGCGGATCTGGGCGTCATTGCCTCGATCGGAATCCGCCCCTGCGCCGGTGCACTGGTAGTCCTGCTGCTGGCGCACGCTGCCGGCCTGGTGGTCGTTGGCATCGTGGCGGTCCTGGCAATGGCGCTCGGCACCGCGCTCGCGACCGGAGCGCTCGCGGCGCTCGCCGTGCTTGCGCGACACTCGGCGGTCCGCCTAGCACGCCTCCTGCCCGAGGGCACCCGGCTGGAGCGCTGGGCGAACGTCGTGGCGCTTGTCGGCGGTCTTGTCATCGTCGGCATGGGGCTCCTGCTCCTGCACGCCGCCTGGACGACGCCAGCACACCCGTTCCGCTGAGCGGCCGCCGCAGCGGCGGCGATGAGCGCCCAGCACCGGCGCCCCGCCTCGCGTGAACAGACAGCAGCGAGCTTGGCGTCGCTCGTCTCAGCGCCATACAACAGGCGCGACAAGGAACCCACGCCAAACGATGAGGACACCCGATGGCCACGAGCCGCTACATCGCCCCGGTCCTGGCGCTTGCACTCGCGGCAGCGCCAACCTTGGCGCAACCCTTGCCAGAAGCCACTCCGGAGGCCGTACCGGCGGAGCTGGTCGCACCGCTGTCGCCCGAGGCCTGGTTTCCGGTGCCGGTCGAGAAGCGGCTACCACCGTTCAATCCGCAGGGCACGTTCACCCGTGTCGACTACGTCCCCGTTGACGGCGCCAACCGACCATGGCGCCTCTGTGCCTCGCTGCCCGGGCTCCAGTACGAGTACATCCGCGCCATCGCGCACGGGCTCGACAAAGAGGCACAGCGCCAGGGCGTCGAGCTGCGCCTGCATGACGCGGGGGCACTCGATGCCGAGAGCCAGCGCAAGGACATCGAGGCGTGCTTGGAGGACGGCGTAGATGCCGTCCTCGTGTTGGCCGCTGAGCGAGGTGCGCTGAACGAGGTTCTGAGGCAGGCAAGCGGCGACGGCGTGATCGTCGTCGACGTCGGGACGAACTCCGGCAGCAGCGATGTGACGGCGCGCATCACCGGCGACACGATCCACCTCGGCCACATGGTCGGCAGCTATCTCGTCGAACGCCACCCCGTCGGCAGCGACACCGCACGCGTCGCCTGGGTGCCGGGACCGGCGGACGCCACTTTCGCCCAAGAATACGACGTCGGCTTTCGCGACGGCATCCGTGACGGCGCCATCGAGCTCGCCAGAACAGAGTACACGGACCTGGACGACGCCTCGCTCCGCAGCCTCATGCAGGACGTTCACGAGGACATCGCCGACCTGCACGCGCTGGCGGGGATCTCAGCAGCGATGCTCGTCGCTGCGGATGAGTTCGAAAGTAGTGACCACGACGTTGTTCTCGTCTCGACCAACCTGAGTGCCGAGGTCATCACCGCAATCGAGTCGGGAGCGATTACCGCTGCCATCAACGATCGGCCAGTCGCTCAAGGGCGCATTGCGGTCGACATCGCCGTACGGGCACTCGAGGGACTGCCGTTCATCGCCGAGATGCGCCCTGCTCTAGAGATGGTCGGCGCCGGCAACGTGGCGACCTTCGATCGGTCGCTCACCCTGGCGCCCGCCACGGACTGATCAGCGTCCGGGCGGTGGCGGAGGTTGCCGGCCAAACGTGGCGGCCCTAGCTCGTCGTCACGCGTGCCGCCGCACTTTGCGGCGAGCCTGCCGCCGGATACGCACGCTGGTTGAACATCCCCTGCCGCTCGTCTTCGTCGAACTCGGGGAAGGGCAGTCGGTTCTGTTCGCGCAACTGCTGGATCGTCTCTTCCACCGTTGCACGCTTCTCGGCGTCGATCCCCGTATCGCGCGCCAGATAGTTGACCATCGAGGGGAACGCGAAGCCGGTACCTGACGCTTCTACGATCCCGATGAACGAAAGATAGATGTCCTCACGGATCGCCAGAAACTCGCCCCAGTCGGACGTCTCGACATAGGCGAAGACCTCCAAGTCAAGCGAGTGCGCGCCGAAGTCGACGAAGCGAACGCGCGAGGGGTCGGCGAGGACACGCGGGTGCTGAATGAGGAGTTTACGCAGCTCGGTCATCACCCAGCGCAGCTGATCCGGCGTTGTCTCGTAGCGGAGCTGCAGGACGGCTTTCAGCAGAATCCGGTCACGCTTGGCGTAGTTCTCCAGATAGAGGTTCACGAACTCGCCGTTGGGGATGGTCACCACGGTTCGATCGAGTGATCGTATCTTCACGGAGCGCAGGCCCAGACTTTCGACGGTGCCGATCTGATCACCGAACTTACAGAAATCACCCACCTGCACCGGCTTGTCCGCGAGCAGCGTCAGGCCGCCGATGAAGTTCTCGAGTGTCGACCGCGCGGCGAGCGCCACCGCAAGACCGCCAATGCCCAGGCCGGCGATGACGCCCTGATAGGGGATGGCCAGGACGTCGGCGAGCAGCAGGACGGCACCGATGACGACGACGACCTTGAGCATCGCGACGATGAGCGAGCGCAGCATCTCATCCCGGTATTGGAAACGGCCGGAAGCGGCCCGCGCCACATCTGCAAGCTTGTCGATGAGGTTGTAGGCGAGCCAGCCACCAGCGACTGCGAACACCACGCCAGTTGCCACGCGAATCGGCAGGTCGACCTGGTCCGGCAGGCCGAGGAAGCGGAGCGATGTGGAACCGATCGCGGCGACGACCAGGAGCTGGAGTGGCCAGACAAAGCGATGCTTGATGCTCAGCAGAGCACCAGGCTCGCGCCGCCAGCGCAGCACGACCCGCAGCAGCAGCCATGCGATGAGAGCGCTCAGCGGAATGCTGACCGCCAGCAGGATGGCGAGCGCGAGCCACTGCCAGATCTCCACACCCCAGACGGTGTGCAGCAGATCACGATTGATCCCGCGGATGGCGTGGCGGAAGTCCAGGAATGTCCAGCGCGTCTCGGTGGCGACACCCACGTCGGTCGGCATGTCCTCGAGCGCCATATATAGAGGGCGGACCGTGGCCAGGGTTTCGGGCGTGAACTGCCAGATGCGGTCGCCTTCCTCGGTCCCGACCGCTTCGAGCTCGACCCGCCCCTCGGGATGGACGAAATGGGTATAGGGGCCTTGGCGGTCGGGGTAGTTGGGAACCTCCTGCCAGATGACGTAGCCGACGCGGTCCATGATCTGCTTCAGGTACTGCGCGCGTAGCGGCGCTTCGTCGTCGCGCGCGGCAGCGACGATCTCCGAAAGGTTCAGCGTCCGAAAGAGCAGGTCGGTGGCGCCCGTCTGCTCCCAGACGTGATACTGCTCCAGAAAGGTCTGGATCGTGTCCCGCGGCGAACGGAGTTGCTCGTGGGCGTCCGGCGCTTCGAGCTGGCCGTCGGAAACCTCCAACAGACGACGTAGGTCCGCCTGCATCGTCGCGGGGTCGGGCACGACGATGAACCAGCCGGCTGCACCGTTAGCCCTCACGCCGTAGCGGATGCGCAGGTCATAGGTCTCGCCCGAGCCGGCCTGCGAAAGGGTCGCCACAACCTCCTCCTGGCCTGGCGCGGGGTCCGGCAGCTCCCAAATGCGGAAGGTAAGCTGGTCCAGGATGGTGAACAGCTGCGCACCCAATGCGAGGCGTTCGTCGGCCGTGTCGGTCTGCTCTGGTGGCAGATCGGAGAAGTCGAGCACCTGAAGCGCCGGTCCGAGGCGGTCCGTCCGGTTGTCGCGGGTGTCGTTGCCGGCAACGACGAATGTACGGACGGCGGCCTCGGGGCTCGACGCGTCGGCTGCCAGGTCACCGCCAGGCTGCATCTCAGCGTGACGCTCGCCAGTCCACCACTCGCCGTTACCGTAACGCCCCATGAAGGTCATGCCGTCCGGCGCCATGGAGAAGACGAGGTCGCCGCTGCCGGTCGCATCCTCCCAGGTGCCGACGAGCAGGCTTCCGCGGACGTCGGCGATGATCGTGCCGCTCAACACCGGATAGGTGCCGCGAACGACCTGCCCTTCTTGCTCGAAGTAAAGCGTTGCGCCTCCATTGGGCCATCGCGTGTCCCAAGCTCCGGTCCAGTCGAGCTCCTGCGCCATGACTACGGCTGAGATGATGTCAAGCACGACGACGAACGCCGCAACGATGAGACCTGTTCCGCCCCGCACGCCTATTTCCTCACAAGAATGCCAGGCAGAACATCGGGGATGCGCTCGGTTAGGGCAACCTCGTGTGCGACCGGCGCATGGCGAATGCAGCCGATGGTTGTCGCCGCGACGTCGACTGCACGGACGCATCGTTGGCGCGGGCAGTCCGCTATCCCCACCCAACCTCTCGGCGGGCACCGGCCGCGCTTGACCGCCAACGGCTCTAGGGATGCGCCAACAAGGTGTCGAACGCCGCACCCTGGATGACCATCGCCGATAGCGGTTCCCCGAGTGCCCCCAGACTGCCGTAGAATGCGTTCGCCTGCTGGTTGCCGGGCTTGGCGATCCACCAGATGAAGCTGCCGCCGTCGTCCCGTGCGCGACGCGCGAACTCGGCCATCAAGGCACTGGCGAGGCCGCTCCTTCTTGCATCGGGCACAACGAATAGGTCGGAAAGGTAGAGCCCCCGCGCCGACCACGCGGTTTCGTAGGCCACCGAGTAGAGCGCATAGCCCGCAACGCGGCCGTCGAGCAGCCCCGCGAGCAATGTCAGGCCTCCGCCCCCGATCAGATCTTCGACCACCGCTCGTGGCGTCATCGGCTTGCCGCCGGCGACATTGGTCACGGTAGCGAGCTCACGGCACATCAGCGCGATCGCGTGTGCATCATCGGGAAGAGCGTCACGGACGGAAACAGTGGGGTCCATGGCCATCGACTACCCACGGCCCTCGCAGGCATCAACTCCAGCGTTGCCTCACGGGCTGAGGCAAGGGCGATCGTCGTCAGACGGCGACGACGTAGATCGAGGCAGCGATGTCACCATCGATCGTGCGGACCGGCGCGACCACGCGCAGGTAGCCGGACCCTTCGAAAGCATCGAGACGCTGCCAGTGACTTGGCAGGTCCAACGACTCGAAGAGGTGGACGTCGACCGGTTGTCCTCTGGGGTCGAGAATCAATCCGGGGAAGCCGACCTCAGCGCCCCATCCGGCCTCCACCAGCCTGCCGCGCACCGTGCCCTTCCGCCAGGAGCCGCTCAGCTCAGCCAGCTGGTCGTCGTGCACCCGGCCTGGCGCAAGCGTTCCGTAGGTGGCCAGCCGTGTTTCCGCGGACATCCTTCGGCCCCTGATGTCGTCCAGCGATCGATTGTCAGGACAGCGAGTGTCGCACGTGCCTCGCTGAGCGACCAGGCTTCTTCCGCCGAACAGGGCCGCGCCGTGTGCGTCCTGGGTGCCCGAACCAAGGTTCGACCGACCGGTGCGCAGCCGGCAGGTGTCGCTTGTGCGACGTTCAGGCGTAGGCGAGGCTCGGGCCGTCTTTGATGATCCGTTCCCGGCGGAGCTCGAGCGTCTGGTACTCGGGCAGGAGCACCGTATCGACGCCCACATAGGTGACGTCGGCGGCCTCGGGCGTGAGAACGATGCGTGCATAGCCGTTGTGCACACTCTCGGTCCAGCGAACCTCGTCCATGCCGGCCATGAACATCGCGTCGACCCGCTCGACCAGCTCTGGCGTGAAGCCGGCATCACGGAATTCGCCGGGGGAGGAGATGCCGGTCGTGCCGATCTCGACGCCCACGCGCTCGCCCGCCTCGTTGAACAGTTCGTTGGCAAAGAAGTTGTGGGTGTCGCCGGTGAGGACGAGCAGATCCTGTGCGCCGGCGTCCTTGGCGAGCTGGTAGAAGCGCTCGCGCGCCACCGGATAGCCGTCCCAGGTGTCGGCGTACCAGGGCAGGTTCCAGCGCCCGTTGTCGATCATGTACTCGGCGGCGGGCGGGATATCCTCGTGGGCGATGCCGTGGGCGAGGGGGTCCGGCAGGTGGAACCGGGCCATCGGGCTCGCGCACGCGACCACCCGCCAGGGCTCGCCGCGCTCGAACGACGCCTGGAAGCTCGTCCGCGCATGCTCCTCGACCTCCGGCGACAGCATGCGGCGGTTCGGGTCGCCCAGCACCTCGTCGACGTAGCGGTCGCGGTCCTCCTTCGTCTTGAAGCTCTCGAAATCGGGGTAGGCCGGTTGCTCGTCGCGACCGGTGTGGCGCGTTTCCAGCGTGATCAAGGAGGCGAGGTCGCCGATGACGTAGGTGCGCCAGTATTCATAGTAAGGCTGGCCCGGCTCTGGATCTCGGATGGGCATCCACTCGAAGTAGGCCTGCATCGAAGCGTCGCGTCGCGGCTCCCAGGGGCCCTCGGCGTCGGGCTGGTGGTTGCCCGCGCCGCCGGTCCAGGGGTTGTTGGTCGTCTCGTGATCGTCCCAGCACGCGATGAACGGGTGAGCGGCGTGCATCGCCTTGGAGCCGGCGTCGCTCTTGTACTGGGCGTGGCGCAGTCGGTAGTCCTCGAGGGTGACGATCTCGTGCGGCGGGTCGTGCGGGCGGTTCAAGACCTGGCCGGTATCGTCACCCCACTCGCCGGCGCCGTACTCGTAGATGTAGTCGCCCGTATGGAGGACGAGATCGACGGACTCGTCCTTGGCGATGGCATCGTAGGCGTTGAAGTGGCCGAAGGGGTAGTTCGAGCAGGTCGCGAGCGCGATGCCGAACTGCTCGACCGGGCCGGTCGGTAGGGTGCGCGTGCGGCCGAGCCGCGACGTCTCGCCATCGGCGGCGAAGCGATAGAAATAGATCGCGCCCGGCTCGAGACCGTCGGCAACCACCTTCACCGTGAAGTCGCGCTCGGGCGACGCGGTGGCCTCCCCTTCACTGACGACGGACTGGAACGCAGGATCGGTGGCGATCTGCCACTCGACGGGCACGCTGTTGGCGTCCGTGGTGACGCGCGTCCAGAGGACGACGCTCTGCTGATCCGGGTCGCCGCTCGCGACGCCGTGGCGGAAGACCGTGCCGCCGTCGTCGACCGCCTGCGCCGCCGCACCCGCGGACGGCCCCGCTTGCGACAGGGCGGCCCCGCCAACGGCGATCAGTTGAAGGGATTGCCTGCGATTGACGGTCATTGGTGCCACCCTCGATTGAGAACGAATCGAGGCTAGGAGCGCGATTCTACAGGTTCATGAAAGCACCGACACAGGACGATGACAGCGGGTGGCGCCTGCGCCCGAGCCGCCGCGCCTAGCGCGCTTCGTGGCTCGGCGTGCTAGTCCTGGCGCCGCTGACCAAGGAGATCGCCCATGCGTCCGCGTTTCTGGGAGGACGTGCCGCTCCAAGCCATGACCGCCGAGGAATGGGAGGCGGTGTGCGACGGCTGTGCCAAGTGCTGCCTCAAGTCGCTCCAGGACGAGGACGACGGCACCGTCTACTTCACCGACGTGCACTGTTTTCTCCTCGATCCGCTCACGTGCCGCTGCGGGGACTACGCGCACCGCACCGAACGCGTGCCCGACTGCATCCGCCTCGAGCCCAGACGGCTCGACGAGGTCTTCTGGATGCCCGCGAGCTGCAGCTATCGAAGGCTCGCCGACGGACGCGGCCTAGCGCCATGGCATCCGCTGGTCGCGCGTGATCCAAACGCGGTGCACCAAGCCGGCATCTCGATCCGCGGCCGCGCCGTGCCCGAGACGTCCTTCGCCGAGGCTGACCTGGAGGACCGGCTGGTCGACTGGCCGGTGACCGAAACCGGCGATGACGACTGACAAGAAGCCCCTACCGGCCGCGGGCTTCGCCTGGGCGCTCCTCGCCGTCACCATCTGGGCGAGCTGGTTCGCCGCCACGGCGCATGGCGTCCGCGGCTCGCTCGAGGTGGTCGACGTCACCCTGATCCGCGTGGTCGTGCCGACCATCCTGCTGGCGCCCCTCCTATGGCGTGCCAGGACGGATATCCGGCGGTTGAGCTGGCTGCAGCTAGCGGGCCTAGGTATGTACGGCCTGCCATTCGTCTTCTGCCTTTCGACCGGCCTCACGCTCGCGCCGATCAGCCATGCCGTCGTCCTGGTCCCCGGTCTGATGCCGGTCTTCATGGGTGTACTGGGCGCGTTGCTCCTGGCGGAGCAACTCACGGCGCGCAGGCTCCTGGGCTTTGCGCTCATGCTCGGCTCGGCAGCACTCATCGCCGCGGAGGCAGGCGTCTTCAGCGGCACCTTCACCCGCCAGGCGCTCGGGCACCTGTTCTTCCTGGCTGCTGGTGTCGCGTGGTCCCTGTTCACGCTCACCACCCGCCGCGCCGGCCTCGATCCGTTCGTCGCCACGGGCCTCGTGGGCCTCCTCTCGACGGTGCTGCTTCTCCCCGTCTACATCGCTCTCGACCTGGGCCGGCTGGACACGGCTCCCGCGCTCGAGGTCGCGTTCCAGATCCTTGTCCAGGGCCTCCTCGCCGGTCTCGTCGCCACCTACGCCTACGCTCGCGCGATCCGTATGCTCGGTGGCTCGTACGCCGCGGCGCTGGCGGCACTCGTGCCCGCGACGGCGACGCTGATCGGTTGGGCGACCTTGGGCGAGCGGCCGACGCCCCTGGAGGCGGTCGCTATGCTGGTGGTTGCGGTTGGTGTGTTTCTCGCGAGCGGCGTACAGCTCAGGGCGCCAGGTGCGCGGCGAAGCGCTCGAACACATAGCGATAGACCGGCTGCTTGAAGGGCACCACTAGAGCCAACAGCTCGGCCGTGCGCATCCACCGCCAAGCGCTGAACTCCGGGTGCGGCTGGTCGAGGTCGATATCGGCATCGCGGCCCCGGAAGCGCAAGGCGACCCATTTCTGCGCCTGGCCGCGATAGCGCCCGCGCCAAAGACGGGCCGCCACCTCAGCCGGCAGCTCGTAGGTGAGCCATTCCTCGGTCTGATCGAGGAACTCGACCCGGTCGGAGCGTACCCCCGTCTCCTCCCGGAGTTCGCGCAGGGCTGCGTCCAGAACCGGCTCGTCTCCATCGATCCCACCCTGCGGCATCTGCCAAGCCGGATAGGACCGGTCGGTCCGCTGGCCCGCAAAAACGCGGCCGTCGGCGGCGACGAGCGCGATGCCGGCATTGCGCCTGAAGCCCTCGGGCACAGCCCGGAAGGTCGCGAGCGGCTGGTCGCTCACCGGGCCTCTCCTTGCAGCGCCGTGATGCCGGCGAGCTTGAGCCCGGCTGCATCGAGCTCATCCAGCCAGGCCAGCACCGGCTCCACCAGCGCCGGGTAGAGCTCCAGCAACACAACAGTGACGTTGTGATCGTCGCGGTGTGTGACGATGCCGTCGAGTGCCGTGGCGAAGGCGCTCTCACCGAGGAGCGCCGCATCGACCCGGAGGGCTCGGGGCGGTGTCGCGACGGTGTCGCTTCCCAGAAGCACGGGCTTCTCCGCCCGTTCGGTCAGCCGCATCGCCGCCGTGCCGAGGGCGTCGGCCGCCGCAGGCTCGACGACGACGGCACCGTCGGCGCCAGCCAGTGCCTGCCACTGCTCCTCCAGGCGCGCCACCTGGCTGTCTACCGAAGCGTCCAAGGTTGCGGCCGTCGCATCGTCGTCGGCGAGCTGCCAAGCGAAACGGATGAGCACCGCGCGCTCCTCGCCCTGCCAGCGGGCGAGCCGGTCGGCGGCGCCCGGCAGGTCCGCGGGAAGCGCGAGCACGACGTCATCAGGTAGGCGCTCGAGCATCTGATCGGCAAAGGTGGGGTTCCAGGCGACGCCCGTTACCACCAGGACGAGTCGAGGCGACGCCTCCTCCACCGGCACGGCTTCGCGCACCGGCTGCGGCGGTATGGCCACGGCCAAGGAGGAGAGGGGCGGCTGACGTAGCGCTAGCGTCAAGAGGGCGCCGGCAGCGAACACGAGAGCTATGAGAGCCAGCGCCCCCGCGATTCGCCGACCCCGCAAGTCGCCACCTACGCCGATCTAGTTGCTCGCGACCGAGGCTGTGCCTTCGCGGAACAGGGCGACGCCGCGCAACAGGTCCACAGCCCGCGCTAGCTGGTAGTCGCTTTCCGCCAGATCCGCCCGCTCGCCGTCGGCGCCGTTGTCCTGGTCGTTCTCCAGCCGGCCACGGAGATCCGCTTCGCGCCTTTCCTCGTCCTCGTCCTCGACGTCGAGTGTCGCCTGCTTGACCTCGATGTTCGGCACGATGCCCGTAGCTTGAATGGACGTGCCCGCCGGCGTGTAGTAGCGCGCGGTGGTGAGGCGAATGGCGCCGTAACCTGATACCGGCATGATCGTCTGAACCGAACCCTTGCCGAACGACTGGGTACCCATGACGATCGCGCGGTGGTGATCCTGCAGCGCCCCTGCGACGATCTCGGACGCGGAGGCCGACCCACCGTTGATCAAGACCACCATCGGCTTCTCGTCGAGTACATCGCCTGCGCGGGCGTTGAAGCGCTGAATGGCGTCGTCGTCGCGGCCACGGGTGGAGACGATCTCGCCCTGTTCGAGGAACAGATCAGCAACACCGACGGCTTGATCGAGCAGGCCTCCCGGGTTGTTCCGGAGATCGAGCACGACCCCCAGCATGTCGTCGCCGAGCTCGGCATCGAGCGTATCGAGCGCTTCGCGCACCGCTTCTTCGGTCTGCTCGTTGAACGTCGTCACGCGCACATAGCCCGTCTTGCGCTCTACCCGTGAGCGCACTGGCGAAATCGTGATGACGGCGCGCGTTAGCTCGACGTCGAACGCTTCGTCGGCACCCTCTCGGAGGATCGTGAGACGGATGTCGGTGTTCACCGGCCCGCGCATCCGCTCGACGGCCTCACCCAGAGTCAGGCCCATCACCGCCTCGCCGTCGATCTCGCTGATGAAGTCGCCAGCTTCGATGCCGGCCCGGTAGGCCGGCGTCTCGTCGATCGGCGAGACCACTTTGACCAGGCCATTCTCCATCGTGACCTCGATGCCGAGGCCACCGAACTCCCCGCGGGTCTGCACCTGCATGTCGCGGTAGCGGTCGTTGTCGAGATAGCTGGAGTGCGGGTCGAGCGACGTCAGCATGCCCGAGATGGCCGCCTCGACGAGCTCCTCGTCGCCGATGTCCTCGACATACTCCGCACGCACGCGCTCGAACACATCACCGAACAGCTTGAGCGAGCGAAACGTGCCCTGGTTGTTTTCCGCCAGAAGCGGGCTCGCGCCGATGCCCGCAGCAAACGCGAGGGCGACCACGGCGGTGGTGACGCCGAACCTTCTCACACGCTGGCTCATGAGTGCCGCTCTCCTGCGACGCGAACGCCCAACCAGGGCAAGGGATCGATGGGGCGACCGTTGTGATGCAACTCGAGGTGAAGTTCTAGGGGTGCGTCGCTTGCGCCCATGCGACCCACCTCGCGCCCGGCCTCTACCCCCTCGCCGACCTCGATATGGAGGGTGTCCAAACCCGCCAAGACAGAATGATATTCGTCGTCGTGGGCGATGATCAAGACAACGCCGATCATCGTGAGGCGATCGGCGTACACCACGACACCGTCGGCAGGCGCGTGCACAGCCCCACCTGGGCGGGCGCTGATCCGCACGACGGGCACGCCGAGGCGTACCCGCGGCTCACCAACTCGTGTGCTGACCGGCCCCGCCGTTGGCCAGGAACGGTCCGGACGGGTACGCGGTCCGGGCACCGGCGGCGGGACCGGCGAAATCCGGCGGGGCATGACCTGGGCGATCGCCGTCGGGTGTGGATCGGCGGCGACGACGAGCGTGGTAGCGACAGGCGCCAGCGCGTCCGGCAGCCCCGTTGGCACGAGCGCTGCCACCGGCTCGCCGGCAACGGCCGGAGCAGCCGGCAGAAGAGCGTGCGCTACCGCGCTCGTCGTCGCCGCCGATCCACACCCGACGGCGATCGCCCAGGTCATGCCCCGCCGGATTTCGC
>JANQNY010000082.1 GCA_028279345.1 Geminicoccaceae bacterium
TCGGGACCGCCCACCAGGATGCACGGCACGGGGCTCAGCGTGTGCGCCGTGTGCGGCTCGCCGGTCTCCGCGACCCCCATGATCTCGCAATTGCCGTGATCGGCGGTGACCAGGACCGTGCCTCCGACCTCGGCGGCCGCTTCGAGCGCGTGGCCGAGGCATCCGTCGACGGTCGCCACTGCCCGGATAGCGGCCTCGAGCACACCCGTGTGGCCGACCATGTCGGGGTTGGCGAAGTTGCAGAGGATGAAGTCGTACTGGCCGGACGCGATGGCTTCGGCGAGCCGCTTGCCGACCTCGGGTGCCGACATCTCGGGCTGCAGGTCGTAGGTTGCCACCTTCGGCGACGGCACGAGCGAGCGCTCCTCGTTCTCGGAGGGCGTCTCCTCACCGCCGTTGAAGAAGAAGGTCACGTGAGGGTACTTCTCGGTCTCGGCCAGACGGAGCTGGGTCTTGCCGGCCCTGCTCACGACCTCGCCCAGAATGTCGTCGAGGCTCTCGGGCGGGAAGAGGACCCCCATGAAACGGTCGAGCCCGGCGCCATACTCCGCCATGGCGAGGGCCGGTCGCCGCGTTTCGTAGTCGCCACGAGGGAACCCGTCGAAGTCGGGATCGAGAAGCGCCAAGAGGATCTGCCGCACACGGTCGGCGCGGAAGTTGGCGCACAATACGCCGTCACCCGGCGCCATGCCTGGATAGCCGTCGACGACGGTCGCCTTGATGAACTCGTCGCCTTCGCCGCGCGCATAGGCATCGCGGATCGCCGTCAGGGCGTCGGTCGCGTGGTATTCGGCTTCGGCCTTGACGATCGCGCGGAAGGCCTGGCCCGTCCGCTCCCAGCGTCGGTCTCGGTCCATCGCGTAATAGCGGCCGATGACGGTGCCGAAGCTCACGCCCAGCGTGCCGCCGAGCTTCTCGAGAAAGCTCTCGAGAAAGCGCGCACCGCCTTGAGGTGCGGTGTCGCGACCGTCGGTGAACGCATGGATCAAGACCTCGATGCCCTCGGCGGCTAGCGCGTTGGCGAGCTCGGCGATGTGATCTTGATGTGCGTGAACGCCGCCGGGGGACAGGAGGCCCATCAGGTGGCAACGGCCGCCGGTCTCCTTGAGCGCCCCGACGAAGCGGCGGAACGCCTCCATGTTCTTGGCCTTGCCGCCCCCGAGGCCGTCGTGGATTCGCTGCAGGTCCTGCATGACCACGCGGCCGGCACCGAGGTTCATGTGGCCGACCTCGGAGTTGCCGAACTGCCCCTCCGGCAAGCCCACATGTGGCCCGTCGGTGCGCAGATGCGTGTGCGGGCACTCGCGCCAGATCCGGTCGAAGGTCGGCGTCTCGGCCTGGAGCACGGCATTGTCGGTGCGCTCCTCGCGCCAACCCCAACCGTCGAGGATGACGAGGACGACGGGTCGTTTGGCCATGCGGCGTTCATCCCTTGAGTGTAGCTCGAACCCTAGCAGTGCATGCGCGTATCAGAAAGCGCGTGCTCGCGAAGCTTTCAGCCGATCTCCAAGACCACCTTGCCCGTGGTTTTCCGGTCTTTGAGCGCGTCGAGCGCCTGCTTGACATCCTCGAGCGCGAAGCGGGCCGAGATGTGCGGCCGCAGCTTGCCCGCTCGCGCCCAGGCGAGCAGCGTCTCCAGGCTCGCGCGCAGCCGACGCGGGTCGAAGTGGCGGTAGCTGCCCCAATAGAAGCCGACCGCGGCGATGTTCTTCACCAAGAGGTAGTTGGCCCTGATCTCCGTCGGTGTGCCGGCGGCGGAGCCGATCACGAGGTAGCGGCCCTCCCAAGTGAGCGTGCGCAGGCTGGCATTGCCCAGCTCGCCGCCCACCGGATCGAAGCAGACGTCGACGCCTCGGCCGTGCGTCAGCTCCAGCACGCGGTCGCGCACGTCCTCGCTGGAGGTGTCGATCGTGGCCCAAGCACCGTATTCGCGCGCCAGCTCGAGGCGTTCTGCGCCGCGCGCGGTGGCGATGACCTTGGCGCCCATCGCGCGGCCGACCTCGACCGCCGTGAGGCCGACGCCGCCCGCGGCACCGTGCACGAGCAACGTTTCACCGACCTCGATCTGCCCACGCCAAGCGAGTGCGCCGTGCGCCGTGCCATAGGCGATCGGAAAGCCGGCGGCCATGTCGAACCCCATCACCCCGCCGATCGGCAGGACGTCCGCGGCGCGCGCCCGGACAACTTCGGCGAACCCCCCGTGGTTCACCACCGCGAGCACCCGCTTGCCGACCTCCAGCTCGCCGACGCCGTCGCCGACCGCGCGGATCGTGCCCGCGAGCTCCATGCCCGGGACGAACGGGACCGGCGGCTTTTCCTGATAGGAGCCGCGCGTCATCAGGAGGTCGGCGAAGTTGAGCGCGGCGGCCTTGACGTCGATCGTCACCTCGCCGGGGCGAGGCGTCGGTGGTTCGAGCGTTGCGAGCTCGAGCGCCTCCGGGCCCTCCAGGCGCGGGCAAAGCACCGCACGCATCAGCATCCCCCCTCGTCGTGCATTCTGAAAGCGCAGCCTTGGCGCCGCTGCGCCGCGCTGGCAAGAACGCGTCATGCGCGAACCCGACATCCGCGGTTATTTCGGCATCGGCGCCGAACGCATCAGCAAGGCGATGAACCTCGGTACGCTGATCCGCACCGCGCACGCCTTCGGCGCCAGCTTCGCCTTCACCATCGATGCCACCGAAGCGGTCCGTCGGGCCAAATCGGACACCTCGCGCGCTGCCGGCGGCATGCCGATCTACGAGTTCGGCGGCATCGATGACCTGGTACTGCCCGCACGCTGCAGGCTCATCGGCGTCGAGCTAACCGACGATGCCATTGCGCTCCCCACCTTTCGCCATCCGCCACAGGCCGCGTATGTGCTCGGCGCAGAGCGCGGCAGCCTCAGCCCGGCGCTGGTGGAACGGTGCACCCACGTCGTCCGTATTCCGACACGTTTCTGCGTCAATCTCGGCGTCGCCGGTGCGATCGTCATGTACGATCGGCTCCTCTGTCTGGGCCGTTTCGCCGACCGTCCGGTCGCCGTCGGCGGTCCCGTGGCACCGCGGGCGCCGCACGTGCATGGCCGCCCGCGGTTGCGCCGCGGCGAGGCGAGTGGATGATCGGCGCCTCGACGCACTTCCTATCGGGCCACGGCTTTTCTATATGACGCGCGGGTTCGCCGGCGTCGTGCAGTGAGGTTTGATGATTCTCCGACTTCTACCGTTGTTCCCGGCAGCCCTGCTGCTCTCGATCGCGCCGACGGCATTGGCCATCGAGCAAACCTTCATCGCCGCCTACCGTGATTGGAGCCTGTTCACCTACGACGACGGCGAGCAGGAAATGTGCTATATCGCGAGCGAGCCGAAGGAGCAGGACGGCAACTATGAGCGACGCGGAGCGCCGCTGATCGTGGTCACTCGCTTGCCCGCCGAACCGGACAATGATCAGGTCAGTGTGCAGCCGGGCTACAGCTACCAGGACGACAGCGACGTCGAGGTCGTGGTCGACGGCGCCGACCGCTTCTTCCTGTTCACGAGCGGCGAGTACGCATGGACGCGCGGGCCGGCCGAGGACCAGGCGTTGATCCGTGCCATGCGGTCGGGCCTGGAGATGACCGTCCGCGGTACGTCCACCAGGGGCACTTGGTCGAGCGACACCTACTCGCTTCTGGGGTTCACCGCCGCGATCGGCGCCATGGACAGCCGGTGCCGGCCCTGAGCCGATCGGCCTCGCTGGACGGTCCCGTAGGCCTCGATCGGCCGTCCCTGACTCAGGTACTTACCGAGGCAGGTGTGCCCGAGCGGCAGCAGCGGATGCGGACGTCTCAGATCTGGGGCTGGCTCTACAAGCGGGGCGCCCCGTCCTACGACGCGATGACCGACCTCCCGGCGAGCTTGCGCGACGCGTTGGCGGTGATGTTGCCGTGGCAGCGGCCAGTGGTGTCGAGCCTTCAGAACTCGGCCGACGGTACGATCAAGTGGCTCGTCCGCCTCGCCGACGGGCGCGAGGTGGAGATGGTTTACATCCCCGAGGAGGATCGGGCGGCGCTCTGCATCTCCACGCAGGTCGGCTGCACACTCGCCTGCACCTTCTGCCACACCGGCACGATGAAGCTGGTCCGCAACCTCACCGCCGGCGAGATCGTCGAGCAGGTGCGCCTCGCCAAGGACACGCTCGCCGACTGGGACGACCGGGCGCCGCGCAAGCTCACCAACATCGTCGTGATGGGCATGGGCGAGCCGCTGTTCAACTACGAGAACCTGCGGGCCGCCTTGCGGATCGCGATGGACGGCGAAGGCATCGGCATCTCGAGGCGACGGGTCACCCTGTCGACCTCGGGCGTCGTGCCGCGCATCGCCGAGGCCGGCGCGGACCTCCGCTCGCGCCTCGCGATCTCGCTTCATGCGGTCACCGACGATCTCAGAGACGATCTCGTACCGATCAACCGCAAATGGCCGATCGCAGAGCTGCTAGCGGCCTGTCGTGCCTATCCGCACGACGGTCGCGCGATCACCTTCGAATATGTGATGCTCGCGGGCGTCAACGACAGCGACGCCGACGCCCGGGCACTCGTGGGCCTCCTCAAGGGCTTTCCAGCCAAGGTCAACCTCATCCCCTTCAACCCCTGGCCCGGCTCGTCCTACCAGTGCTCATCCTGGCGCCGTATCGAGGCGTTCGCCCAGATTCTCGAGCGGGCCGGGCACGCCTCGCCCGTTCGCACGCCCCGCGGGCGCGACATTCTGGCGGCCTGCGGTCAGCTCAAGACCGCGAGTGAGCGCACGCGCAAGACCGTCGCAGCGGGTGCTGCCTGATGCGCTTCCTCGGACGCTGGCTCGTCCGCCTGCTGGCCATCGTCGGTGCCGTAGGCCTCATCGTCGTGCTGGTCGTCGTGTCCGTCGGCTGGCGCATCAGTGAACGCCTCGCCGAGGGGATCGTGTCGGTGCCCGAGGCTTTTGTGCTGACGGCCGACTGGCGCGGGGGCGTGCCGGAAAAGGCGCCCGGCCTCACGCCTTTGGTTCAACTGGGCATCGACCGCGGCCTCGGCCTGCCCGAGGCGCTCTGGGCGCTGGACCGCGCGGCGGAGGACCCGAGGGTCAAGGGCCTAGTGGTCCGCACCGACGGTTCGGGCTTCGGGCTCGCGCAGGCCTGGGAGCTACGCGCGGCCGTGCAACGCCTGCGCGACGCCGGCAAGTTCACCGCCGTCTATGCCGATTCCTTGGGCGAGCTGCAGGGCGGCATGGTCGGCACCTACGTCGCGTCGGCCTTCGAGCGTGTGCAACTGCAGCCGCTGGGTGTGCTCGGCTTCACCGGTCTGTCGAGCGAGCAGGTCTATCTGGCGCGTCTCCTGGATGAGCTGCAGATCGACTTCCAGGTCGTGCAGCGCGATGCGTTCAAGACGGCGCTCGAGCCGCTGGTGCGCGACGGACCGTCGCCCGCGGCGGCGGCCACCACCGGCCGACTGCTCGACGGGCTCTTTGACCTCTTGATCACCGGTATCGCCGAGGCCCGCGGGCTCGATCGTGCCGAGGTCCAGGCAGCCCTCGATCGTGGCCCGCTCTTGGGAACGGAAGCCGAAGAGCTGGGCCTCGTCGACGCCATCGACCACTTCGAAGCGCTCGGGCCCGTGGTCGACACGGCCGCCGGTACGGACGAGCGCGTCGAGCTCGCGAGCTACGCGCGAAGCGAAGGCTTCGCCCTTGGCGAGGCCGGCTATGTGGTCGGCTTCGTGCATGCCGTCGGACCCATCCTGCGCGGGGAGAACGACGCCCTGCGCGATCTCGACATCGCCGCCGACAGCCTGGCGGCGGCGATCGACGAGGCGCGCGAGGCGAACGTCGATGCGCTGCTGTTGAGGGTCAGCTCGCCCGGCGGTTCGGCGGTCGCGTCGGAGACCGTTGCCGCGGCGGTGCGTCGGACCAAGGCGGCTGGCATTCCGGTCGTGGTTTCGATGGGCGATGTCGCCGCTTCCGGCGGTTACTGGATCAGCATGGACGCCGACCTGATCGTCGCGGCGCCCGCCACGCTTACCGGCTCGATCGGCGTGGTCGCGGGCAAGCCGGCGCTTCGCGCCTTCCTCGACGATCTAGGCATCGACGTCGCGATCGAGCGGCGGGGCGCCAACGCAGGCTTCAACTCGCTGATTGACCCCTGGGACACCCGCGCCCGCCAGCGTGTGGCTGCCCTGATCGATGACCTCTACGAGCATTTCCTGGAGGGCGTCTCCGCCGGCCGCGGCATGGATCTCACGCAGGTGCGCAGCCTCGCTGGTGGCCGGGTCTGGCTGGGCACCGAGGCGCAGGCGAACGGCCTCGTCGACCAGCTCGGCGGCTTCGTCGAGGCGCTCGATGTAGCGCGCGAGCGCACCGGTGCGGAGACGGACGACGCGGTGGCCCTTCAGCGCTTCCCCCAGCCCCGTCCGCCCTTGGCCGTGGCGCTCGAAGGTCTCGACCGCTTCATGCGTATCAGCGCTGATTTGGATCTCTGGTGGACACGGCTCAACGCCCCACCGGGCCTCCGCTTCGAGGCTTCCAACCTGCCAAGCGCGCCTTAGGATCTCAGCTCAGACTGGCCTGCGTCTCGTCCCACAACGAACCGACGAGTTCCCTCGCGGACACCGTCTGCGCGAGCCTTGCCGACTGGCCGGCCCAGGCTTGGATACCGTCGAGGGTTCCCGAGTTGGCGGCTGCGCTGCGCATCGCCTGGGTGAGGTGGCGTTGGATCGGGTAGGGTGCTGGCGTCGGCGCATCTGGTGCCGTCGCCGCGAGCGCATAGCGCGTTCGGAGGCTGCGGCCGAGACGCCCGGAAAAGGCGCGTGTTGTGATCGTCTCCTCTGGTGTCGCGTTGCCGATGGCGTCTGCCCAGACCGCAGAGAGCTGCGCTTCGGGTGTGCGCAGGAAGCCTGTGCCGATTTGGACCGCGGAAGCACCGAGCAGCAGCGCCGCTGCCACACCGCGCGTGTCCGCGATGCCCCCCGCGGCGACGACCGGCAGGCGGACGGCGTCCTTCACCGCCGGCACGAGCGAGAACAGCCCCACCATGTTCCTCTCGGCGTCCGACGCGTCGAATGCGCCTCGATGGCCGCCCGCCTCCATGCCTTGCGCCACGACGACGTCGGCGCCCGCGTCTTCGGCCTCGCGCGCTTCGGCAACGGTCGTGGCCGTAGCGAACCATCTGATCTTGTTGGCCTTCATGCGCTCGACGACGTCCGGAGGATAGACACCCATGATCGACGACATGACGGCGGGGCCGGCCTCAATCATGGCGTCGCACTGGCTTCCGAAATCCGGCGCCGGAACCTCGGCCGCGTCCGCCGGGACTTCCGGTCCCCATCGCGCGAGAAATGCACGGACGGCGGCCTCGTGCGCGCCGTCCCGTCGTGGGCTGGGATCCGGAATCCAGGTGTTCAACTGAAAAGCGCCGTTGGACTTCGAGCGCACTTCACGAACCCACTCAGCGATGCTCTCCGGGGTCATCAGCAGGGCACCGCATGCGCCCATGCCTCCCCCATTGGCGACCGCGATGGAGAGCGCCGGCGGGCAGGCCCCGGCCATGGGCGCCAGGAGAACCGGCGCGCGGAGCCCGAAGCCATCCGCAAACGACCGCGCGCGAGAGAGGGCTGCCTTGGCGTCGAGCATGGTTCTCTTCCGCATTCGTGGCTTGCACCCGTTTGGGCAGCCAGCTCAGCGGAGAGCATAGACCCAAGCGGCTCGAATGCTGAGGGCTCGCCGATCGCTCGGGCCGGCTCTCGCCCCTATGAGTGGCCAGCGACGTTCGACGAGCTGCACCGTTTCACCCGCATCGGCGTCGGCTTCGATGGCTGCTGGCCCCGCCGAACTTGCTCTACTCAACCTTTGGCCCCGACGCCGACGCCATTGCTTACGCGCACGGCGCCGTCGGCTTTTGACAGAGAGGCAGCGTCCACGCACGCACCGCGTCGAAGGCCGCTCTTCCAACGACTCAGCCCCCAGCTGTTCGCCATTGGGACTCGGTTTCTCTTCAACCGGCATTCTTCACAGACGCCTTTCCAGCTTACCCTTGCGCTTGGCGATGTTCTTGTAGTCCCACTGAATGACTTTCGCTTCCTCAATCCATCGCTTCAGTAATACTCGGTCAATTTCCGTGAGCGACGTGTAACGAATCTCGGCAGCCTTGAAGCTGCCTTCTCGGGAGAGCCCCGGCGTTTCGAACGACTGACCACTCCAAAACAGCAAGCGAATACAATGTTTCAGCCTGCTGTATCCGACGATCGGATTCCCCTCCAAGAACCAGACGGGATGCGCATGCCAAATCTTGCTTTCAGCTCCGGTAAGATTGCGATCGAGCTCGGCCCTGAGCGCATCGCAGATTTCCTTTTCCTTCTCGCTTTGCGCGTTGTTGAAGGCTTCGATCGTCTGGTGTTTCATGGCCTCATCCTGATGCGGCCGGCGGTTTCTTCGACGCGCGCAGCCGATGCGCCAAGGACAGTCCGCGTGCCAACGGGATTGAGCATTTTGAGCGGGCGGCCGTGTGCGCCGGTGGTGAACGACCGTCGTGCACAACCCCGCCTGGCGTTACGTCCCTCGTCCCCTCAATAGGGAAAGTTCGGCCGGTCCTCGCCATAGTGCTCGGCCAGATAGTCGAGGATGGTGTCGAGCTCGTCGGGCGGAATCTCATGCATGCCCTGCTCCTCGCGCATCCACACCATCAGGTCCGCCCAATGCTCGCGGGTCATGCCCTGCTGGGCGACGAGCCGCTCCGAGTGGCAAGCGGTGCAGTTGTAGAAGGTCTCCTCTACCCCGGGTGCCACCTTGAGCACGCCGAACTCGTCCGCTCGGGCGCCGCCGCCAAACGCCACGAGCGCGCTCAAGGTCAAGGCCAGACGAAGCATGGCGACGCGCCTGGCGCTACAGCAGCCGCAGGCCGATGCGATGCATCGTGTTGTTCAGATAGCCCTTCGGGTTCCAGTCGATCGCGAAGGGTTGCATGACGCCATCGCTGTCCGTCGCCCGTGCCCAGACCTCGTAATAGCCGGCCATGGGGAAGTCGACCTCCGCCCGGAAGTTCTGCCAGGCGCCGTCGTTGATCGGCGCGCTCAGCTCCGCGGGGAACCAAGTGGCGCCGAAGTCGATCGAGAGGTCGACCCGCTCGACGGTGCGATCGCCGGACCAGGCGTGGCCCCTGACCTCGACATCGGGGTTGGCGAGTTCGCTGCCGGTGGCGGGGGCCGTGATCAGCGACTTCACCGGCATGCGCTCCATGATGACGAAATCCTCGTCCGCCACCTCCTCGCCGGGGGCTACCGGACGGTTCGGGACGCGGTAGGACTGCCCCGTCATCTTGGCGCCGTCGTGAACGACGTCGCGCAGCCAGATCCGGGTGAGCCACTTCTGCGAGCACGAGCCGGGCCAGCCCGGCACGACGAGTCGCAGGGGCGCGCCGTGCTGCCGGTGGATCGGTGCACCGTTCTGCTCGAAGGCGATGAGGACGTCGTCGGTGAGCGCCTTCTCGATCGGGACGCCGCGGCTGATCGGCAGCTTGTCGGGATCGCGCGAGAGATGCTCGTCAGCGCCCTCGTGCGCCGTGTAGATCACGCCGGGCTGGACGCCTGCGGCCTCGAGCACGTCGCGAAGCCTGACGCCGGTCCATTCCGAGCAGCCGACGGCACCGTAGGTCCACTGGTTGCCCGAAGCGGGCGGCTCGAAGAAGGCGCGGCCATTGCCGCCACACTCGATGACGAGCGCCATCGTCACCACCTCGAAGCGCTCCTTGAGTTCGTCGATCGAGAGCGTCATCGGGTTGTCGACGAGGCCGTCGACGGTGAGCGTCCAGCCGTCGGGCGAGGTGTTTTCGGGCGGCAGGCCGTTATTGCGGATGAAGTGCCGGCTGGTCGGCGTGATCGGATCGTCCAGAAGATAGGGCGGCGTCTCTGCGTTGAGCGGCCGATCGCCGAGCATGACGAGGCCGTCCTTGCCGGCGAGCAGGTCCTCCTGGGCGAAGGCCGCGGGCACGAACCCCCGGCGCAGGTTGGCGCCGAACGGGATCGCTGCGCCAACCATGGCGCTCAGCGCCGTCAGGCCGGCACCTCCAAGCAGCCGACGACGGTCGGTGTCGAGCGAGGGCGCGGACGTGCCCGTGGGCGTGCGAGTGGCACTCATGGTCATCTCCCTGATCCCGTCGACGCTTCCGTTTGGCGCCGTTTCCAGATGGTTAAACTGGCAAGCAACGCGCCGATGTCGAGCCCCCGTCGGCGTTGCTCTGCTGCAGCGCGCGGTGGCGGCCCAGACCCGCTCAGCCCGTCAGTGAGTTCCCGGGGCCAGCGCACGCCTCATGCTCGACCTGCACCGTGACGTGCTCCACCTTGAAGCGTTCTGCGAGCCTGGTGCGGATGAGCTGGACCATGTGATCGGGCGACACCTCAGGTGCGGTGCGCGCATGCAGCGTCACCATCGGCGCGTGCTCGGTGAGCGACCAAGCGTGCAGGTGATGCACGTTTTGCACGCCAGGAATGCTCGTCTCCAAGTCGTTGCGGATCGCCTGAACGTCGAGGCCCGCGGGCGCGCCTTCGAGCAGGATGTGGCCGCTGTCGCGAACCAGCCGAACAGCGCTCACGAGGATCAAAAGCGCGACCAGAAGCGAGAGGAGCGGGTCGATCGGTGACCAGCCGGTGAACAGGATCACCAGACCGGCGATGATAGCCGCGACCGAGCCCAAGAGGTCGCCGATGACGTGCAGTAGAGCGCCTCGGATGTTGAGGCTGGTGCGGTCGGCGCCGTGCAGCAGCACGAAGGCGCCGATATTGACGAAGAGCCCGATCGTGGCGATGAGCAGCATCCAGCCACCCAGCACCTTTTCCGGCTCGGCGAGACGCTCGAACGCCTCGAACGCGATCCAGACGACGATGACGATGAGCGCCAGGCCGTTGACGAAGGCCGCAAGCACCTGGACGCGACCGAACCCGTAGGTGCGTGTGACATCCGCAGGCCGTCGCGCGACGCGGAACGCCAGCCATGCAAGGGTAAGCGCCACCGCGTCGGTCAGCATGTGCCCCGCGTCGGCGAGCAGCGCCAGCGAGCCGGTGAGGAGCCCGCCCACGGCTTCGACGATCATGTACCCGCCGATTACGAACGCTGCGGCAAGCGTGCGTCGTTCGTTCCGGTCGGCATGACCCTCCCGCATCAGGCCTCCAGCTTGACCTCAGTCGCGAGGACCGCGCCCCGCGCCGCCATGAAGTAGAGACCCATGTGGTGGGTCGCCTCTTGCGGGTGGGCGGCGTGGGGTGGCAGCCCAAGCTCAGTCGTCGTTTCCAGCGGCAGGTCGTAGGTGGCGCAGCCTTCGTCGACGACCACGTGCTGGAGCGTCGGCATCAGCCGATGGTTGCGCGCCGACAAGAGCGTGAGCACGAAGTCCATCACGCAGATGTCGGTGCAGATGCCGATGACGAGCACGGTTTCGAGCCGATGGACGTTGACCCAGTCGACCACCTTGTTGTGGTGCATGCCGTGGTGGCTTCCGTGCTCGATGGCGCCGACGAAACCGTTGATGCAGTCCTTGCGAATCAGGGTGGCGTTCGGGTCGTCCTCCAGCCACGCCAGTTCCGGTACCAGATGCTCCTCGCCCGTCCCGCGTTCGCAATGGGGCGGGTAAGGCGGCTCGGGTACGCCCGGCTCGTGGGTGTCGAGAAAGACGAGGATCGGCCGGTGCGCGTCGGCAAAGCCGCGCGCCAGCGTGTTGGCCGTCGCCACCATTCGCGTCACCTGGGCGTTGTGGGTGGTCGGCGCGAGATTGCCGGCGCCGACCGTGCAGAAGCCGTGGATCGCATCGATGACGACCAGCCCGGTCGTGGCGAGCGAGACGGTACAGGGTGCAAGCGCCACCGGCAGCTCGCGACGCATCAGCTCAAGCAGGGCATCGCTCATTGCATCCTCCCGATATTCGAGAGTCCTGACATGACAGGCCGAACCCGCATCCGCAACGCGTCAACGGCGCCAGAAGGCTGGCGTCAACAGCACCAGTACGGTGAACATCTCGAGGCGGCCCAACAACATGCCCAGCGAGAGGAGCCACTTAGCGGCATCGGGCAGGCTGTCGTAGTTGCCGGTGGGGCCGATGATCGCGCCCAGCCCCGGGCCGACATTGGCGAGCGCCGAGATCGAGCCCGACATCGCCGTCAGGTAGTCAAGCCCGGTTAGCGACAGCGCCAGCGCCAAGACGGAGAAGCTGAGGGCGAAGAGGAAGAAGAAGGCCATTACCGAGATTGCCGCCGCGTCGGGCAGCGGCCGGCCATTGTAGGTCGTGAGGATGACGCCGCTCGGCTGGATCAGCCGCAAGACCTGAGTCCTGGCGATCGCATAAAGAACGGCGAACCGGAAGACCTTGATGCCCCCGGTCGTCGAGCCCGTGCACCCACCGACGCACATGAGAAAGAAGAACAGCGTAACTGGTAGGGCGCCCCACAGGTTGTAGTCGGTGGAAGCGTAACCGGTGCCGGTGATCACTGCGGTGGCGTTGAAGGCGGCGTGGAGTAGCGCGTCGAACGGCGCCTGGCCGTCCGTGGTGACGAGGTCGGCGGTCAGTACCGCCCAGCTCGCCGCGACGATGCAGAGGAACCACACCACCTGAGTGTCCTTCCACAATAACCCAGGCTTGCCGGAGAGTGCTTGGATATAGAGCACGAATGGAATGGCGCCACTGAGCATGAAGACTACCGACGTCCATTCGATGAACGCACTGTCGAAGCCGGCGATCGAGGAATCGCGCGTGGAGAAGCCGCCGGTGGCGACCGTCGTCATGGCGTGGTTGGCGGCATCGAACACGGTCATGCCGCCGGCCCAGTAGCTAAAGCCGCAGGCGAGCGTCAGCGCGAAATAGACGAGCCCGATCGCCGATGCGAGCTCGCCGGCGCGGCTGAAGATCTTGTCCGAGCGGTCGCTGCTCTCCGCGCGGAAGAGCTGCATGCCGCCGACCGACAGGAGCGGCAGCACGGCAACGCCCATGACGATGATGCCGATGCCGCCGAGCCACTGCAGGATCGAGCGCCAGAGCAGGATGCCCGGCGGCGCCAGGTCGAGGCCGACCATCACGGTGGCGCCGGTCGTGGTGATCCCCGACATCGCCTCGAAGAAGGCGTCCACCGGGGGCATGCCGAGATCGGCGTAGAGAAACGGCAGCGAGGCGAAGAAGGTGAGCACCGTCCAGACGCTGGTCGTGAGGATGAACGCCTGCCGCGTGCTGATGTCGGTGACCTGCGCCGTGCGCGTCGAGAGGATGAGGCTGATGCCGACGAACAGCGTGATTCCGGTAGCAATGAGAAAAACGAGCCAGTCGTCGTTGGCGACCACGAGGTCGGCCACCATCGGCGGCAGCATGAAGAGCGCGAGCACGGTCAACAGGACGCCCGTGACCAGAAGGATCGGGCGCATGTCGAAGATGCCGGTGCTGCGCCTGAGGACGATTACTTCGCTCACTTGTGCACCTTGGAGCTCATACGCCGCCGTCGACCGCCAGCATCGCGCGAAGATCGCGGCGCAGCACTTTGCCGGTGGCCGTGAGCGGTAGGCTCTCGCGGAACACGACCCGGCGCGGCGTGGCATGCCGGCCTACGCCGTCTCGGACCCGTTCCTGCAGCACCTCGGCGAACTCGTCGCTGCCGGTGACGTCCTGGCGGGGCACCACGCAGGCGACCACCGCCTCGCCGCGCGCGTCGTCGGGGACGCCCACGACCGCGACCTGCGCCACGTCGGGGTGCTCGCCGATGACGGCCTCCACCTCGGCTGGGCCGATCCGGTAGCCCGCGGCGTTGATGAGATCGTCGTCGCGGCCGAGGAAGGTGACGTAGCCATCGGCGTCCATCCGGCCGACATCGCCCGTGATGAGCCAGTCGCCGCGGAACTTCGCTTGCGTCGCCGCCGGATTGTCCCAGTAGCCGAGGAAGATCACCGGGTCCGGTCGGTGGACGGCGATCAGTCCCGGCTCGTCCCAGGCCATGACGCCGCCGTCGTCGTCGACGATGGCGACGATGTGCCCCGGCACGGCGCGCCCGATAGCACCCGGCCGTCGTGCGAAGGATGAGGCCATGCCCGAAATCAACAAGTTGGCCTCGGTTTGCCCGTAGAACTCGTTGACGTCGCAGCCGAAGCTTCGCCGTACCCAGTCGGTTAGCTCGTCGCCGAGCGGTTCGCCGCCGCTACCGATGCTGCGCAGTCGAACGCTCGAAAGGTCGGGCTCGGCGCGTCGCAGCAAGCGCAGCGCCGTCGGTGGAAAGAAGACATTCCTGATCTCATGCTCCGCGAGGAAGCGCGCGACACGATCGGGATCGAACTTTCCGCCCGGTCCGGCCACCACGGGGATACCGAGGTAGAGGCTCGGCAGCAGCACGTCGAGCAGGCCGCCGATCCAGGCCCAATCGGCGGGCGTCCAGAACCGGTCGCCCGGTTGCGGCAATCCCTCGTGCGGCATCTCCACGCCCGGCAGGTGACCGAGGAGCACGCGATGGGCGTGGACGGCACCCTTGGAGGCGCCCGTCGTACCCGAGGTGTAGATGATGAGCGCCGGGTCCTCACTGTGCGTCACCTCGTGCGCGCACCAGGGTTCGGTCTCGTCCATGCGCTGCTGGAAGGTCGACGAATCCACGTCGAACACGCGCTCCAGCTCGGGAAGGTCGGGCTCGAGCGCGCGCACCCGCTCGGCGCCTTCGCGGTCGGCGATGACGAAGCGGACGCCCGCATCCTTGAGGCGGAAACGCAGCGCCTCCAAGCCGAACGCGCTGAACAGCGGGAGCGCGATGCAGGCGGTCTTGTAGACCGCAAAGTGGGCAAGCGCCGTTTCCGCGCGTTGCGGCATCAAGATCGCGACCCGGTCCTCGGGCGCCGCGCCCTCATCGAAGAGGATGTTGGCAAGCCGATTGGAGAGCACGTCGAGCTCGCCGTAGGTGAAGCGGCGCGTGGGTGCCGTATCGCGGGCGTCGATCAACGCGAGCTGGTCGGGCGCGTGGCGCTCGAGGATCGCGGTCGCGATATTGAAGGCGTTGGGCACGTCCCAGCGAAAGCCCGCCATCCACGCCGCATAACCCTGCTCAGCGCTCATGGGTCCTCGCAACGCAAAACGAAGCTGCGAGAGACACCCGCCGGCACCGCTTCGTCAATCGGGCAAGGCGCCCGTCTAGACCCTTGTCGAACGATCACGGCCCACGTGAGCGGTGGCGACCTAGACGCACCAGCGCGCGAGCGCCGCGTGGTGTGGCGCCGCCGCTTCCGCCAGACGCAGCTCCGCTGCGTCGAGCGGTCGATGTGGGCGCGAAGGGCTGAAGCCGGTGCTGCGATGGATAGCGTCGTACCAGTGCGACGCCCAGAGCCCGTCGCAGGGCCGCGGCCCTGCTGGCCAGGCTAGCATCGCCGGGTCGAAGGGGATATCGAGCGCCGCACACAGGCGTCTGAGCGCAGGTTCGGGGGCTCTGCGAACGGCATCGGCGTCGACCACCGGCGGTGCCTGGCCCAGGCGATCGGCCATGCGTTCGAACAGCTCGTGCTGGCGGACGAAGCCCAGATCGTCGAGCGTCGGTCGCCGCCGCTTGGCGTCGTAGCTGGCGATCACCGCTTCGGGCGCTCTGATCAGAAAGGCGTTGCGGACCCGCTCCATCCAGTCGAGCGGGAAGCCTTCGACCATGTGGTGGGTCATGTGCTTCTGGTAGAAGACGCGCGCGCCTGCGGGTTGCTGCAGGCAATGCGCGGCGACGACGTGTGGGTCGGTCTCGTAAGCGTTGAGAACCTCGTCACGTAGCGGATGGTCGATGCCCGTCGCCCCCAGATAGGCCGCGTAGAAGGGCTCGTCCCAGACCTGCGTGTCGGCGCGGTTGTCGAAGCTGTACATGAGCGCGGTCGACAGGTTCCGCGGTCCCGACCACATGGCGATGGTGACGCCGTCGTCGCTCACCGTCGCGTGTCCTCGTCGACGAGCGCTCGGTAGAGCTCGCGCAGCCGACGGGTTACAGGTCCGGCCTCGCCCGCGCCGATCACGCGGCCATCGATCTGGGTCACGGGCGTCTGCGCGCCGAAGGTGCCCGTGAGGAAGGCCTCGTCGGCATCGTAGGTTTCGACCAGCGAGAAGTTGCGCTCGAACACCGGGATGGCGTTGGCCCGGCACAGCTCGATCACCTTCCGCCGCGTGATCCCGTTCATGCAGTAGTCGCCGGTCGACGTCCAAACCTCGCCACGGCGGACGATGAAGAAATTGCACGAGTTCGTCGTGTTCACGAAGCCGTGCGGGTCGAGCATCAGCGCCTCGTCGGCGCCGGCCTTCTGCGCGTGAATGCCGGCTAGGATGCAGTTGAGCTTGGAGTGGGAATTGAGCTTGGGGTCCTGGGTGATCGGCAGGCCACGTACGATCGGTACCGTGAAGAGATGGATGCCGCGCGCGAAAGCCGCGCCGCTCGGGCGGCTGTGCTCCAGGATGATGACCACCGTCGATCCCTCGCGGGAGAGCCGCGGGTCTTGAAACGGTCGCGCCTTCGGGCCGCGCGTCACCATCAGCCGCGCATGCGCGTCGTCGGTTATGGCGTTGGCCGCGGCCGTCGCACCGAGGGCCGCCTCGAGCTCGGCGCGGGTGAGTCCGATGTCGAGGTCGATCGCCTTCGCCGCCTGAAAGAGGCGGTTCAGATGCTCGGCTAGGAACGCGAAACGGCCGTTGTGGAGGCGCAGCCCCTCCCACACGCCGTCGCCGAGCATGAAGCCCGCGTCGTAGACCGAGACCTTGGCGTCCGCTTTCGGCACGAGCGCCCCGTTGACGTAGACGATCAGCGTCTCGTTGCGGGGATCGTCGTCGGCATCGTGGGTGGAGGTGGTGCTCGCCATCGGCCCTGTCCTTGGCAGTCGTCGACGCTTAGGCTCGCCGCCTAAGGTTGTCGATCGGGAGCCGAGTGTGTGAGCGACAACAGGTCGAGTGGCGCGTCCTATGGGCTCGCGGGGCGGGTGGCCTTCGTCACGGGGGCCGGTTCCGGCATCGGCCGGGCGATTGCGCTTCGCTTCGCCCGCGAAGGTTGTCGCGTCGGCGTGTTGAGCCGCGATCCGGGCCGAGCCGCGGCGACCGCGGCCGCTGTCGAGGCGGAGGGGGTGGTGGCCGCCCACGTCGCCTGCGATGTCGCCGAACGGGCGGCCGTCGCCCCCGCCTTTGCGCAACTCGAAGCGGTGCTCGGCCCGCCACATATTCTCGTCAACAACGCCGGCATCATCCGCTTCGGCAAGCTGCTCGAGATCGACGAAGGCGACTGGGATCGGGTGTTCCGGGTCAACACCGACGGTGCGCTCTGGAGCTGTCGCGCAGTGGTGCCGGGCATGGTCGCGCGCGGCTATGGGCGCGTCGTCAACATGGCGTCCTGGATGGGCAAGCAGGCGGCGCCGCTCTACGGCGCCTATGCGGCGAGCAAGTTCGCGGTGGTGGGGCTCACCCAGGCGCTTGCCGCCGAGGTCGCCGGCACCGGCGTCACGGTCAACGCGGTCTGCCCGGGACTCATCGTCGAGACCGAGATGCGTCGCCAGAGCGAGGCGGTCATGGCCCGGCGCGGGCTGCCGTCAGCGGCGGAGCGAGTAGCGACGATCCCGCTCAAGCGCCCCGGCTATCCCGACGACGTCGCCAACGTCACCGCCTTCCTGGCGTCCGACCAGAGCGACTACATGACCGGCGAAGCGGTCAACGTCACCGGCGGGCTGTGGATGGGCTGACGTGGGCTTAGAGGTCGTCGAGCGTATAGAGCCGCTGCGCGCGGGCGACGCCCCTGAGCGCGTAGCGGCCAAGGCCGACGAGCTGTTCCTGCAGGCCCGGTGCCGCGTCGTGGAAGGCGGCCGAGACGACGAGGTCGCGGTCGACCGACTTGCACATCTCACAAAGTCGCGTGGCCTCGTTGGCGGCCGGGCCCACGACCGTGAAGTCGAGACGCGAGCGGGAGCCGATATTGCCGTAGAACAGGAGGCCCGAGTGCAGCGCCACGCGCAGCCGGCTCACCGGCAAGCCCTGCGCCGCCCGTCGCTCGCTGAGCGTGCGGGTCTCGGCGAGCGCACGGGTCGCCGCTTGCAGGGCGCGCGCCGGCGCCGAGACATGGCGCTCGCGGTCGAAGAAGGCGATCATGCCGTCGCCTGTGAACTTCAAGACTTCCCCGCCGGCACCCTCGATCGTATCCGCGACCCGCTCTGCATACGCGTTCAGGAGGTCGATGACCTGCTCCTGCGGCTGGGTGTCGGTCAGGCGGGTGAAGCCGGCGAGGTCGCTCGCCCACAATACGGCATCGAGGGCATGGGCAACGCCGCGCTCGATGGCGCCCGCCAGAACCCGGCGGCTGACGTCGCGCCCGAGATAGGTGCCCAGCAGCGTCTCGATACCATTGCTGAGCGCCATCGCCTCGAAGGCGAGCTGCAGGCCCGGCATGAGCACGTGGAGCGTCTGGATCTGCGCGTCGGTGAAGCCCCCCGGCTGGTCGGTCGCCCAGGACGACATCATGCCTTGCCCGGCGCCTGGCCGTTTGAACATCGTCTTGAGGGCGATGTAGTCTGTCGCGCCCAACGCCCTGAGATCCTCGAAGATGGGGAACTCCTGCTCCACGCCGTCTGTGTCCAGGCGACGGCGCAGCACCGTGCGACGACTGTTGAGCAGCGCGTTGAAGGGACTGTTGACCCAGTCTTCGCCGTAGGCGCCGGGGGCCAATGGACGCGCGAACGCCTCCTGGCCCGGTGCGCCCTCCTTCCGGGTCCACCGATAGCCGAGGGCCTCCACCAGCGGGTCGAGGCTCGCGAAGGCGACGGCCGAGCGCACCAGCGGGATGCGCCCGCGCTCCAGCCGCTCGCAGAAGCCGGCAAGCAGCTCTTCACCGGACAACGCGCTAATGCTCCGCGAGCAGAGCCAGCGGTAAATCTCTAACTGCCTGTTGGTGTCCATCGGCACCGATGTTGCCGCAGCACCTCGCCGCCCGCCAGTGTCGTTCGACACACTGTGATCGTGTGCGAGGCCGCGTTGCCACCAGGTTCTTTGGTCGTCGCCACCTGATCAGTTCAAGCACGCTTATGTCAGCAACCACCATTGGCATTCCACGCCATCAATTCAACTGAAACGAGATTAGATAGAGATTCTAATTCGCGCTTAGATTATTCATGATTTTGACAGCAATCTTGATCAAGAAGTCCTTATAACATATTAGAATTATCTACGGCGTAATTTCTTTAAACAGGTGAGAAATGAGCAAGTTTGCGCTCAGTCGTGGTGAATTAACGCAGGTTATCGCCCTTTTCGTTGCGGGCATTATCGCCTTCGCAGTGCTTGGCGAGGTGGCGGGATGGCCAAGCGGCGAGGGCGGCTGGCCGATAGCTCTACTGGCAGCGGCCATCCTGGCCGGAATGGGACCGGTCTCGCGCCTGATCGACGCCGCCGAGGCGAGCAAAGCCACCGTCACGTTGCCCGGTGGGCTGAGGCTCGAGTTCGCCCAAGCGGTCGTGCATGCGCCCGCGGGCGATCTACCGACCAATCTCGTCGCGCCCGAGGTAGAAATTGCCGATTCGGCGCGCCAGGAGCTCAACCGGGTGGCTGGCCTCGCGGCAGACCAGGAGGTCGTGGTCGTGGACCTGGAGGCGGGACGCGCTTGGTACCGGTCGCGCCTGTTCGCTTTGGGAGCGACCGCGACGCTGCTCGAACGGCCGCTGGCTCTCGTTGTCGTTGGGAGGCGGGCAGGCTCCACAAGGCAATTGGGAGGCTGGATTCTGCCGCGCGATCTGCTGCAGGCCTTCATCGACAACGACGCCAGATTGGCATGGCATTGGCAACACGCCCGAGCCTACCTAACCATGCTGCAGGTTGGCCAAAAAGCCGGTGGCACCAAGTTTCCGCAGTTCCAAAACTACCAAGCCCAGTACGGGCTCACCGGAGATCGGCTGATCATGCGGATCCTCGTCGAGCAGATGCGAGATCCGGATCAGACGGAGTCTGCACGGGGCACCTCGCTTACCGTGGAGAACCCCGAGCGACCGGAGTGGGTGACGTTGGCTGATGCCGAGCGATTGCTCGAAAGCGGCCTCGTCACCGAGTCTATCGAGTTGACGGAACCCGCCAACGAGCAGGAGCGGGTGCTGATCAGGTGTGAGCACGGCTACCTGATGCGGACCAAGAATGCGCGCTACGTGGACATGTTGGACACGCGAAAGGCGCAACGGCACCTGCTCGAGCAGTTCGTCGAGCAGGCACGCCGGGCCTAGGCCGGCTCAGGCGTAGCGGTACTTTGGTTGCCAGCCGGTGGCACCTTCCGGGAACAGGTCGAAGAGATGCCAGATGCAGGCGAACTGATCGCCGGGCCCGAAGTGGGTATTGCTTACCCGCACGATCGCGTCACCGCGCCGCTGAAAGGCCGAGACGCCGGGCTGCCAACCAGCCTCGGCACTACCGTAGCCCATATCGCTCGCGAAGTTCGTGCCCCGATGGCTCGCCATTGGGAAGCGCCAGCCGCGCGACGTCGCGAACTCTGCTTGCACGTCGGGCGGGTCCGGGCTCGTGACGACGAACGCGGCGCGGTCGGCGAGGTGGGGATAGACCCCGTTGAGGCCGTCTGCCCAGAGCGTGCAGTAGGGGCAGGCGCGACCCATGTTGTGGATGACCAAGAGGTCCGTCTTGTCGCCAAACAGGTCACTCAGGCGCACTGCACTGTCTGGTGTCTCGAAGGTGTAGTCGGCGACGGTTTCGCCTTCGATGCCGGCCTGCAACTCCCGGATTTCGTCGCGGAGCCCGCTCATCCGCGCGCGCAGAGCCTCGATCGCATCGCGTTGCTCGGCATAGGTCATGGGTCGTCCTCCTCGTTGTCTGGTGATCCGCCGGGCTCGGTCGTGGCGAGCACTTCGGCGAGCGCGTCGAACTGGGTCTGCCAGTAGCGTGTGGCCTGGTTGATCCAGAGCGCCGCCTCGAACAGCGGCCCCGCATCGAGCCGGCAGCGGCTGATGCGGCCGGTGCGCTCCTGATGCACGAGGCCGGCCGCGACCAGCACCTGGATGTGCCGAGAGACCGCCTGCAGCGAGATGGCGAACGGTTCGGCCAGCTCCGAGACCAGCGCCGGGCCACCGTCGAGCCGCTGCAGTATCGCCCGCCGGACCGGGTCCGACAGCGCGAAGAAAACCCGGTCGAGCTCCGCCTCTGTGCCGCCACTAGCCTCACTCTCTCCGCTCAACATGCTAATTGATTATCAACTTCTATGTTGAGTGTCAATCGGAGCGTTGACCATGATGAGGGCTTCGGCCTGCTTCCCAGTGCGCGTATCGTCCCAACCCGATGTTCGCCATCCGCGGCGGAGCGCAGCGATGAGAACGGTGGAAGACGATGAGACAGGCGCCTTCTATGCGGCGATGGCGCCCGTTTACGAGCTGTTCTTCCACGACTGGACAGGTGCTGTCGTCGAGCAGGGCAGGACACTTGACCGTCTGATCGCGATGACGATCGGTGCCGGGCCAAAGCGCATTCTCGACGCCACGTGTGGCGTCGGAACGCAGGCGATCGGGCTGGCGCTTTGCGGCCACGACGTGCTCGGCACGGATATCAGCGGCCCGGCACTGGCGCGCGCGGCAGCCTCCGCGCGGCGGCTCGATGCGCCGTTGTCCACGCGGCAAGCGGACCTCCGGAGCCTCGCCAGCGCAGTGCCCGAGCGGTTCGACGTCACCGTCGTCTTCGACAACTCGCTCGCCCACCTGCTGAGCCAAGCCGAGCTCTGCGAAGCGCTTCGTCAGCTCGCGGCGAGACTGGTCCCGGGCGGTCTCCTGCTTGTCGGCATCCGGGACTACGACGTGTTGCGCGTCGAGCGACCGCGCTTCACCTCAGAGCGGATCATCGACGACCGTGACGAGCGCCGCGTCGTTTTCCAGGTTTGGGACTGGGTGGAGAACGGCGCACACTACGATCTGACGCAATATCTGGTGCAGCATGGAGCGGGCGGTGTCGATGCGCACGCCATGAAGTGTCGTGTACGCGCGCTCTCGCGACAGGACCTCGTCGACGCCTGCGCCGCTGCCGCACTCACGGATGTCGTGTGGCACGAGCCGGCCGACACCGGCTTCTATCAGCCGATCCTTGCAGCGCGGCGGAAATGATGTTGCAGGCATGCTTGAACGGCGGTCGGTCGAAAGCGGAGGCGGCGGGCGTTCCCGTCAGCCACGCTGAGCTCGCCGCCGATGCTGCAGCCGTGCGGCGGGCCGGCGCCGATGAACTGCATCTCCATCCGCGCAACGCCGACGGACACGAAACGCTCGATCCGGAGGAGATCGCTGGATGTCTGCGGGCCGTGCGCGCCGCCGTGCCCGGTATGCCCGTCGGCGTCGGCACGGGCGCCTGGATCGCGCCGGGCGGTGCCGCTCGGCTCGAGCTGATCGCGCGCTGGACGGAATTGCCCGACTACGCCTCGGTGAACCTCTCGGAGCCGGACGCGCCCGAAACCATGCGGCTACTGCGGTCCAAAGGCGTCGGGATCGAGGCGGGGCTCTGGACGGCCGTCGACGCCGAGCGCTTCGTCCGCCTGCCGGACCAAGAGCCGTGCGTGCGGGTGCTGATCGAGATGACCAGCGACGATCCGGTGGCGGCCGAAGCGGAGTATCAATCGGTCCGCCGCATCTTGGTCGGCGCCGGCATCAAGTTGCCGATCCTCTTGCATGGTGAAGGCGGCAGCGTCTGGCCCATGATCGAGCGCGCTGCCCACGAAGGTCACGACACGCGCGTCGGCTTCGAGGATGGACTTCTTCTGCCGGACGGTCAGCCGGCAGACAGCAACGCGCAACTTGTGCGGGCGGCGATCGAGCTTAGCCTCGGGGTTTCAGAGACATAGACACGGCGTCCGTGCCACGTCGGGACGCTCGACGAAGCTGAGTTCGACCAACGAGGCGGAGCGGCCGCAGATTGTGCAAACGAGGGAAGCAGGATTCATGAGGTTCATGCTGCTCATCGCCATCGGCGCGCTCGTCGGCTGCACGACACAGGAGGTTCAACGCGACATCGATAATGCGCTATCGATTGGCCAGAGCCCGCCGCGGCCGGAGGCGCCGCTCGATGTGTCGATCGCACTCACCTCAGGCACCCCCCAGGAGATGATGCGGGCGGCCGTCGAGACCTGCCTCGTCGAGTTCAGGGATCTCAACAACGCGGTCGCCATCTTCCAAGAGGCGGGCTGGCAGACGACGCCCTTCGGTAATCCAGGCGCGTACGAGCTCGGCAAGGATGAGGTCACCGGCTCCTTGGACGCGAGCGACGGCACCTCCGACGGATGCCGGTTCGAAAGCTCGGCCGTGAGCATCGATCAAGCGCGCGCCATCGGCCAGGGGCTCGTCGATCAGTACTTCGAAGGCTCCTACCAGGCGGGCTCGCCCGAGGGTGCCACCGGCACCTGCGATGGCTTCACGATCTTCCCGGGGCGCGGCCTGATCGTCATCTCCTACGACGGGCTAGGCCAGGACCCGACCTGTCCCGACCCCAACGGCAGCTCGATCATCGTCAGCACGTCCTCGAGCTGACCCACGAACACCTCAAGCCGCGTCGTTCAGGTGGCACGCCGACCAGCGACCCGGCGCGACCTCTTTAAGCGCCGGACGCTCGTCCTTGCAGCGCTGCCACGCGTGCGGGCAGCGGGGGTGGAAGTGGCAGCCGGTCGGCGGGTCCAGCGGTGAGGGGATCTCGCCCTTGATCGGCTGGTAGTCCCTGGGCCGCGCCTCGAGCCGCGGGACTTCCTCAAGGAGCGCTTGGGTGTAGGGGTGGTTGGGTGCCCGGAATAGCTCGTCGGTCGGCGCCATCTCGACGACCCGGCCCAGGTACATGATGACGATGCGGTCGGAGATGTGCTCGACCACCGACAGGTCGTGGCTGATGAACAGATAGGTGAGGCCCAGCTCGTCGCGGAGCTTCATGAAGAGGTTCAAGACCTGCGCCTGGATCGAGACGTCGAGGGCCGCCACCGCCTCGTCGCAGACCAGGAACTCGGGATCGACCGCAAGCGCTCGCGCGACGCCGATGCGCTGTCGCTGGCCGCCGGAGAACTGATGCGGATAGCGGCCGGCATAGCTCGGATCGAGACCCACGCGCCTCAGCGTTTCGGCGACGTGGCCCTCCTGCTCGGCGCGGCTCACGAGGCCGTGCACCAGCGGCGCTTCGCCGACGATGTCGGCCACGGTCAGGCGCGGGTTGAGGCTCGCGAACGGGTCCTGAAAGATCATCTGCACGGCTAGCTGGGCCCGGCGCCGCTCTTCGCCCCTGAGTTCCGCCTCGCGCTTGCCGTGCCAGCGGACGGTGCCGTCGGACGCTTCGAGCACGCCGGCGACGATGCGGCCGAGGGTGGACTTGCCGCAGCCGCTTTCGCCGACGAGGCCAAGGACCTCCCCGCGCTCGATCGTGAAGCTGACGCCGTCCACCGCGCGCACTACCTGCTCGCGATAGTCGGCACCCAAGAGGTTGGCGATGCGCTCGGCGAAGTCGATCGGCTTGACGAAGCGCTTGGAGACGTCGTCGAGCGCCATGACAGGCGTACTCAAGAGCTCGCCTCCAAGGGGTAGAAGCAGCGGAGGCGACGGCCCGGCTCGATCTCCGTCGTGGACGGTTCCTCGAAGCAGAGCTCGCCGGCACTGGGGCAGCGCGGGCGGAAGGCGCAACCCTTGGGCATGTCGAGCAGGGACGGCGCCATGCCGGGGATCTGCCTGAGCGGCACGCCGCGGGCGTTGTGGCTGGGCACGCTGTCGATGAGCCCACGCGTGTAGGGGTGCCGCGGCCGCTCGACGACGGCCTCGGTCGTGCCCTGCTCGACGATGCGGCCGCCGTACATGACCGAGACATGGTCGGCGAGGCCGGCAACAACCGCGAGATCGTGGGTGATCCAGATGAGCGCCGTCCCGGTCTCGCGTGCGAGCTTGCGGATCTCGTGGAGGATCTGCGCCTGGATCGTAACGTCGAGCGCGGTCGTGGGCTCGTCGGCGATGATGAGGTCGGGATTGTGCAGGAGGGCGATGGCGATCGCCACCCGCTGGCGCATGCCACCGGAGAACTGATGCGGGTAGTTGTTGAGCCGTTCCTCCGGCGAGGGAATGCCGACCTTGGCGAGAGCTCGGACGCAGCGGTCGCGTGCTACACGCTCGGGGACCTTCTCGTGGGCCTCGATCGCCTCGATCATCTGGGTGTCGATCCGGAGGACCGGATTGAGCGTCATCATCGGGTCCTGGAAGATCATCGCGATCCGGGCGCCGCGCAGCCGGCGCAAGCGCTCCTCCGAAGCGCCGACCAGCTCCTCGCCGCGAAAGCGGATCGAGCCGTCGACGATCTGCCCGGGAGGGTCGACGAGCCCCATCAGCGAGAAACCGGTGATCGACTTGCCGGAGCCGCTCTCGCCGACGAGCCCCATGATCGTGCCGCGCTCGAGCGCGAAGTCGATCCCGTCGACGGCCTTGGCCACGCCGCCGCGGGTGAAGAAGTGCGTCTTGAGGCCCCGTACCCCGAGGACCGTTTCGCTCACCGTCGAAGCCTCGGGTTCAAGACGTCCCTGAGCTGATCGCCCACGATGTTGATGGCGACGATGGCGACCAGCAGCGCCAGGCCAGGAAAGAAGCTGATCCAGTAATCGCCCGACAGCATGTAGCTGTAGCCGTTGGAGATCAGAAGGCCGAGCGAGGGCTCGGTGATCGGCACGCCGACGCCGAGGAAGGAGAGAGTCGCTTCGAGCGCGATGGCGTTCGCCACCTGCACGGTGCCGATGACGATCACCGGCGGGAGGCAGTTCGGCAGCAGGTGGCGAAACAGGATGCGGCGGTCGGAGAGCGCCAGACAGCGTGCCGCCTCGATGTACTCCTTGCGCCGCTCCACGAGCGCCTGGCCGCGAATCGTGCGCGCGTAGTAGGCCCACTGCACGATAATGAGCGCGATCAGCACCTTGTCGACGCCGCGGCCCAGCACGGCGAGCAAGATCAAGGCGACAAGGATCGCCGGAAAGCTGAGCTGGAGGTCGACGACGCGCATGATGAGCGTCTCGAGCCGGCCCCCGTAGAAGGCGGCGATGAGGCCAAGCGAGCCGCCGATCAGGATGGCAATCAGCGTGCTCATGGCGCCGATGCCTAAGGAGATTCGGAGTCCGTAGATGATCGCCGACAGCATGTCCCGGCCCTGATCATCCGTGCCGAGCCAGTAGGTGCTGCCGTCCATCGCCTGGCTCATCGGTGGCAGGCGGCCGTCGAGGATGTTGAGCTGCCTGAGGTCGTAGGGGTCTTGCGGCGTGATCCACGGCGCAAAGATCGCGGCAAGCGCGATGAGCACGAACAGGGCGAGCGCTACGACGGCGGATGGGCTCTGGCGGAACTCACGCCAGAAGCGGACGGCGGGTGGTTCGGCGCGCGCGGCGACGGGGGCAGTATCGACGGCGATGTCGATGGCGGCCGTATCGCGCAGGTCGGTGGCCTCGCTCACGCCCGCGTCTCCGTCAGGCGGACCCGCGGGTCGATCATCGAGTAGGCGAGGTCGACGATGAAGTTGATGAGGATGAAGACGAACACGGTGAGCATCAAATAGGCCACGATCACCGGGCGATCGAGGTTGACGATGCTGTCGATCAGGAGCTTCCCCATGCCCGGCCAGGCGAAGACGGTTTCGGTGACGACGGCGAAGGCGATGACGTTGCCCAGCTCAAGGCCGAGCACGGTGACCACCGGGATCAGGATGTTCTTGAGCATGTGGACGAGGATCACCCGGCGCGGGCGCAGCCCCTTGGCCCGGGCGAACTTCACATAGTCCATCATCATCACCTCGCGCGTGCCGGCGCGGGCGAGGCGAATGACGAGCGCCGTCTTGTAGAGGGCGATGTTGATCGCCGGCAGCAGGAGGTGCGTGAGCCCGTCCCAGGTGAGGAAGCTCACCGGCACGCCCCAGAGATCGACCGTCTCACCGCGGCCGCCTGCGGGCAGCCAGCCGAGCACCACCGCGAAGAGCATGATCAGCATCAGTCCCTGCCAGAAGTTCGGCAGGGAGAAGCCGAAGATCGAGCCGACCATGATGCCGCGGCCGGCTGCGCTGTCGGAGCGTAGGCCCGCGATGATGCCGAGCGGAATGCCGACGAAGACGGCGATGAGCATGGCGAACAGCGCCAGCTCCATGGTCGCGGGGAAGCGGTCGAGGATCAGGCGCATCGCCGGTTCGTTGTGGACGAAGCTGGTTCCCAGGTCGCCGCGCACGAGATTGCCGAGAAAGACGAAGAACTGCTCCCATAGCGGCTTGTCGAGGCCCAGCCGCGCGATCGCCGCCTGCATCTCGGCCTGGGTCGCGTCTGGGCTGATCATCATGTCGACCGGGTTGCCGATCGCGAAGACGCCGATGAAGACGATGAGGGCCATCACCGCCATGACCAGGAGGCTCTGCGTCAAACGCCTGATCATGTAGACGAGCATCGCCGTGCGTCCCCCGGCTGGCGCTATTGCCCTCGGCCGTTCACGCTGTGGCGAGCGACCGAGGCACAGCTTGTGTGAACGCCACGTTCGCTTATCTGCCTAGCACGACTTCCTGAGGTTCGTCGTGCGCTTCTGGACCGCGCTGCTCATCACCTGCCTGCTACCGGCCCTCGCGGCTGCGCAAGTGGTGCGCAGCGAGCAGGTGACGGCGACGCTCATGACCGAGGCGGCGGTGGCGGCACCGGGCAAGGCCGTGCGCCTGGGGCTCCACTTCGACATCGCCGATGGCTGGCACACCTACTGGAAGAACCCGGGTGACAGCGGCGGCCCCACGACCATTGACTGGGCCTTGCCCGAGGGCGTCGAGGCGGGCCCGATCCGTTGGCCCCATCCGGAAGCGCTGCCCTATGGCCCGCTTGTCAATTACGGCTACGAGCATGAGGTCCTGCACCTCGTCGACCTGACCCTACCGGCGGACTGGCCTGTGGGCATGCCGGTGCGGCTGGAGGCGGCCGGGTTCTGGCTCGTTTGCGCCGACATCTGCATCCCGGAAGAAGGCTTCTTCACGCTCGACCTGCCGACGGGGCCGGAGGTCGTCGAGGACCCGGCAGTCGCACCGGTCTTCGAGCGGTTCGCGGCGCAGGTGCCGAGAGCCGCACCCTTCGATGTGTCCGCCACCGGGCCGGAGCCCCTTCGCCTCAGCGTCGCGGCACCGCTCGACGACGGCGTCGAGGTCCACTTCTTCCCCGATGCGCCGGGCGTCATCGAGGCGGCCGCACCGCAGCGCCTGACCGCCACCGACGACGGCTACGTCCTGACGCTCCAAGCCGTGGAGCCGGCGGCGTCGCTGAGCGGTGTGCTTGTGACGGCGGAGCAGTTCGGGCCACAGCGATTCACCGAGGCATTCGCGATCGAGACTGCTGTGGAGGTTGTCCCGGCCACGGCCTCCTCAGCGCTTCAAACGCTGCCGCTGTTGACCGCCATCGGACTGGCACTCGCTGGCGGCCTCTTGCTCAATCTCATGCCCTGCGTGCTGCCCGTCCTGTCGATGAAGGCCTTGGCACTCGTCGAGGCGGGGGCAGCCGATCGCGGTCGCGCGCGGCTCGAGGGCTTCGGCTACACCGCCGGTGTGCTCACGACGTTTCTGATCGTTGCTGCCGCCTTGATCGCTGCCCGTCAGGCAGGGCTGCAGGTGGGGTGGGGCTTTCAGCTGCAATCACCCCTGATCGTGGCGGCTCTCGCCTATCTCCTGTTCGTCGTCGGCCTCAATCTTTCCGGCCTGTTCGAGGTCCACGTGCCGGTCGCCACCGGCGGCGGCAGCGCCTTCATGACGGGCGCGCTCGCGGTGCTGGTGGCGACGCCTTGCACGGCACCCTTCATGGCCACCGCGCTCGGCTTCGCGCTCATCCAGCCGCCGCTCGTAACGCTCGCGATCTTCGTTGCACTCGGGCTCGGGCTCGCGCTGCCGTTCCTGCTCGTGACGCTGAGCCCTGGATTGGCTCGGCTTCTGCCGCGGCCTGGCGCGTGGATGGTGCGGCTGCGCCAGGGCCTGGCCTTTCCGATGTACGCGTCTGCGGCATGGCTCGTCTGGGTGCTGGCGCGTCAGGCAGGGCCCGACGCCGTGTTGGCGGTCCTCGCCGGCGCCACGCTGCTCGCCTTCGGCCTTTGGCTCGCGGCACCAGCGGGCGCGAAGCCTAGCCGGCTCGCCTTGGGCACCGGGCTCGCCGCGGCTGCCCTCGCCCTGGCGCTCCTATCGGTGCCCGCCCTGACGCGCAGCGGCGACGCTGTTGCGGCCACGGCAACGCCTGAGCTCGGCGAGGTCTTCACCGAGGAGCGTCTCCTGGCGGCACGGGCGGACGGTGGTCCGGTGTTGGTGGAGATGACAGCGGCTTGGTGCATCACCTGCCAGGTCAATGACCGCGTCGCGCTCTCGGGCGCAGCCTTCGAACAGCTCCTCGAAGACACGGGCACCCGCTATCTCGTGGGCGACTGGACGAATCGCGACCCCATCATCGGTGCCTTCATCGACCGCTTCGGCCATCCGGGGGTGCCGCTCTACGTCGTCTATCCGGCGGCAGAAGGGCCGCCCGAGGTGCTGCCGCAAGTGCTGACGCCGGGCATCGTCCGCGAAGCGCTCGAGCGCGCCGCGGGCTGATGGAGGGCCTAGCCCGCGCCTGGCTCGACGGCCTTTCCACCGACCAGGCGCGCGTAGCGCTCCAGCCCTTCGACCGCCGCCGCGACTGGCACTTCGTGCCGCGCGCGCGACCGGGTCTGGCTCTAGGCGCGATGGATGCTGGCCAGCAGGCCGCTTGCTGGCGCCTTGTGGACAGCGTGCTCTCCGACACCGGACGCGCCAAAGCCCGCGCCGTCCCGTCGCTGGAGAAGGTGCTGGGAGAGCTGCAGCGCCGGCCCGACTTCCGCGATCCGCTGAACTATGCATTGGCGTTGTTCGGCGAGCCGCGCGTTGACGAGCCCTGGGCCTGGCGCTTCGAGGGGCACCATCTGTCGCTGACCGCAACGCGCGTGCCTGGTCAGGGGACCTCCGTCACGCCCGCCTTCTTCGGTGCCAACCCGGCGGTCGTGCCCGAGCACCATCACGCCCGCGGGCGCGAGGACATGGCGCTGGAGCGAACGCTGGCCTTCGAGCTGCTCGGCAGCCTGGAGGGCGAGGCGTTCGCACGCTGCCTGATCGCCGCCGAGGCGCCGCGTGACATTCTGACCGGTCCCGGCGCGGAGCGCCGTTTGGTTCAGGTTGAGGGCGTCGCGTTTGCAGAACTCTCAGTTGGGCAGCAGGCGCTTGGCTGGCGCCTCGTCGAGGCCTTCTTGCGGCATCTCGAGGAGCAGTCCCGCGTTGCCCATCTGGCGCAGATCACCGAGGCCGGCCTCGCCCGGCTCCACTTCGCCTGGGCCGGCGACACGCGCCTCGGTCACCCGCACTACTTCCGGCTGCACGGACCGGTGACGGTGATCGAGTACGACAACGTCCAGAACGGCGCCAACCACGTCCACACCGTCTGGCACGAGCCCGCCGACATCTTCGGCGACGACCGCCTGGCGAGGCACCACCGCGCGGCGCATTGAGATCGTCCGGCGGAAGCGGCGGTGACCTGGCGCCTTACCCGTAGGCCCATCACGATGCCGCTCGGTACCCATGTTCCGTGAGTGATGGATCGCGCTTATGTTCGCGCCGGTGAGACGCGGCGCGGTCGCATCAGCTCCGCAAGTGCGCCGACAAGGCCCTGAAGGACATCATCCGCGCGGCGGGCGTCGATGCGCCGCGAAGGTGGCCGCCGCAACTTCCCAGTCTAAGCCGCCAAGAGCTGGTGCGTGAGCCGTCGGTAGCGCTCCTCGTGGCTCAGCAGCTCGTTTACCGGATCGGCACGGAGCCACCCACCGTAGCGCCAGCCGCCGTCGATCATCGCCTCGAGCGCGTCGAGCGCTAGGTCAAGCTCGCCGCTGTGGGCGAGGGTGATGACGTCGTAGAAGTAGCGCGCACCCAACGGCCGCTGCGCGGCAGCGGCCGTGGCGACCTCGTCACGGGCGCCCAGCATCGCCCTGAGGGCGCCCCGCGCGCTCAACAGACGTCGCGATCTCGGGGTCGCTTCGCGCTCCACCTCCAAACGCCGGAGCGCCGAGCGCGCCGCGGCCTCCGCCCGGCTCCTCTCGCCAAGGTTCCACGCGGCGCGTGCCACAAAGAACGCCGGGCGGTAGTCGTCAGGCATGAGTGAGGCTGCCCGTTCGGCGAGCACGGCCGTCGCACGCACGTGACCCAGCCCGAAGAAGGTCTGGGCGGCGTAGTAGTGCGTGTCGCCGTCCTGCGGATCGAGCGTGAACGCCTGCTCGAAGGCGCTTCGGGCGAGCTCGACCTGCCCCGCGGCGCCCGCAACGAAGCCGCGGGCGCGGTGCGAGGCGGCAAGATCGGGACGAGACGCAACGGCCCGTCGAGCCGCCGCATCCGCGGCCGGCAGCCGGTGCCGATACGTTTCGTGATGCAGTGCAGCCAGCGCGGTGAGAACGGCGTAGTCGATCTGGACGGACGCAGCACCAGGGGCCGCCGACACGGCGTTGGAGAGCAAGACATCGATGGCCGAAGCAGCGAGATAGCCGTCATGCCGGGCAAGCCACCGCGCCTCTAGCACGGCCAAGTAGGCGTCGAGGGGTAGCGGGCTGGGCGCCGCAGAGGGTGTCACCTCTGCCCACGCATCGGGCGCATCGCCTGCCGAGACATCGGTCAGCACTGGCGCCCGCAGCCGATAGCCACTCTTGGCGACCGTCTCGATCATGCGGCCGATGTCGCGCCGATCGCCGAACGCGCGGCGCAACTCGGCGACTGCCTGTGTCAGGCTCTCATCACCCACGTGCACATCGGGCCAGACGAAGTCGAGCAGTTCGCCCCGGGTCACGACATGTCCATGGGCATAGGCGAGCGCGATGAGGACGCGGAGCGCTCGCGGCGACAGCCGCCGCACGGCGACGCCGTCGCTCGCCTCACGGCTTGCCGGGTCGATGCGCCAGCGACCGACGTGAAACGGTAGACGCCCTCGTTCTGCGCTATTCGTTGTGCGCGGCTGTCGGTTCGGAATGCCTACCCCGCGCGAGTATGCCCCGCTTGCCATCATCGCCTCTAGTCAACCATGCGGCGATTTCTATCGGTCCCTTCGCCGATCTCGGTGATGGAGGGCACACCTTCACGGGCGTGTGATGAACCGTGTTGGCGCCCAAGAAATCTTCAGAAAACACTTTGGAATCTCTCAGGTCGGCGACGTCGGTTGCCGCGTAGACCATGGCCGTCGGCGCGGCCCTGCCGCGTCGGGATCATGACCACTGCACCCGAGGAGCAGCTTCATGGCTCTGAGCCTGGGCGATCTCGCCCCCGACTTCGCCGCCGAGACGACACACGGGATCATCCGCTTTCACGCCTGGATGGGTGACGCGTGGTGCGTCCTCTTTTCCCACCCCAAGGACTTCACACCGGTGTGCACGACCGAGCTCGGCGCCATGGCGCGCTTGATGCCGGAGTTCGAGCGCCGCGGGGTCAAGGTCATCGGCCTGAGCGTCGACCCGCTGACGTCGCACGAGCAATGGTCCAAGGACATCGAGGAGACGCAAGGGTTTGCCCCGACCTACCCGCTGGTCGCCGACGCCGATCTCGTCGTCGCTAAGCGCTTCGGGATGTTGCCGGCGGGTGCCGCTGGCCATGCGACCAAGCGTACCGCCGTTGACAACCAGACGGTGCGCAGCGTCTTCGTCATCGCGCCGGACAAGACGATCCGGCTCATGCTGACCTACCCGATGAGCACAGGCCGCGACTTCAACGAGATCCTGCGCGTCGTCGATTCACTTCAGCTGACGGCGACGCATCAGGTCGCGACACCTGCCGATTGGCGCCAGGGCGACGACGTCGTCATTCTCCCGTCGCTCTCAGACGAGGTTGCCCGCGACGCGTTTCCAAGCGGTTGGAAGGCGCCCCGGCCGTATCTCCGCATCGTGCCACAGCCGCGCTGACGCGGCGTGGCCGTGCGAAGGCGTGAACCTGTCCCGGCCGGTCGGCGGAAACGCTCCGGCCGCCCTTCGGGTGGAACTAGACAATGAACCTTGACCGCGCGCGTACGCGGCTCGATGCCGCGGCGGCCTATGACGCCGCCGCCGACCAGTATGACGCCCCAACACTGGGCTTCTGGGTGCGCCACAGCGAGCGTGCCGTCCGGCTCGCGGCACTCCGCCCCGGCGACGCGGTGCTCGATGTCGGTTGCGGCACCGGCGCATCGGCCCTACCGGCAGCAGCCGCCGTCGGCCCGAGCGGTCGCGTCGTGGCGCTCGACGTCGCGCCAAAAGTGCTCGAGCGAACCGCCGCCAAGGCCGCGGCCCGCGGGCTCACCCGGCTGGAAACCAGACGCTGCGACATGGCGACGTTGGGCGAGCCAGGAGCGCGGTTCGACGTGGTCATCGCGGTCTTCTCGATCTTCTTCGTGCCCGACATGGCACGCCAGGTTGCCCGGCTCTGGAACGAGCTCCGCCCTGGTGGTCGGCTGGTGGTGGCGGTGTGGGCCGCGGACATGGGCGCCCCTATGGCGTCGATCCTCACCACGGTGCTGCGCGACATCCGACACGACCTGCCGTTGGTCGAGCGGCCATGGGCGCGTTTGACCGAGCCGGCGAACCTAGCCGCGCTCATGCGCGACGGCGGCACGACCGCACCCCGGATCGAGCGCGCCGATGATCGGCAGCCGCTGGCTAGCCCAGAGGACGGCTGGACCGTCGCGATGGGCTCTGGCTTCCGGGCACTGATCGAACCGCTCACGGCGTCGGAGCGTGCGTGGGCCACAGGCGAGATGAAGCGGCGAATGACCGCCGCCGCCGTGCACTCGATCGAGACGAGCGCTCTGCACGCCGTCGCAGTCAAGCCGCGCTGACCGGATCGAGCGGCAGCAAGAAAAAAGGAGGCGGCCCCTGGGCCGCCCCGTCCTCCCTATAAGCTCACCGGATCAGTGCGTGATCTCGATCCTCCGTTCGGCCGGCGCCGCCTCGGGGCGCTTGGGCATCGTGATCGTCAACACGCCTTTGTCGAACTTGGCCTCGATCTTGGCCGCGTCGACCATCTCGGGCAGCGGCATCACACGCTCGACCGTGCCGTAGCGCCGCTCCATGATCTGCAGATTGTCCTTCTGCTTCTCGTAGCTATGCTTCTTCTCGCCCTTGAGCAGCAGCATGCCATTCTTCACGGTGACCTCGACATCCTGCTCATCCACACCGGGCAGTTCAGCACTCAGCACAACGGCGTGCTGGTTGTCCTTGACGTCGATCAAGGGCATGACGATCCCGCTGCCGTCGCCACCAGCCGTCCAGGGCAGCCCCATGTTCCGACCGAAGAACGTCTCCGCAAGCTTGTCCATCTCGGTCCGGAACGCGCGGAAGGGATCGACATAGGCCGGGCTCGGAACCTGGCCTTCGCTCGTCTCGGCCATCATGACCTCCGTTGCTGGATGATGATCCCAACGCGCACGACCTTACCACAAAGATAGATTTTACGCTATGTGAATGTACCCGCGCCGACTACCGCGAACCGCCGCTCGTCCTTCTCACCGGCCGGGTCCAGTCGGCGTGCGGCATGGCGAGCGCCGCGATGGGCCCGCTCTACTGCCCGTCGGACGAGAAGGTGTACATCGACCTTGGCTTCTATCGGGAACTCGAGACGAAGCTTGGCGCGCCCGGCGACTTCGCGCAGGCCTACGTGCTGGCACACGAGGTTGGACACCACGTGCAAACGCTGATGGGTATCACCCAAGAGGTGTCGCAGGTGCGCCGCGGGCTCTCAGAAGCCGATGGCAACGCGCTGTCGGTGTTGACCGAGCTGCAGGCCGATTGCTTCGCGGGTGTCTGGGCGCATCACGCCGATCAGCGGGGGCTCTTGGAGCGTGGCCATGCCGAGGAAGCGATTCGCGCTGCGGGCGCTGTCGGCGACGACACGCTGCAGCGGCGTCAGACGGGCTTCATCGTTCCCGACGGCTTCACCCACGGCAGCGCCGAACAGCGCATCGACTGGTTCCTAGCTGGTTTTCAGAACGGCACGCCCGGCGCCCGCAACACGTTCGAGCAAGGGGCGGGGTAAGTCCTGCTCCTCGAGCCGGAGCCGCCCACACCCCCGCCCTTCCACCCGATGGCATCGTTCGCTCGCGGGTGGAAGGGCGGGGGTGTGGGCAGCCCGGTAATGCGCGACAAGCGGCGGCCCGAAGGCCGCCGCGATCCGTCAATCGAGCGAAACGCCGAGCGCCAGCGTATACTGGTCCGCGCGCGGCGTATAGCTCAGCTCCTTCTTGAACGCCCAGGGCGTCACCTCGAAGTGGAGCGGCAGGATGCCGTAGTCGTCCATGACGATCGCGCTGGCCTGCTGCAGCAGCTCGGCGCGCGCCTCGTCGTCGACCGTCTCCAGCGCCTGCTTCAGGATGGCGTCCATTTCCGGGTTGCAGTAGCGTCCGCGGTTAGTCCCGCCATAGCCGGTATCGGGGTCGCGGCACGCCACCAATGCGCGCAGCGGCGAGCTCATTTCGCCCGTGCCGGAGCCCCAGCCGGCGAGATAGATCGAGAACTCGTAGTCGTTGCGCCGGGAGAAGAAGACGCTCGCCGTCACCGCGTCGACCGTCGTGTCGATGCCCGCTTGCGCAAACATCTGGGCGACCGCCTGCGCGATCTTCTCGTCGTTGATGTAGCGATCGTTGGGGGAACCCAGGACCAGCTCGAAGCCATCGGCATAGCCTGCTTCGGCGAGCAGCTCGCGCGCCAACTCGGGATCGTAGGGCGTGGCCTGGGCGTCAGGATCGGCACCGAACATCACCGGCGGCAACAGCTCGCCCGCAGGCTCGGCGACGCCGCCCATGATGCGTTCGACGATGGCCTCGCGATTGATCGCATGGGAGAGCGCCTCGCGCACGCGCTTGTCCTTGAAGGGGTTGCCGTCGACACCGCTCACGCCCGGCGTATCGTCCTCGAACTGATCCATGTGCAGGTAGATGACGCGGTTCGAGAGGCCCTGGGCCACCTCGAGATCGGCGTTGTCGTTGAGCCGCGGCAGGTCCTGCAGGGGCGGCTTCTCGATGAGATCGACGTCACCCGCCAAGAGTGCTGCGACGCGCGGCCCGTCCGACGTGATCGGACGGAAGATGACGCTTTCGAAGTCGGGTGCCTCACCCCAATAGTCGTCATTGCGGTTGACGACGATCCGGTCGCCCTTGACGAACTCGCCGAAGGTGTAGGCGCCCGTGCCGATGGCCTCCGTGCCGTCGTTGAAGGCGGCCGTGGCCGGATACGCGCCGGCATAGTCACAGCCCTCGGGGTCGTAGGTGAGCCCTTCGGCATCGTCGGGCGCCTTTAGGATCCGCCAGGTCGAGATCTCGACGGGTAAGAGTGGATAGGGTGCCGCCGTATTGAAGACCACGGTGCTCGGGTCCGGCACCTCCACCGATTCGATCGCACTGGTATAGACCTCGAACGACGATGGGCTGTCGGGCACGTTGGGGATCCGACACAGCGTCCAGATCACGTCCTCCGGCCCAAAGCTCGAGCCATCGTGGAAGGTGACCCCATCGCGCAGATTGAACGTCCAGCTCGTGTCGGTCGTTGGCTCCCAGTCAGTCGCCAGGCCCGGCTGCAGGTTCTGGTTCTCGTCTTGCTGGACGAGGCTCTCGAAGATGTGCCGGCTCATCGCATTGTTGGGGCCCAGATTGTGAAAGTGCGGGTCCAGCGCGCTGGGCTCGGCGGCGAGGCCGATGGTGAGCGTCTGCGCCTGCGCTGCGCCGCTTAGCGCGAGCGCGGCGGCGGCCGCCATGAGCGTGGTGCGGTGTTGCATGCCTCTCCCCTTAACGGCGCGTTCCGCCGGCACGCCTTGACGTGGGGCTCGACGCGGTCACTCTCTTTAGTTCTGGAGCGTGCATGGGGTAGCTGACAAGCCCGCGCGCGCTGATCCCCGTCGCTGGTGCAAAAGCCGATGCCCGAAGCCACCACCCGCGAAATCTTGGACCACCTGGTCGGTTTCGACACCACGAGCCGCAACAGCAATCTGCCGCTGGTCGAGTTCGTCGAGGCGTGGCTCCACCAGCACGGAGTGACCGGCCGCCGCGTCTATGATGCGACCGGCACAAAAGCCAACCTCTTTGTCACCATCGGTCCCGATCGTCCGGACGGCATCATCCTCTCCGGACATGTCGATACGGTTCCCGTCGACGGCCAGAGCTGGAACACGGATCCGTTCACCATCGTCGAGCGTGACGGCCGGTTCTTCGGCCGGGGTACCACCGACATGAAGGGGTTCGGTGCCGTCATCCTCGCCAAGGTGCCGGAGATGGTCGGCGCCGGCCTCGAGCGACCGATCCATCTAGCGCTCTCCTACGACGAGGAGGTCGGCTGTCTGGGCGTGCGAACGCTCCTCGAGACGCTCGCCGCCGAGGACTTCGAGGCCGCGGGCTGCGTGGTCGGCGAGCCGACTTCGATGCAGGTCGTCCTGGGCCACAAGGGCAAGCACAGTTACGACGTGGTCGTCCGAGGTAGGGAATGCCACTCGGCGATGGCGCCTGGGGGCGTCAACGCGGTCGAGTATGCCGCACGCTTGATCACCAAGATCAGCGACATCGGCCGTAGGCTTCAGCGCGAGGGACCGTTCGATGCGGCCTACACGGTGCCGCACACGACCGCCCACGTCGGGACCTGCCGGGGCGGGACCGCACTGAACATCGTTCCGAACCGTTGTGAGCTGCTCTACGAGTTCCGCCATCTCGTGCAGCAACCCGCCGAGCCGCTGATTGCCGAGGTGGAGGCGTTCGCGCGCGATGAGCTGGAACCGACGATGCGCGCCGTCGATCCCGACGCGGGCATCGATTTCCGCCTGATCAGCAGTATCCCCGGCTTCGATATGCCTGCGAACCATCCGTTCGTCCGCTTCGTGGCCGGGCTCGCGGGCGAAGGCACTGCCGGCAAGGTGGCCTACGGCACCGAGGGTGGGCTGTTCGCCGAGCTCTTGGGCGTGCCTGTGGTCGTCTGCGGGCCGGGCGACATCGAACAGGCGCACAAGCCGGACGAGTTCGTCGAAACGAGCCAGCTGGAGCGTTGCGAGCGCTTCGTCGATGGCCTCATCCGTTCGCTCGCCGCACCGCGCGGCTCGGCCGCCGATGCCGCCTGACCCCTCGCCACCGAACACCTATCCCATTGAGCTCGTCCCGCCGGACATCGAGCGCTTTCGCAATGCCGACGGTCCGTTCCCCTGGGTTAGCACCTGGGCGGCCACGGCACCTGGTCCACACGTCGCGATCACCGCGGTCGTCCATGGCAACGAACCCTGCGGGGCGATCGCGCTCGATTGGCTGCTACAGCGGGGCGTTCGCCCCCTCCGGGGCCGCCTCAGCCTCGCCATGGTCAATGTCGACGCCTATCTGCGCTTCGATCCCGAAGCGCCGACCCAGTCGCGCTGGGTCGACGAGGACCTGAACCGCGTGTGGGACGAGCCGACCCTCGCCGGCGAGCGCCGGAGCCGGGAGCTCGAGCGCGCGCGGCAGCTCAGGCCGTGGCTCGACGGGGTCGACCTGCTGCTCGACCTGCACTCCATGCAGCACGCCAGCGAACCGCTGACGTTGGCCGGCAGTCGCGTGAAGGGGCTCCGGCTGGCGCAGGCGACCGGTGTGCCGGCGCTGGTCGTGAGCGACGCCGGTCATGCGGCCGGTCGCCGGCTGAGGGACTATGGCGCCTTCGACGATCCGGCGAACGACAAGGCGGCGATCCTCGTCGAGTGCGGTCAGCATTGGGCGGCATCCTCGGCAACGGTGGCGATCGAGACGGCGGTCCGGTTTCTGCGCGCGGTCGACGCGGTCGCACCGGACTGGCAGGCGGACGCCGTGCCGACCGCGTCGCCGCCGCCCCAGCGGCGCATCGAGGTCACCGAAGCGGTGACCATCAAGAGCGGCAACTTTAGCTTCACGCACGACTTCCGCGGGCTCGAGGTCGTCGCCAAGGCCGGCACGGTCATCGCCGAGGACGATGGCGACCCGATCCGCACGCCTTATGACGGTTGCGTTCTGATCATGCCGAACCGCCGGCTCATGCCCGGGTTCACGGCCGTGCGCCTGGGTCGCTACGTCGACTGAGCGGCGCCGAGACGCTGCCGACTGTTGCGGCTCGCGCGACGTCACCGCCCTCGGAAGATCGATGCCCTACGCCTTGCGGGGCACCCGGTTGGGCCGAAGTACCGTGAGTGCGGCTTGCTGCACGCGAAACACCAGCGGTGAAGCGAGCTCGGTGAGTTCGCCGTCCATCGTCGCGACGAGGCGCTCCGGGCGCGTGCGGATGATCAACCGCTCCAGGTCCTCGTCGATGATCTCGTTGCGACCGAACCTGCCGAGCCGCGCGTTGAGGAGGGTCAGGAGCGCCTGCCAGCGGCCCGGGTGGCGCTGGGCGTAGAGCGCCAACTTGCCACTGGTGAGGCTGGTCCGCCGCATCAGGAGTGGACCGGAGCGGACGAAGCGGCCGTTCGCGACGAACACGGCAAGCGTGCGCCAGCGTTGAAGGCCGCGGCCATCGTCGACGCGCATCGCAATCGGCTTGGCATCGGCGAGCCGTTCGGCGACGTCGAAGGCGACGTCGGGCCAGGTGAACAAGTCAGCGTCGCGCACCCCTTCGCGCACGGCGCAGACGTCCGCGGCGAGGCCAAAGGCGCACGCAGAGAGAAACAGGTGATCATTGACCCAAGCGACATCGATACGCTCAGGGGTGCCGTAGGCGAGCGCCGTGAGCGCGGTATCGAGGTCCTCGGGCACGTCGAGGTCGCGGGCAAGCAGATTGAACGTGCCCATCGGCACCACCGCCAAGGCCGTCGGCCCGTTCAACAGCCGCGCAGCGATCGTGCGCACCGTGCCGTCGCCAGCCATCACGAAGAGCGCGTCCGGCACCGTCCCTGACAGCACGCGCTCCAGGGCGGCCCCGACGTCGGTATCGACCTCAACGCGTTCGAGCTGATGCCCCGCAGCCTCGACGGCGGCCCGGAGCCGTCGCTCGGCGTCGGCGGGCTCGCGGCGGACCAGCCCGCCGGCACGCGGATTGATGACGGCGCGTGCGACCATGCCCAACCTGCGTCTCTCCCGGCGGCCTCGCCTTCAAAAGGGCCTGCACGTCTTCGGTTTCAATGCACTATCTCGGATGGCTGCCACGCGGAGACCCCGATGTCCGATGCCGAGTTTGGTCCACTACTCGATTGGCCGGGCGCGCTCGTTCCCGCTCGCACGACGCTCATGGGCCGGCACGTCACGCTCGAGCCCCTGGAGCCGAGGCGGCACGGACAGGCGCTGTTCCACGCGGCGCACGGCGAGCCCGGAGATCCAGGCCTCTGGGCCTACCTCGCCTACGGTCCCTTCCCCGATCAGGCAACGTTCGAGCACTGGCTCTGGCAGCAGGCGGGCGTGCTCGACCCGATCTACTACGCCGTGGTCCCTCGCGGCAGCGAAGCCGCGGGGCTCGCCACCTTCTTGCGCGTGGAACCGCGGGCCGGCTCGATCGAGATCGGGCATCTGGTGTTCACGTCGCGGCTGCAGCGGACGCCGGCGGCGACGGAGGCTATCTACCTGATGGCCGCCTACGCCTTCGACACGCTCGGCTATCGCCGGCTCGAATGGAAGTGCAACGCGCGAAACACCCGGTCGCGTCGGGCTGCGGAGCGCTACGGCTTCACGTTCGAAGGCATCTTCCGCCAGGCGCGGGTCGACCGGGGCCGCAGCCGCGACACGGCATGGTTCGCGATCGTCGACGACGATTGGCCGCCGCTACGGGCGGCCTTTGGTGCTTGGCTCGACCCCGCCAATTTCGATGCGGCAGGTCGTCAGAAGCGCTCGCTTGTGGCGTGTAGGAGCTGAGATGAGCCGAAGGCCCTTTCTGCTTAGCGCCGCGACACGTGATCCCATGGCAGCGGGCGGCGCCTCGTGGGCGCAAGCGCCAGCAGCATCAGGGGGCCGGCTATGAAGCCACCGGCGTGTGCCCACCAAGCGATACCGGCGGCGACGTCGGGCGTAACGAGATCCGCATAGCCCTGCACCACCTGAAGGAAGAACCAGAAGAGCGCGAAGCCCATGGCGGGCACGTCGACGAACAGCGGAAAGATGATGACCGGGATCAGCACCTTGATTTCGGCGCGGGGATAGCTCCAGGCATAGGCGGCGATGACGGCGGCGACGGCTCCCGAAGCGCCGATCGTCGGCACCGTTGAGCCCGCGTTGAACAGGACGTGGACGACACCCGCGGCTATCCCGCAGGCGAAGTAGAAGGCGACGAAGCGCAGCGTGCCGAAACGGCTCTCCATGGCGCAGCCGAAGAGCCAGAGTGTCCACATGTTGAGGATCAGGTGCAGCCAGCCACCGTGCAGGAACGTGCTTGTGACCAGCCGGGCGTAGTCGCCCAGGCTCGCGGTGGTCGCTTGCGCCGGCGGTAGGTAGAGCGCCGGGATCAGCGCGTACTCGGCGATGATCCGGTTCTGCTGCGGCCATGGCAGGCCATGGACATGGAGAAATACGCACGCGTTGAGGAAGATGAGCGTGATGACCGCGTAGGGCGGCGTTCGGCAGAAGACCGAATCACGGACTGGGATCATGTTGTGGGATATGGGGTGGCGTGGAACGCCTGTCGCGGGTGCGCGATGGGCACAGGAGGGGAGCGGCCTCGATGAGTGCAGAGCTGGTAGCACTTAGTGCGCGCGAAGCGGTGCGGCGCCTCAAGGCCGGTGAGCTCCGGCCGGTCGATTTGGTCGAAGCGGCGCTTGCACGACTGGCGGCCGTGGAACCGTACGTCAACGCGGTACCAACCGTCTGTGCCGATCGCGCGTTCGACGCGGCGAAGCGGTTGGAGATACGCGGCCGCGACACGCTGCTCGCCGGGTTGCCCATCGTGGTCAAGGACCTGCACGAGGTGGGCGGCGTGCGGACAACCTTCGGCTCGCCGATCTTCCATGATCACGTGCCGCAGGAGAGCGACCGGGCGGTCAAGCGGCTTGAAGCTGCGGGTGCGGTCATCCTCGGCAAGGCGAACACGCCCGAGTTCGGTGCTGGCGCCAACACCTTCAACGAGGTCTTCGGCCCTACGCGCAACCCATGGAACACGGCGCTTTCCTGCGCCGGCTCCTCCGGCGGATCGGCGGTGGCGCTCGCCACCGGCACGGCATGGCTCGCCGACGGCTCGGACCTCGGCGGCAGCCTCCGGACGCCAGCGGCCTTCAATGGTGTCGTCGGCCTTCGGCCATCACCGGGTCGGGTGCCCTCAGACGACGAGCACAACCGCTTTCAAACGCTCAGCGTGCGCGGGCCGATGGCGCGCGACGTGCGCGACTGCGCGCTGATGCTCGACGCGATGGCCGGCTTCGACCCTCACGATCCGTTGAGCTTCGAGGCGCCGCGCGTGCCGTTCCGCGACAGCGCCGAGCAGCCGGCTCCCATGCGGCGTGTCGCCTTTTCGGCCGACCTCGGCGGCATCACGCCAGTGGAGCCCGAGGTAGCCGCCATCTGCGAGCGGGCTGCGAGGGGTTTCGCCGCCTTCGGTGTCGAGGTGGTGGAAGCGAGCCCAGACTTCAGCGAGGCGGTCGCCGCCTTCACGACCTTGCGGGCCGAGCACTTCGTCGCCAACCGAGCGCCGCTACTGGAGCGGCACCGAGAACGGCTGAAGCCAGAGATCATCTGGAACATCGAGCACGGCATGGCGCTCGACGCGGCGGCCATTGGTGCTGCCGAACGGGCGCGCACGGCGATGCACCGCTCGCTGGCGCACTTCCTGGAGGAGCATGATCTGTTCCTCTGCCCGGCCGCCATCTGCGAGCCCTATCCGATCGAGCAGCGCTATGTGGCGGAGGTCGGAGGTCACCGGTTCGCCAGCTACATCGACTGGGTCACCTGCAGCTATGCGATTACGCTCACCGGAGCGCCGGCGCTGTCGCTGCCGGCCGGCCTCACGCGGCGGGGGCTGCCGGTGGGCCTGCAACTCGTCGGTCGCCCCCGTGGCGAGGCGACCTTGCTCGCCGCAGCCGCACGGCTGGAGGATGCCATCGGGCGCGTTCTCGACGGTGTTATGGACCCGCGAGCCGGCAATGACGGTGGCGCGCTGCCCCCAGACGTCTCGAGAGCGCCCTAGACCTTCCAGGCGCGCAGGCGCGCGAGATCGACGGCGAGCCGGCCACGCGTACATGCGACAAGGATGCCGACACGCTCGAGGCGCACCAACGAACGGCGGACATCGGCCGCTTCGACGTCCAGCAGCTGAGACCAGGCGGCGACATCGGGCTTCAGCTTGAGCCGCGCCAAGCCATCCGGCCCAGGACGGCCGGCGCTCGTCGCCAGCGTCTCGGCGATCCGCTTGTCGAGGCATTGGCGCGCTTGGATGTGCGCCGTCGGCGTCGTCAGGATATACGTCACGTTCTGAGCGAAGGGCGCCGATCGGGCCATCGCCGCCAGCACTGCGTCACGGCTGATCTCTGCCGCGACCACCTTTGTCAGCGCGATCGTATCGAACGTCGAGGCCGCGCCGCGAAAGAGCGTCCGCAAGCCGTAGGTTGCACCAGCATCGAACTCGACGCTGCGCCCATTCTTGACGTGCTTGAACCGAACGTCCCCCGAGGTAACGGTCACACAGTGATCGAGGGCGTCGCCGATGCGGACGAGCGCATCTCCAGGTTTGAGCCGCCGCCATCGCGCGCCGGCACTGAGCTCCAAAACGGTGTCGACATCTACGTTGTGTACGAGCGTGCAGCCCCCGAGAGTCAGCTCTACGAGGTCGCTGAAGCGAGAATGGCACATTTGTCTTGTTCCCGCGAATTCCCAGTACGGGTTGTGCCCCCCTTTAGCTGCATCGTGCCGGATGTGTTGGTCGAGGCAAGTGGTCTTTAGCGTGCGACGTACCCATATCCGCAACAACGCGGAGGATGTGCGATGCTTGGATGGTTCCAGAAGCCACGGCTGCCGTCCGGAGGCGATGCCTTACCCGGTCGCGACCAGCCTATTCCCACGGCGGACCATCACGCGGTCAGTGGCGCCGCACTGCACCCACCCTTTGCCGAGGGAGCGCGCGAGGCGGTCTTCGGCCTCGGCTGTTTCTGGGGCGCGGAACGCATCTTTTGGCGCGAGCCTGGCGTCCTCGTCACGGCGGTGGGCTACGCGGGTGGCACGACGCCAAACCCCACCTACGAGGAGGTTTGCTCGGGGCGGACGGGCCACACCGAGGTGGTCCGCGTGATCTATGACCCCACGCAGACGACGTTGGACCGCCTGCTGCAGCTCTTCTGGGAGGGTCATGATCCGACCCAGGGCATGCGTCAGGGCAATGACGTAGGCACACAGTACCGCTCGGCGATCTATCTGGACGATCCCGCAGATCGATCGCGCGCCGAAGCCAGCCGCGATCGTTATGCCGCCGCCCTCGCGGCGCGCGGCCTCGGTGACATCACCACCGAGATCCGCTCTGGCGCTCCGTTCTTCTACGCGGAGGCCTACCACCAGCAATACCTGCACAAGGTACCCCACGGCTATTGCGGCCTTGGCGGAACCGGGGTCGCGTGCCCGGCCGGGCCCGCCGTGGCGACGTCCTAGCGGCAGATCGCCACCCGGAAGAGCGACCTATGAGGCATCTGTGCAACTCTACCGAGAAAATTTGATAGCTAGGTTGACTAAGTAGGTCGAACCCCTTGACCAAGCGGAATAAAAAGGCGAACCGCCTTGTCGTACTCCACCTCGCGGGTGAGGACGATGGCGGTTTTGCGTGGCTCCTGCGGCAGGCGGCATCTCCTGGGCGCCGGTGCGTTCATGGCGGGCTTGGCGCTCTTGCCAGCGGCCGGTTGGTCCAGGGTCGATCAGCGAAGGCTCAAATTCCGCCACTTGCACACGGACGAGCGCCTGGACGTGGTCTACTTCGACCACGGACGCTACCAACCTTCGGCTCTACTAGCGGTTGATCGATTTATGCGGGATTGGCGGCAGGCGAGGGCCATGCGCATCGATCACCGTCTGCTCGACTTCCTTCACGACGTCCAATTGCGGCTCGGCGGCTTCGCCGAAATCGAGGTGCTGTCCGGGTATCGCACGGCCGAAACCAACGCCATGCTGCGCCGCCGGTCGCGTGGCGTCGCCAAGCGCAGCCTCCATCTGGTCGGCAAGGCCGTGGATCTGAACTACACCGTCGCTCCGCTGCACACGGCCCGCGCGAACGCGATCGACTTGGCGAGCGGTGGTGTGGGCTATTATCCGCGGTCGAACTTCATCCATCTGGATACCGGCCCGGTTCGCGCCTGGGGCGGCTGATATCGAACCCTCGTGGTGTCGCTGGCGTTGCGTGATGCGCCGCGCATCGCGTGCGTCGAAACCGCCCGGCTGACATTCGACTGTCAACTCACCATGCTACCTCCACTCAATAACAGGGAAACAGGGAGGATATTGAGCGATGGTGAATTCGGCGAATCTGATCGGCGAGCTTCTCGGCGGCTTGATGAACCCGCAAACGACACAACGCTTGCAGCACGCGCTTGGCAGCAGCGGTCTGGGTGCGTCTGGCAACCCGCTCTCCGGTATTTTGAACCAGCTCCAGGCCTCCGCGGGTCCGGCGCAAGCTGGCCAGCCGGCTGCCCCGGGCGGCGGGCTGATGAAGATGGCCATGCAGGCGTTGGGCGGGTTGCAGCGCAGCCCCGCTGCAGCAGGCGGCGCCGGTGCGCTCGCCGGCATGCTGCTCGGCGGTGGCAAGGGTGCTATGCGCGGCGGCGCTCTGGCTCTCCTCGGCAGCCTCGCGGCCTCGGCGCTGAGCCAGAGCGGCCGGCAGGCGCCACCGGCATCGCGCGCGCAGCTGCCCGGCAGCATGCGGGCGCTCGAGGTCGATCCGGCGGAGGATACCGCGCTCACCCAGCAGGCAGACCTCATCCTCGAGGCGATGGTCAACGCCGCCAAGGCCGATGGCCGCATCGACGAGCAGGAGCTGGAGCGCATCCAAGGCAAGATGGCCGAGGACGGCATCGACCAGGCGGAACTGGAGCAATTGCGCCGGCTCGTGCACGCGCCGATGGATCTCGACGGCTTGGCTGCCAAGGTGCAGGACCCGCAGACAGCGGCCGAGGTCTACGCCGCTTCCGCGCTCTCCATCACGATCGATACCGACGCCGAGCGCGCGTATCTGCAGAACCTTGCCCAGCGCACCGGTCTCGATGACGCGACGGTCGCCCAGCTCCACCAGTTGCTGGGGGTGCGCGCCTGAGATCCGTTCCGGCGTAGCCGGCGCCACCCACGCCCCCGCCCTTCCGCCCGCAAGCGTACGATGTCATCGGGCGGAAGGGCGGGGGCGTGGGTGGTTACGGCCAGCAAGTCGCGGCTCTAAGCCCAACCCTGATCAGAGATGCCGGTCGACAAAGCGGACGAGGCGCCTGAGCGCCTCGTCGAGCTTCTCGTGGCTCATGGCGAAGCAGAGGCGGATATGTGCCTCATTGCCCGGGCCGAACGTGTAGCCCGGGGCTGTGCCCACCTTCTCCTCGGCGAGCAGCCGTTCGCAGAAACGGAGGCTGTCCGTAAGGCCCTTGATCTTGGGAAAGGCGTAGAAGGCACCGTCCGGCACGCGCAGCTCGATCTTGGGGTGCTGGCCTAGTCGGCGGCGGACGATCTCGAAGCCTTCGCGGTAGCCCTCGCGCAGCTCGCGGACGATCGGCTCACCTGTCTCGCCCAAGGCAGCGATGCCGCCGAACTGGGTGAACGAGGGGGCGCCCGTGTTGAGCGCCATCGACCAGGTCGAGAGCTGGCCTTCGAAGCCTGCGGGGGCCACCAGCCAGCCGAGCCGCCAGCCTGTCATCGCCCAGGCCTTCGAGAAGCCGTTGATCGAGATCACCGGGTCGTCAGGTGCGGCCACCTCGAGGAAGGACGGCGCCACATCGCCGGTGAAGACGGTGCGGTGATAGACCTCGTCGGCGAAGACGACGACGCCGCGCTCACGGCAGAGGTCCATCAATCGGCGGACATCGGCGGGCGGCAGGATGAAGCCGGTCGGGTTGCAGGGCGAATTGATGTAGAGCGCCTTGGTCCGACCTGGCTCGATGGCTTCTGCTACCTTGTTGATGTCCAGCGCCCAATGGCCTTCGTGCGCTTCTTGGCGAACGAAGCTGACCTGCACGCCCATCATCTCGAACACGCTCAGGATGTTGGGCCAGTGCGGCGTCACCACCACGGCGTGATCGCCGCGGTTCAAGACCATCTGCGCCGCGAAGGCGACGGCCAGCATCGTCGAGCCCGGCACGACCAGCCGGCCCTGATCGATCTCGACGCCGTAGAGCCGTTCCAGATACGTCTTGAGCGCCGCCAGCAGCTCGCGGCGGCCGCGCGGGATATTGTAGAAGGTCTCGCCGCGGTCGAGCGCCTCGATCGCGGCGCGGCGCAGCGGCTCGGGCGTCGGCGTGTCGCCCTCGCCTACCCAGAGCGGCAGCACCTCCGGATCGCCGAAGCCCTGGATGACGACCTTGCCGATCCCGCTCGGCTCGAGGTCGACGAACTCGGCGCGCAGCAGCGTCTCGGCGCTCGGCATCATGGGATCCTTCGGATCGGGAGCATGGTCCTCGATCGGTATTGGCCGGGCCCGTGTCAAGGCTGTGGATATGGCCTATGGGAGAGCCAGCAGTAGCGTTGAGGTGTGCGCATGGCCGAACCCGCCAGCGGTCCCATCGTCATCGTCGGTGCCGGCCAAGCCGGGATGCAGCTCGCCATGAGCCTGCGGCAGCTCGGCTCCGAGGCGCCGGTGACCCTCATCGGCGAGGAAGCCTTCCCGCCCTACGAGCGGCCGCCGCTCTCGAAGGCGTTTCTCGCCGGCGAGCTGCCGCGCGAGCGGCTGTTCTTCCGAAGCCCCGAGGCCTATGCCGAGCGCGGCATCGAGCTCAAGCTCGGCACCCGCGCGGTGGCGCTCGACCGCAACGGTCGGACGGTGCAACTCGCCGATGGTGGCGTGCTGCCATACGGCAACTGCGTGCTCGCCACCGGCGGCCGCGCGCGTGCGCTGCCCCTGCCGGGCGCCGAGCTAGAGGGCGTGGTGAGTTTGCGCAGCATCGACGACGCCGACACCCTGCGTGCACGCGTCGAGCCGGGCGGCGGCGTCGCCGTCATCGGTGGCGGCTATATCGGCATGGAGATCGCCGCGAGCCTCACCAAGCTCGGCGCGCGCGTCACCGTGATCGAGGCACTGCCGCGCGTCTTGAGCCGCGGCATCGCGCCGCTCGTCGCGGATCACATGGCGAGCCGCCACCGGACCTCGGGCGTGACGCTTCGGACCGGCACCGGCGTCGCGGGCTTCGAAGGCGACGCACATGTGCGCGCCGTGCGCCTTGTCGACGGCAGCGCGGTGGAGGCGACGCTGGTCGTCGTCGGCGTGGGGGCGGCGATGAACGACGAGCTGGCGGCCGCCGCCGGCCTCGCCACCGACGGCGGCGTGATCACGGACGCGGGCGGGCGCACGGCCGATCCGCACATCTTCGCCATCGGCGATGTGAGCGTCCAGGACCACGGGTTTCTTGGACGCCGCGTCCGGCTGGAATCGGTGCAAAACGCGGTCGACCAAGCGAAGGCCGTCGCCAAGACGCTCGCGACCGGCGAGATGACGGCGATGGCCGAGGTGCCGTGGTTCTGGACTCATCAGTTCGACATGATGGTCCAAATGGTTGGCGTGGCGGGCGACGAGCTCGACTGGGTCGTCCGCGGCGACCCCGACGCCAACGCTTTTGCTGCCTACGGCCTCGCCAACGACGTCATCACCGCGGTGCAGGCGGTCAACAGCGGCACCGACTACGCCCTAGGCCGCCGCCTCGTCCGCGGACGCGTGCAGCTTGCGCCCGCACGCCTCGCCGATCCGGCGACGGACCTCAAGTCCTTGGCGCCACGGAGGGGGTAGGTGGCTGACGATGCGAAGCGGAAGGCGCAGGGACTGGCTGCCGTTCCTGCGGCGATCGTCTCGCTTCTCGACGTTGAGGGGCGTCCCTTCAGAGCGCCGGTGGGGACCATCGTCTTTCGGCCGGGGGAGGTCTGCGCCGGCTACATCCTGGTCCAGTCGGGGCAAATCCGTGTGGCCCTGACGGGGGCGACCGGCCGCGAGGCGACGCTCTATCGAGTGGGGCCAGGCGAGCTGTGCGTGCAGACCTTTCAATGCCTCGTCGGCGGCGAGCGCTATACGGCCTCAGGCACGGTCGAGCGGGAGGTGGAAGGACGCATGCTCAGCCAGGCGGCTTTCGAGCGGCAACTGGCTCGCAGCGAGCCCTTTCGTCGTTTTCTGATGGAGCAGGTGGCGCAGCGCTTCGCGAGCCTAACCCAAGCCGTCGAACTCACGGCGTTTACGCCCCTGCCTGCACGGCTCGCGGCAGCCTTGCTCCGGCACGCCGAGGACGAAACGGTGGCACTCACCCACGCCGCCCTTGCGGCCGAGATTGGCAGCGCGCGCGAGGCAGTTAGCCGCCACCTCGAACACTTCGCCAGGGATGGCCTTGTTGCGCTTGAGCGCAACCGCGTTCGTCTCTTGTCCGTTGCCCGTCTGAGGCGAACCGCCGAAGGCACCGGGTAACATAGTCACCGACAGGCGTGTCGGATCCCGCGATCCTTTGCCCATCGAGGGAACCGCAACGGAAGGTAAGGGCATGTTCCGGACCAATGTCGGCAGCGTCGATCGCATCCTGCGCGTCGTCGTCGGCCTCGCGCTGATCGCCATCGTCTTCGTCGGCCCGCAGACGCCATGGGGCTGGATCGGTCTCATTCCACTCGCGACCGGTCTTTTCCGCATGTGCCCGGCCTACAGGCTCTTGGGCTTGAACACCTGCGGTACGAAGGCGGTGTAGCCCAACGGTGACGGAGACCCGCGCGAGCCACCTCTTGGACAAGGCGGTTCACAGGGTCGTGGTCGGCCCCTTCATGTCGATCGCGGGGCGCGTCGCCGACGCCGCCGTAGTTCAGGAGCCCGAGAACTGCGATTTCAAGATCCTCAGCCTCAAGGGCAATCTGTCGTCCGAGCGCTGGGCGACGCTGCACGCCGATCCGAACTGGCGGGGCTAGGCCGGTCGGACGAGGGCGCCTTCACGGACGTCCATCTCCTAGTAGGCAAACAGCCTTCGAAGCTCGTCAGCGTCGTTGCCGTGGTGCATGAGGCCCAGCATCAGGAGCAGCCGGGCCTTGCTGCCCATCAGGTCGCCCGCGAGGATGGCACCGGCGTCTACGAGGGTCTTGCCACCGCCCTGATCGCCGTAGATCGGCTCGACGGCGCCATAGTAGACGCGGCTCGAGATCACCACCGGTACGTCTTTGCCGAGTGCGTACTGGATCGCCTCGTACATCTTGGCGTCGACATTGCCGGCGCCGACGCCGTCGACGACGAGGCCCGCCGCACCCGTATCGATGGCGTGACGCACGAAGCGGCCGTCGGCACCGGCATAGTCCGAGATGAAGGGCACGTCCGGCAACTCGGTCGGTAAGGGCTCTGGAAGCGGCACCCGCACTCGGCGCACCCGGTCGTTGAAGCGCTGCACCTTGCCGCCGTAGACATACCCTAGATAGCCCTTCTCGCCCGACGTGAAGGCCTGCACGTTGGTGGTTTGCATCTTGCGCGCATCACGGGCCGAGTTGACGTAGCGGTTGAGCGTCACGGTCACGCCCCAGTCGTGGGCTTGGGGCGAGAGGACCTGGGTCACGGCATCGAGGAGGTTGCCGGGGCCGTCGGGGCTCACGCTGGAAGCAGCGTTCAGCGCACCGGTGAAGACCACCGGCTTGTCCGTCTGGAGGGTCACGTCGAGGAAATAGGCGCCCTCGGCCATCGTGTCGGTGCCGTGGGTGATGACGGCACCTTGGATGTCATCCTGCACCAGAACCCGATCGACGGCAGCGCTGAGGCGCGCCCATTGCTCGGGCGTCATCTGTGAGGAATCGATGTCGCTGACATCGAGAACGCCGATGTTTGCAAGCTTGCCCAGGTCGGGAGCAGCGTCGACGAGGTCCTTCCCCGACAGCGCCGGGATCGCGCCGCCTGTCTTCGGGTCGATCCGTTCGGCGATGGTGCCACCGGTCGCGATAATCGCGACCGAGGGCAGGCTCGGATCCTTGGTGGCGAAGTCGAGCTGCTGATCACGTTGCTGTGCTGCACTGACGCCCAACGGCAGAATGCTCATCGCCAATAAGAAGGCCCACCCAAATCGCCCTTCGGCCATCCCCAGCGTCCGCACGTCACCTCCTCGCCGACGACAAGCCATAAAACAGGCACTCGAGACGACGAGGGCGGACCGCCAGCGTCGTCTGCTTCTAGCAAGGGTGCTGCAGGCTGCTGACGACTCTTAATAGGTGAGCCGCGGCTCCAGGCCCTTGGCCTGATCGACCCAGCCGGCACAGTCGCCAGCATTCGGCAACGCCTGCACAATCGATTTGGCGCCGTTGGATTCCTTGAGCTTGGCGTGCAGGTTCTCAGGCCTGCGCGTGGCCAGCTCTTTGACCGTGTCGATCCCGGCATGCTCGAGCAGGTCGCCCCACTTGGTCCCGATCCCGCGCACGCGCATTAAATCGGCACGGTTGGCGAGCTTGAGCACCGTCTCCGCAGCGACGCCGGTCTTCTGGGCCAGTGCGGTGCGATCGGCGCGACCGGCAGCGGCCGTCAAGAAAGCTGGCGTCGTCCCGCAGCCCGCGTCGCGCAGGGCCTTCGCTTCACTGCCGGCAATACCCCGGATCTCTTCGATCGGATAATCGAGTTCCGCCATCATCGTTCCTCCCCAAATAATCGAATTGGGGGGATCAATGACGTGGCGCGCCACCCTGTCAATGGGGGCCTAGATGGCCGAGCGTGCGCAAGCTCTTCACACCCCGGGCGGCGACGATGATGTGGTCGTGCAGCGTCACGCCGAGCACCGCGAGCGCGGCGCGCACCTGCTTGGTGGTCTCGATGTCGCTCGCCGACGGCGTCGGGTCGCCGGAGGGGTGGTTGTGCGCGAGGATCAGGGCAGACGCCTGCAGCTCGAGGGAGCGCCGCGCCACCTCGCGCGGGTAGAGCGGCGTGTGGTCGACGGTGCCGCGGTGCATGGTCTCGTCGCGAATGAGGTTGTTCTTGCGGTCGAGGAACAACAGCCGCAGCGTCTCGACGCGCTCATAGCGCATGTCGACGCCGAGATAGGCCACGAGCGCCTTCCAAGACCCGATGTTGATGGGCTCGTCGAGCGGCTCGCGTAGCACGCGGCGTAGCGTTGCCTGCGTCGCCTTCAGCATGGAAACGGCGGTCTCACTGACACCTTCGACCGTGCGAAGCTGGAAGGTTGTGGCACTCAGCGCCGCACCGAGGGAGCCAAAACGGTCGACCAGCCGTTCGGCGACGGCGCGCGCCTCATCCTGCGCACCGGAGAGAAACAGCAGCACCTCGAGCATGTCCGTGTCGTCGAGGTCGCTGCCGGCATCGCCGGTGAGCCGGGCCAGAAGGTGGTTCGCGCCGACCATGGAGAACGCGCGGTCGGGTGCGAAACCGTTGATGCGCTCCTCGGCGAAGCCGGCATCGTCCATGCCACGCGATGGCCAGGAGCCTGCGGGCGCTTGCGCCGCAGCCGCCACGGCAGCATCCGCATCGACGATGGCACGAATGACGGCTCGACTAGCAGTGCGCGGCATGGCGTTCCTCCAGGATCAACAACTAATAGTTGATAAAGATCCATGAAGGCAAGATTTACATTTTTAGCTAAATTCTTAGTAAATCAAGGCGATCCGCGATCGCTCTAGCATAGGATTGCCCGAATAGACGAAGATGAACAAGCAGCGGGTAAAGCTGATAGATCGCGCGTCGCGTGGGCTCGAAGCCGGGCGCCAGCGGCCTCTCTGAAGCGTACGCGGCGAGCGAGGCGCGGTCGAAGGGGCCGAACAGGAGCGCGAAGGCGAGCTCGATCTCGGGGTGACCGTGATAGATCGCGGGGTCGATCAGGGCGACCGGGCTGCCCGCCTTGGCGAGCACATTGCCGCTCCAGAGATCGCCGTGCAGCAGCGACGGATGCGGCGGCTCGTCGAGGAACTCCTCGAGGCGCGCCCCTAGCGTGTCGAGCCGTCGGTGCAGCCCCGCGTCCAGCACGCCTTCGGCCCCGGCCATCCGGGCGGGCTCTGCCAGCCGCTCAGCGCGGAAGAAAGCGATCCAGCGGTCGGCCGCCGGGTTGGGCTGTGCGAGAGCACCGATCACTGTGTCATACGCGTAACCGAAGCTCGGTCGTGGCTGGGCGTGCAACGTTGCGACGTCGCGCGCGAGCCGGGCTCGGCCTGCGCCATCCAGGCCGCTGCCGTCATGGTCCACCCACTCCAGCACCAGCTCGCTCTCGCCGGCATCGAGAACGCGCGGCACGGCGACACCTGCCGATGCCAGGTCGCCGAGCATTCGTGCCTCGATCGCGAGCTGACCGGGAATACCGCGACGACCGGACTTGACGACCACGCGCCGGCCGTCGGCGAGGTCAGCGGCGCGGACGTCGAACAGGCAGCCGCCGCCAAGCCGGCGAACGGCGACCACGCGCTGACCGAGGAGACGCCCGCCGGGTTCAGCCAAGCCGTTCGCGGAGCACGGGGAGCAGGCCGAGCATCCCACGCTCGATGAGTTCGAAGGTCTCGCGATAGGCCTCCCGCGTGCCGGCGTACCAGGGGTCCGGCACCTCGGCGCCGCGCAGCTCGGGAACGAAGGCCAGCATGGGCACGATCTCGGCCCGCGCATCCGCCGGCGCCAGCCGCCTCAACGCGCGCTCGTGGCCCTGTGTCATCGGCACCAGCCAATCGCTGTCGCGGAAATCGCCGGTCCGCACCTGCCGCGCCCGACGGTTGGGCGGCTCGACGCCACGGCGGCGCAGCTCGGCGACGGCCAACGGATGCGGCGGATTGCCGAACTCTTCCGCGCTCACGCCACAGCTGTCGGCGACGACTGGCAGGTCGCCCGCATGGTGGCGCAGGATCGCCTCGGCCATCGGCGAGCGGCAGATATTGCCCGTGCAGACGAAGACGACGCGCTGTTGAGGCCGCGCCTCCGCCATCAGGCGGCCTCCAGGAAATCGTCCAGATGGGGCGCTACGGCGCTGAAGAACCGCTCGCCGGTGAAGACCTCGTGGTGCTGGCCACCTTCCACCGTGAGGCGGCGCGCACCGCCGTGTGGGACGTGGTCCACCGCAGCGTGGGTGTGGCCCCGGCCGACCAGCTCGTCGGCGGTCATCTCGACGGTGAGGAGCTGAACACCGGCGAGCGCCTCGAGGTCGATGCGCCGACCGTTGGCCTGGAGGCGGCCTGTTGCCAGCGCGTTCTGGCGGTAGACGGCTTCGATCGTGTCGATGAAGATCTCTGCCGGAACGTCGGCGAGGCTGTGCAGGTCGCGATGCTCGCGCTCACGCAGTCCGGGCTCGCCGGCGGCGAGTTCGTTGAACAAGCCGAACGTGCTTTCGACATAGAGCGACGGATTGGCGAGCGTGTACGCCCAGAGCTGCAGCAAGCCCGGATAGACCCGGCGCCCGGCACCCGGGAAGCGGTGCGGCACGATCGAGGTGAACTGGTTCTCCAGGCTGGTCCGCCGGTGAAGCCGCAAGAGCGAGCTCAGCGGATGGACGCCGACGCTAGTGTCGAAGGGCCCCGCCAACAGCACCAGGGCTGCCGGCTTTGCGCCCGCTCGCGCGGCCAGAGCGGCTCCGGCGACGGCCGCCGTCACGGACTGCGAGAGGCCGAGGACGACGGCACCCGGCCCGGCTCGGCGGACCACCGCCTCGACCACGGCGATTTGATCGGCGAGATGGAAGCTCCCCTCACCCTTGGGAACCTGCCGCGCATCGGTCCAATCGAGTGCGAGCACCGGGCGGTGGCTCACCAGCCGCACGATCAACGGGCTCGTGATGCCAGCCACATAGCCCGAGCACGGCGGCACAAAGACCACCGGCGCCGGCGCGCCCCCGCTGCTGCGAAACCGCCAACAAGTGGCAAATGGCCCTTCGGCATGGGCTTGCACATCGAGCGGTCCGCGTACGTCGAGGCGGACGAAATCCCCCAAATCGGCCTCGACGGGCTCGCCCGAACGCGCGAGGCGAAGCCCCAGCTCCTGCAAGGCGCGCTGTATGGGAACGATCGTTTCCGCCGGCTGCATCATCCATGCGCTGAGGTCGAAAACCGGCTGAAGCGCTTGGCGTTGCCATTCGTAGCATTCGTAGAGCACAGCGCACTTCCCCATTCCCGCGTTCTCTGTCGTGGCGCAGGCAGCACGTCGCTGGCAAGCACGGAATCCCGTCAGGCGGCTTCCAGCGCATCGCGAACGGCCGCCACCGCGGCGTCCAGCGCTGCCCCATCGGGCCCACCTCCCTGCGCGAAGTCGGGCCGCCCGCCGCCGCCCTTTCCACCGAGCGCGCCCACGCCGGCCCGGACGAGATCGACGGCGCTGACCCGTGCCGTGAGATCGTCGGTGACCGCGACGACGATCGCCGCCTTGCCTTCGTTCGCCGAGACGAGGACCGTCACGCCCGAGCCGAGCTTGGCCTTGAGGCCATCGGCGATGCCGCGCAGCTCGCGTGCGGGCACGCCGTCGAGCGTTCGCGCGCAGAGCTTCACGCCCGCCACCTCTTGTACCGTCTCGGCCTCGGCAGAACCGCCGCTCGCGAGCTTGGCCCTTAGCGCCTGCAACTCGCGTTCAAGGCGTCGCCGGTCCTCCATCAGCGCTTTGAGCCGCTCGGGGACATCGCGCGGGCTTGCCTTCAAGAGATCGGCCGCGCGCGCGAGCGTCGCCTCCTCCTCGGCATAGGCGGCGAGCGCGGTGGCACCGGTGAGCGCCTCGACCCGTCGAATGCCGGCAGCGACTGCGCTGTCGCCCTGCAGCTTGAACACCGCGACATCACCCGTGCGCTGGGCGTGGGTGCCGCCACAGAGCTCCATCGAGTAAACGTCGCCGGCCGGTGTCTCGCCCATCGTGACGACGCGCACCTCGTCGCCGTACTTCTCACCGAAGAGCGCCATCGCGCCTGCCGCGACAGCCTCGTCGCGGCTCATCAGCCGCGTGCTCGTACCCGCATTCTGGCGCACATACTCATTGACCTCGGTCTCGATCGCCTCGAGTTCGCTACCGCTCAGCGGCTTTGGATGGCTGAAGTCGAAGCGCAAGCGGTCGGGTGCGACTAGGGAGCCGCGCTGCGCCACGTGCGCGCCCAGATGGCCACGGAGCGCCGCATGCAGGAGATGCGTGGCCGAGTGCGCACGACGCAGCGCATCGCGGCGGCCAGAGTCGACCTGCAGCTCAACCGGCTCGCCCGTGCGCACTGCGCCCTCGGTCACCCGACCGAGGTGGAGCCAGAGATCGCCCAGGACCTTCTTCGTGTCGTCGACCTCGATCCGGCCCGCGGGCGCCACGACGACGCCCGTGTCGCCCTGCTGGCCGCCGCTCTCACCGTAGAAGGGCGTCTGGTTGGCAATGAGGACGACACGTTGGCCTTCCGTCGCCGCGTCGGTGCGCGCGTCATCGACCAGGAGCGCTTGAACCACGCCTTCCGCCCGCGTCGTCTCGTAGCCGAGGAACTCGGTGGCGCCGAGCTCGTCCTTGAGGTCGAACCAGAGGCCTTCAACCGCCGCCTCGCCCGAGCCCTTCCAGCTCGCGCGCGCCAGGGCCCGCTGGTCGGCCATCGCCGCCTGGAAGCCGTCGATATTGACCGACATGCCCTTGGCGCGGAGCGCATCTTGGGTGAGATCCAGGGGAAAGCCATAAGTGTCGTAGAGCTTGAATGCGACCTCGCCGGCGAGCATGTCGCCTTGCTGCATCGCCCGCGTCTCCTCGTCGAGCAGCCTGAGGCCGCGCTCGAGCGTGCGCCGGAAGTTCGTCTCTTCGAGCTTCAAGACCTCGGTGATGAGTGCTTCGGCGCGGCCGAGCTCAGGAAAGGCCTGGCCCATCTCTTGAACCAGCGTGGGCACGAGCCGGTAGAGCAGCGGGTCGGCGGCACCCAACAGGTGCGCGTGGCGCATCCCCCGTCGCATGATCCGCCGGAGCACGTAGCCGCGCCCCTCGGGAGCGGGCATCACGCCGTCGGCAATGAGAAAGGATGCCGCCCGAACATGGTCCGCGATCACCTTGTGCGACGGCTTGTGCTCACCCTGAGCCGGCGTACCGGTCAGCGCCTCGCTCGCACGGATCAGCGCTTGAAAGAGGTCGATCTCGTAGTTGTCGTGGTGGCCCTGCAGGACGGCGGCAATGCGCTCGAGACCCATGCCGGTGTCGATCGACGGACGGGGCAGGTCGACGCGCTCCTCGCGCGTGATCTGCTCGTACTGCATGAAGACGAGGTTCCAGATCTCGATGAAGCGGTCGCCGTCCTCGTCCGGGCTGCCGGGTGGACCGCCCGGGACCTCGGGGCCGTGGTCGTAGAAGATCTCCGAGCACGGTCCGCAGGGGCCGGTGTCCCCCATCGCCCAGAAATTGTCCGAGGTGGCGATGCGGATGATGCGCTGCTCGGGCAGCCCCGCGATTCGCCGCCAGAGGTCGAAGGCCTCGTCGTCCTCGGCATAGATCGTGACGAGCAGCTTCTCCGCGGGCAGCCCGTACTCTTTCGTGACAAGCCGCCATGCCAGGTCGATGGCGCGCTCCTTGAAGTAATCCCCGAAGGAGAAATTCCCCAGCATCTCGAAGAAGGTGTGGTGCCGCGCGGTGTATCCGACATTGTCGAGATCGTTGTGCTTGCCACCGGCGCGGACGCACTTCTGCGAGGTCACGGCGCGCGCGTAGTCGCGATGCTCGACGCCGGTGAAGACGTTCTTGAACTGCACCATGCCGGCGTTGGTGAAGAGCAGCGACGGGTCGTTGTGCGGCACGAGCGACGACGACGGCACGACCGCGTGCCCCTCTCTCTCGAAGAAGTCGAGAAAGGCGCTGCGAATGGCGTTGACGCTGGGCATGGCGAGCGTGGTCTCCGCGACGGCTCAGAGGTCGTCGTCGACCGGGCCGCTCGGATCGACGAGCTCGTCGGCAAGGATGCCCGCCTGTCGGCGCAAGGCATCCTCGAGCTCCTGCGCCGTTTCCGGATGGTCGTGCATGAACTGCTTGGCGTTCTCGCGCCCTTGGCCGATCCGCTGGTCGCCGTACGAGAACCAGCTTCCCGATTTCTCGACCAATCCAGCCTTCACGCCCATGTCGATCAGCTCACCGGTCTTGGAGATACCTTCACCGTACATGATGTCGAACTCGACCAGCTTGAAGGGCGGCGCCATCTTGTTCTTCACGACCTTGACGCGGGTCTGGTTGCCAACGATCTCGTCGCGGTCCTTGACCGCACCGATGCGGCGGACGTCGAGACGCACGCTCGCATAGAACTTGAGCGCATTGCCGCCCGTCGTCGTCTCGGGGCTGCCGAACATCACGCCGATCTTCGAGCGGATCTGGTTGGTGAAGATCACCATCGACTTCGAGCGGCTGATACTGGCCGTGAGCTTCCTGAGGGCCTGGCTCATCAGCCGCGCCTGGAGGCCGGGCAGGCTGTCGCCCATCTCGCCCTCGAGCTCGGCCTTGGGGACGAGCGCTGCCACGCTGTCGATGACGATGACGTCGACCACGCCCGAGCGCACCAGCGTGTCGGCGATCTCGAGCGCCTGCTCGCCCGTGTCGGGCTGCGAGATCAAGAGATCGTCCGTGTTGACGCCGAGCTTCCTCGCATAGGTCGGGTCGAGCGCGTGTTCGGCATCGATGAAGGCGCAGGTCCCCCCAGCCTTCTGGGCTTCGGCGACCGCATGCAGGGTCAAGGTCGTCTTGCCGGAGGCCTCGGGCCCGTAGATCTCGACGACGCGGCCCCGCGGCAGCCCGCCGATGCCGAGGGCGATGTCGAGCGAGAGGGACCCGGTCGACACGCTCTCGATCTCGATCGCCTGCTCGCGTTGGCCGAGGCGCATGACCGAGCCCTTGCCGAAGGCCCGCTCGATCTGCCCGATCGCGGCATCCAACGCGCGCTGGCGCTGCTCGGGACTGCGGGCAGGATCGGACATGGTGGTCGCTCGGCGGTGGTTGAGGGCAGGGCGTTATAGCCGGCGCCCGCGGCCTGCAAAAGGCTAAGCGGCGGGCGCACCGCTGGCCGAACGCCCATGGCTAGGGCGCAGGCTCGCCGCAGCAGTCGACGTGCGCGCCGCCTCCGAGGGTCGGGATGGTGATCGACCAGGGATAGCGCTCGCCGTCGGCCATCCGGTCGTGGCATGGCCCGGCGGTCGACGGCCAGGTCTTGGCCCCATCACAGAGCCGCGGCTCCGGAGGATCCGCTTTGGCAGGGCCCGATCCCGCACCCGGATCTGCCCATTCGGCGCGTCGCTCAGCGGACAGCTTCCCAGAGGCGGAAGACAGCGTCGCCTTGTCGCCCGCGAACTCGATATCTCAGACTGGCTCGCTCCTGCGGCAGCTGACGGCGAGCTCGGCTTGTGGGCGGTGGCGCCTCTGATGGGGGTCTTGGTGCGGGCGCCGCCACCCGCTCTAGCGGCTCGCCAACGGATCGCCGCCACTCATGGTGGCGATCCCGTCGTGTCGGTCGTCAGCGTGCGCTGCGCCGCCGCCAAACGCCCAGCCCGACAAGCGCGGCACCCAGAAGCGGGAGGCTCGCCGGGAGGGGCACCGCGGTCAGCGAGACGTTATCGACCAGCGCGCCGAAGCTCGTCTGGAAACCGCGGGCCGCGAAACCGAGGGTGTAGGTGCCGGCGTCGTCGACGGTGATATTCGCAAAATGTTGCGCCCAGCCCGGCTGCGACCACGACGTCTCATTGTGGACGGCGATGTCGCTCCCCTCCCAGATGACCGCGAGGATGTTGTCGTACGGGATGACGGTGCGTGGCTGATACCAGTAGGAGAGGAGGTAGTCGCCGGCGTCCAAGTCCAGCGACTGCGTCATTGTCGAGTTGCCGCCGACTCGCGGATGGCTGTCCAGTTCGACGTAGTAGTCGCCCGACTGGGGATCGGCGTGCCCGATGGTGCGGCGCGTCTGGATCTCGATGCCGTTGCCGTCGGCAGTGGTCCAGCCAGGCAGCGTCGTCCACACATCCCAGCTACGGCCGCCCGCCCGACCCGGCATCGCGTCGAACGCGTTCCCGTTGATGAGGCCGAGGCCCGTCGGCGCGAGCTCGAAGTCGCCATTCTCGATGAGGTTCGCTGCGGCCGGGCCGGCGAGCAGCGACGCAGCAAAGCACAGGGCGACGGCGGTCGCGCGCATGATGGGCTCCCCCTGGATTCGATGTAGAGGTACTTTAACAAAACTGTTTGAACGGTGTTCGGTGAAGCAGGCGTGAAGATACTCCAGGGCGCGCGGCATCCAGGGTCCACCTCGCCTGTCGGGAGGCTTCGAATCGTCGAGCAACGACCGCGGCGGCGTTAACGGACCTGCAACTGCGATGGACTAGGGTCGCGCTCTGCGGTGGAGCAGCTTGCGCAGGTGGGGTTGCCTTCGATGTACGATGAACGCCGGCGCGAGCCACGCTATGTGGTCGACGGTCTAAGGGCCGAGCTCGACGGCCAGCCGAGCGAGATCCTCGATATCAGCGCCAGCGCCCTGAGGCTCCTGCGGTCACCGGCCGGCGGCCAATGCGCGGCCGAGGTGCGGCTCCGCCTCAGCGCCGAGGCCGGTTTCCCCGCCGTCGACCTCCGATCGCATGCCACCCTCATCCGCTTCACGCCGGACGCGATGGTCTACGCCTATCGGGCCGAGATCGCCGAGTGGCCTTTCCTGCTGAAGGCCTTCGACACCTTTCAAGACCTGTCGCTGCCGGCCCTCGAGGCCTGAGCGTGGACCGCGCGCACCTGCAGGCGCTCCTGGCCGCCGGACCGTCGCTGCGGCTCGACGTGCTGGCGATCTCGGCGCGCCTCGTGGCTGCGGGACGAGACGACGAGCTGCTCTTCGAGATGCCCTTTCTCAATCGGTCCGTGCTGTTGAAGCACGTCGACGCGCGCGAGGGAGGGCGCTGTGCCGGCACGCTTCGGCCGATCCACATGCTGATCTACCTGCCCTATGACCCAGACTGTCCTGGTGAGGGTGGCGAAACCCTCCTCTACAGCCGGCAGGCGCTCGCACAGCTGGCGACGGCGCGGATCGGCGTCATCGACGAGGCTTCGACAGCGCTCCGTCACGACGCGGCGGTCCTGGAGCGTCTCGACGCGCTGCCCTCGCTCAACCCGTTTCTGCTGCGGGGTGTCGCTGAGCCGGCGATCCCGCAGAGCTATCTAGAGCTCGAGAGCGAGGCCGTGGCGCGCCTGCAGCAGCGCCTGGAGCGCCGTATCCGCCCGCTCATAGTGGCGGCGCTCGGCCGGCCCGAGGAAGAGGTCGGTGCGGACCTCGACCGCATGGTCGAGGGCTTCCTCTCGGCGGCCGAACGCCATCACCTCCGGAGCTTCGCCGGCGCGCTGCAGCTCGAGCCGGCGGAGGCCGAGACGGTGCTCGAGGCCTGGACCGGCATTGCGTTCTTCGAGGACGAGATCGTTCGGCTCAAGCCGCGGGTACAGACCTTCGCCGAACAGCTCATCGCCGCATCGAAGCCTCTCAAATGGCTGCCGGCGACCGAGCACGGCCGCTTGGCCGAGCGCCTAGCGGCCGTGCGTGCGGCCATGCGTGACGCATGGCTCGAGCTGCGCAGCATCTTGGAGTGCTACCAGCGGAGCTATGACGCGCTGGTGTTCGACGCGGCACCCGAAGCGTTCGTCGCGTTCCTGCGCGACAGCCCGGCGCACTACTGGCGCCTCGGCGAACTCTGTGCGTACTACGAGCAGGCGGTCCGGACATGGACTGATGGCACGGTCGCCGATGCCGAAGGTCGCGTGCCGCTCGAGGCCCTGGACGACGTGGTCGGCTTTCTCGAGCAGGTATTCCCGGGCGCCGGCGGGACGCCGCCGACCGCCAAGGCGGCCGGCGCGCTCCACTGACTCTATGCGAGCGCCTCAAGCGGCTTTCTGGCTACTCGGGTCGACGATCTCGACGATGTTGTCCATGATTCCGGCGAGCGAGTAGTCCTTGGGCGTGTAGACCCGGGCGACGCCCATCGCCAGGAGCGCCTTCTCGTCCTCGGGCGGGATGATGCCGCCGACCACCAGCGGCACGTCACCGATGCCCTGCTGGCGCATGCGCTCGAGGCAGTCGCGCACCAGAGGCAGGTGCGAGCCGGAGAGGATCGACAGGCCGATGACGTGGACGCCCTCCTCGAGCGCCGCGCCTACGATGCGCGCCGGCGTGAGGCGGATGCCCTCGTAGACGACCTCCATGCCACAGTCTCGAGCTGTCACGGCGATCTGCTCGGCGCCGTTCGAGTGGCCATCGAGGCCAGGCTTGCCGACCAGCATCTTGATCCGCCGGCCAAGGCGCACCGACACCTCCTCGACCTTCGCGCGGACCGGATCGAGCGTGTGCGCGGCCTGCCGCGAGGTGACGCCGGCGACACCGGTAGGCGCTCGGTACTCACCGAAGACGCGGCGGAACACGTCGCCCCATTCGCCCGTTGTGACGCCCGCATGTGCCGCCTGGATCGACGGCTCCATGATGTTGCGCCCTTCGCGTGCGGCCGCCTCCAGCTCGGCGAGCGCCGCTTCGACGGCAGCACCGTCACGCTTGGCACGATGCTCTTGCAGCCGCTCGATCTGCTCCTGCTCGGCCGTCGCATCGACGGCGAGGTACCCACCATCGACACCCTCGACGAGCGGGCTGGGCTCGCCGCTCTCGTACTTGTTGACGCCGACCACGATCTGCTCGCCCGAGATGATGCTCGACAGTCGCTTGGCACCGCTCTCGACGAGCTTTTGTTTCATGTAGCCGGCCTCGACGGCTTCGAGCGCGCCGCCCATGGCGTCGATGCGCGCCAACTCGTCGCGCGCCTCCTGCTTGAGCTCCTCAACCTTGCGGGTGACCTCGTGGCTGCCGTCGAAGAGGTCGCCGAACTCGAGAAGATCAGTCTCGTAGGCGACGATCTGCTGCATCCTCAGGGACCACTGCTGGTCCCAGGGTCGCGGCAGGCCCAGCGCCTCGTTCCAGGCCGGCAGCTGAACGGCGCGGGCCCGGGCGTTCTTCGAGAGCACGACCGCGAGCATCTCGAGCAGGATGCGATAGACGTTGTTCTCCGGCTGCTGTTCGGTGAGCCCCAGCGAGTTCACCTGCATGCCGTAGCGGAAGCGCCGGTACTTCTCTTCCTCGATGCCGTAGCGCTCGCGGCAGATTTCGTCCCAGAGCTCGGTGAACGCGCGCATCTTACACATCTCGGTGATGAAGCGGATGCCGGCATTCACGAAGAAGCTTATGCGACCCACGACTTGCGGAAACTCGTCCGCCGGCACCGTGCCGGCCTGCTTGATCGAATCGAGCACGCACACACCGGTCGCAAGCGCGAAAGCGAGTTCCTGCACCGGCGTCGCCGCTGCCTCCTGCAGGTGATAGGAGCAGACGTTGGTCGGGTTCCACTTGGGCACGTCGCGATAGGTGAAGGTCACGACGTCGGTGATCAGCTTCATCGAAGGCTTGGGCGGCAGGATGTAGGTGCCGCGCGACAGGTATTCCTTGATCAGGTCGTTCTGCACGGTGCCCTGAAGCTGCTTGCGATCGGCGCCCTGCTTGTCGGCGACGGCGATGTAGAGCGCCAGGAGCCAAGGTGCCGTGGCGTTGATCGTCATCGACGTGTTCATCTGCTCGAGCGGGATGCCGTCGAACAGGGTCAGCATGTCGGTGATCGACGTAATCGGCACGCCCACCTTGCCGACTTCGCCCGTCGCTAGCGCATGATCGCTGTCATAGCCGGTCTGCGTCGGCAGATCGAAGGCGACCGAGAGGCCTGTCTGACCACGCTCCAGGTTGGTGCGATAGAGCCGGTTCGACGCCGCGGCGGAGCTGTGGCCCGCATAGGTGCGGAAGAGCCAGGGCTTGTCGCGTGTCGGCTTGGCGGTCGAGGCGGGTTGGTCGGCGGCCATGACGATGGGGATCCTCCAGCGATGGCGCCGTTCATGGCGCGTTGCAGCAAATTTTGTGTGCAACTGCGATAACACCTATTGTGCCGTCCCGTCAAAGGTGTTTAGCTAAAGGTCCAATCACGTTACGGCATTGACACCGGATGTTATGAACAGACGAAGTGTTGAACAGGTGATTCAGAAGTTCGGCTCGCAGCAGCGAGTCGCGGAGCTTTTGGGCATCTGGCAAACGGCAGTCAGCGGCTGGGTTCGCCGCGGCGCCATTCCGGCTCGCCGACAGCAAGAACTTCTTCGCGTCGCCATGCGCGAAGGTATCGCGCTGTCGCCCGCCGACTTCTTCGCCGACTTCGCTCTCGTCGAGGGCAACTCGGCCAACAACAACCATGTCGTCCACGCGGCATCTGCCGCCGCGCCGACGGCCGCCGCTTCAATTCTCCGCCACCGAGGGACCGCACCCACCATGACCGCAGCCCCCAACGTCGTTTCGCTCAAGGAAGACACAGCTGCCGGCGCCGCTACCGCTGACCGGCCCGTCAAGGACCTCTACGAGATCGGCGAGATCCCGCCGCTCGGGCACGTGCCGAAGAACATGTATGCCTGGACGATCCGCAAGGAGCGCCACGGCGACCCGCGCGAATCGATGCAGGTCGAGGTCGTGCCGGTGCCCGAGCTCGACAGCCACGACGTGCTGGTCATGGTGATGGCCTCTGGCGTCAACTACAACGGCGTCTGGGCGGCGCTCGGCACGCCGGTGTCGGTTCTCGACTTCCACAAGCAGGACTACCACGTCGCGGGCTCGGACTGCACCGGCGTCGTGTGGGCCGTCGGTTCCAAGGTCACCCGCTGCAAGGTCGGCGACGAGATCGTCGTTCACTGTAACCAGGACGACGGCGACGACGAGGAGTGCAATGGCGGCGATCCGATGCTGTCGCCGTCGCAGCGGATCTGGGGCTACGAGACGCCGGACGGCGGCTTCGCCCAGTTCACCCGGGTGCAGGCCCGCCAGGTGATGCCGCGGCCGCAGCATCTGTCCTGGGAGGAGTCCGGCTGCTACGTGCTGGTGCTCGCCACCGCCTACCGCATGCTGTTCGGCCATCCGCCGCACGAGATGAAGCCCGGCGACAACGTCCTCGTCTGGGGCGCCGCGGGTGGCCTCGGCTCGATGGCCATCCAGCTGGTCGCCGCCTCGGGCGCCAACGCGATCGCGATCATCTCCGACGAGGACAAGCGCGACTTCGTGATGTCCCTCGGCGCCAAGGGGGTCCTCAACCGCAAGGACTTCGACTGCTGGGGCCAGCTACCGGACATCGACGACGCCGCCGGCTACCGTGACTACCTCAAGAAGGTGCAGCAGTTCGGCAAGGCGATCTGGGGCATCACCGGCAAGGGCAAGGACGTCGACCTGGTGTTCGAGCACCCCGGCGAGAGCACCTTCCCGGTGTCGGCCTACGTCGCCAAGCGCGGCGGCATGGTGGTCATCTGTGCTGGCACGACGGGCTACAACCTCACCTTCGACGCACGTTTCATGTGGTACCGTCAAAAGCGCCTGCAGGGCAGCCACTTCGCCAACCTCAAGCAGGCGATGGCGGCCAACCAGTTCGTCCTCAACCGGCAGCTGGACCCCTGCATGAGCGAGGTGTTCTCTTGGGAAGACATCCCGCTCGCGCACTACAAGATGTGGAAGAACGAGCACAAGCCCGGCAACATGGCCGTCTTGGTGCAGGCCAAGCGCCCGGGGCTGCGCAGCCTCGAAGAGGCCGCCGAGGCCTGAGCCTGAGTGCTCAACGCGGCCGCGGCGGGTGGCCACCCGCCGCGGCCGCGCTACGTTTCAGAGACTTCCGCATCCGCGCATCGCTCGACGAGAGAGGCACATTCCATGGCAACTCAGCTTCGTGACGTCCAACCGGCGCCCGGCCTGATGGATCAGTGCGCCGCCGCTGTTGCCGCGTGCGACGCTTATTTCGAAGCCGCCAAGGCCAAGGTGGCCGAGCGCGTCGCCGCCAATGGTGTGGACGCCGAGCAGTTCGCGGCGCACGGCCTTGCCTGGGTCAAGGTGTATGTCGAGGCCCTGCGCGAGATGCACGTCTGGGCGCAGCGGCTCGAGAGCGGTGGTCATCTGAAGGAGCGCGAGCAGATCATCCTCGCCGCCGCGTTCGCCGAGTATCTGTCGCGGCTCGCCGGCGGGGTGCCCATGAGCCAGGGCGAGATCGTCCGGCCCGCCGACCTCGACGTCGACGACAACGCGCTGCACGCCTTCATCAGCGATCCTGCCGTGACCGAGCTCACGCGCACCGGCTGGACGCCCGAGCGCCGCCGGCGCCTCGCCGAGCTGATCGAGGATGGTCACCACTTCGGTGATTGGGGGCTCGAGGACGAGAGCCTCGACATGATCCGCGACCAGTTCGCCCGCTTCTCCGACGAGGTGGTCAAGCCCGACGCCCACAAGTGGCACGAGAAGGACCAGCTGATCCCGATCGAGGTCATCAACCAGGTGGCCGAGATGGGCGTGTTCGGCCTCACCGTCGACGAGGCGTATGGCGGCCTCGGTATGGGCAAGATCGCCATGTGCGTGGTCACCGAGGAACTGAGCCGCGGCTATATTGGCGTCGGCTCCCTCGGCACCCGCAACGAGATCGCGGGCGAGCTAATCCAGATGGGCGGCACCGAGGAACAGAAAGCCAAGTATCTGCCGAAGCTGGCCTCGGGTGAGATTCTGCCGACCGCCGTCTTCACCGAGCCCAACACGGGCTCCGACCTCGCGTCGCTGCAGACCCGTGCCGTGCTCGACGGCGACGTCTGGAAGATCACCGGGCAGAAGACCTGGATCACCCACGGTGCGCGCGCCGACATGATGACCGTGCTCGCGCGGACCAAGGCTGACGAGAAGGGCTACAAGGGCCTCTCGATGTTCCTCGCCGAGAAGACCCGCGGCACCGACGAGAACCCGTTCCCCGATCAGGGCATCGACGGCGGCGAGATCGAGGTGCTCGGCTATCGCGGCATGAAGGAGTACACGCTCTCCCTCGACGGCTTCGAGGTCGCCAAGGAGAACCTTCTGGGCGAGGTCGAGGGCCAGGGCTTCAAGCAGCTCATGGCGACCTTTGAAGGTGCCCGCATCCAGACCGCCGCGCGCGCGATCGGTGTCGCTCAGGCGGCGATGGAAACGGCGCTCCAATACGCCAAGGACAGAAAGCAGTTCGGCCAGCCCCTCTACGCGTTCCCGCGCGTCTACGGGAAGATCGCCTGGATGGCGGTCGAGATCATGATCGCGCGCCAGCTCACGCTCTACTCGGCGCGCGAGAAGGACGCTGGCCGGCGCTGCGACCTCGAGGCTGGGCTCGCCAAGCTCCTGGGCGCTCAGGTCGCCTGGGCCAGCGCCGACAACGCGCTCCAGGTCCATGGCGGCAATGGCTACGCGCTCGAATATGAGATCAGCCGCATCCTCTGCGACGCCCGCATCCTCAACATCTTCGAGGGCGCCGCCGAGATCCAGGCCCAGGTCATCGCCCGGCGCCTGCTGGGCTGATCAGAGGCTGGCGAAAAGCTCGCTCAGCTCGAGGTCGACACCGCGCTGTCCGAGAGAGAAACGCATGCCGGCAACGACGATCGCCGCGTGCAGCGCGTCTTCATCACCGCGCCACTGGTGGGTGACCGAGCGGGTGGCCAGCTTGCCGCCGAGGTTGACGGCGGCCACGCCTCGGCTGTGGCCAAGGGCGCGCGCAACTTCATGACGTCTCTGTCGAGCCAGTCGCCGCATTGCGAGCAAGCGTCGGGCTCGTAGGCCGTTCGTTCGTCAACGAGTTCCTCATGCCGGCAGGATGCGCTTCGCATTCCAGCCCGGCGCCTTTCCCGACTAGTCCTGCTCAGCCAACCTTCATACGCGGGCGTTCTAGCAGCTTGACATGCGTTGGCTCGCGAGCGCCGCGCCCATGGCGCCCTGTAGGGATGCTCCAGTCCCCCGGTCCGTCGGTTGAGGTATCGCCGAATGTTTCAACGGATGGAGCGGAGGTGCGTGCCATGCAGCGTTGGTGTTTTGGGGTCTTGGTCCTTTCCGGCCTGGCGTTGGCCTCGGGCGGCGCATCGCCCGCCCATGCGCAGGCAGACTGCCCGCAGATCGCCTTGGCGCGGGGCGGCGGCTTGGCCGAGGTCTCGGGCATGGCGCCGACCGACAACGTGGTTTGCTATGCGCTGGAAACGGCGGAGGGCCAGACCGCCGAGATCGAGGTTGTCGAGGGCGACAACGTCGTCTTCTCCATCTTGGGCGTCGCCGATGCGCAAGAGAGCCTCGCGTTCACCACGCAGGATGGCGCGTACGCGATCTATGTGGGCCAGCTGATGCGCGGGGAGACGGAAGAGCCGTTCGTCTTGCGTGTGGCCGTCAGCGACGGGTAGGCGTTGCCGAGGCGCCCATGCCAGGGCGGAGCCTCAAGCGCGGCGTGCGGCGATGATCGGGTCCGCGTAGCGCGGTTCCACGTCCCAAGGAAACAGGATCCAAGTGTCCTGCGAGACTTCGGTGATGAAGGTGTCGACCACCTTGCGCCCCGCGGGCTTGGCGTAGACGGTGGCGAAGTGCGCGTCGGGCAGCATGTCGCGGACGATCCGGCCGGTCTGGCCCGTGTCGACGAGGTCGTCGATGATCAACCAACCGGCACCGCCACCGCGCTTCGCCTTCAAGATGTGCGGCTCGCGCTGCGTCTCGCGATCATAGCTCGCGACGCAGACCGTATCGATCAGCCGGATATCGAGCTCGCGCGCCACGATGTGCGCGGGCACCAGCCCACCCCGCGCGATCGCGACAATGCCCTCCCAGGGGCCGGCGTCCGCAAGTCGCCACGAGAGCGCCTTGGCGTCACGGTGCAGTTCGCCCCACGACACCGGGAAATACTTGCGCTCAGCTTCGCTCACCCCGTCCCTCCATGGCCGTTGCCGGTCGATAGGTGGGGCCTCGGGGCACGTCAAGCTGACCCGCCCACCGTGACAGCAGCGGCGGTCTCGCCTAATTCTGCTGCAAGGGAGTTGGCGATGCACGAAGACGAGGAAAGTCCGCGGATCAAGCAGGCGACCGACCGGCTGGGACGGCCACTCGACGGTGTCTCGGTCGCGGAGCTGGAAGTTTACATTCGCGCGCTCGAGACGGAGATCGCGCGGGTTCAGGCCGAGATCGCGCGACGCTCCGACCATCGGGCGGCTGCAGAGGCCCTGTTCAAGCGGCCGTCCGGCGGCGGGGGACCGTGACGGTCAGATTTTGCGCGGTTTGCGGGGCGGCGACCGAGCGCCGGATTCCCGAGGACGACGACCACAACCGCGATGTCTGCACCGCCTGTGGCCACGTCCACTATGCCAATCCGAAGGTCGTCGTCGGCGCGGTCTGCGTGCACGAGGAGAAGCTCCTGCTCTGCCGCCGGGCGATCGAGCCACGTCGCGGTTTCTGGACCGTGCCGGCGGGCTTTATGGAACTGAACGAGACGGCGGAGGAGGGGGCCGCGCGCGAGGCTAGTGAGGAAGCCTGCGCGGACATCGAGATCGAGGGGCTGCTCGCCTGCTACAGCATCAAGCGCATCGACCAGGTTCAGCTCTTCTACGCTGCCAGGCTGAAGCAGCCGACGGTCATCGCGGGGCGCGAGACACTGGAGGCTGAGCTGGTGCGTTGGGCGGACGTACCCTGGGCGGACCTCGCCTTCCCGACGGTGCACTGGGTTCTGGAGGAGGCCCGCGCGCGGGGGCTTGCGACCCGTGGTACGCGCCCGCGGCTTGCGGATGTGCCGCTCGGTCCGAGACGTTGAAGTGCCAGGACGGCTCCGGTACACCGACCTGGGCGGGGCGTAGCTCAGCCTGGTAGAGCGCCAGCTTTGGGAGCTGGAAGTCGCGTGTTCGAATCACGCCGCCCCGATCCGAGAACGGAGGACCACGCCGCGACCGCTCTTTGTTTGGTCATCGACAATCGTCCGACTGCCGTCTGGTCCCTCGCGACGTGGCTGGCGATCGATTTTGCGGGTCTCGAGTGCGCGCTGGTCGAGGTCGACATGTTTGCGCCGGATCGGCGCTCGCGGTTGGCGGAGCTAACACCCAACGGCAAGGTGCCAGTCCTCCTCGTCGATGAGACGCCGATCTGGGAAAGTCCGGCGATCATGGAGTGGGCGGCCGAATACGCGCCCTCGCTGTGGCCCGCCGACGGGCGATACCGGGCGGTCGCGCGCTCTGTAGTCGCCGAGCTGCTGACGGGCTTTCCCGAGATCAGCGACCAGCTGCCGGCCGACTGGTTTGCGCGCTATCGGCTTCGCCGCCAGTTGCCGGCGCGGGCTCAAGTCGAAGTGTACCGCCTGACCCAGCTGTTGATCGAGCGGCTCGACGCAGCCGACGCGTCCGCATTCCTCTTCGGCGATCAGCCCGTACTCGCCGATTTCGCGATGGTGCCGATGGCGGGGCGGCTGCGGACCTACGGGCTCCTGCCCAAGGAGGGCCGCGCGCGCGAGTACGCGGAGCGGTTGCTCGAGCTTGAGCCGCTCGCCCGCTGGTTTGCTGGGAGCGAGCCGGTTCCGGCCTTGGCAACGCCGCCGGCCATCGTCGCTGCGCCGCGCCAGCCTGCGGCGGGCGCGGCGAAGGCTGGCAACGCTGACGATTCGCGGTCCGGAGTGTTCGGCGCCGAACCAAGCGTGGTCGACGGCGGGGGGCGACGGCTCGAGGATATCGTCGCGCGGGCGCGCCAACGCGAACGTGTTCCGGAACCATCCACGCCCACGACCGCCGAGCACCCCGTCGTCGTTGTCGAGCCCCCCACCGTCGCGGAGGCGCACGGCGTTGCGGGGCCGCCCGCCCGCGACGAGCCACCCGCCGAGGCGGCGTCGCGGCCTTCGCCACCGCCGCTCTTGTTGCGGCGGCCGTCCGCGCGCACCGCAGACGTGCCTAAAGCTGTAGCCACATCACCGGCGCCCGAGCCGGCCCCGCAAGCGCCGCGCCGCGGTTTGCCATGGCTCGGTCGTCGTCTGGGTGCCGCCGGCAGCAGCACGCCGGTGGGCGGCGGCCGCCGCCGGCCGCCCACGCGCGACTGAGCGACTGGGCGTCATTCGCCGAAACCGTCGCTGAACTGTCACAGAAATTGCCTAGAGAGCATTCGGCGCCGTTGGAACGGCAGCTGTTGGAGTTTCTAGCTGGGAGACTGAAATGAAGCGTCTCACCTTGGGCGTCACTTTGCTGGCGACGACTGCGCTCGCCGGCGAAGCGCTCGCCCGCGACCAGATCCGGATCGTCGGCTCTTCGACCGTCTATCCCTTCGCCACCGTTGTTGCCGAGAATTTCGGCCGCGACACCGAGTTCCCGACACCGGTCATCGAGAGCACGGGCTCGGGTGGTGGCCTCAAGCTGTTCTGCCAGGGCGTGGGCGATGAGCACCCGGACATCACCAACTCCTCGCGCCGCATCAAGGCGTCCGAGGTTGAGCTCTGCGCGACCAACGGGGTCGCTGGCGTTCACGAGGTCATCGTCGGCTTCGACGGCATCGTCCTCGCCAATGCGATGGGCGCCGCCGAACTCGACCTGACCCGCGAGCAGCTCTGGGAAGCGCTCGCGAAGGACATCGTCGTCGACGGCGAAGTGGTCCCCAATCCGCACACCAACTGGTCCGACATCGACCCGTCCCTGCCCGACGCGCAGATCGAGGTGCTGGGCCCGCCCCCGACCTCCGGTACGCGTGACGCGTTCGTCGAGCTCGTCATGGAGGAAGGCTGCAGCGGCGCTGTCGACGGTCTCGACGAGGAGACTGCCGAGACCGTCTGCGCGACGATGCGCGAGGACGGCGCCTTCGTCGAGGCCGGTGAGAACGACAACCTCATCGTGCAGAAGCTCGAAGCGAACCCGGCTGCGCTCGGCATCTTCGGCTTCAGCTTCCTCGACCAGAACCGCGATGTGGTGCAGGGAAGCTTGATCGAGGGCGTCGAGCCGACCTTCGATTCGATCGCCGACGGCGACTACCCGGTCTCGCGCTCGCTCTACTTCTACGTGAAAACCGCCCATGTCGGACTGATCCCGGGGCTGCAGGAATATGTGATGGAGTTTGTCTCCGACGGAGCCACGGGTGAGGACGGCTACCTTGCCGACCGTGGCCTCATCCCGCTGCCGGAAGATCGTCACGAAGCGCAGAAGGAAGCCGCGGCGACGATGGAGCCGACGGACTTCAGCAACCTCTGATTTGAGGCTGCTTACCTGACGGGGCGGCTCCGGCCGTCCCGTCGCTCGCTCACGTCACCGGGTCGGCCGCCATGAGCAGCATCGCCGAGCGAACCTACGGCGCAACGAACACGAGCACGGCAATCAGCGTCTTCGTCATGCTGGTGACGCTTGCTGCGTTGGTGTGGACCGGCATGCCTCTGTTGATCGTGCTCCTGGTCGGTCTGGCCGCCTCGGCCTTCATCGTCGGGCGCACGCGCGCGCTGACGCTCGCCGACGGACGGCTCAGTGTCCTGCACTCCCTGCCGCACTTCCACGGCTGGTACATGGCCCTCATGGTGCTGTTGCCGGCTTTCTTGCTCTGGGTCGTGTTGTCCGTCGCTCAGGGACCGGTCGTCCACGGCATCATCATGGGCGACCTCGACGATCGGCTGCAGACCGAGCAGGTCATTTGGCCGGGCACCACACTCTCGCCCCAGGCCAAGGACTTTTACTACCAAGAAGTGGTCCGCTCGGCGGAAGACGCGGATCTCGTCACCGAAAGCGTTGTGCAGCTGAGCATTCTCGGCACGGACGTCGATCGTGGTCGCCTGATCCGGCAGATCAGGGACGATGGGGACCGCTACGGTCGTTTGATGTTCCTAGGCGACACGCTGCGTTTCCTCGCGCCGCTGGTCTTGGCGATGCTCGCGTTCACTTGGTCCGTGCGGCGCATCGCTGCGAATTTCCGGGCACGCAACCAAGTCGAGCGTTGGGTGGTTTGGGCGCTCATCGCGGCGGCGACGATCTCGATCCTGACGACGATCGGCATTGTGTTCTCCGTCCTCTTCGAGACCTTACGCTTCTTCGGCAAGGTGCCGCCGATGGAGTTCCTGTTCGGCCTGCACTGGAGCCCGCAGACGGCGCTACGCGCCGATCAGATTGCGGCCGAGGGTGCGTTCGGAGCGGTGCCGCTGTTCGTCGGCACGCTCTTGATCAGCACGATCGCGATGCTCGTCGCGGGTCCGATCGGCCTCTTTTCCGCGATCTATCTCTCCGAGTTCGCGAGCCCGCGCTTCCGCTCGTGGGCCAAGCCGATCATGGAGGTCCTCGCGGGCGTGCCGACCGTCGTCTACGGCTTCTTCGCCGCGCTGACGGTGGCTCCCTTCGTTCGCGACGTCGGCCAGGCCATCGGGCTGGATGTCGCGTCGGAAAGTGCGTTGGCGGCCGGCATGGTCATGGGGATCATGATCATCCCCTTCGTCTCGTCGTTGTCGGACGACGCGATCAACGCCGTGCCCAAGTCCTTGCGTGACGCCGCCCTGGGCCTCGGCGCAACGCGGGCGGAAACCGTCACACAGATCCTTCTGCCGGCAGCGCTGCCGGGGGTCATCGCTGGTTTCCTCCTGGCCGTGAGCCGCGCCATTGGCGAGACCATGATCGTCGTCATGGCAGCGGGCTTGGCAGCGAACCTCACGGTGAACCCGCTAGAGGCCGTCACCACGGTCACCGTGCAGATCGTCACGCTCCTCACAGGTGACCAGGAGTTCGATACCGCCAAGACGCTGTCCGCGTTCGCGCTCGGCTTCGTCCTCTTCGTCACCACGCTGCTGCTCAACGTCATCGCGCTCTACGTGATGCAGAAGTATCGAGAAAAGTATGACTGACGCCCCCGCCACGCCCACCATGCCGGCGGCCGGTGCGCGGCGACCGACCATTCAGGGTGCCGATCTTGGGCTGAGGCGTCGCTACGCCAAGGAACGGCGCCTCAAGTTCATGGGCATCGCCGCGATCAGCCTCGCCATCGGCCTGCTGGCGCTGTTGATCCTCGACATGGCGGGCAAGGGCTGGAAAGCCTTCTATGCCACGGAGATCCTGGTCGACGTCGACTTCGCCGAGGCGGAGATCGATCCCGAGGGCACGCGCCTGCGGAGCACCGTCGAGAGCGCGGACTTCCGTTCGGTTGCCAACGATTCGCTCTACGCGATGTTTCCAGATCTCGATGATCGCGCGGGGCGGCGCCTGCTGCGAGGGTTCTTGTCGGTCGGTACCGCGCAAGAGCTCCAGGAGATGGTGCTCGACGACCCGTCGTTGATCGGCACGACGCAAGAGGTGTGGGTGCTGGCCAGCACCGACATCGACCAGCTCTGGAAAGGCAATATCGATCGCGAGCGACCGGAAAACGAGCGGCGCGTCAAGGACGACACAATCGCTGTCGTCGATCAGCTCGCCGACGAAGGCCGCATCCGGTCCGCCTTCGCCTGGAACTTCTTCACCCACGCCGACAGCCGCAATCCGGAGCTCGCCGGCGTCTGGGGTGCCATGGTCGGCTCGTTCTGGCTGATCGTCATCACCGCGGCGATCTCGATCCCGCTCGGTGTGGCGTCAGCCGTGTACCTCGAGGAGTTCGCGCCGAAGAACCGGTGGACCGATCTCATCGAGGTCAACATCAACAATCTGGCGGCCGTGCCCTCGATCGTCTTCGGTCTGCTCGGTCTCGCCGTCTTCCTCAACACGATGCATCTGCCGCGGTCGGCGCCGCTGGTCGGCGGCTTCACCATCGCGCTGATGACGCTGCCGACCATCGTCGTCGCCACACGCGCCGCCTTGCGCGCGGTGCCACCGTCGATCCGTTGGGGTGCCCTGGGCGTTGGCGCGTCGAAGGTGCAGGTGGTGGCGCACCATGTGCTGCCGCTCGCGATGCCGGGCATTCTGACCGGCACCATCATCGGTCTCGCGCAGGCGCTGGGTGAGACGGCACCCCTGTTGATGATCGGCATGATCGCGTTCATCGCCGATGTCCCGGACGGGCCCCTCTCGGCGTCGACGGCGCTACCCGTGCAGATCTTTCTCTGGTCGGACAGCCCTGAGCGTGGGTTCACCGAGAAGACGGCTGCGGCGATCATCGTGCTCCTGGGCTTTCTCATCACGATGAACGCCATCGCGATCTACCTGCGCAAGAAATTCGAGAGGACATGGTGACATGAGCGAAGCCGTAAGGGCGGAGGCGCCGACCGCCAGCCGTCCGGCGATCGCCGAGGTGCGCGAGAGCAAGATGCGCACCCGGCATGTCGATCTCTGGTACGGCGCCAAGCAGGCCCTGTTCGACGTCGACCTGGACATCAACGCCAACGAGGTGACGGCGCTGATCGGACCTTCCGGCTGCGGCAAGTCCACCTATCTCCGCTGCCTCAACCGGATGAACGACACCATCGACATCTGCCGCACCGAAGGCGACATCCGCCTCGACGGCGAGGACATCTACGACCGCTCGGTTGATGTAGTCGAACTCCGGGCACGGGTCGGCATGGTGTTCCAGAAGCCCAATCCGTTCCCGAAGTCGATCTACGACAATGTCGCCTACGGCCCGCGCATCCACGGCCTCGTCGGCACCAAGGCCGAGCTCGACGCGTTGGTCGAGGAAAGCCTGACCCGTGCTGCTCTGTGGGGCGAGGTCAAGGACCGGCTCGCTGACCCGGGCAACGGGCTTTCCGGCGGTCAGCAGCAGCGGCTCTGCATCGCCCGTGCGATCGCCGTCGGACCGGAGGTGATCCTCATGGACGAGCCCTGCTCAGCGCTGGATCCGATCGCCACCGCGCACATCGAAGAGCTGATCGACGACCTCAAGCGCGAATTCACGATCGTCATCGTCACGCATTCCATGCAGCAAGCGGCGCGTGTCTCGCAGCGCACCGCCTTCTTTCATCTTGGCAAGCTGATCGAGGTCGGCGAGACCGACGACATCTTCACGAGCCCGCAGCAACAGATGACGCAGGATTACATCACCGGACGCTTCGGCTGAGGAGGCTGATCGACACCGATGACGCGCGAGCACATCGTTCAATCCTTCGACGTTGCCATCGACGAGCTGGTCAACACGATCGCCGAGTTGGGCGGGCTCGCGGAGGCGCAAGTCGCTGGTGCGCTGGCGGCGCTAACCCAGCGCGACATGGCTGCGGCCGACCAAGTGCGGACGACCGACGCGCGGCTCGATGCGCTCGAGGAGAAGGTCGACCAGATGGCGGTGCGCCTCTTCGCGCTGCGCCAGCCGATGGGCGTCGACCTCCGGCTCATCGCGATGTCGCTCAAGATCTCGAACGATCTCGAGCGCATCGGCGACTACGCGTCGAGTATTGCCAAGCGTGCCAAGCGGCTGGTCGGCGAGCCATCGGTCCAGGCCACCGCCTCGCTCGGCCGCATGGGTCATCTGGTCCAGGACATGCTGAGCGACGTCGTCGACGCCTATGTCGAGCGTGACGTCCGCAAGGGCATGAGCGTGTGGCATCGCGACGCCGAGGTCGACGACTTCTACGACAGCCTCTTTCGCGAGATCATCACCTACGTCCTCGAAGACCCGCGCACGACCTCCGCCTGCATCGACCTCCTCTTCATCGCCAAGAACCTCGAACGCATTGGCGACCACGCGACCAACATCGCCGAGCGCCTGCACTACGTCGTCCATGGCGACCGCATCAACCGGGCACGGAGTGAGACAGCTTGAAGCCCTTCATCCTGGTCGTCGAGGATGAGGCGCCGATCCAAGATCTCTTGACCTACAACTTGGAACAGGCAGGATTCGAGGTGGCGCAGGCGTTCGACGGCGAAGACGCGCTGGTCGTCGTCGCCGAGCGAATGCCCGATCTGATCATCCTCGACTGGATGCTGCCGCACCTCTCGGGGATCGAGGTGTGTCGGCGACTCCGCCGGCGTCCGGCGACCCAGCGGCTGCCGATCATCATGCTGACCGCGCGTGCCGAGGAGCCGGATCGATTGCGTGGCCTCGACACCGGCGCCGACGACTTCATCGTCAAGCCGTTCTCCGTGGCCGAGGTGATCGCCAGAACCCGCGCGGTCCTGCGCCGCGCCCGCCCGTCGTTGGAGGAGCCTGAGCTGCGGGTGGGCGAGCTGCGCATCGACCTGGTGGCGCATCGGGTGTTCCGTGGTGAACGCGAAGTGCATCTGAGCCCGACCGAGTTCCGCCTGATGCGGCACCTGATGGAGAATCCGGGCCGCGTGTTCAGTCGCGCGGCCCTGCTCGATGCGGTCTGGGGTATCAATCAGGAGGTCGAGCTGCGCACCGTCGATGCCACCGTGCGACGCCTGAGGCGGGCGCTCAACGCCCCGGGGGAAGCCGACCTGCTGCGCACGGTGCGCGCCGAGGGCTACGCGCTCAACGAGCCCGCTGCGCTGGACATGTCTGCCGGCGGCCAGACGCGTGCCGAGATGGGCACGCGCTTTTGAGTGACTCGTGACACCGCGCCCTTCGTGATCGCGCGTAGAATCGCCTGACAGCGATCGAGATACTGCCGTCCTGAGCTTGCCGGGAGGCGTGCGATGTTCAGGGGCCTTGGCGACCCTGCGCTCCAGGAACCGTCGGCGTCGGGTGCGCCCACCTGGATCTTGGAGATCGTTGTTGCGGACATCTGGGGAGCGCTCGGCGCGGGTGCTGCCGATCTGCGCGCGATGGCGGGGCCAAGCCTCGTGCTGGGAGGCGTGCAGGCGGCGGTGGGCCTGACGCTGACCGCGTTCACGCTGCAACAGGGGCTCGCGGTGCTGGTGGTCCCGCTGATCATCGGGCTCGCCATTCTGGGCCCGGTGGTGTCGGTCGGCTTCTTCGAGCTGAGCCGTCGCCGCGAGGCCGGGCTGGACGCAGCCTGGTGGTCGGCGTTGGTGCCGCGGCGGGTCGGCTCGCTGGGCGGGGTCGTCAGCCTGGGTCTGATGCTGGCGGCGTTGTTCTTCGCCTGGATGGGCCTTGCCTTGCTGCTGGCGCGATTGACGATCGTGCCGATGCCGATCGATCTAGCCAGCTTGGCGGCGACCCTGCTCACCACGCCCGAAGGCCTTGTGCTCCTAACGCTCGCGGATCTCGCGGCGCTGCTGTTCGCTGCGGCGGCGTTCGCCATGTCGGTCATGGCGTTCCCGCTGCTCGTCGACCGCGACATCGACACGGTGACCGCGGTGCTGACCTCGGTCCGAGCGGTCGCCACGAACCCGTGGCCGATGGCGCTCTGGGCGGTGATTGTCGCCGCAGCCTTCGCCTTCGCCGCACTCACTGCGTTCATCGCCTTCGTGGTGATCTCACCGCTCCTCGGCCACACCACCTGGCACCTCTACCGCCGGGTCATGAGCGACTGAGGTTGTGCCGACCACCTAGGCTGGTCACCAGCGTGCCGGAACGCCTTTGTCCCCGCGCGCACGGTAGGCGGCCGATCGAGGCCGCCGCGATCCGACGACGGTGGACGTCGTGAGGCTGTCACGATGATATGAAGAGCGCGATCTTGGACCTTGGGCGGACTTCCTGCCGGTCGCCGGCGTGCAATGCTGCGGGCGCCATCAGGGGCTCGAGGAGATGAACACCAAGGACCCGGACCCCCAGCCGCTCGGCGGCGCGGAGATCGGCGCGCTCGCCCATCTCTATCGCGGTGAGATGTACCGCAGCAAAGTCTGGCGCACGCGGCTTGATGCCACCACCAACTGGGCCGTCGTGACGGTCGGCATCGCGCTGTCGGTGAGCTTCGCGCGCGCCGACGCCTCGCCCCTGCCGCTCGTTCTGGTCGGTGCGCTACTGCTCGTGTTCTTGACCTTCGAGGCGCGCCGCTACCGCTTCTTCGACATCTGGCGCGTGCGTGTCCGGGTCATGGAGACGAGCTTTTTCGGCCCGATCCTTCGCCACGGCCGGGTCGACACGAGCAATGGTTGGCCCACCGCGCTCGCCGACGACTATACGGGGCTCTACTACCACATCTCCTACGCCGAGGCGCTGGGGCGGCGGCTGCGCCGCAACTATGCGCCCATCTTCGCCGTTCAGCTATGCGCCTATGTCGGCAAGCTCCTCATCCACCCGACCCCGCTCGGCTCGTTGGCCGAGCTTTTCGAGCGGGCAGCGATCGGCCCATTTGGTGGCGAGGTCGTGCTCGCCGTCTGCGCCACGTTCTACGGCGGGCTCACCGCGTTCGCGCTCCTGTCGTTGCGCCACCAAAAGGCGGTCGGTCGCGCCCACCGCCCCCACGAGCACGACGACCGCATGCTCAAGCTAACGACGACCGAGATCTATTGACCATCTTCGCCCGACTTGGCCGGGGTCATGCCGCCGGCTTGAAGCTCGCCTCCAAGAGCTTGCTCATGCGGCGGGAGAAGGCGCCGGGGTCGGGTAGGGGCTCGCCTTCGATGACGCGGGCCTGATCGAGCAGCAGGCGGGTCAGCTCTTCGACCTCGGCCGGGGGCTCGCCCTCGGCGGGTAGGGCCGCTGCCATCGAGCGGATCAGCGGGTGCTCGACATTGACCTCAAGGATGCGTCCGCCGAGCCCGGCGAGCTGATTGTGCTGCTTCAAGAAGCGCTCGAAATGGAGGTCGAATCCACCCTCCTCGGCCACCAAGCAGACGGCGCTGTCGGTGAGCCGCTTGGAGCGCCGGACATCCTTCACCGCATCCCCCAGCGTGAGCTTCATGCGCGCGAGCAGGCGATCTGCGGTCGGATCTTCGGCCTTCTCGTCCGCCGGCGCGTCGGCCTCCGCCGCGTCGATCGTCGAGAGGTCGACGGCGTCACGGGTCAAGGACTTGAACGGCTTCTCCTCATAGTCGCCGACGGTCGGCAGCCAGAAGTCGTCGATGGCGTCGGTCAACAGCAGCACCTCGACGCTCTTCGCCTTGGCGCTTTCGAGTTGCGGGCTTCCCATCAGTGCCTCCGCGTTGTCCCCGGAGATGGTGAGGATCGCCTCCTGGCCCGGCTTCATGCGGCCGACATAGTCGCTGAGCGAGACCCAGCCGTCACCTGCGGTCGAGCGGAAGCGTGCCAGCTTGAACAGCCGCTCGCGGTTCTCGCGGTCCTCGTAAAGCCCCTCCTTGAGCACCGCGCCGAACTGCTCCCAGAAGGCATCGTAGTCGGGAATGCCCTCCTCGCCCTGCTTCCCGGCGATGCGCTCCAGTTCGTCGAGCACGCGCCGGACCAGCGCCTGGCGGATCTTGGCGACGACCACGTCCTTCTGCAGCGTCTCGCGGCTCACGTTGAGCTGCAGATCCTCGCTGTCGACGACGCCGGCGACGAAGCGCAGATAGCGGGGCATCAGCTCGTGCAGCTGATCGGTGATGAACACCCGCTTCACGTAGAGCTTGATGCCGTGCTTGCGCGCCGGGTCGTAGAGATCGAAGGGCGCCGTCGAAGGCACGAAGAGCAGCCCCACATAGGCGAGCGTGCCCTCGACCGAGAAGTGCAGGCGCGCGAAGGGCTCATCGAAGGCGTGCGCGGTGTGGTGGTAGAACTCGGTGTACTCTTCCTCGGTGATCTCGCTCTTGGGCCGTCGCCAGAGCGCGCTCGCGCGGTTGATCTGCTCGGGTTCGCCCGACTGCTCGCCAGGCGCATCGCCAGGTGCGCCGAGGCGGATCGGGAACGCCACATGGTCTGAATAGGTGCGCACCAGGTGCTTCAGCCGATGGTCCTCGAGGAACTCCTTGGCGTCGTCCTTGAGCTTGAGGACGACGGCTGTCCCGCGCGCGATCTGGGCATCGCTCTCGTCGATGGCGAAGCCCGAGCGGCCGTCGGAGCGCCAGACCCAGGTGGTCTCGGTGCCGGCCTTCCTCGAGAAGACGGCGATCTCGTCAGCGACCATGAACGCCGCGTAGAAGCCGACGCCGAAGCGGCCGATGAGCTGGCTGTCGGCCTTGGCGTCGCCCGACAGCGCCTCGGCGAAGCGCGCGGTGCCCGAACGCGCGACCGTTCCGAGGTTGTCAGCGAGCTCATCCTTGTCCATGCCGATGCCGTCGTCGGCGACGGTGAGCGTCCCCTTCTCCTTGTCGGCGACGATGCGAATCTCCAGGTCCGGTCGGTCGCCGAGCAGTTCGGGCCGGCTCAGGCTCTCGTAGCGGAGCTTGTCGCACGCATCCGAGGCGTTGGAGACGAGCTCGCGCAAGAAGATCTCGCGGTGGGTGTAGAGCGAGTTGATCACCAGATCGAGAACACGGCCGACTTCGGCCGCAAAGGGCTGCATATCGCTCACGAGGGCGCTCTCCGCAGGGCTGGACCCGCAGGTTCGTCCAGCGTTCATTTACCTTTTTCGGCGTGCATGTAAGCGATGAACGCCGCCGTGCAAGACGACGACGCGCGTTGGATGGGAGCTGCCTTGGCTCTTGCCCGCCGCGCGCTGGGCCGTGCCTGGCCCAACCCGGCGGTCGGCTGTGTGCTCGTCAAGGAGGGCGTTCTCGTCGCCCAGGGGTGGACACAGCCTGGTGGACGGCCGCACGCCGAGACCGAGGCGCTGCGCGTGGCGGGAGCGTCGGCCGCCGGGGCCACGGCCTATGTGACGCTCGAGCCCTGCGCGCACCATGGCCAGACACCACCCTGTACCGACGCGCTCATCGCCGCCGGCGTGGTGCGCGTCGTCACCGCTACCGACGACCCGGACCCGCGCGTCGCCGGCCGTGGCCACGTGCAGCTTCGCGACGCCGGCGTTGACGTGTGCGAAGGCGTGATGCGGGCCGAGGCCGACTTCATCAACGAGGGCTTCTTCCGCCGCATCCGCGAGGCGCGGCCGCTGATCGCGCTCAAGCTCGCCCAGAGCCTCGATGGCCGCATCGCTACGGCGACTGGCGAGAGCCGTTGGGTCACCGGTGCTGAAGCCCGGGCGCGCGGGCATCTCTTGCGCGCCGAGCACGACGCGATCCTGGTCGGTATCGGCACGGCGCTCGCCGACGACCCCGCGCTCACCTGCCGGCTCGACGGCATGCTGGAGCGCTCGCCGGTGCGGGTGGTGCTGGATACCGAGGCCCGGTTGCCCCCGTCGAGTGCGCTCGTGCGAACGGCAGGAGAACTATCCACCTGGCTGATCCATGGTGAGGGCGCCGCGACCTCGGCGCTAGAGGGGGCGGGCGTCGAGGCCATCGGCGTCGCGCGTGGGTCAGACGGTCGCCTCGATCTGACGGCGGCGCTGAAAGTGCTGGCGGCGCGGGGCATCACGCGCGTTCTGGTCGAAGGCGGTGCGGAGGTCGCGGCGTCGCTGGCGGCGCTGCGCTTGGTCGACCGTCTTCAGCTGTTCACGGGCGGTCGGGTGATCGGTGGCGACGGGTGGGCGAGCTTCTCGGCGTTTGGGCTCGAGGCCCTTGCCCAAGCGCCCGGCTTTCGCCACATCCACGATCTTGCGTGCGGGCCTGATCGCCTGCAGCTCTGGGTCCGAGCCGACTGAGGCACATGTTCACCGGTATCATCACTCATCGAGGGCGCGTCGCCAGCGTCGAAGGTGCCGCTGACCGCCGGCTTTGGGTCGAGAACACACTCGACGATCAGGCGATCGCCCTTGGCGCTTCGATCGCGCACAGCGGCGTTTGCCTCACGGTGGTCGAGAAGCGGCCGGGTGCGCATCTGGTCGAAGCGTCGGCGGAGACATTGGCACGCACGACCCTGGGGGACTGGACCGCGGGGACTGCCGTGAACCTCGAAGCGTCGTTGCGGCTTGGCGACGAGCTCGGCGGGCACTTCGTCTTCGGACATGTCGACGCGGTGGCGGAGATCGGTGCCATCGAAGCGGTCGGTGACAGTTGGCGGCTGGAGGTGGGGCTACCGGCCGATTTGGCGCCGATGGTGGCCGTCAAGGGATCGATCGCAGTCGACGGCATCTCGCTGACGGTGAATGAGATCGCCGATGACCGCTTTGCCCTGATGATCGTCCCCTATACATGGAGCCACACGACGCTCGCGGACCGGCACCCGGGCGACCGCGTCAACCTGGAGGTCGACATGCTCGCCCGCTACGTCGCGCGCAGCTTGGAAGGACGCTGAGCCGATGACCGAGCCCGCTGCCACCCAGACCAACCCGCTGCTTCTGATCGTCGAGGCGCGCTTCTACGACCACATCCAAGACCGGCTTCTGGAGGGTGCTCGGGCCGTGCTCGACGCCGAAGGCTGCCGCTACGAGACGGTCAGCGTCCCCGGTGCGCTCGAGGTACCGACGGCGATCGCGCTTGCCGACGCCGCCGACCGCTTCGACGCGTTCGTAGCACTCGGCTGCGTCATCCGCGGCGAGACCGCGCATTACGATGTGGTTGCAAGCGAGAGCGCGCGTGGGCTCGTCCAGCTCGGCATCGACCGCGGGGCGCCGATCGGCAACGGCATCCTGACCGTCGACAGCGAAGCGCAGGCCCTCGTCCGGTCCGATCCCAAGGGCAAGGACAAGGGCGGGGCGGCAGCCCGCGCCGCTCTTACGCTGCTCCGAACCGCCGAGCACTTCCTGTCCGATGAGTAGGCGGTCGGGCCCGCTCGATCCACGCCGCGCCGCGCGCTACGCAGCCGTGCAGGCGCTCTACCAGATCGACGTCACCGGCCGGCCGGCGACCGACGTGGTCGCCGAGTTCGAGGGCCACCGCCTCGACGATCTGTTCGTCGAGGACGAAACGGGGAGTGCCGGCACCGCCGTCGATCGCGACCTCTTTCAGGACATCGTCGTCGGTGCGACGGCCGGGCGGGAAGTGCTCGACCGCGCGATTCGCGAGCATCTGGCGAGCGGGTGGAGCCTCGAGCGCCTTGGGGTCACGGTGCGAGCGATGCTGCGCGCCGGCGCGTTCGAGCTGGCGGAGCGCCGGGCGACGTCGGTGGCCACGATCATCGACGAATATGTCGAGCTGGCGCGCGGCTTCTTCGAGGGCAATGAGCCAGGTTTCGTGCATGCGGTGCTCGACCACGCGGCGCCCGGTCTCCGAGCTCAGGCGCCTGCACCCGACGTCGTGCTCGATCCCGGCGACCGCTAGTGCGATTGCCGTTCAAGCGCACCCGTTGCCACCCGCGCCTCCGCCCTTCCGCCCGATGGTGTCGTACGCTCGCGGGCGGAAGGGCACGGGTAGTCCAAGCCCAAGCGGAGCGGCCATAGATGGCTCCGCGCGGAGAGTTCGAGCTCATCGCCGACCTGCTCCGGCCGCTCGCCACTGATCCCGCCGCGCGCGCGTTGACCGACGACGGTGCCGTCCTGACGGCCGGTGCCGATGACCTTGTGCTCGTCAAGGACGCGGTCGTGGCGGGCGTGCACTTTCTGGCCACCGACCCGCCTGGGACGATCGCGCAGAAGGCGCTTCGGGTGAACCTGTCCGACTTGGCGGCCATGGGCGCCACACCGACGCACTACCTGTTGGCCCTGATCCGGCCGAGAAGCGCCGATGACGCCTATCTGGAGGCGCTGGTGGCGGGTCTCGTGCAGGACCAGGAGGCGTTCGGCGTGAGCCTGCTCGGCGGCGACACGGTCGCGACGCCGGGACCGCTCGTGCTCTCGATCACGGCGCTCGGGCGGGTTCCCGCTGGCACCGCGCTGACGCGCAGCGGCGCCCGCCCAGGCGAGGATGTGTGGGTGTCGGGCACGCTGGGCGACGCTGCGCTCGGGCTGCAGGTCCTTAGAGGCGCTTGGCAGCCCTCGGAGGACGCGGCGGCGGCCCTCGTGCGGCGCTATCGGGTGCCCGAGCCGCGGCTCGCGCTCGGTAGCGCGCTACGCGGCATCGCGACGGCCTGCCAGGACGTCTCCGATGGTCTCGTCCAGGATCTTGGGCACATCGCGCAGCAATCCGGCGTCTCGGTGACGCTCGAAGCTGCGGCTCTGCCGCTGTCCGGGGCCGCAGTCGATGCGCCGGGCGCCCTCGAGGCGGCGCTCACCGGCGGCGACGACTACGAGCTGGTGTTCACGGCGCCCAAGGACGCGCGCGGGCGCGTCGAGGAGGTGGCGCGGCGGACCGCCGTGCCAGTTGTGCAAATCGGCGCGACGTCGCTGGGCACGGGTGTTGCTGTGCTCGACGATGCGGGCGAGCCTCTCGCGCTCGCCGGCGCAGGTTGGACGCACTGCTGGAACTAAGAAGGCTGACGCGCCGGAGGCTCGGCTGGCCGCACGGCTCAGCCGAAGACCGAGGCAGGCTCAACGTTGGCGCCACAGATGAGCACGCCGACGCGCTCGTCCCGGCTCGGGCGGTAGCCGCGCGACAGGAGCCCTGCCATCGCTGCAGCGCCCCCGGGCTCGACGAATTGGCGCGCGTGGCCCCAGAGCCACTTCTGTGCCGCGTTGATCTCGTCGTCGCCGACGGTGACGCTCACCACGCCGTGGTGCCGGGCGAGCGCGAACGCGATACTCCCGAGCCGCCGCGCACCCAGGCTGTCGCTGGCGATGCCGGACACGTCGACGTCGACGGGTTCGTCCGCATCCAGCGCCACGGCCAGGGTCGGCGCGTGCCGCGGCTCGACAGCGACGATCTTGAGCCGGTGCCCGAGGGCGGCGAGCGCACCCGCCATCAGCCCGCCGCCACCGACCGCGACCACCAAGGTCGTGAGGTCAGATGCCTGCGTCAGCCACTCACGGAAGAGCGTTCCCTGGCCCGCGACCGTTGCCGGGTGGTCGTAAGGGTGCACCTCAAGCGCCCTCGTCTCCAGGGCGCGCTCGCGCATGGCCTCGTGCGCCTCGCCGTAGACGCTGCCCACCTGGCGCACCGAAGCACCGAGCGCGCGCAGCATCTGCACCTTCACCGGAGATGAGCTCAGCGGCAGGAACACCTCGGCATGCAAGCCCAGAACCTTGGCGGCGTGGGCGACCGCGATGCCGTGGTTGCCCCCAGACGCGCAGATCACGCCCGCCTCCGGGACCTCCGCGCTCAACAGCCTGTTGAAGGCGCCGCGGGGCTTGAACGAGCCAGCGTGCTGCAGGTGCTCAAGCTTGAGGTTCACGGGCAGGTCGCCGAGGTCGGGAACGACGACGTCGACGGTCGGCGTGCTGCGCACCCGTCCGGCAATCCGCTCCGCGGCTTCGACGACGTGGGTTTCATCGAGCAGTTGCAAACCGCGCCTCCGTTGTTGGAGCGGGAAGCTGCGCGGCGTAGCGGCATCGGTCAATGATCCACGCACGCATGACTGCGTGGCGCGTCTGATCCACTCGGGCGAAACCACGGCGCGCGGACGCCGAGTGGATTTGGTCGGCCTTGCGTCGGGCCGCTCCACCGGCTATCCGACGCGACCCCGGAATGTCGCCGAGGCTTTCGGGCGGACCAGGTGTGAGGAGACTTCTCCTTGTTCAAGCAGATCATCGAAGGCATCTGGGTCGCGGGGCAGCTCCAGGAGGCTGATTTCGCCCGCGCGGCTGAACTCGGTATTCGGACGGTCGTCAACAACCGTCCCGACGGCGAGGCGCCGGACCAGGTGCCGCACGTCCGTGCCCAGGAAGCGGCGGCTGCGGCCGGTCTCGACTACCACTACCTACCAGTCGTGAATGGCGGCCTGAGCGTTGAGACGGTCGACGCCATGCGCGCACTGCTGGCCGAGGCTGAAGGCCCGGTACTGGCCTATTGTCGGAGCGGCACGCGGAGCACGTTCCTTTGGGCGTTCGCCAGTGCGCCGACGACGCCGAGCGATACGATCGTCCGCGCTGCTGCGGCCGCCGGCTACGATCTCGGCGGTATCCAGCCGCAACTGGACGCGCTGCACCGCAAATGATCGACCTGTCATGCGGTTCGGTTGCCGTTCAGGTGACAAGGGTATACATCTTGTTCATGGGCGTCGTCGGGAGCCGGCGTCCTGTTCCCGCGAGAGAGTAAAGCCTCCCCCATTGCGCACCGTGCCCCTCGGGGCCGGTGCGCTTTGTCTTTCTGGTACTGCTGACGATCGCTCGGTTGATACGGTGATTATGCGCTGCAGCGGGGCTAGTGTGCCGCCTCTGGGGGAGCGCGCATGCCGACCATCAGCTATCTGACGACCATCCGGTTCGACCACGGCGCGCTCGATACGATCGCCGAGGCGTGCGCCGGTCTCAAGATCAGGCGGCCCTTGATCGTCACCGACCGCGGAGTCGTTGCGGCCGGCTTGCTGCAGCATCTGACCGATCGGCTGGGGAACTCGCTCGCGGGTGCCGTGTTCGACGAGACCCCACCCAATCCGACCGAGGCGGCGGCCAAAGCCTGTGTCGCCCAGCTCGAGGCGAGCCGTGCGGACGGCATCATCGCGTTCGGCGGCGGTTCGGCGATGGATCTCGCCAAGACGGCAGGCCTCCTTCATCGCCAGGGTGGGGCCGTCGGGGACTATGTGGCCGTCGCTGGCGGAGCCGGGCGGATCACGGCGGACCTCCTGCCGCTGATCGCCATTCCTACGACGGCCGGTACCGGGTCCGAGGTCGGCCGCGGCGCTGTGATCGTGCTCGATGATGGCCGCAAGTTGGCGCTCTTGAGCCCTCACCTGATCCCCAAGCTCGCGCTGGTCGATCCCGACCTGATGCTCGATCTGCCAGCGCCGCTGACGGCGGGGACGGGCATGGATGCCATTAGCCACTGCATCGAGACCTTCATTGCACCGTCCAGCAACCCGCCGGCCGAGGCCATCGCCATGGACGGGCTCTGGCGGGCGGTGAGGGCGCTACCGCGCGCCGTTGCCGACGGCCACGACCGGGCTGCTCGGTGGGACATGTCGATGGCGGCGATGGAAGGAGCGATGGCCTTTCAGAAGGGGCTGGGCGCGATCCACGCCTTGTCGCACCCGCTGGGCGCCTACGCAGAGCTCGGCCTCCACCACGGGACGCTCAACGCCGTCCTGATGCCGGCCGTCTTGCGCTTCAACGAGCCGTTGATCCGAGACCGCCTGCCGCGGCTGCGGCAGGTCGTCGGGCTCGCGGCGGACGCGGACCTAGCCGCCTGGGCCCGCTCGTTCACCGAGACGCTCGGCCTGCCGACCTCCCTCGCCGACATGGGCGTCCCGCGCGACATCCTCGACGAGGTCGCGGCGGCCGCGATCCTCGATCACACCCATGCGACGAATCCACGAAGCGCCACGGTCGCCGACTACCGGGCGATTTTGGAGGCGAGCTACCACTGAGGCGACAAACGTCTTGCGCTAATTGTTGTTGTTATTGATAAACTTTTGCGTTTGATCTAGTCGCCATCTGTCGTCGCAGTCGGAGGTGACCGTGTTTGCTAAGCTACGCTTGGTCTTGGCGTTGCCGGGCCTAGCACTCCTGTTCGCCGGGACGGCCACGGCGCAGCCCGCTGACGGTGGGATAGCTCTCGAGCTGAACAAGCTCGAGCAAGTCGACGGCGCTTGCCGCGCGTATCTGGTGGTTCAGAACCCCGGCACCGCGGCGATCGACAGCCTTGATCTCGATCTTGTCACGTTCCAGCCTGATGGTGTCATCGGCGCCCGCTTCCGGGTCGAGCTGGCCCCGGTGCCGGCCGCCAAGACGCTGGTCAAGTCATTCGATTTCGAGGGCATTGCATGTACCGAGGTCGAGCGCGTGCTGCTCAACGACGTGGTCGCCTGTACCCCCCTGGAGCGTCCGGCGTGCCTGGATGCGTTGAAGCTGTCGACGCTCGATCGTGACTTCTTCAAGTAATCCAGCATCCGTCGGCCGAGCGGCGCGGATGGTCCTCGGCGAGCACTTCGCAGGTGTCGAGCTCGGTTGGCTGGACTGGGGACCGCAGGACGCCGAGCGCGTCGTGGTGTGCGTCCATGGGCTCACCCGCAACGCTCACGACTTCGACATGCTCGCGGCGGCGCTGGCGCAGGCAGGCGCCCGCGTCCTCGCCGTCGATGTCGTCGGTCGCGGAATGAGCAGCTGGCTCGGCGATCCGCACGGCTACACGGTGGAGGTTTACGCCGGGCAGCTCGCGCAATGGCTCCAGCGCTTAGAGCTCGGGCCGGTCGACTGGGTCGGCACGTCGATGGGAGGGCTCATCGGTATGGGCCTTGCCGCCACGGAGCAGCCGCCGATGCAGCGGCTGGTCCTCAACGACATTGGGCCGTTCGTCGACCGGGAGTCGCTCCAGCAGATCAGGACCTATCTGGCGCTCGATCTGCACTTCGCCAGCATCGAGGAGATCGAGCAGCACCTGCGCCTCATCCATGCGCCCTTCGGTCCACTCACCGATGCGCAATGGCGCCACCTCGCCGAGTACAGCGCCAAGCTCGACAAAGCCGGCTTCCGGCTGCACTACGACCCCGCCATCAAGGTGCCCTACGCCGAGCTCGCGGACGACGACGTGGTGCTCTGGGAGATGTGGGACAAAATCCGTTGCCCGACCTTGGTGCTTCACGGCGCCGACAGCGTGATCCTCACCCAGCCTACCTGCGAGGAGATGGCGCGACGCGGCCCGTGCGCCGAGGTGGTGAGCTTTCCAGGCGTCGGCCATGCGCCGGCGCTGATGGCGGCTGACCAGATCTCGGCCGTGCGCCGATGGCTGCACCTCTAGTCGGGACGCGCTCGCGGCGTGGCATGCTCCTCGTCCTTGCGGCGGCGGCCGGGGGGGTGGTCTGGACGATCGGGCGGCGGCCTGCGCTTCCGGAGGTGGAGGCCCGCCGCGAGGGTGACCTCGTCTATCTGACGGCGGCAGGTGGCCTCACCTCGAGCGGCCTTCCGCTGGTCGGTCTCGAGGCGCCGGCGCCACCTCGGCGCAGTGTCGATCGCGCTCAGCTCCAAGCGCCACGCGCGGCACACATGCTGGGCGCCCAAGGTCCCGTGTTCGTTGCTTTCCTGGATTATCGCTGCACGTGGTGCCGTCGGCATGCGCCGAACCTGCTCGCGCAGGCGGAACGAGGCAGGCTGCGCCTCGTGGTTCGCGATTGGCCGATCCTTGGACCGGCCTCGACGCTCGGCGCCCGGGCGGCGCTGGCGGCCGGGTTGCAAGGCGCCTACTGGCCATTCCACGAGGCGCTCATGACGTCGGCCTTCCTGCCGACGGAGGCCCTCGTCGAGGAGCTTTCTTCGCGCGAGGGCCTCGATACGGAGCGTCTACTCCGCGACCAGGGCTCTCCCGAGGTCGACGCGGCGCTCGCGTACAACGCCGAGCTCGCCCGGGGCATCGGCGCCCACGGCACGCCGACCTACGTCGTCGAGGGGGTGGTCATGGCCGGTGGCTACGAGATCGATACGCTGCTCGCCTTGGGTGACCGTTACCGCCTGCGCTAGAGCTACCGAGCTCTGCCCCGCCACCCGCGCACCCCGCCCGACCGCCCACGAGGATGCTGGCATGGGTGGTCGGGCGGGACGCGCGGGACCGATGGACGACGCTCTCGGTGCCGATCGGGAACCGGCCACCCGTGCCACCCGCTCAGAACTCGAGCGGCTCCTTGCCCTTGGGCGTGTACCAGGCGAGCAGCCGGTGTGGCTCGCTGCCGACCCCTTCCCAGCCATTGCCGTCGATCTCGACCGCTAGCACCGCAGCCGTCGGGAATTTCGTCGTCACTGCCTCGCCGATGCCCTGCTCGGTGCGCCTTGCCAGCTCGGCTGCGAGGTCCTGAAGGCCCGGATTGTGACCGATCACCATGACCGACGAGACGCGCGCCGGTGTCTCTCTGATGCGTGCGAGGAGCGCGCGTGCCGAGGCGAGGTAGAGGGCCGGGTCGAACACCTCCACCGCCGGCAGCTCCAGATGCGCCGCGACGAAGTCCCAGGTCGCGCGTGTGCGCACGGCGGGCGAGCACAGCACCCATTCGGGCAGAAGCCCTCGTTCACCGAGCGAGCGGGCCACCTGTGCTCCTGCGGCCACCCCTCGCTCGGCAAGCGGGCGGTCGAAGTCGCGCGTGGCATCGCTCTCCCAATCGGACTTGGCATGGCGCAGCAGCACAAGGCGGCGCGGCAGCGACAGGTTCGCCATGGGTGACTCCGGCGGCCGAGATGGTGTGGCGCGGCTCGCAACCGTTCCGCGCTCCTGCTAAGCTTGCCGCGAGGACGCCTGCAACGCCAGCGCGATGCGAGGAGGCGATGGACCGAGCCGAGACAGAGGTGAGCACGGCGCAGCGGCACGACGTGCCGTCGGCGCCGGAAGCGCGCTATCTGAACCGCGAACTCTCCTGGCTCGCGTTCAACGATCGGGTGCTGGAGGAGGCGTCGAACCCTACCCATCCCCTGCTCGAGCGCCTGCGCTTCCTGGCGATCGCAGCCACTAACCTCGACGAGTTCAACATGGTCCGGGTCGCAGGCCTGAAGGACCTCTGCAAGAACGGCGTCACCGTGCCGAGCCTCGACGGCAGGACGCCCGCGCAGCAGCTCGAGGCGATCGGCCAACAGCTCACCGACATCATCCACCGCCAGGAGCTATGCTGGAACGAGCTGAGCCAGCGTCTGCGTGAGGAGGGGGTCGCCGCCGTTACGGTGACCGAGCTCGAGCCCGCCGACCTCGGCTGGCTCGAGACCTTCTTCGAGGACGAGATCTATCCGGTGCTCTCGCCGATCGCGGTGGATCCGGCCCATCCCTTCCCGTTCGTCGGCAATCTCGGTTTCGGTCTCGTCGTAGCCTTCGAGGCGGCCAAGGAGACGCGTACCGGTCTGGTCCTCGTGCCCGCGCTCCTGGAGCGCATGGTCCGGCTGCCAGGCGAGACCATCCGCTTCATGGCGATCGAGAAGATCATCGAGCTGTTCGTTGATCGTCTCTTTCCGGGGTTCGAGGTCGTCGCCTGCGGCCAGTTCCGCGTGATCCGCGACAGCGACATCGAGATCGAGGAGGAGGCCGAGGACCTCATGCGGGTCTTCGAGCTGGCGCTGCAGCGCCGCCGGCGGGGCGAGGTCATCCGGCTCGAGGTCAACGCGGCGATGCCGGTCGAGCTGCAGAGCTTCCTCGCCGCCGAGCTCGGCTGCGGCCATGACGATGTGGCACCGCTGAATCTGCCGCTTGGCCTGGGCGACGTGCGCCAGATGATCGTCGCCGACCGACCCGATCTCCTGTTCAAGACCTTCACGCCGCGCTTTCCGGAGCGCATCCGCGATCATGGCGGTGATTGCTTCGGTGCGATTCGCGCAAAGGACTTCGTCGTTCATCACCCCTACGAGTCGTTCGACGTGGTCGTGCAGTTCCTGCGGCAGGCGGCAGCCGACCCGGCCGTCGTCGCCATCAAGGGCACCCTCTATCGAACGAGCGACAACAGCCCGATCGTGGGTGCCATGTGCGAGGCCGCCGAGGCGGGCAAGTCGGTCACTGCGCTGGTGGAGCTGAAGGCGCGCTTCGACGAGGCGCAGAACATTCGCTGGGCCCGCGACCTCGAAAAGGCGGGCGTGCAGGTGGTTTACGGCTTCATGGAGCTCAAGACCCACGCCAAGGTCACCATGGTGGTGCGGCGCGAGGAGGGGCGGCTCAAAACCTACGTGCACTACGGCACGGGCAATTATCACCCCATCACGGCGAAGATTTATACCGACCTCTCCTTCTTTACCTGCGATCCGATGCTTGGGTCGGACGCGGCGCGCGTCTTCAACTACATGACCGGCTACGCCGAGCCGCGCCAGTTGAGCAAGGTGCTGCTCGCACCGCTGCACATGCGCACCCAGCTCCTCCGGCTCATCGACGCCGAGATCGAGCATGTTGCCGCCGGTCGGCCGGGCCGGATCTGGGCGAAGATGAACAGCCTCGTCGACAAGGGCATCATCGACGCCCTCTATCGGGCGTCGGTCGCTGGGGTCGAGATCGATCTCGTTGTCCGCGGCATCTGCTGCCTGCGCCCAGGCGTGCCTGGCCTATCGGAGACGATCCGGGTCAAGAGCATCGTCGGACGGTTCCTCGAGCATAGCCGCATCTATTGCTTCGGTGACGGTGAGGAACTGCCCTCGCGTCGGGCGAAGGTCTATATCGGCTCCGCCGACTGGATGTCGCGCAACCTCGACCGCCGGGTCGAGGTGCTGGTGCCCGTGGAGAACCCTACAGTTCACGAGCAGGTTCTCGACCAGATCATGGTCGCCAACCTCAATGACAACCTGCAGAGCTGGCAGCTCGAAGGCGCGGATGGCACTTATCGCCGGCTGGCGTCCGCGACGCCCGAACGTGACTTCAATCTGCACGCCTACTTCATGACCAACCCGAGTCTTTCGGGTCGAGGTAGCGCGCTGCGCCGGACCCGCCCGCAGCGGGTCGTGCGGATCGGCAACGATTGAGCACTGGAGGTGACCTCGTGCCCTTCACGCAGCAGCGCGCGGTGGACCGCCGCGACATCGGCCTGATCGACATCGGCTCCAACTCGGTGCGTTTCGTCGTCTACGATGCTCCGGTGCGCGCGCCATTGGTCAAGTTCAATGAGCGCGTCATGTGCGGCCTCGGCAAGGGGCTCAAGGCCGACGGCAACCTTGCCGCAGCGGACGTCGCGTTCGCCATGCAAGCGCTCGGCCGCTTCTTTGCGCTCTCCCGGGCGATGGGCCTAGAGACTCTCGACGTGTTCGCCACCGAAGCCGTGCGGACGGCCGCCAACGGCCCCGCCTTCACGAACGAGATCGAGACGCGGTTCGGCGCCAAGGTTGCCGTGCTTACAGGCGAGGAGGAGGGGCGGTTCGCGGGCCTCGGCGTGCTCAGTCACTTTCCCGACGCCGACGGCGTCGTGGGCGATCTCGGCGGCGGCAGCCTGGAGCTCGCCGAGCTGGGCAACGAGTGTGTGCAGCAGAGCCGCTCCTTTCCCTTCGGACCCTTGCGGTTGATGGGCGACGGCGGTTCGCGCAAGAGCCAGATCGACGCCATCGCGAGCGCCGTCGCCGATGGGTTCCCGACCACGCGTGGCGGCCACACGTTCTACGCGGTAGGCGGCGCCTGGCGCGCTTTCGCCAAGCTGGCAATGGCGCGGACGGGGCACCGCTTTGCGATCGTCGACGGCTTTGCCCTGGATGGTCCCAAGGCACTGGAGCTGGCGAGGCTCGCGAGCCGACGCAGCAAGCTCGCCGCGAGCGATCTGGTCCACGTCTCGAAGCGGCGCCAGGAGGCGCTGCCGACCGCCGCACTCGTGCTCGCCGGCACGCTCGAGGCCCTGGGGCCCAAGCGCGTCATCTTCAGCGCAAGCGGCGTACGCGAGGGTCGGCTCTTCGCCAATCTCGAGACGGACGAACGCGCCCGCGACCCGCTCGTCGATGCGGCCGAGCGCTATGGCCGCGCGGAGAGCCGGTTCGGCGGTGTCGGTCGCGAGCTCGTGCACTGGACCGCACCGTTCTTTGCGGACGAGACGGCAGACCAACGTCGGCTGCGCATCGCCGCCTGCCATCTCTCCGACGTCGCCTGGTCGACGCACCCGGACTATCGCGACGGCTACGCGCTAGATCGCGTTCTGCACTTGCCGCTGCCGGGCCTCGACCACGCCGGCCGCGGCTGGATCGCGCTCGCCGTCTATGCCCGCTACCGCGGCGCGCTCGATGCCGAGCTCGCTGCAGAGGCGAAGGCGCTTGCCGGTGCCGCGGCGAACGACGCGCTGGTGCTGGGCCATGCACTCCAGGTCGCCTATCGCCTGTCGGGGGCGACCGCGCATCTGCTGGCCGTGAGCCGCCTCGAGCGAGACGCGCGCTGCGTGCGCCTGATCCTCCCCGAGGACGGCTCGCTGCCTCCGGGCGACGCGGTGGAGCGACGCCTCTTCACCCTCGCGCGCGCCCTCGGTCTGGACGACATCGAGATCACCGAGCCCCTGCCCGAAGGTGGACAGGAGCCCCTGCTTCACGCAAGTTGACGCGCCTTGCCCGGGTGGCGGAACGGTAGACGCAGTGGACTCAAAATCCACCGCCGGCAACGGCGTGCGAGTTCGACTCTCGCCCCGGGCACCAGCGGCCTTTGATCTGGTCGCGGTGCTGATGGGCGTGAGCTTCGCCTTCATGTGGAGCTCGGCGTTCACCTCGGCCAAGATCGCGCTGGAGTACGCGCCGCCCTTCGCGATCCTCGCAGTTCGGTTCCTGCTCTCGGGTGCCATCGCCGTGACGGCCGCGCGCCTGTTGGGGCAGCGCTGGCCCATGGGCGCCGAGCACTGGCGGCGCATCATCATTCTGGGTCTCTGCCAGAACAGCCTCTATCTGGGCCTCTTCTTCCTCGCCATGACCACCGTGCCGGCCGGGCTCGCCGCGATCATCGCGAGCAGCCTGCCGCTGGTCGTCGCCACGGCCGGTGCGCTCCTGGGCAAGGACCGCCTGGCGCCGCTCGCCATCATCGGCCTCGTCCTCGGCTTTGGTGGTGTGGTGTTGATCGTCCTCGACCGCCTCGGCGGCGATCTTGACCTGTTGGGGCTCGCCTATTGCCTGATCGGCGTCGTGGCCCTCGCCACCGCCACGCTCATCGTCCGCCATGCCGAGCTGGGCAGCGGGCTCTGGATGGTCGTCGGCCTGCAGATGCTGGTGGGCGGGGTGACGTTGGCCCCGGTGGCACTCTGGCTCGAGCACGACGCGACGGTGACGTTCACGACGCCGCTCGTGCTTGCCTTCCTCTACACCACCTTCATTCCGGGCATCGCGGCCACGCTCGTCTGGTTCAGCCTGATCCGCCGCATCGGTGCGGCGCAGGCAAGCGCCTACCACTTCCTCAACCCGGCCTTCGGCGTCGCCGTCGCCTGGGTGCTTCTGGGCGAAGCGCTCGGGCCCTTCGACATCCTGGGCGTCGTCATCGTGGCCGTGGGCATTCTACTGGTGCAGCGCGCGCGGGTCGCTTAGAGTTCCTGCGATCGAACGCGAGCTGCCGAAGGCTGGTTTGAGCCCCGAGCGGTCGTGCGGCTCACTCATTTCGTAGTCGCTGTTCGAACCAGACCCAACCTCTCCGCGGTCGTTGTTTCGACAGTGAAACCTTCCCGCTCATAGAAACGAACGGCTCGATTTGTTGTCAGTACATGTAAACGCACGGGTAAGTCGAGTTGTTCAGCTTGCTCGATTGCCCGACGAAGGACGAACGAGCCTATTCCGCGGTTTTGGTAGTCGGGCGAGATGTAGAGTCGATCGACGCGTAGTTGGTGAGCCGTTCTCGAGAATGCGATGCAGCCAACTGGTGCGCCCACCATTTCGACTACCTCATGTCCTGAAGGATCGAACGTCTCGCTGGATGTCGAAGGATGCCACTCCCCCCATAGCGCCTCGGCGTATCCCCGCATGCATAGCTCTTCGAGCTTCAGGATGAAGGTTGCGTCCGCTCTCGATGCGGGCCTTAGCCGAATGCTGTCCATGCCCACGCGGTCATCCGGTTGTCCGAGCGACGCTGACACCGCACCGTGCCATGATGCCACGGCTGAGCGGGTTCACTGTCTGCAGCGGTTTCGTGCCATCATACTGCTCGATCTCTCTTTTTAGATTGGACTGCAAGCGGTCGGCGCCTTTCCTCAGGGTTGATGGATCGGGAGGCTCGATGAACAGCTCGGTATCCGCTCCGCCCGGTCGGGTGTGGCGGTCCTCCGCTACCAGGCGTGCGTCCGGGCTCGACGTTTCGGAGCCGACGGGAAGCGGGAGACAGCATGCAACGCGGCGATGACGGCTCCGACGTTGGCCGGAAGGGTGGCTTTCTTCAGCGTGCCTACGGCTTGGACGGAGGTGAGGGCACGCGCGCGCTCTATTCGGACTGGGCGGCAGCGTACGAGGCCGAGGTTCGGGCCAACGGCTACGCTACTCCCTCCCGCTGTGCGGCGGCGCTGAGTGCGCACGCCGCCGACCGTACGGCACCCCTGCTCGACATCGGCTGCGGCACCGGCCTTTCCGGTGAGGCGTTCGTGGGGGCCGGCTTCACCACCGTTGACGGGACGGACTTCACGGAAGCGATGCTCGCGCATGCCCGAACCAAGCCAGGCGTCTACCGGCGTCTGATCCCGAGCGATCTGGCGTGCCCGGTACCGGCGGCGCCGGGCGACTATGCGAACATGGCCGCCGTCGGCGTGATTGGCCCGAGCCATGCGCCGGCGACGATGATCGAGACGGCGGTTGGCCTCTTGCCTTCGGGTGGCTGCTTCGTCTTTTCGCTGAACGACCACGCCCTAGAGGACGGCTCGTACCGACAATCGGTCGACGGCCTCGTCGCAAACGGCGTCGCGCAAGTGGTCTTCGACGCGTATGGCGATCACTTGCCTGGCATCGACCTCAAGGCCGCGGTTATCGTGCTGCGGCGGGCGTGAGCTTCGACGAACGCGAGCGCCCCCCAAGTGCGCGACCGGGGTCTAGTCGGGCTCCCCGATGTGAACGGCAAGCCACACGGTAGGCTCGTCCACCGCCGTGTACGTCACGCGGTGGCGGACGTGTGCGGGGAGGAAGAGCCAATCGCCCGGCTCGAGGCGGTGCGGCTCGGGCTCGCCCTCGACGAGCAGAGCCGCGGCGCCGGAGAGGACCGTGACCCACTCGTCCCACGCCTGGTCGTACCATTCGCCGGTCGGGGTCGTCTGACCGTTGGAGATGATGCGCTCGAAGCGTACGACGCCAGTGCGCAGCAGCGTTTCGAAGCGCTCGGCGTCGAGGCCTTTTGGAACGTCCCTCAGGAGCGCGCCGTGTGCCACCAGCCGGCGCTCGGCATTCTCATCCTGGCCCATGCGCCGCACTCAGCCCGTGTCGACCTTGCCGATATGCGGCAGGTGGCGGTAGCGCTCGGCCCAGTCGATGCCGTAACCGACGACGAAGACGTCGGGGATCGTGAAGCCCGTGAGGTCCGCCTGGAAGTCGACCTCACGCCTGGACGGCTTGTCGAGCAGCGCGCAGGTGAGGATCGGCCCCGCGCCAAGGTCCGCGAGAATGCGGCGCGCCACCATCAACGTGCGGCCGGTGTCCTGAATGTCGTCGACGATGACCACGGGCTCGCCCTTGAAGCTGCCGTGCAGGTCGGAAAGCACCTGCACCTCGCCCGCGCTTTTGGCGCCCATGCCGTAGCTCGCGAGGCGCATGAACTCGACCTTGGGCTGAGCACCGGCGCGGTCGAGCGCGCGCATCAGGTCCGCGACGAAAACGAAGCTGCCGGTGAGGATGCCGACGAGGGTGAACGCCTGCGGCATACGCTCGCCGATCTCCGCCGCGAGCGCAGTGACGCGTGCCGCGACGGCGTCCGCTTCGAACAGGATGTCGACCCGTTCGTTGCTCATCGGTGCCCCGCTTGCGATCGTTTCGGTCCTCAGCTAGAGCACGCGGCCTCTGACGCTGCGTCATCCACCTAGGTCCTATCGCCGTCTCCGTTGCGCGCTGACGCATGCGGCGTGGAGCGGTCTTCACCGGAGCGAGTTCCATGCCACGAGAAGCGGACGCCTTGCGCACCGCTCGGACGCTGCTTCGCTTGCATGGCGAGCATGCCGAGCGTGAGGCACAGACGCTCTGGCAGATGCACAGGAACGCGGGTGCTACGACGGCGGCGAGGGTCTGGCAGCGGGTCCTGACGACGCTCGCTTCGCTGCGCACAGGTGAGCGGCGCGTCCTGCACTGACCCAAACTGGCGGGCCGAGCCGGTGAGCCTCAGGTGCCGTCTTTGGTGACGACGAAGCTGTAGAGGCCTGCCTCCTCCCGCTGCTCGACGAGGTCGTGGCCGCCGGCAAGGCAGAACTCGTTGACGTCGGCAACGGCCTGGGGGTCGGTCGCGAGCAGCCGGACGCTGTCGCCCACCTCCAGGACCATGAAGGCTTGGCGGAGCTTGATCAGCGGCATGGGGCAGACGAGCCCGCGCGCGTCGACGACGACCTTGACCGCTGGCGGCTCGTTCATGCTGCCCCCAGGGGCACATCCAGATCTGCGGCGGCGGCCGAGCGGAGGGCGTCGACATCCTTGTAGGCGCGCATGGCCGGCGGCATCAGGTCGATCTGCTCCAGCAGCGCGCGCGCCGTCGCGGGCGTCCGCGCGACCTGGGCCAGGGGTTCGACGAGGGTGTGGATCGTGAACAGCACTTGGCCCGTCCGCGGCAGGCGGCGAAGCGTCTGCCGCTCGACCCGGAGATAGAGTGCCTCAACCGCTGCGGCCCGGGAGCGACGCGGCTGGTGCAAGGTTGGATCGTCGGCCAGCGACCAGTTGGCGCGCCAGACCGGGCGTTCGGGATCGAGCGTGTCGAATACGCGCGCGAGCGGCCTGCCGATCGCCTGCTCGAGCCCTGGGACGGGGGCGTGGATCGCCGGTAGTGGCCGACCGATCTTGTCGGCGAGTCGCCAGCCGGCGGGGAACGCGACAAACGCAGCCACGAGCCGGTAGCCGTCGGGACCGGGCGCCAGCCAGCAGAGGTCCTCCTGCACCAGGAGCCCCGCGCTCACGAGCGGGTCGTCGGCGTCGGCGGGGGGGCTCAGGCCGGGGTGATGGGTCCTGAGGAACGTCCGGATGAGGTTGATCGTCTCTTGGATCGCGGCCTCGGTCTCCGGAGCGTCGGGCGCGCGCGCCTTGATCTCGGCGCCGGCGGCCAAGAGCCGGCGCTTCTCTTTGATCTCGTTGGCGTGGTGCTCGGTGACCCAGAGCCAGTCGGCGGGCTCCAGCCGACGCAGGTTCATGCGCAGGCGCCAGGGCGTCTGGCCGACCAAGCTCGCCAAGAGCTCTGCCGCCCGTGCCGGCACGGCTCAGGAGCCCGAGCGCAGCCGGAACGTGCCGCTGCCGAACGCCAGCATCTGACCTCCATCGACCCGCAAGGTCGCCTCCGTGAAGTAGACCCGGCGGCCGTGGGATTTGACGCGTCCCTCGGAGACCATGCACCCTTCCTTGGCTTGGCCCGTGAACTGGACGGTGAGCGAGAGCGTAAGCGAGTGCTTCTGCGGTGCGCCGGGTGGCACGTAGAGCCCGGCGAAGCCGCAGGCCATGTCGATCATCGCCGCGGCGATACCCCCATGCACGACACCGCTGCGATTGAGGTGCCAGGGCTCGATCGGCGCCTCGATGCGAACAAAGCCCTCCTCCCAGGTGACGACCTCGACGCCCATGGCTTGGGCGAAGGCGCTGGGGTTCTCGTCGACGCCGGCGGGACCGCGCTCAGCCATCGCCTAGCCGCCCGTAGCGACCGCGAACGAGCACCAGCGGCTCGCGCTCGAAGCGAGCATAGCGCTCGACTTGGCCCAGGAGAATGATGTGATCCCCGGCCGAATACTCAGCCACGCGTCGACATTCGAAACGGGCGGCCGTGCCAGCCAGCAGCGGTGTAGCACCCAGCCCCGGGGTTGACGGGAGCTCGCCGAAGCTGTCGAGGCTGCGGCGGGCGAAGCGGTGGACGAGCGCCTCCTGGTCGGCGGCGAGCACGTTGACCGCGAAATGCGATGCGATCGCGAAGGCCTCGAAGCAGATCGTCGTGCGGGCCAGACACCAGGAGACCAGCGGGGGCTCGAGCGACACGCTTGCAAAGGAGTTGACGGTCAAGCCCACGCGCTTGCCGTCGTCGAGCGCGCAAGTGACGACGGTGACGCCCGTGGCGAAGCTCGACAACGCGTGCCGGTACACCCGGTCGGGTTTGGTCGACGCGTCATCGCGGCCGTCGACGCTCGGCGTCGCAGGCTGTCCCATGAACCTACCCTAGCTGCAAAGCGGTATGAGGAGGGAGGTAGCACAGGGCGCGCATCCGGCGACACCCCGTGGCTCAGGTCAGCGGTGCGGCACAGTACTCGCGATAGCCCGGTCGTTCGGTGAGGCCGTCATACCAGCGCGCAAGCGCCGGAAGGTCGGGGCGCTCGATCGCGAGACGGAACCAGCGATCGGCCAGGAGCGCCAGCGGGATGTCGGCGATGGTGAAGGCGTCACCGGCGACGTAGGCGGTCCGCCCCAGCTGGGCTTCGAGGATCGCCAGCCGCTCGGCCACGGCCTGCCGCTGCCGCTCCACCAGGTCGAGGTCCTGCTCGGCTTCGGGTGTACGGACCAACTGCCAAAAGACGTCGCGCATTGGCGGGTAGGCTTCGGTGTGGTGCCAGTCGAGCCACATGTCCACGGGTGCGCGTGCGACGGCATCTTCCGGCCAGATCCGCCCCGCACCGTAGCGCGCGCCCAGATAGCGGAGGCAGGCGTGGCTCTCCCAGATGATCAGGTCGCGATCCTCGAGCACGGGGATGCGGCGGTTGGGGTTCTTGGCGACGAAGCTCGCCGCATCGAGGCCGCCAAACGCCCCACCGGCGTCGATGCGTCGAAACGGCAGCTCCAGTTCCGCCGCAGCCCACAGCACCTTCTGCACGTTGATGGAGTTGATCCGACCCCAGATCCGCAGCATGGCGCCTCCTCAAGGCTGCATCGCCCGAACGACGCCGAGCGGTGGAGCCGATATCATCGCAGGTGGGCCGTGGGGTGCAACGGGAAGACTTGGATGTCGCAGATGCCGGTGATCCGGCCGGGCCGGCTGGAGGACGCCGCGTCGATCCTCGACGTGCAGGCGAGGAGCTGGCAGGCGACCTACGCCGGTCTCCTGCCCGAGCGCATCTTCCCGCGCGCTGGTGATCCAGGGGGCATCCGCTTCTGGGAGGGGCTGCTGCTGCGCGGCGATACGGCGACACGCGTCGTCGCAGCCGAGGGTGCACTCGTCGGCTTTGTCTCGGGTGGGCCAAGGCGCGACCCCAGGCTGCCCGCCGACGGCGAGGTCTATGCCCTCTACTTGCTGCCGGACGCCAAGCGCCGAGGGCTCGGCAGCCGCCTGCTGCGCGGGCTCGCAGGCGTTCTCGAAGGGCGCGGCTGCGTGCGTCTGGGGCTCTGGGTACTGGCCGGCAATGTCGGCGCGCAAGCCTTCTACGCGTATCGCGGAGGTGAGGCGAAGCTGCGGCAAGTCAGCCGCGAACGTGGCGTCGAGTTCGACGAGATCGCCTATGTCTGGGATCCGATCGATCGGGCCTCGAGCTGAGCCGCCATCAGCCGGCGGTGCGCCCACCATTGCTGCAAGATGATCGGCAGGAGAAGGGCGAGGCCGTAGAGATCGCTCGTTGCCCCTGGTGCGACGAGGAGGATGGCGGCGAAGGCGGCAGCGAGCCGCAGCGGCGCCGGTAGCGTCGTCAGCGCATAGCCGGCGAGTGCTACGCCCAGGGTGAAGATCCCGAGCGCGCAGGTTGCCGTGGTCTCGATGAAAGCGAGCCACGTGAAGTGCTCCGGCAGTACGATGAGGATCGCCGGCGAGTAGACGAAGACCATCGGCACAAGCACCTTGGCATTGCCCAGGCCGAAGGCGGAGATGCCGGTGCGGAACGGGTTGGCGCCGGCAATGCCGCCCGCCGCATAGGCCGATGTGCAGACCGGCGGCGTGATCTCTGAGAGCACGCCGTAGTAGAGGACGAACAGGTGCGAGGCGAGGGCCGGCACGCCGAGCTGGGCCAACGCCGGCTGGGCGACGGTCGCGAGCATGATGTAGAGCGCCGTCGTCGGCAGGCCCGCGCCCATGAACACGCAGGCCATGGCGACGAACACGAGCGAGAAGAAGAGCTGCATCTCGCTGACGGCAAAGAGCTCGAACGGCAGGAACGCCAAGAGCCCATGGAAGAAATCGGCGGCGTCGAGCGCGCCGGCGGTGACCATGAAGCCGAGGCGGAAGGCGACGCCCGTCGTGTTGATGACGCCCACGACGATCCCCACGGCCGCCGCCGCGGCGCCCACGGCGAGCGCATGCTTGGCCCCGATCTCGAAGGCGGTCACCAGGTCCCGGAGCGACATGCGGTGGTAGGGATTGACCAGGCCGACGGCGATGCAGGCGGTGATCCCCCAGAAGGCCGCCATGTAGGGCGTGTAGCCCGAGAACAGCACGTAGATGAGCACGACCAGCGGGATCATCGTCGGCCAGCCGCGGCGGAAGACCTCCCATAGCTTGGGCAGGTCCTCGGCTGCATAGCCCTTGAGGCCCAGGCGCCGGGCCTCGAAGTGGACGATCGTGAGGACACCCAGATAGTGCATGAGCGCGGGCACGGCCGCGGCGATGACGATGGTGGTGTAGGGAAGCTCCAGGAACTCCGCCATGATGAAGGCGGCAGCACCCATGATCGGTGGGGTGATCTGCCCGCCGGCGGACGCGGCAGCCTCCACGCCACCGGCAAAGTGGCCCGGATAGCCCATCCGCTTCATGTTTGGGATGGTGAGCGAGCCGGTGGAGACGGTGTTGGCGACGGAGCTGCCCGAGATCGTGCCGAAGAAAGCGGAGCTGATCACCGACACCTTCGCCGGCCCGCCCGTGTACTTGCCCGCAGCGACGAGTGCCAAATCGATGAAGAATTGGCCGAGGCCCATCCGCTGGGCGACCGTGCCGAACAGCACGAAGTGAAAGACGATCGTGGAGACGACCCACAGCGTGACGCCGAAGATGCCCTCGGCCGGGAAGTAGATGTTGTTGACGAATTGGGTCCAGGTGACGCCCGGATGCGCCAGGATCTGCAGGGGCACGTAGGGACCGAAGAGCGCGTAGGCGATGAAGACGCCGATGATGATCGGCAGCACCGGGCCCATCGCCCGGCGGGCCGCCTCGAGTGTCAACAGGATCAGGACTGTGCCGAAAACGATGTCGAGCGGCGCCGGATTGCCCTGACGCAGCGCCTGCTCCGGGAGCTGCCAGTTGAAACCGATGAGCTGCAGGTCGAAGCCGCGCCAAGTCGCGCCGATGTAGAGCGCGCAGGCGATCCCGGTGATCGCGAAGAGCCAGTCCCACGCCGGCACGCCGCCGATCGTGAGCATCCCTGGCACCTGGCGCTTGAGCGGGCCACTGCGCCAGGCCGGATAGAGGAGAAAGACCATCGAGAGGACGCCGGAAAGGTGGATCCCCATGTGCCAGTAGTCGGCCGGGATGCCCGTTCCGGCGGTCCAGTAGTGATAGATCGCGAAGGTGACGAGAACGACGAAGACCACGCCGCCCGTCCAGCCGCGGACGCGACGCGTCTGCAGCTCGGTGTCGTATTTGGCCTCTAGCTGCTCCGCGCCGGCGGCATCGTAGCGCTGCACCGGCGGCGGCTCGGCCTGCCTACTCCATCAAGCCCGCTTCCTTGTAGAAGCGTTCGGCACCTGGGTGCAGCGGCGTCTGCACGGCCTTGAGGGCGTTGTCCGGTGTAATGTCGGCGCCCTTGGCGTGGCCGGTGTCGAAGAGCTTGCGGCTATTGTCGTTCCACATCGCCTGGGTGATGTCGTAGATCAGCTCCTCGGGCTGATCGGCGCTCGTCACCCACTGCGCGCCAACGGCGACCGTCTGGACATCATAGTCGATGCCTTCATAGGTGCCTGCAGGGATCTCCGCCTCGTAATAGAACGGCACGATCTCCAGGAACTGTGCGATCTCCTCGTCGCTGAAGCTGTAGAGCTCCATGCCGCGGGTGGACGCGAGCTGCACCATCGCCGCGGTCGGCGTGCCGGCGACGTAGAAATAGGCGTCGAGCTGACCGTCGGCGAGGCGTTCGGCGCTCTGCGTGTTGTTGAGCTCTGCCTCATCGATGTTGTCGCGGTTGATCCCGAACATGTTCAAGAGCTCGAGCACGACGACCTGTGTGCCAGAGCCGGCTTGGGCGATGCCCACACGCTTGCCCTCGAGGTCGGCGATGGAGGAGAGCTCGGTGCCCTCGGGCAACACAAGCTGCATGTGTTCTGGGAACAGGTTGGAGATCACGCGCAGCTTGTCGTAGGCGCCCTTCTCCGAGAACACGTTCTCGCCGTTGAAGGACCAATAGACGATGTCGGCCGAAGCGAGGCCGCTTTCGATCTGGCCCGACTGCACCGCGGTGACGTTGGCGACCGACGCGTTGGACGACTGGGCGACGGCCACCAGGCCCGGCACGCCGCAGGAACCGCCTTCCTCGCACGGCCGGGAGCCGGGCGGGTTCGAGATGGCATTGGCGATGAGGCCCGCTATCGGGAAGTAGGTGCCGCCGGCACTGCCGCTGCCGATCCGGAAAAACGCCATGTCTTGCGCGAGCACTGAGCCGAGTGCGCCCGCGCCGGCAATAGCGCCGGCGCTGAGCGTAACGAGCGTGCGTCGGTTCATTTGCATCCTCCCGAGAATCGATCTTATGCCGATCCCTCGACCATAGGCTCAGGTGGAGACGCATCAAGCTTCCCCGTCGCACCAGTTTAGAGGAATGACCGCGCGACGAGGTAGGCGCCGAGTGCGAGGAGTGCCCAGAGAAACCAACGCCGGAAGGTGGCCGGATCGAGCGCGCGCCGGAGCCGCTGGCCTGCCCACATACCGGCGAAGGCAGCGACCACGGCCACGCCGACGTCAGGTGCCAGCTCCGCCGAAAAGGCGCCGACGACGAGCAGGTTGATCGTGAGCGCCACCGTCGAGACCGTGAAGGAGAGGCCCATCGCCTGCACAAGCTCGTCCTTCTCGAGCCCGATTGCTTGGAAGTAGGGCACCACCGGGATCGACCAGGTGCCCGTTGCCGCCGTGATGAGGCCAGTGACGCCACCGGCCACCGGCCCGAGCAGCCGCTCGCGGTGCGGTGCCACCACTAGGTGCAGGGCGTAGAGGCTGCTCAGCGCATAGAGCACTAACACGACGCCCAGAATCCGCGTGCCCACGCGCGCGTTCTCCTCGTCGAGCCAGCCGACGCCCGCGAGCGTGCCCGCCACGATTGCCAGCATCACCGGCCACAACCGTCGTACGAGGCGAATGAGGTGCCCACCTGAGAGCATCTGCCAGAGATTGGTGAGGAACGACGGCAAGATCAGAAGTGCCGCCGCCTGCACCGGTGGCATGACGAGTGCTAGGAGCCCCATGGTGATTGGCGGCAGCCCGAGCCCCACCGTGCCCTTCACCGTGCCCGCGAGCACGTAGGCGAGGGCGACGAAGAGTGTGATCGCGTCCATGCCGTCTGCCCTAGCCGTAGACCGCTCGCGCGGCAGCGAACACGAGCGGCAGCGTCAAGGCCGCGGCGACCGTCTGCGTAGTGATGATCGCCGCCATGAAATCGGCGTCCCCACCGAGCTGCTTGGCGAGGATGTAGGCGCCGGGTGCGCATGGCCCCGCGTGGTAGAGGATGACGGCGAGCGCCACCGCGTCGGGTACGGCGCTAAGCCAGCAGATGACGAACGCCAGGAGCGGCATCGCCAAGAGCTTCAGAACGCCCGTGACGGCGAGGCCCCAGGGTGCCATGCGCACGGCCGGCAGCGTCAGCCCGGCGCCGACGCAGAAGAGGGCCAGGCCGAGGGCGCTGTCGGACAAGAGCTTCGCTGCGGGGTCGAGTGGCCCAGGCAGGCCGATGCCGGTCACGTTGAGGAGCAGGCCCACGACGCAGGCGAGAATGAGCGGGTTGGACGAGAGCGCTCGCACCGTACCCCAGACCTCGGTGGTCTGCGCCGTGCCGTAGCGCATGCAGCAGACGACACCGATGATGTTGACCGTCGGCACGTAGAGCATGGCCGCGATCGCCGTCAGCGCCGCGGCCTCCGGCCCGAGCAGAGCCTGGCCTGCCGCGAGGACGATGAAGATGTTGTTCCGGGTGAGGCCCATCACCGTCGAGGGGAAGCCGGGCCCGTGGAGCCAGGGCGACGTCTTAGGCGCCGCTACGCGCATGACGAAGGCGACTGCCGTGATGGCGAGGATGGGGACGAGCACCGTCGCCACCATCGACAGCACCGAGGCGAAGTCGATTTCGGTGCGGTTGAGTGCCCGGATGATGAGCGGCGGCACGAGGACGAAGTAGACCACCGTTTCGAGCGCGCCGCGCCGCGCATCGTCGAGAAAGCCGATGAGGCGCAGGCCCGTGCCGAACGCCGTGAGCAGGATTAGCGGCGCGATCGCCTCAAGGACGGTGGCCACGTGGCCCGCTAGGCGCCGAGGCGCACGGCCGTGCCCGACGATGCCACCATGATCATGCCACCGCTGCCGCCGAAGGCTTCGATGTCGAGGCTAACGCCGACCACCGCGTCGGCGCCGAGCGCCTGGGCGCGCTCGGTCATCTCCTTGAGCGCCGTCTCGCGCGCCTCCTGCAGGCTCTTCTCGTAGGCGCCGGCGCGGCCGCCGACGATGTCGCGCACCGAGGCGAACAGGTCCTTCACGATGTTCGCGCCGATGATCGATTCGCCGCTCACGACACCGAGGTATTCACGGATCTTTCGGCCTTCGATTCCGGCGGTGGTGGTCACGATCATGGGCGCGGCCTCTTTCCATTGCGGCTCCGGCGGTCTCTAAAGCCGATGTGCATCACCGTCGCAACGAGCCTTAACAATGACCGACCGTGCCGCCGACCGTCTCGCCCGCCGCCTCGCCGACGCCGGTATCCGCTACGCCTTCGGCATCCCCGGCGGCGAGGTGCTGACGCTGATGGACGCGCTCGAACGTGCCGGCATCCGCTACGTCATGGTCAAGCACGAGACGGCCGGCGGGTTCATGGCGGAGGCCGTGTGGCACCGCACCGGCGCGCCGGCGCTCCTCGTCGCCACGGTCGGCCCGGGGCTTACCAACGCGGTCAACGTGGTCGCGAACGCCGCGCTCGACCGAGTGCCCATGCTGGTGCTCGCCGGCTGCGTCGATGAAGATGAGCGGCTCGCCTACACCCACCAGGTCCTGGATCATGTGCGGCTGCTCGAGCCGTCGGTGAAGGGCAGCTTCACACTGTCGGCAGGCGTGCCCGACCTCGTCGCCGAGAAGGCGCTGCGGCTAGCGACCGACCCGCGGCCGGGTCCGGTGCACATCGATGTGCCGATCCGGGTCGCTGCTGCGCCCGGGGCGGAGGAGCCGTTTCTGCGGCGTCGGCCCACGCTCAAGGCTGCCCCGGCGCCCGGCGAAGCGCTCGATACCGCCAAGCATTGGCTCGACACGGCCCATCGGCCGCTGGTCATCGCCGGCTTCGACGCCGTCCAGGATGACGCAGGCCGTCAGCTTCAAGCCTTTGCCCACGCGCTTCGTGCGCCGGTGATCCAGACCTACAAGGCGAAGGGGCTCCTGGCCGAGGACGATGCTTGGGCGCTCGCCTCGGCCGCGCTCTCGCCGACCGCCGACAAGGTGCTCTTGCCGCTCGTCGCCGACGCCGACGCCATCGTGCTTGCCGGCTACGATGCCGTCGAGATGCGCAGCGGTTGGCAGCACCCGTGGGACCCGAAGACGAAGCGCGTCATCGACATCGCTCCCGTTCCCAACGACCACTATCTGCACCTGGGTTCGATGAACATCGTCGCGGATGTCGGCGCGAGCCTCGCCGTGCTGCGCGACGGCGTCGAGGGCCGCTCGCGCTGGACCGAAGCGCGCGTAGCGGAGCTGCGCCAGGCCACGCGCACGCCCTTCCGCCCGGACGAGGCCTGGGGCCCCGCGGCGATCGTCGACGTCGCCCGTCGGGTGCTGCCACGCGGCACCGTGGCCACGACAGACGCCGGTGCGCATCGCATTCTCTTCAATCAGCTCTGGGACAGCTACGAGCCACGGACGCTGCTCCAATCCAACGGGCTCTGCACGATGGGCGGTGCCGTCCCTCTGGCCATGGGCGCCAAGCTCGCCGACCCGGAGCGGCCGGCGGTGGCCTTCCTCGGCGACGGCGGCCTCCTCATGTGCCTGGGCGAGCTCGCGACCTGCCCCGAGCTTCGCATCGCCCCCGTGTTCGTCGTCTTCGTCGACCGTTCGCTGGCGCTGATCGAGAAGAAGCAGCGTGAGGTGCAGTTCCCCAAGGTCGGCGTCGACCTTGCCGGTCTCGATCTGGCCGGTGCGGCGCGCGCCCTCGGTGGGAACGGCGTCAGCGTACGCGATCGCGCGGCGCTGGAGGCGGCGCTCGCGCAAGCCCTCGCCGCGGACCGCTTCAGCCTCATCGCCTGCGAGATCGACGAGCGGAGCTACGACGATCGGATTTGACGGGGCGCCATCAGTGCTGCCGCGTGAGCGCCAGGTTCACGCCGAGCGCAATCAGCACGCCGCCACCGACCCTCCTGAGCCGGAGCATGATCCGCTCCGACGAGCGGAGGCGGCGCGCCGCTGCGTCGGTCGTCTCGATCAGTACAACGTCCGTCACGGTGAACATGGCGTTGACGATGATCCCGAGGATCATCACCTGCCCCCAGATCGGCAGCGAAGCGGTCGTGTCCGTGAACTGCGGTACAAACGCGACGTAGAATAGCACCGATTTGGGGTTCAGTAGTTCGACCGCGAGACTGTCGAGCAGCGCCTTTCCGGCCGGCGGTGGGGACGTGGCGCGGGCTGGATTCACCGGCGGGCGGGGGCTCCTCAAGTACTGGATGCCCAACCATACGAGATACGCGGCGCCCACCAGCTTCATCACGGTGAAGAGCGCGGGCACTACGTCGAGCAGCGTAGCGATGCCGAAGGCGGCAGCGGTTATGTGCCCGAGACCAGCGAGGTGGAAGCCGATGGCCGAGTACCAGCCGGCCCGGCGGCCCAGCGCGACGGTCTGCGCGGCTGCGTAGAGCATCCCCGGTCCGGGGACGCAGGCGAAGATCGCCGAGGCAATGAAGAAGGGGATGAGAAGGTCTGCAGACGGCATCGCTGCGCCCCTGTGTGCTGCTCGCGCAGCGTTGCACGGGAGCTTGCGACCACGAGGGCGGCGAATGGCCGCCCGCCCGGAAACCTGAAATCGCCGAACGCCAATGACAACGGACGCGATTCTTGTAGATTGGAGACTGAGACACGGGGGCGCCTGCCGGTCGGCGGGCTGAGAAGCACCCTTGGAACCTGAACCAGGTCATGCTGGCGGAGGGAGTGGCTCGGCGTCGTCAAGGGCATATGCCCCGATCGAGTAGCCACTGGCCTCCGCTGATAGGAGGTCAAGATGACGACTTCACCCGGTGCAGCACTTGTGGCGATGCGTGCGGCCAACCCGCTCGTTCAGTGCATCACCAACTACGTGGCGATGAACGTTGCGGCCAACACGTTGCTCGCGGCCGGCGCCTCGCCGGCGATGATCCACGCCGCCGAGGAGTCGGGTGAGTTTGCGGCTATCGCCGGAGCCCTGACCGTCAACATCGGCACGGTTTCGCCGGCGTGGGTCGAGGGGATGGTCGGCGCCATCGATGGCGCACTTGCGGCCGGACGGCCCTGGGTCCTCGACCCTGTCGCAGCGAGTGCCACCACCTACCGAAGGGCGGTGACGGGGCGACTGATCGATCTTGCGCCGACGGTCGTGCGCGGCAACGCGTCCGAGATCCTGGCACTCGCGGGCGGCGGAGGCGGTCGCGGTGTCGACGCCACCGATTCGGTCGCTGCCGCGGAGGCCGGTGCGCGCGCTCTGGCGGCTGAGCGCGGTTGCGTCGTCGCCGCGACCGGCGCGGTGGATTTCGTCACCGATGGCGTTCGGGCCGTCAGGATCGCCGGCGGATCACCGCTGATGCCACGGGTCACCGCCCTCGGCTGCGCCTTGACCTGTCTCGTCGGTGCCTTCGCCGCCACCGTTCCCGACCCCTTTGACGCGACGGTCGCCGCGCTCACCACCTTCGCCGCAGCGGGGGAGTTGGCGGCACAGGATGCCGACGGCCCGGGATCGTTCGGCTGGCGGTTCTTGGACGCGCTCGCCGCGCTCGGCGCCAAGGCGGTCGACACGAGCGTTCTGGTGACGCCAGCATGACGAAGGCCGATTTTTCAGTGTGTCCAGTCCTATGCCGCACGCTTCGCACTACCCGATTGCTGGTGGCGCAAACGCGCCTTCGGCGGAGGCGATCAGCACCGGGCGGGCGCTGCCCGCTGAAGCCGCTAAAAACGCCGAGCTTCTCTCAATACCGCACGACCGTCCGGATGCTCTCGCCGGCGTGCATGAGGTCGAAGGCCTGGTTAATGTCGTCCAGGGTGACCTGGTGGGTGATGAGGTCGTCGATGTTGATGCGGCCGTCCATGTACCAGTCGACGATCTTGGGAACGTCGGTGCGGCCCCTCGCACCACCGAAGGCCGTACCCCGCCACACCCGGCCGGTGACGAGCTGGAAGGGCCGCGTGCTGATCTCCTGGCCTGCACCGGCGACGCCGATGATGACGCTCTCGCCCCAGCCCTTGTGGCAGCACTCGAGCGCCTGGCGCATCACCTCGACATTGCCGATGCACTCGAAGCTGTAGTCGGCGCCGCCCTTGGTGAGCTCGACCACGGCCTCGACGATGCCCTTGTCGCCCAGCTCGCTGGGGTTGAGGAAATGCGTCATGCCGAACTTGCGCGCGAGTTCGGCCTTTTTGGGGTTCAGGTCGACGCCGAGGATCATCGCCGCACCTACGAGGCGGGCGCCCTGGATGACGTTGAGCCCGATCCCGCCGAGCCCGAAGACGACGACGTTCGAGCCTGGCTCGACCTTGGCGGTGTTGATCACCGCGCCGATGCCCGTGGTGACACCGCAGCCGATGTAGCAGATCGTCTCGAAGGGCGCGTCCGGCCGCACCTTCGCCACCGCGATCTCGGGCAGCACCGTGTAGTTCGCGAAGGTCGACGTGCCCATGTAGTGGTGGAGCGTTTCCTTCCCCAGCCTGAAGCGAGACGTCCCATCGGGCATCAGCCCCTGGCCTTGGGTCGTGCGGATCGCCTGGCAGAGATTGGTCTTGGGGCTGAGGCAGTACTCACACTCACGACATTCAGGCGTGTAGAGCGGAATGACGTGATCGCCCTTCTGGACGCTGGTGACGCCTGGGCCGGTATCGACCACCACGCCCGCGCCCTCGTGCCCCAGGATCGCAGGGAACAGGCCCTCGGGATCGGCGCCCGAGAGCGTGAACTCGTCGGTGTGGCAGACGCCCGTGGCCTTGATCTCGACCAGCACCTCGCCGGCCTTGGGGCCATCCAGGTCCACCGTTTCGATGCTGAGCGGCTGCCCGGGCGCATGGGCCACGGCGGCGCGGATCTGCATGATGTCGCTCCCAAGGCGCAGACGAGACCAGCCGTCCTACGGCTCGGGCACGTCGGCGCGCAAGAACGTTCGATGGACGACGGCGCGCCAAGCGTTGAAAGGTCGTTCGCCGAGGATGGTCGGAGGCGAGCGTAGACGACCATGGCGACGAACCTGCTGCCGCGCGACGGCGAGGCCTATCTCTATCCAGACGTCGTGCCCGATCCAGACGCCGTGCTCGAGCGGTTGCTGGCCGATGTCGCCTGGCGCCAGGAGACAGCGCACATCATGGGTCGCGACGTGGCGCTGCCCAGGCTCACTGCGTGGTACGGCGAGCGCGGTTATCGCTACAGCGGCATCGACAATCCACCGCAGCCCTGGCTGCCCGATTTGCGCACGTTACGCGATCTTGCCGAGCGGCTCAGTGGCCACAGCTTCAATGCTGTGCTGCTGAACCTCTACCGTTGCGGTCGTGACAGCGTCGCTTGGCATCGCGACGCCGAACCCGCACTTGGCTGCGATCCGGTGGTGGCCAGCGTTTCGCTCGGTGCCGCAAGGCGTTTCGCGATGCGCCATCTTGAGGACCGTGGACTGCGGGTCACGTTGGACCTGCCGCACGGTTCGCTGCTGGTCATGGGCCCTGGCTCGCAACGTCACTGGCAGCACGCCTTGCCGAAGACCGCCCGCGCGGTAGGTGCAAGGCTAAACCTGACCTACCGGTCGATCATGGCTGGTGTTTGAACGCCGCGACGGCGAGTAGTCTGAAGCCGCGCGACGATGTCGATGCGATGCCGTGCCTGTCGTACGGGCCAGCAACACGCAACCAAAGCGTCATCTGCCGGACGTCTAGCCGACAACCTAGAGCGGCAGTGCCGCGTGCCCGCAGGTCCGCGGCTCCCTTTCGTCTCGGCTCCCGAGCCTGCATCTGCGACAAGAGTAAAAAACGAGTGCACGACGTGATCACCTGAACTAAAAGATGAAGACATGGACATCAAGGTTTTGCTCACCTTAGTGGCGATCGCCGAACATGGCAGCTTTCTCGCCGCCAGCCGTTCGCTCGGGCTGTCGCCCGCGGCGGTGAGCCTGCACGTCAAGATCATTGAAGAGGAACTCGGTGTCGGCCTGTTCGACCGGTCGGTGCGGCCACCCACTCTGACGGAGGCCGGTCGGCGGACGCTCGCCCGCGCACGTCGGGTGATCGAGGCCTGGGAGCAGATGAGCGAGGGCGGCCAGCCCGAGGTCGGCGGCATGTTGGCGCTGGGCGTGATCCCCACCGCGGTGTCGAGCCTTCTGGCACCGGCGCTCGCCGAGCTGCGCAGGCGTCGCCCGCAGCTCCGTTTCAACGTCACCACCGCTTATTCCGAAGAGCTCGAAGAGCGGACGGTCCGTGGCCTGCTCGACGGTGCAGTCATGATGCACCCGGCCTCGACGCCCATTGATCTGCGCTTCGATCCGGTACTGGTGGAGCCGCTGGTGGTGGTCGCACCGGCCGGCACGGAGGGCATTGACGACTCGGCGTTGATGCAATCGCTGCCCTTCATCCGCTTCAGGCGGCACGCCTGGATCGCGCATCTGATCGAAACAGAACTCGGGCGCCGCCGGATCCGCGTCGACGCCGCCATGGAGATCGACACCTTGTCCGGCGTGCTGGCGCTGGTGACGGAGGGTCTCGGCGTGTCGATCGTGCCGGCACACCAGCTCGCGAGCCTCAACGCGCGCAACCTGCGCACGCTTACCTTCGGCGATCCGCCGGTGAGCCGCGCGATGGGGCTCTTGCGGCGGCCCAGCCATCCGAAGGCGCCGCAGCTCGAGGAGCTCATGGGTGCGCTGCGGCACACGGCGGCGGCATACTCAGGCGAGCCACAGCCAGAGGCCTTGAAACGCGGCGAGGCACAGCCCCAGCCCGACGACGAACACCAGATTGACGCTTAGCGTCAACCGGCGGAGCGGCACCTCGAACAGGCTAGACGCGGCCACCACTGACAGCGACGCGTAGGAGGTCATCGCTCCCGCCATCCAGGCAAACAGCACCATCTGCACCTCGAAGAGATCGGGCAGCTGCGCCTCGATGGGGCTCAAGAGCGCGAAGAGCAGCGTGCCGGCGACGATCGGATGCAACCCGAGGACCGCGAGCGGTGCTGCCAACGCAAAGCCCAGCGCCGGCACGAGCGCCGGCGGCCAAACGTCGAGGACCAACAGCTCGGCGGCGGCGGCAGCAAGGCCCGCGCTTCGGATGAGTTCGCCGATCAGCACAGCGCCGGTGAACATCAACAGCTCGTCGCCCAGCCGCGGCAGGTCGCCGGCGGTCGCAAGCAGTGCCGCGCGCACGGGCGTGCCGGGCAGGGCCGCAAGTCGCACTGCGCACAGCAGTGGAACGCTCAAGGCGACCGCTTCGAGCGTCGACAGGGGTGTGGTGCTTGCGAGTAGGACGACCAGGACGACGATGACCACGATTGGCACCGCCAAGCTACGGAAGGCGAGCAGCGCCGGCAACGCCGCCTGAATGCCTTTCCATCCGCGATCGACGAACACGGCTGCGGCCAATGCGACCGCGGTGGTGGGCAGCCCCAGCATGAGCACGTCGGTGATGGCGACCGTCGGCTTGGCCGTCAGCACGAAGGCCATGCCGACGGTAAAGGGAGACCAGAGCACGCAGAGGCCGAAGCCGCGCATCGCCGCGAGCGTCAGCTCCAGCTTCAGCGCCGGCTCGACCTGTCGTGCGAGGAACGGCCGGATGATCGGCAGGGCACCGATGATGAGCACCGCCGCCAGCAGATGACTGCCGATCGTGAGCCCGGCGATCCTCCGGCCTGGGCCCAGCGTATCGAAGGCGGCTTCCGCCGCCCTCGCTTCGGGCGCGCGCTGCATCGTTTCGCGCATGATCAAGAGCGCTGGCAGGAAAATCACGAAGACGAGCGCGCGCTCGGCCGCGTCGAGCAGCACATCAGGTTCATCGTAGAAGACGAGGAGCAGCGCCGCCGAGGCAAGACCGACCAGGGCGACGGTGCGGCTAACCAGCTTGGCTGCCGGCAGGGCGAGCGCGAGCAGGAGGAGGAAAGCGAGATCGCGGCCCAGCGTCAGCGTTGGTAGATCGACGAAAAGGAGGAGCAGGCCCGTCACCCAGAGACCGAGCATGAGCGCAAGCTTGACCGCCCAGAGCCCGCGGGGCGGCCGACGCCAGCGGCCTGCGGCGGTGAGATCGGACCCGTGCGCTTCTTGGTCCGCCGCCACCTTCAGCTGCGGTTCTCGGCGATCCCGAGGAAGCGGGCCATCAACGGAATCTGCGCATCGAGCATGTGTCGGCCCAGATGCACTTGGAGCTCGCGGGCGTGGGCCGCCTCAACCAGAGGCGTGCGCTCCGGCTTCATGATGATCTCGGCGAGGAGCGTCGACGATTCGACCTCACTGATCGGTAGAGGCAACGGATCGCTTAGCTGCAGGCCGAGCGAGGTAGCGTTGACGACGATGTCGAAGCCCCGCGGATCGAGCGGGCCAGCCTGAACCGGTGCTTCCGGGTAGGCTGCGCGCAACCGCTCGGCCAGAGCCTCGCCGCGCGCCACGGTCCGGTTGGCGATGACGAGTGCCGCCGGATCCTGCTCGACCAGCGCGCAGGCGATGGCCTTGGCGGCTCCACCCGCACCGACCAGCAGAATGCGTCGACCGCCGAGCGTGTGTCCTGCCTGTTCGAGGCCGGCGACGAAGCCGAGCCCGTCGAAGTTCTCACCGGCAAGCTTTCCATCGGCGTCGCGGCGGATGATGTTGGCGGCGCCGACCAGCTTTGCGTGGGGCCCGATCTCGTCGAGCAGCGGCAGCACATGCTCCTTGTGGGGGATCGTAACCAGGATACCGCCGAGATTCGCGAGGGCACGGAAGCCCGTCAGAGCCTCGGCGAGGCCAGCCGGCGGGACGTGCAGGGGGACGAGGACGGCGTCGATGCCGTGCGCCTCGAAAAGTGGGTTGAACACCTCGCACGCACGCACATGCTCGATCGGATCGGCGATGACGCCGAAGACGCGGGTCCTCCCGGTGATTGCGATGGTTCTCTCGTCGCTCAAGGTTGCCGCTTTCGCCCAGTGTCGGCTGATGTCGTAGGCGGCGTGTACGCTGCTGCCAACACCGCCACGCGCAGGGGCGCTCTGCGTGAGCCCTGGGGCCGCGGCGATCTGGTCGTTTCCGAGCACCGCTGCTAGTTTTCAAGGCGCTCTCGCTCGCCAAGGAGAACCGTCCTGTTCGCCCGCTGGTCCCTCCTGCTGACGCTTGCTTTCATTTTAGGCTTTGCGACGCCGTCTGCGGCGCAGGGCTTTCATGCCTGTGTCGAAGGGCTCGAGCGCCGCGCGGTGGCTGAGGGCATCGATCCAGAGATCGCTAGGCCCGCCTTCGCCGGCGCGCAGCCGCTCGAGACCGTGCAGCGTTTTTCCACCGCCCAGCCCGAGTTCGTCACGCCGATCTGGGACTACCTTGCCTTCCTGGTCGACGATCAGCGCGTTGCCGATGGTCAGCGGATGTTCGACCAATACGCCGCCACACTGGCCGCGATCGAGGAGCGGTTCGGTGTCGATCGCCACGTCGTGGTCGCCATCTGGGGCGTCGAGAGCGACTACGGCAACGAGCGCGGCAACCATTTCCTGCCACACGCGCTCGCCACGCTGGTTTGCGCCGGCACGCGGCGCCAGGACTTCTGGCAGGGTGAGCTGATGGCCGCGCTCCGCCTGGTCGACCAGGGCGATCTCGAGCTCAACGAGCTCTACGGCTCCTGGGCTGGCGCGTTCGGCCAGACTCAATTCATCCCCTCGACCTATGCGCGGCTGGCGATCGATTTCGACGGTGACCAGCGGCGCGACCTGGTCCGCTCGATCCCGGACGCGCTGGCGTCGACCGCCAACTACTTGAGCCGTGCCGGCTGGCGCACGGGCGAGCCCTGGCTCATCGAGGTCAAGGTGCCCAGAGGCTATCGGGGTCCGAGCGGTCGCGAGAACAAGGCGTCGCTCTCCACCTGGGCGACGCGCGGCGTGCGCCGTGCCGATGGTGCCGAGATCGGCGGCGAACGCCGCGCCGGGCTCCTGTTGCCTGCCGGCGCCGCGGGCCCCGCCTTTCTGACCTTTGCGAATTTCGACGCGATCTACAGCTACAACCACGCGGAGAGCTACGCACTCGCGATCTCGCATCTGGCCGATCGGATCGCCGGCTATCCGGCGCTCAGGACGCCTTGGCCCACGGACGACCCAGGGTTGTCACGCGCTGAGCGTAGACGTCTCCAAGAGCGTCTGGTGGCCTCCGGCTACGACATCGGCGAGGTCGACGGCAAGATCGGGCCAAAGACCCGCGCGGCGATCCGCGCTGCCGAGCAGGACCTGGGCCTCGAGGTCACCGGGCGTGCCGGCAAACGCATCCTCAACTCCCTCGGCGGCTGACACGGCTGCGCTGCCATGCCCACGACGCCTGCGAAGCTGAACCTCCGACTGCCCGAGTTGCCGGCGTGGGTGCGGAATGAGTTCGAGGCGCCGACGCTGCCGACGGCCATCGTCTTCGTGCACGGCTATCTGGCGCCGGTGCCCGAGGCCTACTGGCTCGGCTCGGTGAAGCTGATGCACGATCTCCGCCGTCGCGGCATCGACCTCGAGGTGGTGCGAGCGCCGGTCACCGGTACGATCGCCGAGCGCGCGCAGCGGACGGCGGCGGCGCTGGAAGCGAGCCGGGCCGAGCGCATTGTCGTCGTGGGCCATTCGATGGGGGGGCTCGATGCGCGCTACGCCATTCGTCACCATGATCCGGCCCGGCGGGTGACCGATCTCGTCACGCTCGGGACGCCGCACCGCGGCACGCTGATCGCAGACCTGTTTCACCGGCTCCAGCCGCGCATGCCTGCGGCTCTTCGGCGGATCGACCGTGGCGGTCTCGAGGACCTCACCCGTTCCGCGGCCCGCCGCTTCAACGAGCTGGTCCCCGACCGCTCCGACGTCCGGTATCACGCCATCTGCGGGCGCGTGTCGCCGTCGGCCGTGCCGCTTCCGCTGCGCAGCTTCAGCCGCCGGCTGCAGAGCCACGAGGGTGACAATGACAGCCTCGTCTCGGTGCGCTCGGCGCGTTGGGGTGCGACCACCGTCGTCGACGACGCCGACCACTGGGCGCTCATCGGGCTCGAATGGATGTCCGGCACGGACCTTCGCCATCGCTTCGCCCGCCTCGGCAGCGGCCAGCGCCCGCTCTCTCTGCTCCGCCGCCAGCTCAAGACGATCCTCGAGCGGGCGCCCTGAGCTGCCGCGTCGCACACGGTCGCATTCGGATGACGCACCACGGCGTCGTGATGCACGAGGCCTCGCAGTGGCGGGCGATCTTCGGTGCTTCATCCTATGCAGTTTGCAAGCATAGCGACGCGCCGTCGGGATCGCGCAGGAGTGCAGAATACTGTTGTGCGGACTCCGAAGGTACGTTGCTGAAAGATATTGCTCCGAGCTCTTCGGCGTCACGCAGCGCGGTCTCCGCGTGATGCACTCTGAGGCTCGGTATCCAAATCGCCTGTTCGCCGTTCGGGGGTTTGGCAGACAGGTGCACGGCCACGTCTTCGCCTGAAGGTCCGACTACAGCAGCGGCCCCGAGCGGTTCCAACCCAAGCGAGGCCAGCTTCCAGTTGAACAACTGCGCATAGAACGCCTCGGGGAAGGTCGTTGCATCTGACAGATAGACCTCAACACCGAACTGTCGTTGAGGCGCCGGAAAGTTGTGACGTGACAGAGATGTGCCGACGAGCGCCCCGAGAGGATCACGCAAGAGTGCATTGCGTCCCACGCCGGGGACCTCGAACGGTTGGCGGACGATTGTCCCCCCGAGCTTTGCTGCGTGAGCGGCGGTCGCGTCCACATCATGCACTTCGACGTAGGCGACCCACCCGCGCCTCAACTCTGGTGGTACTTCCACGAAGCCCGCGCCTGCTTCATCACCCGAAAGCGCGAGTACGAAGTCTTGCTCGCCACCGCCCCAGGCAAAGTCGGTCGCGCGCTCAGTTTTGTAGTTCCAGCCCGCGACACGTTTGTAGAACGCCATCGCGCGTTGCCTGTCGGTGGTAAAGAGGTCGTGCCAGACGATCCGGCCCGCTTTATCGACCGTCATCGTCCCATTCCTTTGTGGTCTTTTGCCTTTTTGATCTGGCGAACCATCTTGCCAAATGCCTTGTCCTTGGTCCTGCGCTCAGCGAGGCTGGCCGAATTGAAGGCCTCTTCCGCCTTGAGTTTACGCCATCGGCCAAGCCTCGCTTCTTCGACATCACCGCGCTCGATGGCTCTCAGAACGGCACATCCCGGTTCCGCCATGTGCCGGCAATTGTTGAACCGGCACTGGGTCGAGAGATCGTGAAGGTCGGCGAACACATCATCGATGCCAGCCGCTGCATCGGCCAATTGCAACTCGCGCATCCCCGGTGTGTCCAAGACCAGATAGCCGCCAGGCATGAAATGTAGTTGCCGCCGGGTGGTCGTATGACGACCTTTGGCGTCGTCTTCACGGATGGGCTGCGTTTCGATCGACTTACTCCCAGCCAGCGCGTTGGTCAGGGTCGATTTGCCGACGCCGGACGATCCTAGAAACGCGACGGTCTTGCTCGGTTTACACCAGTCCGCCAGCTTCTCCGCCGGCTCGTCGCCTCGTGCATCAAGGCTGACGACGGAAACCAGTTCCGAAATCGCGCGAGCCGCATCGACATAGCTTTGAATGCCAGAGACCAGATCGGCCTTCGTCAAGACGATGACCGGTGTGATGTCGGCCTCGAACGCTAAAGCGACGTAGCGCTCAAGGCGAGCAATGTTGAAATCCTGATTGCAGGACGACACGACGAAGACCGTGTCGATGTTGGCCGCGATCAGCTGCACGTGTCGATCCGTCCCCGGAGCACGGCGTTTTAGAAGGCTCTTTCGTTCCAGGACCCGGCTTGATCGTGGGTGGTCGCGATCAAGCAGCACCCAGTCGCCAACGGTCGTCTCCTGCAGGGGCGGGATCGTCTCGTCGAAGCCATCGCCGATGACATGAAGCGTGTTGCGATGCACCTCGACAATGCGGACAGGTGGCGTCTCGGCTAGTTCGTCAACGCTGATCTGTTGCGCGAAGTAGGGATGCCAACCGAGCGCCTCGAGTGGCGACGACCCTCTTTCTGATCCGTCGTCTTTCATCTTGCGCGAAAGGAACGCGGAATAGTCCCGTGTCATTTTAGATTGACTCTCATGTCTTGACCAAGAGCAAGGCTCAGGTCTGAAGTGTCAGCACTATCTGAGTTTGCAGCTCAACAAATCCGCCAAGGATGCCTTGGTGGTGTATCTCAATCGTTGAGCTTGCATCGGGAGGACTGTTCCTCCCCACTTCACCGGGACATGAAGTCTCCACTGCAGAAGCTGCCAACATAGTTCATGTTGCGGCATTCTTCAAGCCGTCTCAAAGAAACTGAGCACAAACCAACGCGCCGGTGCATGGCTCAGTATTGACGTCGACTTTGGGCGTAAAGCAGGCTACGGGGCCGTGCCACACGACGGTCGCCAAAGGTCGCGAGCGCCACACCGCTGCGGCGATGCACCTGCACCGTCGGAATGCGGTGGCGCACTAAAGGCCCAGTACCTCGTGGGCGCGGTCGCCGCCTCTAAGCAGTTCGGCGAGATCCGGATGCGTGGTGGCGACCCAGCGCTGGTGCTTGCGCAACGCCGTCAAGAGGGCGCCCTTTCGCGCCAGCATGTCGTCGGCGATCTGCACCATGCGGCTGTTGGGCCAGCTACGTGGTCGGACCCGCCTGAGCACCGCGAACGCCTCCGCCTCGCTGCCGGGATTGTCTTTGGCCAGCAACATCGCGGCGGCAGCGGTCGAACGCGAGACGCCGGCATGGCAATGGATCAGCACGTGCTGCGCCGCTTCGTCGGCGAGCTTGTGGGACCAAGCGAGGATGTCGGTGACATGGGCTTCGTCCGGCACGACGGCGCCCGGGTACTCGGTGAGTACGTCGTCGAAGCGGCGCACGAGACGACGATGCGGGTGGTAGCTATCGAAGACGATCGGATCTGGCCATTCCGGGTCGAGGATCGACAGGACATGTGTGACGTCGCCGTCGCGGTGCAGGTGCAGCTCGTTGAGGCCACAGATCGTCATGCGGTAGGGAACCAGTGGCTTGGTCGCCGGCATCTGCTCATCGCCGTCCGCAGATTTCATTGCTGTGCGATCCGCTCCGTTATTGGGTGAAAGACAAGCGCGCGAGGCGGGACTGGGCTCTTCGGCAGCGTCCGCTGTCACTAGGATCCACGCCGACAAATCCAGAATGAGGTCAGTAGGCTTTCTGACGTCGCCAGCTTGAGTTGTCACCGTGGCGACAGGGTTGCGAACGCGGCCGCGCGCTTTGTTCACTGATCAGTAGCTGCAACAGGTTGTCCATTCGTGACAACGACCTGGTTCGCGCCTGATGGCCAGGTCCGCTGGCGGCTGTCGAAGGCGACTTGGCCGTCGCCCAAACCTACTGGTGGCGGCGGCGCCGCTGCTGATCCGACGATGGCTTGGCGCCCGACAAGCAGCACATCTTGCCGCGCGATACCGAATTGGAGCGCGGGTTGCACCTTGCATCCGCTGCCTCGAAGGTACCCAACGGCGACCGTGCTCATCCGGCGGGAGGGGCGAATGCCGCCTCGAGCAGGCGTCGAGTGGCCGCAACGGCCGCCGGGCCCCCATCCACCAGGACGACACCGCTGGCCTCGGCCGCGTCGTAGTCCAGCGCACCGCGCAGCATCACGTCGACGACGCGCGCGGACATGTGCACGCGCGCCTCTTCGGCACGCGGCAGCACGGGACGCAAGCCCTTGAGGTGGAGACGCGTGGTCGCGTCCTCCAGCTCGAAGCGGCTCCACACATGATCATCCACGAACAGCACAGCGAAGCTGGCAGGTGTGCCCGGTGGGCGTGTGGTGGTGTGCACGCGCGCCTGTAGTGCGCGCAGCACATCCATTGCGCGCCGCTGGCGCACGCTTACGGGATCACCGTTGCGGCCGCGCTGCCAGCTCGGTTCGGGCAGACGGCCGGTTCGGCTTTCGCGGATCTCGGCGACCATCGGCTCGCGCGCGGCAGGCCATTTCTGCAGGAGCGACAAGGTGACGCTCATACTGCCGCAGGCCAACGCCCGGTCGCCAGCGAACGGTGTGGCAACGGCCAGCACGATCAGCACGGCACGCCAGAATCGCACGGCAGCGCTTTCGGTTTCGATCGGGCTTTTACGATGCGCGTGTTGCCACCGGCAATCAATGGGCCTGGGGGCGTGTCGGTCACCCTTGACCGAGAGTGGCGAAGCACTCCTTGGTCGGCCTTGCGTCCTGGGACGAGTTGGGGGCGACGTTCAGACGTTCGTTCAAGACATGCTGATGGCGCCGGTCAGTCAGGAATCGTTCAGCCAACCGCTGATAGTTTTGAGCCATCACGATGTCGGGGCGGGTAGCTCCGGACCCAGCCGACATCGCCTCAAGGCCGCCTCACTTTATGGCCTGCCACGCACCACGAGGAGCCACCCGTGGTGCGTGGCAGGCCCCCCGCTCCGCAAAGCGCGATGATCGGCGATTTACGCAGGACGCTGCAGCACTTCTTTCTAGTCCAACTAAAGTTTGTCGGTTTCCACGTCGGGTGCAGCCGAACGCCGCGTGGACACGTCCGACACGCGCACTCTCTTTTCAGTCGATGAACTGTGCGCGGCCATCGCCGGTGTGTCAGGTTTGCTTTATGGGTCACATGTCTAAGTTGCTTGACAGTTCGGCCGGGGCTTAAGTGCGTTCGAGGGTTCGGTGGCCAAGCCGACTTCGGCGCGCCTCCCAGCGACGCCTGAAGGCTTCTGCGATCGACCTGTCGGTGGGTGGCTAGGGAGAGACGGTCATGCGCTATGAGAGCGTGTTCGAGGATGCGGTCGCCAAGGTGCGCCGCGAGGGGCGGTACCGTGTGTTTGCGGACCTCGAACGCCAGGCCGGGCGCTTTCCTTGGGCGCGCAATCACAGCGAGGAAGGCCCGCCCGAGGTCGTCGTCTGGTGCTCCAACGACTATCTCGGCATGGGCCAGAACGCCGTCACCCGTGAGGCCGCGTGCGACGCCGTCGAACGTCTGGGCACCGGTGCCGGCGGAACGCGCAACATCTCCGGCACGACCCATCTCCACGTCGTGCTCGAGCGCGAGCTCGCCGACCTGCACGGCAAGGAGGCGGCACTCGTCTTCACGTCCGGCTATGTCTCCAACGACGCGACGATCTCCACCGTCGCCCAGCTCCTGCCCGACTGTGTGATCCTTTCGGACGAGATGAACCACGCGTCGATGATTGCGGGCATTCGCGGCGGCCGCTGTCCCAAGCTCATCTTCCGCCACAACGACCTCGACCATCTGGAAGAGCTGCTCAAGGGCCTGCCTTACGAGCGCGCCAAGCTCATCGCCTTCGAGAGCGTCTACTCGATGGACGGCGACTTCGGCGAGATCGAGGCGATCTGCGATCTTGCCGACAAGTACAACGCCATGACCTACCTCGACGAGGTGCACGCCGTCGGCATGTACGGCCCGCGCGGTGGTGGTGTCGCCGAGGCACGTGGCTTGATGGATCGGGTCACGATCATCCAGGGCACGCTCGCCAAGGCCTATGGTTGCATGGGCGGTTACATCGCCGCCTCGGCGGCAGTCGTCGATGCGGTGCGGTCGATCGCGCCGGGGTTCATCTTCACGACCTCGCTGGCCCCCGCGGTGGTGGGTGCCGCCACCGCGAGCGTCCGGCACCTCAAGGCGAGCAACGTCGAGCGGACGCGCCACCAGGAGCGTGCCGCCACGGTGAAGCGGCGGCTGCGCGAGGTGGGCCTCCCGGTCATGAACTCGCCCTCGCACATCGTCCCTGTGCTGGTCGGCGATCCCGTGCGCTGCAAGCAGGTCACCGACCGGCTGTTCGAGAAGCACGGCATCTACATCCAGCCGATCAACTACCCCACGGTGCCACGCGGCACCGAGCGGCTGCGCATCACGCCAACGCCGTTGCACGATGATCATGTGGTCGACCGGCTGGTCGATGCGTTGGTCGATGTCTGGCACGAGATGGGCCTCGACGTGGACCGACCGCAGCTTGAGACGGCATTGGCCGCCGCGTCCTAAAACGCGGTCGCCGGCGGCGGGTGAAGCACCGAACGCCACCCGCCGTCGGCGTAGGGCCAGCGGCCGCACGCCGTACCGCGGCGTCCTCCTCGTACCTTTGAACTTCCGGCGCCTAGCCGTTCTTGGCCACGCCGCAGACTGTCACCATCGTGCCGGTCGCCACGACGATGTCGGTGCCCTGAAGAAACACGACCGCGTCGTCGCCGCAGGCAATTAGGAACCTCAGGCATGAGGCGATCGGTCCGATCACGTTTCCCGCGATATCCCAATCGGTGTATTCGGCGCTGCCGTTCATGTACGTGCACGCGACAACGCCGAACGCCTCCTGCAATAACCCGGCTGCGGTATCGGCTGCCGGTCCCGCTGTGTCGACAAACTTCGTCAGCGTGTGACTACTTGAAAGCGCGACGAAAGCTGCGTCGCACCCGAACTGGGCCAGCCCCGTGTACCACTTCCGGAGCATCCAAATGTCCGCATCCGACCGCTCGGACTTCTCTTTGGCAAAGAGGGTGTAGGGGGCGGTAGCCCCGTTCTGGTAAGCGCTCAGCACAACCAGGGCAATCGACAGCGCCCCCGCCTCCTGTTGCATGTCGTTGGCGGCGTAGAAGTCCGTGTCCGCAGCCAAGAAGCCGTTGAGGAAAAGCGAAAGGCCGGCGGTCATCGCAAGGGCTTCGAGCGTGGCGGCTGAGGGGGGCGTGTAGGCCTCGGGAGCGGGTGCAGCGAGACTCGTCTCGCTGAGCAGCGGTACGGCCGGCCAGGGCAGTCCCTGGCTCTGCAGTTCGCTTACCATATCGCTGGTGAAGGGGGCTGATGCGTCCGATCCGCCAAAGACGATCTTGTAAAGGATAGTTGTTGGGACTGCCACGATAAGACAAAATAGATCGAGAAGAGTCAGCTCATCGTCGCTTATAACGTTCTCCCACAACCAAGTCACCACCGGAATCGTGGGCGCTTTCGTGGTGAGCGTCGTTTGCAGCGCCTTGAGTGCGTCTTCGAGAAGGTTGAGGATCGCCTCCAAAACTGCTTCGATCACGCTGACCACAAATAAGGTTAATTCCTTGGCAGCTTCTAGAAAAGTAAGCACGATCATATCAAAGAATTCTTGTGGGCTAGCAGCATTCGCATAGATTTTGTTGAGGAAGCTCTGTGATGCTTGATCAAACGTATCGCCATTTAAGATATTGTCATTGACTGCATCAATGATAGCCTGGGTCGGGTCGCTGCTCGCCGCGGTGCTCGACACAGTGAAAGCGGCGGTACCGATAGCTGAAAAGCTCGGTCTGGCGCGACTATAGATATAATTGCATTTGGATGCATGCTGCTGCTGCGCATTTGCGGTGTCCGTCGCCGCCAACACGTTGCTGCTTGAGCTGAGCAAGGCTGGCGCAGCCGTCTGCGCCTGATTGGCCAGATCATTGAAGCTGGTGCTGCTATCAAAATCGCTTGAAAGATCATCGAACACATTATTTATCTCCTTAATTAAAGGAGAGAACCATGACGAAAGGTCAGCTGCGGCATTGGTGGCCGATGCTTCCAGGTTGTTGAGCATCGAAGAAATTACGGCTTTCAGGGCATCGTGCGTATTTAGAATATCACTCCAGTCAAAAAGCATCTTTAGCCAAGCGATGACCTCCTTGACCACTTTGTAGACGTCATCAGCAACCTGCTTGATCTTGGCAAAAATGGTCTCAAGGCCTGCGCCCGCCTGCTTGATGGTGGCGATAGTGAATGCGGGTATGTCATTGAAGACAATCTTGAGCACGCCGTCCTTAAGTGTTGCTGTAAATGAGTTAAGTTGGTCAAATTCATGTTTAAAGAAGTGGGCGGCGTCGCCGAACGTCTTGCCGATACTACTGCCCAGGCTACTGCCTGGCGTTACCGGATCATCGGCTTGCGGCAGCTTCGCGAGAAAGGCCTCAGCCTCGTCCTCCGTGAGCACTCGGTAGCGCGGTCCGTTGGGATGGGTGAAGTCGATCTGCCAGTGAGGGGTGGAGAATTTGCTAGTGTCCAGGGTTCCCTGGGAGACTGAAGTGGTTGTTTGCGACTGCATATACTGGCCGCAATTGTTAATCGCCGTGGCGGCAGTATTGGCCTGGGTGGTGCTGTCATAGTCGCCACCGACGAGGCCGTTCGTCATCAGGTCGCTGCCGGTCACCGAGGCTAGCTGCGGCGCGACCGAGTTCGACAGCGGCGTGAGCTGCGTCCCGTCAAGGTCTGCGATGTACTGCACGACGTCGCCGCGACACCAGCGCGAGGCGGTCACCTTATTGTTCGTATCGTAGGCCGAGAAGGTGATCACTGCCGGCTTGAGGTCGACCCCCTCGAACAGCGCGGTCGCCTGGCCGGCTCCGTCCGTGCTGACCTTGAGCGGCGTGTTGGGGCCGATGTGAAACGCCTCGCTATTCCAGATTACGGTGACCGACTGGTCCGCTGTCACCGTCAGCGTGCCGCCGGCCACCGGATTGCCGGCGGAATCGAGCGCCTGCACCTCCATGGAGTAGGTCGCGGTCTGCACCGGCGTGGTGTTGCTCGCTGACGGCGGTGCCGAGACTTTGTTGGCCGCCCAGATATAGGTGCCGTCACCACCGTCGGAGATGTTCTGCCCCATGTGGAAGGCGGCGGGCCCCGTGCTGCCCGACTGCGGATCAGTGCCAAGCCCCGCGTAGAAGAGTTCGGGGCCTGCGCGCATGTAGGGCGGGCAATTGAGGCTGTAGAGCGTGCCGCCGAGCTGCACCCAGCTGCCGAAGGTGAGTGCTGTCGTACTCGTCTGCTGGAGATACCAGAGGTTGCCGCTTCCCGGCTCGATGGCGAAGATCGTGACGACGTTACTGCTGTCCACACCAACGCCGACCGCTGAGGCGCTGCCTGGTTGACCCGTACCGCCGGTGAGCGGCGTCATCGACGCGCTTTCCCCATGTAGACCCGAGACCAGATGGAGCTTTGAAGCGCTGTCGAGCAGCAAGAGATTGCCGCTGCCGAGCTCACCTGGGACCGCGTACAGGTTCTTGGCCGTAAGTGTGCCGGCGTTCGGGTCGTACGTGTTCGCGCTGCCGGTGAGCTGAAAACTCGGCGTCTTTTCCCCGTTGGTGTCCGACCAGGTGATCGTACCGTCCTGATAGGCGATCTTGTTGTCGTCCACCCAGACCAGGGTGACGCTGCCCGCACCGTCGGGTCCCGGCGCCAGGCGGAAGGAGGCGGTTGCGACGTCGGTGATTGCCGGCGAGAACTGGGAGGGCCAATACTCGAAGAAGTGGTTCCACCAAGTCGTCGGCTTGCCGTCCTCAGCGATGCCCGGCATGAAGGCCATGATGAAGAACGTCGGCGGCGACATGTTGGCCGTGAAGCCGTAGAGATAGGCGTTGCCGTCGCTGTCGACGTACCGGTCGGTCTGATAGGTGCAGCCGAGATAGTTGGTGGCGTCAGGGGAGAGGCTGGCTGTCGTCCAAGTACCGGGCGTGGCGGACTGCATCCACACGGCGCAGCTTTTCCCCGAATCATCGTCTAACGGGTAGTAGCAGAGCGCGTTGAGCAGGCCTTGTTGGTAGAAGGCGACGATCCGGTTCCAGGGCTTGCTGTCGTCCGGCTTCGTGGCCCCGAGCTTCACCGTCGACCAGCCCGATTGCGAGCTGGAGTCCGGATAGAAGTGTACCGGATCGCCGTCTCCATCGAGCGTCAGTAGCTCGCTCGCGCTAGACTTTTCGAGCGGGTTCTGGACGACGGTAAAGAGATCGCGCGTCAGCCCATTCGCCACCGGCGCTTCCTGCAGCAACAGGTAGTCGTCGATGAGGTTGACGCCGATCTTGATGTTGTTGACGTCCTTGGCCATGTCCGTCCCTCCCGCCAAGCAGTCGCATTAAAGGCGTGTGCGCCGGGCGCGGCTATCAGTCGTTGCCGGCTTCGATCTGCTATTGGCAGTCCGGATCAGAATCGTCGGTGACACAGGGCTGGCAGCTGGCTGTCACCATGTACGGCAGCTCGAACTCGTGCGCGCTCGACGTACCCGAGAAGGAGACGGTGTCGTGCCGGCCGTAGTCGTCCGAATCGGTTCCGCTCGCTGCCTCGACCTCCTTCTCGGAGATGTCAACCGATCCCTTGAAGCCGTGCGTGTGGCTGGTGGTGTCGCCAGGCGCGGCCAAAGGGTCTGAACCGAAGGCTTGATCCGGCGCGCCGCCGTCGGGAAGGCCCACGAAGAAGCGGCCCGTGCCGGTGCTGCTGGCTTTCCAGCCTGAGGGGCAATCGTACGTGCTGAACGACATCACGACGTCGGTGGGTACGCCCGACGGGGGGTTCACCGCGTTCCCGTTCGGCCCGCGTTCGCACAAAAGAAGCTGGGTGTAGGGCACGCCTGCCCAGGCGTAGTAGGTGTCGCCGCTGACGGGATGCGACCCATCGGCGGTCAGCGAGTCGCAATGCGTCGCCAGCAGTTGCTTCTCGTATTGTATCCGCGTCAAGCTGATCGTGGTGCTTATGTCGTGGTGATGCTCCCACTGGTCCAAGTTACCGTAAGCGCCACCGTAGACAGCGCCCGTCTGACCTTCCTCAGGCCTATAAAATGGCATCAAGAAATAGCCATTTATTTTGGCATTGGTGTTGTCGACCGCTTCGATCCAGTTCGTCGGGCATGACGTGCTATTAAAGAAAGCTAGCGTACCCAGCTGATAACCGTCTGCAACGGATTGGGTATGGCTATCTCTTTCGCATGCAAGAATCTGGAAGAATGGAGGTTGGCCGTCATTCGCGTCCATCGGCCCATGAACGGCATAAGAGCCAGCGGCAGCGCCACCGTGATTGCAGCACTTGCACGGTGTACCTGGGAGGTCTTTGGCGGCTAGCGTGGCCGCGCCCTTGTAGTCGTGGGTGTGGGTGGGCGGCGTCTGGTCTGTCATGGCGTCGCCGACCTGGCCGTCGGTGCCGATCGGTCGGTTCGCGGTGTCGGTGACCGCGAGCGCGAGCCGGCCTTGCAGATAGCTCGCTTCCGTCCAGCCGGTGGGACACGCGGTCTGGCCGGCGAAGTACGCCACCATTCCGGCAGGCGTGGTGTCGCTCGAGTCGGCCCGCGCGGGCGCCGGGTTCGCCAGCACCAACGCGCCGACGATCGCCAGGGATGCCGCGGCGGCGCCACGCAGGGACTTGGAAACGCGCATTGTCCTGTCCTCCATCATGCCGCGCCTGCGTTTGGCTCGCGCGGCGACTGACCCGCGGGTCCCGGTCCGCAGTCGAGCGATCCATGGTGATTGACGCTGTTCTTGGGGCTGTGCGCTATTCAGTTGGTAGGAATGTGGTCTGAATTGCTACGCTATTATCTTATAGCACGCCGGTAACCTCCGCGCTATATGCCGTCGACCAATTGGCGTGATGCAATGACGTCACGCGAAACTTCCGCGCGACGGTAGGCGAGGTCTTGTGCGTTCGCCTCTATTTCGACCTGACCGCTAAGGTTCGCCGCCATAGGCCACGAGCAGTGCGGAGACTGTGATCACCGAAGCGACATGGCTCGCGAGCACCACGGTCGAGGATCGCAAGACATAGGTTTCGTAGCGCTGGGCGATGACGAAGACCATGGCACCGGTCGGCAGTGCGGCGACGATGACGGCGGCCATGGCTAGCGTCGGTGGCAGCGGCACGACGACATAGACCATCAGCGCCACGAGCGCCGGGTGGACCACCAGCTTCAAAAACGTCAACAGCGCGATCTCGCGCCGGGCTTCCGACAGCGGCACGCCGACGAGCGAGCCCCCCAGCGCGAAAAGGGCGCAGGGCACGGTAGCGCCAGCGAGCAGGTCCAAGACGGTCTGCGCGGGCGCCGGTGGCGAAACGGGCGTGAGCCCGCCGACGATGCCCGCAGCACTCGCTAGGATCAGCGGATTGCGCGCGAGGCTCTTGAAGGTCTGGGCGACGCTCGACCAGAGGCGTTCGCGGGCATTGCCCTGCGCCTCGAGCACGGCGATCGAGACCGGCGCCGTGATGAGGTTGTCGAAGACCAGGACGAGGACGGCCGCGAGCGCTGCTTCGGGGCCGGCAAAGGTCAAGAGCAGCGGAATGCCCATATAGCCCGAGTTCGACCAGCAGCTGCTCATGCCCTGAACGATCGCGAAGCGGCCGGGTGTGCGCCACCAGCGCTGGCTCACGAACCACACCCCGAGCAGCAGACCAACGGTTGGCACGTAGTAGGCGGCGAGGAAGCGCGCATCGACGAGCGCCGTCGTCGGTGCTTCCGAGACGCGCTCGAAAAGGAGCGCCGGCAGGGTGACGTAGAAGACGAAGCCGTTGAGCCCCGGAACGGTGCCGTCGGGAAGCAGCCGCGCGCGGGCCGCCGCATAGCCCAGAAAGATGAGGGCGAAGAACGGCAGCGCGACGTCGAGGATAGCGGACATGCGCGCGTCTCAATCGCGAGGTCAGGACTCGACGCAGCGCCAGCCGTCGCCGTCACGCTCGACGATGGCCGCCTTAAGGCCGCGTGGCTCGGGAGCCACGTCGCGGGCGTGGTTCCAAAGCTCGATCCGATCGGCGGCGAAGCGAACCAGCACCGCGTCGGGATGGTCGCTGCCGCCCGGAAACCACTGATCCAGGTCCGCCACCCATACCGCGCGACGTGCCGCAGGATCGCTGTCGATCCACGCCCGACCGACGAGTGTGACATAGGCGCCCTCGCGGTCGTGCTGATAGACCAGCGTGAGGCGGCCGGTTCGTTGGATTTCCTCCGCCTTGCGCGACCAAGCGGCGGTCACGAAGCTCACCGACCAGTCCGCGCCAAGCGACAGGGGCTGGACGACCCGGGCGTTCACCTCGCCTGTGCGCGCGACACCGGCAGCGACGCAGAAGCGAACGCGGCGGATGGTCCGACGCGCCACGGTGAGCAGACGGTCTTCGGTGTTGGCCATGCCCCCGCTCCCAGCACTCTACAGCGAACCCTAGAGCAAGTCGCAGAGCGGCGCGATGAGCGGTGCGTCCGCCGGCGGCATGGGCAGGTCATAGAGCGCTTGCGGCCGTACCCAGCGGAGCCCGGCCTGACCTTCCAACGGCTTTGGCTGGCCACGCCAGACGCGACAGACATAGAGCGGCATGAGCAGGTGAAAGGCGGGATAGGCGTGGCTCGCGAAGGTGAGCGGTGCAAGGCAGCTCGTCTCGGTGTCGATGCCGAGTTCCTCCTGGAGCTCGCGGATCAGGCACATCTCCGGCGTCTCGCCGGCACCGAGCTTGCCCCCTGGAAACTCCCAGAGGCCCGCCATCGCCTTGCCTTCCGGGCGCTGCGTGACGAGCACCCGACCGTCGCCGTCCACCAGCGCACAGGCGACGACCAGCACCAGCTTCGCGGCGTCCACAGTGGCCATGGTGGGGTCCTGGCTCAGGAGCGGTAGGCGGCGTTGATGTCGATGTAGCCGTGGGTGAGATCGCAGGTCCAGACGGTGGCGGCACCGCTGCCTACGCCGAGCGCAACCTCGAGGACGACCTCGCGTCCCGCCAGGTGGCGCGCCACCACGCTCTCGTCATAGCCGTCGACCACGCCGCCGCCGGCGCTGATCAGGGTCTCGCCGAAGCGGATCTCCAGCCCGTCGACGGCGAGCGGCTCGCCGCAATGGCCGAGCGCCATCACCACACGCCCCCAATTGGCATCGGCGCCGGCAATCGCCGTCTTGACCAGAGGCGAGTTCGCGACGACGAGCCCGGCGCGTCGCGCGCTGCCGTCATCGACCGCGCCGGTGACGCGGATCTCGACGAGCTTCTGCGCCCCCTCGCCGTCGCGGACCACCAGGAGCGCCAGCTCGCGGCAGACGGTCGCAAGCGCCTCGGCGAAGCCCGCAAGACGGGGATCGTCGGGATCGCCAACCGCGTCGTGCGGTGCCCGCCGGCTCGCGAGGAGCAGCACGGTGTCGGACGTCGAACCGTCACCGTCGACCGTGATGCTGTGAAAGCTCGTCGCGGCGGTCCGGGCCAAGAGGGTTTGGAGCACCGGTGCCGGCAGGTCGGCGTCGGTGGCGATGAAGGCGAGCATCGTTGCCATGTCGGGCGCGATCATGCCCGAGCCTTTGGCGATGCCGGTGAGCCGCACCGCGACGCCGTCGATCGCACAGATGGCGCTTGCAGCCTTGGGGAAGGTATCGGTGGTGACGATGGCCTCGGCGGCGGCGGTGAGGCCGTCCTCGGCGAGCCCTGCCGTCAGCGTGGGCACGGCTCGCGCAATCGGTTCGGCGTCGAGCGCGAGGCCGATGACGCCGGTCGAGGCGACGAAGACCTCCTCGGGCGGGCAGCCGAGTGCTGCGGCGACGGCCTCCGCTTCGCGCGCCACCGCGGCGTCGCCCGCGGGTCCGTTGAACACGTTGGCGTTGCCGGCGTTGACGATCACGGCGCGGGCGCGACCCCGCGCGAGGATGCGCCGACACCAGAGGATCGGATGGCCGGGCGTGGACGACCGCGTGAAGAGACCCGCCGCAGCGCTGCCCTCCGGCACCTCCAGGAGTGCCACATCCGGCCGGCCCTGGTAGCGCAGGCCAAGAGCGATGGCTGCGGCGCGCACGCCGGGGACGGCAGGCGCCTCGCAAGGTCCCTCGGGCGCCAATGGCGAGCGCGGCGACGTGGTCACTGCCTACTCGCTCGGGGGTACCGGCTGGCCTTCCGGGTCGAAGCGCTCGATCGACGCCTCATCGCGCAGGCTCTCCAGCAAGGCCGTCACCGCGTCGCGGCCGAGCTCTTGTTCGAGTTCGGCGCGCGTGTCCTCGAAGCTCGGTGTGACGCTCTGGCGATCCTCCACGAGGATGACGTGCCAGCCGAACTGGGTCTCTATCGGCTCTGCGGAGACCTCACCGGGTGCCATGGCGAAGGCGGCATCGGCGAAGGGCCCGACCATCTGCTCTCTGCGGAAGTATCCCAGATCACCGCCATCAGGGCCGCTCGGTCCGGTCGAGTGCTCGCGGGCGAGGGTCTCGAAGTCACCGCCGGCCTCGAGCTCGGCGATGAGTTCCTGAGCCTCGGCCTCGGTCGCGACGAGGATGTGGCGCGCTTTGACCTCGTCGTGGGTGAAGCTCGGCTCGGCCTGCTTGGCGGTGTAGGCTTCCTCTAGCGCTTCGTCGGTGATCGCCGCTTCGACCGTCGTCTCGATTAACCGGTTGCGCAGGATGAGCTCCTCCGCCCGCACCATCGCCTCCTGCACCGCTTCGTCCTCTGCGAGGTCGCGGCGGGCCGCTTCTTCGGAGAGCAGCGTTGTGTCGATGGCCCGATCGCGCAGCATGTCGAACAGCACTTCGAGCGGCATCTGCCGATATTGCTCCGGCAGATCGTCGACGCTCTGCTCCACCTCGCTCCTGCGGATTTCCTCGCCGTCGACTCGGGCCACGACTGGGTCGTCGTCGGCGAGCGCTGGCACGACCGCAAGGCAAAGTAGCAGGGCGATGGCGGCGGCGGATGTGCTTGGCAAGATGGCTCTCCGGATGGTTGGAGGCTGCGTGCGAGGCGTCGTCGACCCCGTCATCGCAGGTGTCAAGGGTTGGGCGGATCGGATGGACGTGCGGTCATCTCGTGGTGCCGGCGAGGGCACTCGTCACCCTGTTGATTGTGCGCTGCTTGCAACGCACCGCAGGAAACTGTGTGTTACGCGAGACAATCGACGAGTAGGGCTGTCAAAACTTCCGAGCACGTCGTAAAACGTCTTTGTGTACGGTAGTTTGTGACCACCCCTGGTGGTGGTTCTTTAAGATCGGGCAGGAACGATGCGTTGGATTGCGCTTGTAGTCGTGGTGGTCGGCCTGGCCTGCGGTAGCGTCGCTGCCCAGGAGACGGCGGCGGAAGCCGAGGCGACGTACCAGCTGAACCCCGGCGACGTTGTGCGGATCTCGGTCTGGCGCGAGGAAGAACTGCTCCGCGAGGCGCGCATCCAACCGGATGGGACCGTCTCCTATCCGCTGGTCGGCTCGGTCCCCGCTGCAGGTCAGACGCCGGACCAGGTTGCCGCAGCCATTAGCGATCGGCTAGCGCGTTTCATTCCCGAGGCGGTGGTCACGGTGGAACTGCTCGAGGCGCAGGGCTACCGCGTCTACGTCATCGGCGAGGTGGACCGGCCAGGCGAGTATCAGCTCTCGCAGCCGATCACGGTCATGCAGGCGCTCAGCATCGCCGGGGGACTGACGCCGTTCGCCGGAACCCGGGGCATTCAGATCCTGCGGACCAGCACGGCGGAGCAGCAGCGCATCACCTTCGACTACAAAGCCGTCGCCAGCGACGGTCAGCTCGACCGGAACATCTTTCTGGAAGCGGGCGACACGGTGATCGTGCCGAGCAGCTTCTTCTAGCAGGCCTTCCGCAACGTCCGCGTGACGGAGATACGACAGGCGGTCTTTGGTGATCTGGAACCGCTGCTGGCGCTCTACGAAGCGGCGGAGGTCAGTCGCGTTGTTGCGTCGAGCGACGCGGCGGAAACGATCTGGCGGGAGCTGCTCTCAGCTTCGCACGTGGACGTTTTCGTCGTGCGTGTCGACGACCGCATCCTCGCGACCTGCACGCTGATCACGGCGGCCAATCTCTTGAGGGGTGGGCGGCGACACGGCTTTCTAGAGAACGTCGTTGCGCATCCGGATCTTCGCAACCGGGGCTATGGGACGGCGGTGGTCTGCGCAGCGCTCCAACGGGCCTGGGCGCTCGATTGCTTCCACGTCCTGCTGCAAAGCGGCCGGACCGATCCGCGGGTGCACCGGTTCTATGAGCGCTGCGGCTTCACCCCCGGCTTGCGGATCGGCCACGTGGCGCAGCGCCCCTGAGGCGTTTTTCAGGCGCGCTCGGCTGCTGGCACGATCGTCTCGGCGAGGAGCGCATGCAACTCGCCGACATAGCCGCCGCTGCGGGCGGGCCGGTTAGGGTCGGAGGTCACCGCGACCGTGAGCCCCAGCTCCGGCAAGACGTAGAGCATCTGACCGCCATAGCCCCGCGCGTACGCGACGTCGTGGCGTCCGGTACGCGCGAGGAACCAGCCATAGCCGTAGAGATCGCCGGACCAGGGCGAGCGCGTGCGCGGCTCCCAGGACGCCTCGATCCATTGCTCGCTGAGCACCTGCGTCCCGTCCCAGCGCCCACCCTGCCGCCAGAGCTCGCCGAACCGCCAGAGCTCCAGCGGGCTCAGCGCCATGTTGTTGCCACCCATGAAGAAGCCCTGCGGGTCCCGCGTCCAAGGCGGAAAGTCGATCCCGAGCGGTGCGCCGAGCCAGTCGCGGGCGAGGGCCAGGAGGCTGCGGTTGGCCACCCTGGCAAGCGCCGCGCCGAGCAGGTGATAGCTGCCGGTCGAGTAGAGCATCCGGCTGCCCGGAGCGGCGACGAACGGCCGCGCGAGCGCATAGGCGACCCAGTTGTCGCTCTGCACCCACTGGCCGTAACTGCCGCCGGAGGTCCGTTCGAGCCCGGCTTGCATCGTGAGCAGATCGGCGACGGTGATGTCGCCGAGCCGCGGGTCCGCATCGGCTGGCAGAAAGGCCCCGAGCAGCGGTGCGACCGGTTGCTCGACGCTCGTGAAGACGCCGCGGTCGAGGGCAGCACCCGTGAGCGAGGCGACGATCGTCTTCGAGACCGACTTCACGTTGACCGGGCGCTCCAGCGCCGGACCGCGGAAAGCTTCGGCGAACGCGATCTCGCCGCCACGGCCGATCACGAGGCTGTGGAGCTGGTCGAGCGCCGCCGCTTGGCTAGCGACCCGCTCGAGGCCCGCGGTCTCGAAACCTGTTGTGTTCGCGGCCGCGCTCGGCGCGAGGAGCAGGGCGCCGGTGGCGGTGAGCACGCGGCGGCGGTTCAATGTCTTGAACGTCATGGCTTCGCAGATGGTGTCCGCGATCAGAAGGGAAAGAGCAGCGGCAACAAGAGCAGGCACAAGCAGAGCGCCGCGAGCTGCAACGGAACGCCGACTTTGAGGAAATCGACGAAGCGGAAGCGGCCGGGGCCGAGTACCAGCGTGTTCACCGGCGAGGCCACGGGTGTCGAGAAGGCAGTCGACGCGGCAATGGCGACGCCCATCAGCAGCGTCTCTGGGGCGATGTCCACACGTGCGGCGACCGAAAGGGCCACGGGCGCCAACAGCACCGTCGTCGCCGTGTTGGAGATGACCTGGCTCAACAGCGAGGTGAGCGCGAAGAGGACGGCGAGTAGCACCAGCGGGCTTTGTCCGCCGAGCCCCTGGACCAGGCCGTCGACGATCAGCGCAAGCGCGCCAGACTGATCGAGCGCGGTTGCCATGGGCAGCATGAAGGCGATCAAGAGGATGCTCTGCCAGTTGATCGACCGGTAGGCGGCGTTCATGTCGAGACAGCCGCCAAGGACCATGGCAAGCGCCGCCATCAGGACCGCGATCACGCTCGGCACGATGTTGAAGGTCAACAGCACCATCATCAGTGCCGTGACGGCGAGCGCTACAGGTGCCTTGGCGCGCGCCGGCGCCACGTCATCGGCCTCGGTTGGCAGCCGCAGCACGAACAGATTCGGCCGCTCGCGGCCGAGCCGGCGGATCGCGGCCCAGCCGCCGCTGAGCAGGAGCACGTCGCCGCCCTGGAGCCGGATCTCCGGCAAGGGGCCCGGTACCCGCTCGCCGTTGCGCATGACCGACAGCACGGTGAGGCCGTAGCTCGCGCGCAAGCCAGCTGCGGCGACCGTCCGTCCGGCAATCTGCGATTGCGGCGATACCAGGACCTCGACGACGCCGATCTCGCGGGACCCTGCATCGGGTAGTGTCGGACGTTCCAAGGCGAGCCCCATGGTCTCGGCGAAGGCCCGGACGTCGTCGGCTTCGCCGGTCACATAGACCGTGTCGCCCGCGGCGAACCTCGTGTCGGGTAAGGCCGGCCTGAAGCCTCGGTCGTCGCCCATGACGGCCACGGTGACGCGGTGGCGCGATTGCGGCTTGGCTTCACGGAGCGCCTGGCCGACGAGCGGGCTCTCCGGGCCGACCCCGAGCGCAAAGATGGCGTCCCTCAGGTCGTGCGCGTTCACCAGCTCCATGGCGCTCACGCGGCCCGCGCGCGAGTCCTCGTGGTCGGTGGCCGGTTCGAGCAGATGCCGGCCGACGAGCGCCATGTACGCGACCCCGACGGCGAGGATGACGAAGCCAATGGGGGTGAAGTCGAAGAAGGCGAACGGCCGGAGCCCCGCCCGTTCGAGCTCGCCGGTGACGACCAGGTTGGGTGGCGTGCCGATGAGCGTCAGCATGCCGCCGATCATGGCGGCGATCGCGAGCGGCATGAGCAGGCGCTTGCGGGGGATACCGGTCCGCCGGGCGAGGCCCAGCGCGATGGGGATGAAGACCGCGACCGCGCCCGTCGAGCTCATGAAGGCCGAGAGCCCTGCCACCGCAACCATCATCAGCGCGATGAGCTTCGCCTCGCCTTCCCCCGCCTGACGGACGATGAAGCCGCCGACGGCATGGGCGACGCCGGTCCGGTAAAGTGCCTCGCCGACGACGAAGAGCCCAGCGATGAGGACGACGATGCTGTCGCCGAGCCCGGCCACCGCCTGGGTTGCATCGATCTGCCCGCCCAGGAAGAGGGCCAACGTTGCCAACAGCGCCACGATGTCGAGCCGCAGCCGGTCCGAGACGAAAACCGCGATCGTCAGCGCGAGGACGGCGAGCGAATAGAGGGCGTCGGCGCTCAACGGTAGCTCTCGATCGGGCGGTGTGGCGGCACGGAAACTAGCACGCCGGCACCGGAGCGCTCTGCGACGATGGGCTGCTTGCTCGCGACGCGCCTACGTCTTGCAGATCGAGTTGCCGCCGTCGGCGATGAGCGCGCTGCCGGTGACGAAGCTCGACTGATCCGAGAGGAGGAAGAAAGCCGCGCGTGCGATCTCGTCGGGGGTAGCCATGCGCTTGAGGGCGTGCATGTGCTCGATCCGCTGCAGCACCTGTGGATCGTTCCCCGCCATCTCGGTGCGCGTCCCGCCGGGGAGTAGCGCGTTCACGCGAATGTCGTCGGGGCCGTGCTCGGCCGCAAGCACTTGGGTCAGGCCGACGAGGCCCGCCTTGGACGCGGCATAGGCCGCCATGCCCGGAAGCCCGATCGTCGAGCCGACGAAGGACGAGGTGAAGACGATCGAGCCGCCGCCGCGCCGCCGTGAGGCGGGGATCTGAGCTTTGGCGGCGAAGAAGGCGCTGGTCAGGTTGGTGGCGAGCACCTCGTGCCAGTTCTCCGCAGCCATATTCTCAAGCGGCCCCAGTTCGCCGACGATACCGGCGTTGTTGAAGGCACCGTCGAGGCCGCCGAACCGTCGCTCGGCGAGATCCACGAGATCGGCGGCGTAGCTCTCGTCGCGGACGTCGCCCGCCTGCACCGCGACCTTGGCGCCGCTGTCGGCGAGCCGGTCAGCGAGCGCCGCCAGCAGCTCCGCACGCCTGGCACCGAGCACAAGGGCGGCACCTTCGGCCGCGAACAGCTCCGCGGCGGCGGCACCGATACCGCTGCTCGCACCGGTGATGATGAGGACCTTGCCAGCAAGCATCATTGAGGAACGCTCCGACTGTTTGTCGGTAGCCGGGTAGGATGGCGCTCGTCGTCGAGCCACCCGCTTCTTGCGGTGGCAAGCGGCGTCGGGCGACAAGTCTGCCGCGGGCGTCTAACCAAACGACATGCTCAGGGGAGAATACAGGTGAACGGCGCTGAAAGCCTGGTCCATACGCTCGCCGATGGCGGCATCGAGGTCTGCTTCGCCAACCCCGGCACATCCGAGATGCACTTCGTCGCGGCCCTCGATCGCACGCGCCGGATGCGTTGCGTGCTTGGCCTCTTCGAGGGCGTCGTGACGGCGGCCGCCGACGGCTATGCGCGGATGGCCGAGAAGCCGGCCGTGACCCTCCTCCATCTCGCACCCGGCCTCGCCAACGCGTCGGCCAACCTGCACAACGCGAAGAAGGCGCGGACGCCGATGGTCAACGTGGTGGGTGACCATGCCGTCCGGCATCTGGCGTTCGACGCCCCGCTCACCGGGGACGTCGAAGGTGCTGCGCGACCGTTCTCGCACTGGGTGCGCACGGCACGCACAGCAGCGACGGTGGCCAACGAGGGAGCGTTTGCGCTGCACGCGGCCCAGTCGTTTCCGGGCCGCGTCGCCACGCTGGTGCTGCCGGCGGACACCGCCTGGGAGCCGGGCGGCAGCCCGGTGGCGACGCCGGAAGCCGCTGCGCCGGAACCCTTGGCCGAAGCGCAGATCGCCGCTGCCGCCGACCAGCTCGCCCGCGACGGCTCGGGCTCGGCGATCGTCCTCGGCTTCCGGACGCTCACGGACCCGGCGACGCTTCGGCTCGCTGCAGCGGTCGCCGAGCGCACCGGTGCCACGCTCCTGAGCCCCACCAGCAACCCGCGCACAGAACGCGGCGGCGGTCTGCCGTTCATCCCCAAGATCCCCTATCCGGTCGACGACGCGTTGGCACTCTTGGCGCCTGTTCGCCATTGCGTCCTCATCGAGGCGGCCGAGCCCGTCGCGTTCTTCGCCTATCCCGAGCGACCGAGCCGGGTCTTGCCTGAGAGCTGCCACGTCCATGCGTTGGCGCGGCCCGGCCAGTGCGGACGCGAGGCGATCGCCCGGCTCGCCGAACGACTGGGTGTCGAGGCCGACCCTGCGACCTCACCCGGCGAGCGCCAGCGCGCACCGACGACCGGCGGGTTGGAGCCCGAGTTGATCGCCCAGGCGGTCGCGGCACACCTGCCCGAGCAGGCGATCGTCGCCGACGAGGGTCTGACGCTGGGTCGCGCGATCTATGCCGCCACCCGCGACGTCGTCCCGCACAGCTGGCTGAGCCTCACGGGCGGCGCCATCGGCATCGGCTTTCCGATGGCGACCGGTGCCGCCGTCGCCTGCCCGGATCGGAAGGTGCTGGCGCTCCAGGCCGACGGCTCGGGCATGTACACCCCCCAGGCGCTCTGGAGCCAGGCGCGCGAAGGGCTCGACATCACCACGGTCGTCTTCGCCAATCGCGGCTATCAGAGCCTCAAGCAGGAGCTCTTCAAGGTGGGCGCCAACCCGGGCCGAACCGCCCTCGACATGCTGGAAGTCGGCGAGCCCGCGCTCGACTGGGTGAGCCTCGCCAAGGGGATGGGCGTGCCCGGCGAGCGGGTCCGCGATGCCCCGGGCCTCTCGGCAGCGCTCGGGCGGGGGCTCGCGTCGCCAGGCCCCTACCTCATCGAGGCGGCGGTCGCTTAGCAGCTTGCCGCAAGTTGGAGGTGCTTTAGCTCGACGTTTCGCGCCGGAGCGGTCGCTCCAAGAGCGCATCGATCGCGCTCGCGAGCTCGAGGCGGCTTGTGAGCACGCCTTCCAGCGCCTCGGCGATCGGCATCTCGACGCCGTGCGCGCGGGCGAGCAGCGGCAAGAGATGCGCCGTGCGCCGGCCCTCGGCGAGGCCGATCTCCGCCTCGGCTGCATCGGCGGTGCGGCCCTGGGCCATGGACATGCCGAAGCTGAAATTCCGCGAGCTCGGCCCGGCGCAGGTGAGAAAGACGTCACCGAGGCCGGCGAGACCCATGAGCGACGCGGGCTTGCCGTTCATGGCGGCGTTGAGCCGCGCCATCTCGGCGAGCCCGCGCGTTGCGAGCGCCGCCTCGGCATTGGCGCCGAGCCCGAGGCCGCGGGCCATGCCGCAGGCGATGGCGACGACGTTCTTGGCGGTGCCCCCGATCTGCACGCCCACCGGGTCGTCAGAGACGTAGGCGCGGAAATGGCGCGTGTGCAGCGCCTTAGCCAGCCGCTCGGCCTGGGGCAGGTCGGCCGGTTGCGCAGCGAGGCTCACCGCGGTCGGGTGATCGGCCATGACCTCGTCGGCGAAGCTCGGCCCCGACAGCACCATGACGACCTGCGCCGGCGCGACCTCGTGAACCCCCTCGCTGAGGAGCCGAGGGCCGTTGGCGTCGAGCCCCTTGGAGCAGATCACGAGCGGGACCTGCGGGTCGAGCCGCGGGGCGAGCGCCCCAAACGCGTCGACGGCGGCCGCCGCCTTCACAACCAGCAGCACCGCCTCCCCGGTCGGCGCCGTGTCGGCCAGGGCCGTAACCTCAAAGCCCGCCTCTAGCCGCTCGGCCTCAAGGCCGAGGAGCTGGACGTCGAGCCCAGCGCGCCGGGCCTGAACGGCAAGCGCCGTGCCCCACATGCCCGGCCCGACGATGGTGATGGTGCGCATGTGGCCCTCAGCGGTGTGAGGCGGGCCTGCCGCGCGGCATCGCGGTCACGGCCATCGGCTGCTCATTCGTGGTGACATCGCCATACCGCTTCGACACTGGAAACGGCGTGCGCGGGTTGGTTTCGGCCACAGTCACGAGCTTGGCGACCTCCATCAGCATCTTCGACGAGATGACGGCCGAGACACTGTCGCGGCGCGTGCCAAGATGCCGAGCGCGTCAGGCGAGCGCTAGTGTACCGACGCGATGGCGCTAAGCGGGTTGGTCGTGGGCTTCCTAGACCAAGCTTCGCCAGTTTCCGGCGTGACGCCACGACGTCCGAATGACCGAAACGCGCCTATGCATGACATCAGCCGGACCATCGAGATCGGCTGGTGCGTACCTGTTCCCAATATTCTGTTTCTCACTCGTCGATTTGAATCTTGGTCTCTCGCGGATATGGCGTGCCTGTTCCCGTCTGAATGAAATCGCGCATGCTCAACAAATAGATCGGCCATTTGGTGCTAAAATACACAAAATCATTGTCCGACGCGTCTTGATTTTCGTGAATTAACTCGACCCAAACCTGCTTCTCGTCTTGTTGAAAGATAAAATCCAATTGAGAATTCTGCCAAGAGCCGGGACCTGAGACGCACTCAAGACGCACAAGGACATTCTCTTCGAGAGCGGCGATTTTGAATGATAAAGTGGTCAACGCCTCGAAGTGCAGATTGACAACCTGCCCAACTTCCGGAGTCCCGTCAGCCTTTGACGCCCACCACCCGGCGAGCCCCGCGGGCTCATGCGTGGCCAAGAAAATGCGATTGAACTCGCCAGCCATACCGACGCGATGCCGAACCCTCGCCACAGAACCTCCAGTGGCCTACCTGAGCGCAATCAAGACGCTAAAGAGGGTACTTGTTTTTTGCAAGCCATACGAAAGGAAGCATAGGCTTGTCTAAGACGTACCGGCCGTTCGGTTGCCCGTTTCGTTACGCGCTGAGCATCGTTGGTGATCGGTGGACACTCCTGATCCTGCGAGACATGGTGTTCAAGGGATTTCGATCATTCGGCGAATTTCATCAAGCCGGTGAAGGGATTTCGACAAACGTCCTTGCCGACCGTTTGGCACTCTTGGTGTCATCGGGTATGGTGACGAAATCGCCTGATCCTGCGAACGCTTCAAAATCGAGGTATAGCCTTACAGCGAAAGCTCATGACTTTATTCCAGTATTGTTTGAAATTTCGCGTTGGTCGGTGAAATATGACGAGCGCTCGGATTTTCCGGAAACACTCCGTGAAAGAATTCAAATAGATCCAGATGAGTTCTTGAAAGAAATCGTTGCCCAATCTAACCACGCAAAGACCGATAGCTGTTAGCTAAAGAGCCATCACGGTAGTAAAAAAGTGGCTAATATGCTGCAGTTCCAATTGTCCTATCGACTTGGGCGTCGGCTTGGTCCGAATAGCAGCCGTTCGCGATGGCCCCTCGGATGACCGAGACTCGTCCAAACCGGTAGTCCTGGCGGTGCATCGTGCTGCGTTATTCAAATGTGCTACTGCGCGTGCTTAAACCAAATCGCGCGGAACGCAAATGCCGTCGCTTTGGGGTGGCGGTCGGTCAGTGTCCTCAACCCACCACCAGCAGCACGAGTGCTGCGCCGATGCCGACCGCCAGCACGGCGACGGCACCGATACGGGTGATCCGCCGCTGCTGTGGGGTGAGTGGCAGCGCGCCGCCGGCGATGAACAACAGGATCGCCACCAGGGAGATGAGCGGAAAGAGCTGGTCTTCGCGCATGGCCTCGGCTCGACGTTGAGAGGCGCCTTACCTAAAGCATGGCGACCGCCGGCGTAACAAGGAGGGCTGGGGTGGATCAGGGCTTTACGCGGCTGGAGGTGCAGCGCCGCGGCGCGCACGTGCTGGTCGTCACGCTCAACCGACCGGAGGTGCGGAACGCCTTCGACACCGGGATGGCCGAGGAGCTGCGGGCACTCTGGCGCGCGCTCTATGTCGATGCGGAGGGCGTCCGCTGTGTGGTGCTGACGGGCAGCGGCGACCATGCCTTCTGCGCTGGCGGCGACCTGAAGGAACGGAACACGATGGACGATGCCGCCTGGCGGCGTCAGCACGCGATCTTCGAGCAGGCGTTCCAGGCGATGCTCGACTGTCCGGTCCCGATCATCGCCGCGGTCAATGGGCCCGCCTTCGCCGGCGGGCTCGAACTGGTCCTTGCCTCCGACTTCGCCTACGCGGTCCCGGACGCGCGCTTCGCGCTAACCGAGGTCACCGTCGGGATCATCCCCGGTGCGGCCGGCACCCAGACGCTGCCGCGCGCCGTCGGCGTGCGTCGCGCCAAGGAGATCGTGCTGACGGGTCGCCCTTTCACCGCTGACGCGGCTCTGGCGTGGGGCGTGGTCAACCGGCTCCTGCCGCGCGCGCAGCTCATGAAGGAGACGTTGGCCACGGCCGAGCACATCTGCAGGAACGCGCCGGTCGCCGTTGTCCAGGCAAAGAAGGCGCTGGACATGGCAACGCAGGTCGACCTGCGCTCGGGCTACCGCTTCGAGATCGAGGCCTATAACCGGACGGTACCGACGGCGGACCGGCGCGAGGGCATCCGGGCCTTCAACGAGAAGCGGCCGCCCGCGTTCGAGGGGAACTGAGCGATGGATACCGACGGGCTTAGCTTCGCCCTGGGTGATGACTGGCCTGAGCTGCGCGACGGCGTCGCCCAGATCTGTGGGCGGTTCCCCGAGACTTACTGGCGCGACCTGGATCGCGACGCCGCCTATCCCGAGCGCTTCGTCGAGGCGCTGACCGAGGCGGGCTATCTCGGCGCTCTTATCCCCGAAGCCTATGGCGGCAGCGGCCTGCCGATCCGCGCGGCGGCCGTGATCCTCGAGACCATCCACGCAACCGGCGCTTCGGCCGCCGCGTGCCACGCGCAGATGTACACGATGGGCACGCTCCTGCGGCACGGCTCGCCCGAGCAGAAGGAACACTGGCTTCCCAAGATCGCCAGCGGCGAGCTGCGGCTCCAGGCCTTCGGGGTCACCGAGCCCAACGCCGGCACTGACACGACCCGCATCACGACCCGGGCTGCGCCCGAGCCCGGCGGCGGCTGGCGCGTCACCGGCCAGAAGATCTGGACGAGCCGTGCGCTATACTCCGATCTGATGATCCTGCTCGCGCGCACGACGCCGCTGGATGAGGCAGCGCGCCCGACCGACGGCATGTCCGTCTTTCTCGTCGATCTGCGCACGCTCAAGGGGCGCGGCGTGGAGATCCAGCCGATCGACACGATGATCAACCACAACACCACGCAGGTCTGGTTCGACAATGCCGAGCTGCCGGAGGACGCGCTGATCGGCGAGGTGGGGCGGGGGTTTCGCTACATCCTCGACGGCATGAACGCCGAGCGCATCTTGATCGCGGGCGAGAGCCTGGGCGACGCACGCTGGTTCATCGAGCGCGCCACGAGCTACGCCAAGGAGCGCCATGTGTTCGGCCGGCCGATCGGCCAGAACCAAGGCATCCAATTCCCGCTCGCCGCCAGTCTGGCGCGGCTCAAAGCCGCCGACCTTACCGCGCGCGAGGCGGCCGCTCGCTACGATGCCGGGCTCCCGTGCGGCCCCGAGGCCAACATGGCGAAGTACCTGACGGGCGAGGCCGCCTGGGAGGCAGCCGAGGCCTGCATGCAGACCTATGGCGGCTTCGCCTTCGCGCGTGAGTACGACGTCGAGCGCAAATGGCGCGAGGCGCGGCTCTACCGGATTGCGCCCGTGAGCCCGAACCTCATCCTCGCCTATCTGGCGCAGCAGGTGCTGGGCCTACCGCGGGCCTACTGAGCGAGCGACGCGCCCGCCAGGTCGTTGATCGCATGGGCGAAGCGGAGGTCGCGCTCAGTGAGCCGCCCGGCCGCCTCGCCGGTCGTCACGCGAACGGTCAGCGTCCGGTAGGCGTGAACCAGCGTCGGGTGGTGATCTTGCGCCTCGGCGATATCCGCGATCGCGCGCGCCAGCTTCGCAGCCGCCAGATGGCTCTGGCAAGGCAGCTCGGCCACGAGTTCAGCCTTGAGCCGGTGCGGCAAGAGGCGCGCGCCCACGATCTCGATCCGCCAACGATGGCCAAGGCTGTCGAGCGCGCTCTTCAATGCGTCCGCGGGCAAGGGCCGTAGCTTCGGCTTGTGGCCCGTGCCGGTGCTGCGCTTCAGGTCCGTCCGGCGGGTGAGCTCTTCGATGAGCTGCGCAGCATCGCCGTCATAGCCGACCTTGGGCGCCTCGAGCCCGGTGAGCCAATGCGGGGGCTCGCCGCTTTCGATCACGACGGCCGGTGCTGCCTGGAGCGCCGCAAGCAAGCCGTCGTCGGGTTGCTCGCTCGGTGCCACCAAGCAGGTGGCGCGACGGCCGTAGGTATCGGCAAGATCGGCCGCGAGTTCGTGCGCCGCAGGGCCGATGTGCGGATCGATGACGACGAGCACGGGCATCCTCCGAGGGTCTGTCCTTTTCACCAGCATGATGTCGTCGGACGCCACCGCCAAGGGCGACGACGGCGCGGCGTTACACTTCGTTACCCGAAAGGGCGGGCGAAGAGGTTCGGGCGTTACACGGCCAGTGTTCAATGCGCGCATCGATACACGCAAGGAGACAGAGATGCGCAAGCGAGTGATCCTGACGACGGCGGCCGTCTTGCTGGTTGCCGGTGCCGCGATCGCGGTGGCAGCGCCACGCGTCGGCTGCGCCGGCGGCTGGCACGAGCGCGGCGAAGGGCCGCGCGGCGGGCGTGCCATGATGATGCTTCAGCAGTTCGATGCGGACGGCAACGGCGCGCTCACCCGCGCCGAGATCGAGGCGGTGCGCGACGACGCCTACGACCGCTTCGATGCCGACGGTGACGGCGCGCTGACGCTGGACGAGTTCGAGGGCTACTGGGCCGAGTTCTCCCGCCCGCGGATGGTCGACCGCTTCCAGCAGTTCGACGAGGACGGCGATGGGCGCATCACCGCGGCGGAGGTCGACGAGCGGATCGACCGCATGTTCGCCTGGGGCGACCGCAATGACGATGGTGAGCTCTCGCCCGAAGACCGGCGGCGCCGTTGAACAGCAGCATCGAGCGACGTGGTGGCGCGGCGTGCGGGCCGCGCCACTGCGCATGCGTAGCGAGGCCCTCGTGAACGGATCTTGCCAGCGGAGGCACACACCCTGGTGGCCCCGTGGTCACGAACCCTTAGCGAAAATGAGGTCCATATGAGTGTGCTCTCCCGCGTCGCTGCGATCGCGTCGTTGGCGCTCGTGCTGCTTCTGCCCAACGCCTTACGTGCCCAGACGGCGGGCGACATCGTCGACACTGCGGTCGCGGCCGGTGAGTTCACGACCCTCGTGGCCGCGGTCCAGGCTGCGGGGCTCGTCGACACCCTCAAGGGTGACGGTCCCTTCACCGTCTTCGCGCCCACCGACGAGGCCTTCGCGACTCTGCCGGCGGGCACCGTCGAGACCCTGCTCGAGCCCGCGAACCGCGACCAACTCACCACCATTCTAACGTTTCATGTGGTACCCGGCGACCTGCGCAGCGCCGATCTGGTCGGTCGGGCCGGCCGCCTCGAAACGGCAGCCGGCTTGCCACTCGGCTACGATGCGACCGGCACGCCCGTGAACGTCGGCGGCGCGGGCCTCGTGGCTGCCGACATCGACGCGAGCAACGGCGTCATTCACGTCGTCGACCGGGTGATCTTGCCGCCGCAATAGATGGCTGGCGCGAGTGCGACCGGCATGGCACAGCCCGCGAGATGGTGTCGGCCAGATCCGTACAAGCGTGCGTGCCGGGGGCGACGCAGGTCGACCCCGGCTTCGCGCTCTATGTTCATTGGCCCTTCTGCCGGGCCAAATGCCCCTATTGCGATTTCAACAGCCACGTCCGCGCGGAGGTCGACCAGGCTCGCTGGCGACGAGCGCTCCTTCGCGAGCTCGACCACGTCGCCGATCTCATTCCGCGCGCCGGTCCGTTGCGCTCGATCTTCTTCGGTGGTGGCACACCATCCTTGATGCCACCGGCGACGGTGGCGGCAGTGGTCGAGCGCGCGATCGAGCGGTTCGGTGCCGAGGCGGACCTCGAGATCACCCTCGAGGCCAATCCGACCTCCGTCGAGGCCGAGCGTTTCCGAGGCTTCCGCGCCGCCGGGGTCAATCGCGTATCCCTAGGCGTTCAAGCGCTCAACGACGCGGATCTTCGAGCACTCGGTCGCGAGCACAGTGCCGAGGAAGCGCTCGCGGCCGTGGCGCTCGCGGCGCGTGTCTTCGAGCGCTTCAGCTTCGATCTGATCTACGCGCGGCCCGGCCAGACGGCCGATGACTGGGCAGACGAGCTGCGCCGCGCGCTCGACCATGCGGGCGATCATCTCTCGATCTACCAGCTCACCCTCGAGCCCGGCACACGCTTCCACGCGCTCGCCGAGCGTGGCCTCCTGCGCCTCCAGCCCAACGATCATCAGGCTGAGCTCTTTGCGCTCGCGGCGGACGTGCTGGGTGCAGCGGGTTTGCCGGCCTATGAGGTGTCGAACCACGCGCGTCCCGGTGCCGAGTGTCGCCACAACCTCGTCTACTGGCGCTCCGGCTCCTTCGCCGGCATCGGTCCCGGCGCGCACGGCCGGCTCGACGTTGAGCGCGGGCGCGTCGGCACCAGCACCGAGCGCGTCCCCGAGCGCTGGCTGGACGCCGCGGAGCGCCACGGCCACGCGCTGTTGCCGTTCGAGACGCTCGATGCGTCGACGCAACTCGCGGAACTCCTGATGATGGGTTTGCGGCTCTCCGAAGGTGTCCCGCTGGCTCGGATCGAGGCACTCACCGACGAGCCATGGCGCGACGCGCTCGATGCGGCTGGTCTCGCGAGGAGTGTCGCGGCGGGCTGGATCGACGTCACCGAGGAGCGGCTAACGGCAACGCCCGCCGGTCGTCTTCTGCTGCACTCGGTTCTGGTTCGTCTGCTTCGTTGAGCACGTCGGGCGCCAACGCTACACCTCTGCTGGTGAACGTGACGCCTCTCAGTGCGTAGCTACCGACCATGACGGCTTCGGCGAGTGGCGGCTCGATCGGCACCGCTGCCTCCCAACCGACGACGATGTTGGCGCCGGGGCCACCGCGCGGATCGTCCTGCTCGATAAAGACCCCGCCCGTCGCCATCGGTGCCAGGCGGTGGGGCTCGCTCAGGAACCGCTCCACCTCTAGCCCGTCGCCATCGTAGTAGTCGATGTGCGTGATGACCATGTCGTCCGTTAGGGAGGTGTTGCGGACGCTGACCGTGACGGCCAGCTCGTCCACCGCGCGCCCGTCACCGATGAAAATGCTGCTGTAGACGGGCACGTACAGCTCGCCGCCGACGGCCGGTTCGGCGGCGGCGGCGAACGGATGGAAACCTCCGTGCGCTGTGGCTTCGGGCTCGACGGCCGTCGTCACATCCAGCACCAGCTCGTCGAGCAGCGCCTCGACGAGATCTTCTTGTTGGAGCCAACCCACAAGGAGCGCGCCGGTCGCCGCTGCCGCCCAGGCCACGATGACGACGACCACGACCATGTGGTCGCGCAGCCGTGGCCGCTGTGGCGCGCGATCAGAGGTGTCCTCGCTCATCGACGGCGGCTCCATTGCTCTTGCGCAGTCGTTTGGGCGACGGCAAAGCACGATGTCGTCGCTTGTTGTAACTGACGTTAGCGGGACACCCGTTTGGACGCGACGCTCCTCGGCGCTGCGGTAGTTGTGTTGCTCGGTGTCGCGCTGGTGCCCCTGGCGGCGCGCACCGGGGCACCATTGCTCTTGCTCTTTTTGGCAGTTGGGTTGCTGTTGGGCGAGGACGGTTTTGCCGTAGCCGACTACGATGATTTCGACGGCGCCTATCAGATTGGTAGTGTAGCGCTTGCGGTGATCCTTTTCGCTGGCGGGCTCGAGACACGGGTGGCGGAGATCCGTGCGGCAGGAGCCCCGGCCTGCGTGCTGGCAACCGTCGGCGTGGTTCTCACAACGTGCATCGTCGCGCTGGTCGCGCACCTGATCTTCGCCATGCCACCGGCCCTCGCACTGCTACTTGGCGCGGTGGTCGGGTCGACCGACGCGGCGGCGACCTTCTTGCTACTCCAGCAAGGAGGGATCCAGTTGCAGGGCCGCGTCAAGGAGACGATCCTGCTCGAATCCGGGTTCAACGATCCGATGGCGATCTTCTTGACCATTACCTTCGTCATCTGGGTCGACACCGGCGTAGAGATCGGTTGGTCAGCGCTGCCGGCCCTCTTGCCCGAGCTGGCGCGGCAGCTCGGTGGCGGTGTCGCGGGTGGAGTCATCGGCGGCCTCGTGCTCGCGTGGCTTGGGGGCCGCCTCCGGCTGCCGAACGGGCTCTACCCGACGCTCTTCTTCGCAGGCGCACTCGCCGTGTTCTTCGCCACGCAGCTCGCCGGTGGCAGCGGCTTCCTGGCCGTGTACATCGCGGGCATCACGATCACCGCGCGGTCGTGGCGCACGCTCGATCAGGTACGCGGGTTCCACGAGGGGCTCGCTTGGCTCGCGCAGGTGACGCTGTTCATCATGCTGGGTCTGCTCGTGACGCCCAGCGACCTCCGCTCTTCGCTCACCTTGGGCTTGGTCATTGCGGCCGTCTTGATCTTCCTTGCCCGCCCTGTGGCCGCGGCCGTCTGCCTGGCGCCATTCGGCTTCCCGGTGCGCCAGCAGCTCTACGTCGGTTGGGTCGGCCTGCGCGGCGCTGTCCCGATCTTCCTCGCCATCATCCCAGTGATCAGCGAGGGTCCGGTGACGACCCACTTCTTCGACGTGGTCTTCATCGTCGTGATCGCGTCGCTGGTGCTGCAGGGCTGGACCGTCGCGCCTAGCGCCGGCTGGCTCGGCGTGAAGGCCGAGCCGAACGTCAACCCGCCTTGATGCCGGAGACCGTCAGGCCGCCGTCGACCGTGTAGCAGTGCCCGGTGGTGAAGCTCGCCCGCTCGGAGGCGAGAAAGGCCACCGTCTCGCCGATCTCCTCGGGCGTGCCGAAGCGCTCGAGGCTCATGCGGGAGGTGAAGGCCTCGTCGGGCACCGAGGCCGGTTGGCTCTCGGTCTTGATGGGGCCGGGTGCGACCGCATTCACCCGGAGGCCGTGGGGCGCCAGCTCCAGCGCCATGGTCTGGGTCAGCGCGATGATGCCGGCTTTGGACGGGCTGTAGGCGGCGCGGCCGATGCCGCCGAAGATGCCCGAGTTCGAGGCGATGTTGATGATTCGCCCGGGCGTGCCGGCCTGCACCATCCGCCTCGCCGCCGCCTGCCCGCAGATGAAGACGCCCGTGAGGTTCAGCCGGATCAGCCATTCGAAGAATTCGAGCTCCATCTCCAAGAACGGCTGGCGGGAGGTGGCCCCGGCATTGTTGACCGTGATCTCGACCGGACCGAAGCGCTGCTCCAGCGCATCGAGCGCCGCCTCAACCTGATCCGGCTCGCGCACGTCCATCGTCGTTGCGGCGGCCATGTGGCCCGCCTTGCTGATGGCGGTCGCCGTCTCTGCCGCCGCCTTCCCATCGATATCGGCGATGAGCACCCGCGCGCCGTGCTGCGCCAGCACGGTGGCGATCCCTCGACCGACGCCCATCGCACCCCCGGTCACGAGTGCCGGCTTGTTCTCCAGTTCCATGGCGCCGTCCTCAAAGATCGCCGCTAGAGTGGGCCGGATAGAGCGTCTGGGACCGCGCGGGAAGGGTGGACGATGAGCTTCGAGACCTGGCTTGCCTTCACCGTCGCTGCGAGCGTCTTGCTCATCGTGCCGGGGCCGACGATCCTTCTGGTCACCGGCTTTGCCCTGCGCCACGGCACCGCTGCCGCCATGCGCACGGTGAGCGCGGTGGTTGCGGGCGACGCGCTTGCCATGACGCTCTCGCTCGCGGGAGTCGGTGCGCTGCTCGCCACGTCGGCGACCCTCTTTACCGCCCTCAAGTTCGTTGGCGCCGGCTATCTCGTCTGGTTGGGCATCAAGGCTTGGCGCGCCCCGGTGCCCGAGCGCGGGCTCGACCTGCCGCCGGTCGACGGCACCGGGCTCAGGCGGCAAGCGTTCATCGTCACCGCGCTCAACCCGAAGGGCATCATGTTCTTCGTCGCGTTCATGCCGCAATTCGTCAGCACCACGGCGCCGGTCCTGCCTCAGCTCCTGTTGCTTGGGGCCACCTTCCTCTTTCTCGCTGGCCTCAACGCGGCGCTCTACGTCCTGCTCGCCGGCCGCGTGAAGGACGGTCTCCGCGACCGCCGAACGCTGGTGTGGGCGAACCGCATGGGCGGCAGCTTCCTCATCGGTGCCGGCGTGCTCACGGCGACGCTCCGCCGCGCCGAGTGACGCATAGCTGTCGACCTCTGGCCGGCGCTGGTCTCCCGATCTAGCGGTGCACCCGCGCGGCTTCCGGGCCGTGTAGGGCACCACCGTCGGCGTTCCGCGGCGAGCCCGGTCTCGAGCCTCGCCGCTGCGGGCTGCTTGCGCGCGGCCCAGTCCAAGTGCTGGACGTCACTGCTCACTCAATTTGCGCGTGCATCGTCGCCTAGAGTGGTGGGTTCGACCCTGAGGGAGGCGGCATCGTGGTTGGCATTGCGCAGCGGCGCACGGTGCGCGTTCAGTGAACGTCGAGACCTGGCTCGCCTTCGCCGTTGCCGCGAGCGTCGTGCTCGTCGTGCCGGGCCCGACGGTTCTCTTGGTCACCGGCTTCGCCCTGCGCCATGGGACGGCCGCCGCCATGCGCACGGTGAGTGGCGTCGTCGCTGGGCACGCCCTCGCCATGACGCTCTCGCTCGTCGGCGTCGGTGCGCTGCTCGCTGCGTCGGCGACGCTCTTTGCGGCCCTCAAGCTCCTCGGCGCCGCCTATCTCATCTGGCTCGGCATAAGGCCTTGGCGGGCAAGGGTTCCCGAGCGTGGGCTTGATCTGCCGCTCGTCGACGGCTCTGGGCTCAAGTGGCAAGCCTTCACCGTCACCGCGCTCAATCCCAAGGGCATCGTGTTCTTCGTGGCCTTCATGCCGCAATTCGTGAGCACGACGGCACCGGTCTTGCCCCAGCTCCTGCTGCTCGGTGTGACCTTCCTCGTCCTCGCCAGCTTCAACGCCTCGCTCTATGTGCTGCTCGTTGGAAGCGTTCAAGAACGCCCCCGCGAACGGCGAACGCTGGTGTGGGCGAACCGCCTGGGCGGCAGTTTCCTCATTGGTGCGGGCGTGCTTACGGCGACGCTCCGCGGTGCCGTGTAATCGAGCCACGATGGAGCGAACGCGCGTGTGGCGCCAGCCCGTGCTTGGTGGGCGCATCGGCTTAAAGATCCGAAGAGCTCATTCAGGTTGCGCGGTAGCCGCCTCATCTGAGATGGCTTGACCCTCCGTAGGCGCCGGGTCCCACCACTTCGTCAGGTGCTTCGCCAGCATGCGGTCAGGCAGGCCTTCGTAGTGCGACACATCGTTGAACAGCATCAGCCGCGCCCGGACCGTGTCGCGGAAGTCGAGGATGTTGAGGCAGGCCGGGTGCTGGTCCAGGCGATCGCGATAGCCGCGGGCGTCGAAGCCCAGGAGGCTGCTGATCAAGAGCCGGATGGTCGCCTTGTGGGACACGATCAGAACCGTCTCGTCGTGATGCCGGACGACGATCTCGCGAATGCGCGGCAGTGATCGTGCCAGCACGTTGATTCCGGCCTCGCCGCCTTCGGGCGCGAAGGTGAACGGGTCCGCTTCCCAGCCCACATACTCGTCGGGAAACTGGGCTTCGACCTCGGAGCGGTTCAATCCTTCCCACCGGCCGTGGTCGATCTCCCGGAGGCCCTCGACCTTGCGCAGAGGCAGCCGGTGCGGTGCGGCGACGATCATCGCCGTTTCGACCGTTCGCTTCATCGGGCTCGCGTAGACCGCGGCAATCGGTTCGCCAGCCAGCCGCTCAGCGAGGCTTCCGGCCTGCCGCCTGCCTTCGTCGGAGAGGTCCACGTCGGTCGCACCGGCGAACCGGTCCTCGGCGGAGAGCACGGTCGCCCCATGGCGAACCAGAAACAGCCGCGTCGTCATTCGTGTTGTCTCCGCCTGTGGCAACCGAACGCTGTACGCAATTCCATGTCGTCTTGTCGCGAGCCGCAGGCAACGCGCTAGGTCAGGCATGCAGGAACGCTAGCGGATCCGAATGGTGGGCGATCAACTTCCACTGCCCGGCCTCGTTGCGGAACACGTTGGTCCCTCGGAGGGAGCTCTCGACGCGGTTGCCCGAGATGCCGGCGTTGGCGGCCTTGGCGCGATGGTGCACAACGGCAATCTCCTCGCCGAGCGTCACATGTCGTTCCATAATCTCGATGCTGCCGCCCAGCTTCATTGCCGCCTGTTTTTCCCAAGCCGCCAGTACCGGCCCCCAGCCTACAAGGAAAACCTGCGTCGGGCCCATGTAGATGACGTCGTGAGCGTGGGACCAAACGGCCTTCATAGGCGCAAGGTTGCCAACGAACATCTCGTCGAGCGCCGCGAAAAACTGATCATCGGCGCGCAGCACGGCTAGTTCATCAGTCACTTCAAACCGCTCCCGACGAGGCCGTACGCTGAACGACGCTGTCAGCTCGTCAAACCGACACCCGAATGATGGGCGTCGGAGCAGGGCGATGCAAGTTGCCCCCGAGCTTCCCACATACTCGGCTCGACGATGAAGCGAGGTGACGCGTGTTCGATCTGGACGTGAGCTATGTGGCCGATCCGGCAGAGGGAGAGGCTTCATCGACAACGCACATCGGCGCGAACGACGACGCGCTCCTGGATGCCTACTCGCGCGCCGTCGTCGACGTGGTCGATGCGGTCGGGCCCGCGGTTGTTCGGGTTGCCACCGGGGGCGAGGAGGGGCGGGGTGGGACCGGCTCGGGCGTGGTGATTGCCCCAGACGGCCTCGTCCTCACCAACAGCCATGTGTTGGCCGGTGGATCGCGGGCGCGCTTGAGGCTCGTCGATGGCCGCACGATCGGCGCGCGAGCGCTCGGCGATGATCCCGCGACCGATCTTGCGCTCTTGCACGCCGATGAACCGGCGGCATTGCCGGCCGCGCGATTGGGCGACAGCAAGGCCTTGCGCCGCGGCCAGCTGGTCGTCGCCATCGGCAATCCCTTAGGCTTCGATGCCACGGTGACGAGCGGCGTCGTGTCGGCGGTCGGTCGGTCGCTGCGCTCGCGCAGCGGCTGGCTGATCGACGATGTCATTCAGACCGATGCTGCGCTGAACCCCGGCAATTCCGGGGGCGCACTGGTGTCGTCGACGGGTGAGGTCGTGGGAATCAACACGGCCATCATCGCGGGCGCCCAGGGCATCTGCTTCGCCGTCGCCAGCAACACAGCCAGCTACGTCGTCAGCGAGATCGTGCGACATGGGCGGGTTCGCCGCGCCTACATCGGCGTCGCGGTGCAGACGACGCCCCTGCCGCGCCGCGTGGCCCTGGCGCTGGGCCGCGAGCAGCGCACCGCAGTGACGGTCGCCAGTGTCGAGCCGGACGGGCCGGCAGCGCGCGCGGGCCTCGACGTTGGCGCGACCATCGTCGCCCTCGCGGGCTCGCCCGTGACCGGCGCCGACGACCTCTTCCGGCTCCTCCACCACGAGCGGATTGGTTTGGAGACGCAGCTGACGGTGCTTCATGCCGGCACCCTCCGCGACGTCGCGGTGATGCCTGAAGACCGCGGCGGCCGTTGAGCCGCGGTCGCCGGTACAGCGTGGAACGATCCACCGCCTGTCCTTCGCCTAACGTCGGATCCGGTGACCTCCATCGATATCGAGCACCAGACCGGTAGCGTAGGCATTGGTCATCAAGAAGAGCGCCGCGTCCGCGGCTTCCTCGACCGTGCCGACCCGGTCGACGGGCAGCGAGGCGCCGGTGGTCTCATACATCGCTTTACGCGCCGGCGCGTCGATTTGGGCGTAGGCGTCCGATCGCACCATGCCGGGCGACACGCAGTTGACCCGCAATGCCGGTGCCAGCTCGAGCGCGAGCGCGTAGGTCAGGCTCTCCACGGCGCCGTTCACCGCGCCTAGGCCGGAGCAGCCGAGACTGGGACGTCGCGACAGGACGCCGGAGAAGAAGGTGATCGAGCCGCCGTCGCGGAGCTTTGGCAAGGCCGCCCGGGCGATCGCGTAAGGTCCGAAGAACTTGGCGTCGAACATCGCCCGCAGCTGCGCCTCCGGCAGCTCGGCGAAGGTGCCGTGATATGCGCTCGACGCCGACACGACGAGGTGATCGACCGCTGGTAGGCCGTCGGCCCATCTGCCTACCGACGCCGCATCGGTCATGTCGACGGAGAGGGCCTGAGCGCCTCCGATGGTCGCCGCCGCGTCGGCCAACTTCGCTGCGTTGCGGCTCGACAGAACGAGGTCGGCGTCTTGGGCGGCGGCCGCCTTGGCGATCGCCTTGCCGATGCCCGAGCCGCCGCCGACGACAACGACCGTTGCGCCTTCAAGTCTGCTCATGGCCATTTCCTCACCGGATCGGCTTGGCTTCGGGCCGGATCAGATTGAGGATCGTGTGTGGATCGCCGCCGGCGAACAGGAGCTTGATGACGATCGCCGCCGCCGCTTCGAGCTGATAGGCGTGCTCATTGCCACCGAGGCGCAACGGCTCAGCGCCGACATCTTCGATCAGCTCGGCGAGGGTGGCGTCGGCGCCGTCGTCCGCAGTGTAGAGCGTCACCATCCGGCGGCCGTCATAGGTCATGTCCGGGTCCGCCCAGACCGCCACCTGCGCCATGTTGAACGCCTTGCCGACATGCGCTCCGGGCAGGGCGTCGGCGATCGCCTGGGTCAGCGAACGGCGGTCGTCGCGGGTGGTGAGGAACGTCTCGACGCTGATGGGGTTGTTGATGTCGACGACGACCTTGTCCCGGAAGGCGTCGCTGCCGCCGGCACCCTCGATCGCGTCGAACACGTCTTCATGACGCGTCGCGAGCACGACGACGTCAGCGACGGCAACGGCCTCGCCCGGCTCGCCCGCTTTGACGCCCGTGGCTGCCGCTGCCGCCTCGGCGTTGGCGCGGTTGCGCCCCGAGAGCACCACCTCGTGCTTGCGCGCCCACTTCCCCGCCAGCGCCTTCGCCATGCCGCCATAGCCGATGACCCCGATCTTCATGACCGTCTCCTTGCACCCTGGTGCCTCTCGACTAGCCCAACCTGATGCATCACGGAAATCGATGCTCACGATGTCTGGGATCAGTAGAATGGATTTGCGGCAGGCGGACATCGGGCTGCTCATCGCGCTCGACGCCCTGCTTGAGCACGAGGCCGTGACGCCGGCGGCGCGACAGCTCGGGCTCAGCCAGCCGGCCATGTCGGCGCAGCTCGCGCGGCTCAGAAGGCTCTTCAACGATCCGCTGCTTGCGCCGTCGGGGCGGCGGCTGATCCCGACCACCCGAGCGCTCGCGCTCAAGGCACCAATCAGGGAACTCCTGAGCGACCTCGATGCCCTCGTGAGGGAAGGCTCGAACTTCGATCCCGTAGCCACCGAGCGGACCTTCCGCCTGATCGCCACCGATTATGTTCATGCCGTGGCGGCGCCACGTCTCGTGGCGGACATCGCCGTCAGGTCTCCCGCGGCACGCCTGGCGCTCTTGCCATTCGAGCCTGCCGCAGTCTGGCGAACGCTCGAAAGCGACGCGGCGGACGCAGCGCTCATCACGGGCATGAACCTGCTCGAAGGGCGCACGCGCCACGCGCTGGACGAGGACTTCGTCGCCATTCAGCGGCCGAAGCACCCGCGTGGGCGAGGGCCACTCTCGCTCGATGCGTTCTGCGCTGTGGAGCATCTGTTGGTCTCGCCCGAGGGCGGCGGGTTTGTCGGCGCCGCGGATGCGGCCCTCGAGCGGCTCGGACGTACAAGGCGCGTCGCCTGCTCGATCCCGAGCTTCCTCTTGGCGCCGTCACTGGTCGCCGGTTCCGATCTCTTGTGCCTGCTGCCCCGCCGCTTGGCGGCACTTCATGCCGCGAGGATTGAGAGCTACGAGCTGCCGTTCCCCAGCCCGCGCTTCGCCGTGCGGCTCATCTGGCACACCAGGCGCCAGAACGACCCGGCGCACAGGTGGTTCCGACAAACGCTGCACAAGGTCTTCAAGGCCCTCTGACGGCCGTTGCGGTCCGCCACCCGAGCATGCCGCCCACGATGATCGCGAAGAGTATCTGCGTACTTCCGCCTTGCTTGGGCGCTGCCAGCTTGGCAGGTCAAGCGCGACCCGGTCAGCCTCCGGGGCTCGTTGCCGCGCGCCCTTCACGTCGAGCACCGGACATCCGGCGTGGGCCACCTTCCGCTTGATCGGCGCTTTTGGCGGCGGCACCATCACGGCCGGAGTTCCAATTGATCGTCGGTGAGAAAGCGGGGACGGACATGCAACAGCGACTGGGGCCGGTGGCATCGCCGGGAGCGAGCTTGGCGACGTGGCGCGCCGGCTCTTGGCCGCGGCACCTGTTGCTGGTCATCGTGGGCACGTTGTTCCTCGCCGCCTGCGCCTGGATCGAGGTGCCCATGGTGCCAGTGCCGATGACCATGCAGACGTTCGGCATGGTCATGATCGGCGCCGTCTACGGCTGGCGGCTGGGTGGTGCCACGGTTGCGGTCTACCTCACCGAGGGCGCGATCGGGCTACCCGTGTTCGCCGGCGGGGCCGCGGGCATCCACCATTTCGTCGGGCCGACCGCCGGCTATCTTGTCGCGTTTGTTCTGGCGGCGATGCTGGTGGGTGCGAGCGCCGAGCGCGGCCTGCTCCGGCATCCGCTGAGCGCGTTCACCGTCATGCTGGCGGGTCACCTGCTTATCCTGGCCTTGGGCGTCGCCTGGCTCGCTTACGCAGTCGGCCTAGGGCTCTCCCAGGCCGTGGCCGTCGGTGCGACGCCATTCCTGATTGGGATGGTGCTCAAGTCGGCGCTGGCGGTTGCCTGTTGGCGGGTGCTCGAGCGCCGGAGCCGGGCGGCGTAGCGCCGCCCGATCACGCCGCAGGGACCGTGGGGCTGAAGCACGAACCGGCGGGATAGGTTCGCGACCACGTTGGCCGAGCGCGATGCCGCGCTCTACGCGCGACAAGCTGCAGCGGTGCACGGAAACGGGCCCCGTCGGCGGAGCCCGCGCTGGCGCCATGCTCTGTCGCGTCGGTCGTGCAGTTCGGCGTGGTGTAGGTTGGAGATCGTGTGCTCGCCGTCGTCGACGTCATCGTGCCGATTTTCGGTCTCATCGCCTGCGGCTGGGCTGCAACCTTCACCCCGCTGTTCGACGAGCGGAGCGGGAACGCGCTCGCAGGCTTCGTCTTCTACTTCGCCATCCCGTTGATGCTCTTTGCCAAGGTTGCGACCACCCAACCCTCCGCCGCCAACGCTTCTAGTCTGCTCGTCACCTTCTACACCGCCACGTTTGTCATCTACGCGACGGGTGGCCTACTCGCCCGCCGGGTCTTCCGGAAACGTGGCGACGAGGCGGTGCTCCTCGGCTTCGCCGCCGCCTACGGCAACACGGTGATGGTCGGTATCCCCGTCGTGCTCACGGTTATCGGCCCTGAGGGGGCCTTTCCCCTGTTCTTGATCATCTCGTTTCACTCCATCCTGTTCTTCACGCTCACGACGGTGCTGGTGGAGGCCGCGCGCGGTGCCAGAGGCGGTCTCGCCCGCGTCCCAGCCGAGGTCGTACGCGGCACTGTGACCAACCCGATCCTGATGGCCCTTCTGTTGGGCGTGACGTGGAACCGGCTCGAGCTCCCGCTGCCATCGACGGCGCTCGCCTTCGCCGAGCTCGCGGGCCAAGCCGCAATCCCGTGTGCGCTGTTCGCGACGGGTGCTGCGCTCGCGGGTTTCAGGATCGGAGGGACGCTACCGGTCGTGTTGACGCTGGTGCTGCTCAAGGGTCTCGTCCATCCGCTCTTGGTCTTCTTTCTCGCCACCCAGGTGTTCGATTTGCCGACCCTGTGGACGCAGGTGGCCGTCGTGCTCGCGGCCATGCCGATCGGCGTGAACCCCTATCTCTTCGCCGCCCGCTATCAAGCGTCCGAGGCCGAGTGCGCGACGGCGATCGCCGTCTCCACGCCGCTGGCGGTGATCGTCGTCAGCGTCGTGCTCTTGGCCCTCGGTCTCGGCGGGTCCTGAGCCTACCCGCCAACCTGCGCCAAGCTCGACCCCAGTCGCGGTTGGCAGCCACCGATCCGCTCGCTAGCGTCGGCACGCCAGGTGAGGACAGCACAACGGGAGCCGGCGGCGGTGAACGACCTCGTCCTCGAAGGCGGCCGGATCATCGACCCGGGCCGCAGCTTCTATGCGACCGGCGACGTTGCGTTCAAGGACGGCCTCGTCGCGGATGCCGCGGGCCCTGCAGCCACGACGTTCGATGCCGCGGGCGACATCGTCGTGCCGGGTCTGATCGACATGCACGCCCACGTCTATTGGGGCGGCAGCGCCCTCGGTGTCGACGCGGATGCGCTGGCCAAGCGCTGCGGCACGACGACGTGGCTCGACGTCGGTTCCGCCGGCGCCGGGAACTTCGAAGGCTTCAAGCAGCTCTGCATCGAGCCCGCCGCGACGCGGATCCTGGCGCTGCTCCACATTTCGTTCGCGGGCATCTACGCCTTCTCGCGCGAGGTCATGGTCGGCGAGAGCCTGCAGCGCGAGCTGCTGGAGCCGGGCGTGTGCGCGCGCGTCGCGATGGCGCATCCCGACCTCGTCCGTGGCATCAAGGTCCGTATTGGTGCGCGCACCAGCGGTCTCAACGGCCTCACGCCGCTGCATCTGGCGATCGAGGCGGCCGAGCGCGTCGGGTTGCCTGTGATGTGCCACATCGACGTCCCGCCGCCGACCTATGCCGAGGTCTGTCGGACGCTCCGGCGGGGCGATGTGCTGACCCACTGCTTCAGGCCCTATCCCAACGCGCCCTGCCACGCCGATGGCCGCGTCCGCGACGCTGTCCTGGACGCCCGCGAGCGCGGCGTGCTCTTCGATGTCGCCCACGGCTATGGCTCGTTCTCTTGGGTGACCGCCCGGCAGATGATGGCGGCCGGATTCCAGCCGGACGTGATCAGCTCCGACGTGCACACGCTCTGCATCGACGGTCCGGCCTACGACAATCTCGTGACGATGGAGAAGCTGCTCTACCTCGGTATGAGTCTCACCGACGTCATCAGCGCCGTGACGGTCACGCCGGCGACCTGGATGGGCCGTCCGGATCTTGCCGATCTCGCCATCGGCAGTGCGGGAGACGCTGTCGTGCTGCGCCGCGTTGCGCGCCCGCGAACGCTTACCGACGTGCTCGGCGAGAGCGTCGAGGCGCCCGACCGGCTCGAGGTGCGGGCGATCGTCCTGGGCGGCAAGCTCTGGCACATAGCCGACTAGTTCGAGACCTGGAGCTTCGGTCAGCCGACCCTGCGTTCTAGCTCGGCTGTAAGCTCCGCCCGAGGGGTTCGCTCCAGGTAGGTCGAAAGTACGACGTAGCTTCGCGTGCCACGAACCCCTTCGGTTGCGTAGACGCGTTCCAAGAGGCCCTCCAGCGCTCGACTGCTGGCGCAGCGTACCTTCATGACCATGCAGGTGTCGCCCGTCACCGAGTGGATCTCTTCAACCTCGGGTAGTTTGCCGAGCACCATCAACGCATCCTTCGGTCCCCAGCCGATCGTATCGATATGGACGAAGGCGAGCAGCGGCTTGCCGACCGCGGCCCCGCCCAACACGGCCACCTTGGCTCTGATCCGGCCCTGATGCTTCAGCCGCTTGACCCGGTCGTGCACGGCAGGCGCCGATAGGCCCACCTTGCGACCGAGTTCCGCGAAGCTCTGCTCCGCGTCCTCTGCGAGCAGACCTAAGATCCTTCGGTCGAACGCGTCCAACGCGCGCTCCGCTCGTGGCGCCGGCCGAACATCTTCTGCATTTTTCGAAGCCATGCGATCTCTGCTTGCCGGAACGTGGTTCTGCATTCGAGTATTTTTGCCGAACTGGATTCAGGGCGTCAACATGCCGGTGTTCACCGTCACCCTACTCGTCCTCGCGATTGGCACGATCGGCGCCAATTCCCTCTCGCTAAGTCCGATCGCAGGGCTCGTGGCGCGATCCTTCGACGGCGTCGCGGCGGCTGACGTCATGCTGGCGGCCGTGGCCTACGGCGCGGCGACGGCCCTGAGCGCACTGACGCTGGCACCACTCGCCGACCGCTTCGGCGCTCAGCGCGCACTAGTCTGGGCCCTTGCTAGCCTGGCAGTGTCGCTCGCGCTCGCCGCCGCCGCCCCGGCGCTCTCAGTGCTCATCATCGCCCAGGGGCTCGCCGGGTTGGCCGCCGGCTTGGGCCTGCCGGCGATCTACGCGCTAGCCCGCCAGATCGCGTTGCCAGGCCGCGCCAACGCGACGCTGAGCGCCGTGCTCACCGGGTGGACGCTGAGCTTGGTAGTCGGTGTCACGGGGGCGTCGCTGGTCGCCGAGTGGATGAGCTGGCGCGTGGTTCAGGGTGGCATCGGGGCCTTTGCCGGCGTCCTGGCGATGGGCGTGGCGGCCGTAGGCTTCTGGAGAACGCCGGCGACGCGTGGGCAACGGACGTCACCCTTCACGGCACTGCGCGTTCCCGGAGCTCGCGAGACGCTCGGAGTGGTCGCGGCCTACATGACGGCTTTCTACGGCGTCTACAGCTATCTGGGTCCCCACCTGCACGACGCGTTGGGCGCCACGACGGCAGCGATCGGCCTGGCGCCCCTGGCCTACGGTGTGGGCTTTGGGCTGGCGGCTCCGCTCGGCCAGCTGATCGACCGCATCGGCGTGGCGCGTGCGGCGCCGTCGGCGTTCCTGGCGCTCGCCTCCGTCTACACCCTCATTGCCATTGGTGCGCATTCCTTCACCGCCGTGATCGCGGCGGCCCTCGCCTGGGGGTTCGTCAACCATGTCGGACTGAACCTGTTGGTCGGCCGGCTGAGCGACCTCGATCCGCGGCAGTCCGGCGCCCTGCTGGGCCTCTACGGCGCGGTCACCTATCTTGCCGTCGCAGTCGGTGCGCTGCTGTACCGACCTCTGTTCGAAATCGGCGGGCTTGCGGCATGCGCACTCCTCTCGAGCCTGTGCATCGTGCCGGCGCTCTTCGCTGCGCGCCGCTGGTCGCGTGTTCGACACGCTTAGTCGAGGGTCCGGCTTGGATGGAGGCAATGCATAGCGAGACGCGAAGGAGCGTTGGCGCATGTGGGCATTGATGATCGGCCTCGGCGCCTTGCTCGCCGCTCTGCCGGCGCGTGCCGAAACCATCCGGATTGAAGGCGGCAGCTACGAGGTGCTCGCACCGGAAGGGTGGAACGGCCGCGCAGCGCTCGAGTTCCTGGTCTTCTTCCATGGTTACCGCGCCAACGGCGCCAGCATCATGGGCAACGCCGCGATCGTCGAGCTGGCAGACCGTCATGGACGGCTTCTCGTTGCCCCAAACGGCCGAGCTGACGCCCGCGGCGTCACCAGTTGGTCGCATCAGGGCTCCCCCGCGCAGAACCGGGACGAATTGGCCTTCATCGACGCCGTACTCGCCGACGTGTGCGCCCGTTTTCCGATCGTCGACGAGCCCCCGGTCTTCGCCGGTTTCTCGCAAGGCGCCTCGATGGTCTGGGACCTCGCCTGTCAACGCGGCGGCACCTTTGGTAGCTACGTCGCCATTGGCGGCGGGTTCTGGGAGCCCATGCCCGCAAGTTGCACGACGCCGGTCGGCACGCTCGTGCACGTGCATGGTCTCGATGACAGCATCGTGCCGCTCGAGGGCCGGGCCATCGCTGGGCGTTGGCATCAGGCCGACATCGGTCAGGGGCTCGAGCGCTTCAAGAGCGCTGCCGAGTGTCCGCAGCCGCCGGACGAGTTGGAGGGCGACGCCGCGCTGCATTGCCGCACCTGGACAAGCTGTACCGCAGGTAAGATCAGGCTTTGTTTGCATCCGGCGGGGCATGAGCTTCGGCTGCAGCCGCTTGTCGATCTGCTCGCCGAGTGAAGGCCACCAAAGCGGGCTGTAAAGCCGCCAGGCGACCGTTTACTGTCAACTCGGCGAGGCGGCGCACGCTGCGCCGTTCGCCTCGAGGGAGGGCCGTCTTGGACGAACTGAGTTTCGCCGAGTTCCCGCCGGCGACGCGCGACGCGTGGCGTGCGGCGGTCGAGAAGGTGCTCAAGGGCGCCGATTTCGACAAGCGGCTCGTCGGCCGCACTGAGGACGGCCTCGTCATTCAGCCGCTCTATGCCGCTGACGACGGGGCGATCGATGCGGGCGTCCCGGGCACCTTTCCCTATGTGCGCGGCAGCCGCGCGGCCGGTGCGCACTGGCGCATCGAACAGCGCCAGGCGCATCCCGACCCGGCGACGGCCAACCGCCAGGCGCTCGACGACCTGCAGCGTGGCGCCGATGGCCTCCGGCTCGCCATCGCCGATCCCGTAGCTAGCGCGCCCGAGGGCATCGTGCTGACCGCGCCCGAAGAGCTCGGCTGCGTGCTCGATGGCGTGCTGACCAACATGGCGGCCGTGAGTCTCGACGCTGGCAGCCGCGGTGCCGCGTTTGGCAAGGCATTGCTCGATCTGCTTACCAGTCGCGGTGACGCGGCCGAAGCCGCGGGCGACCTGCATCTCGACCCGCTGGCCGTGCTTGCGCGTGAGGGCCGGCTCGACAAGTCGCTCGACGCCGCTTTCGCCGAGGTTGCGGCGGTGGTCGCGGCGGCGCGTGGAGTGGGCAAGATGCGCGCCCTGGGTGCCGACCTC
>JANQNY010000014.1 GCA_028279345.1 Geminicoccaceae bacterium
CGGAGCGTAGCGCAGCCCGGTAGCGCACTTGTCTGGGGGACAAGGGGTCGTGGGTTCGAATCCCGCCGCTCCGACCACTCTTTGACCAATTGATTTTCGCGAGGCGACAAAGCACGCGTTGACTCATTGATCATCATAGGAAAAAATACCTGCATCTGATCGATGGTTGAGGCGTTATGTCCCGGTATCTGTCCAGCGCCGACATCAAGCGCAACGCGCTCAACCTTGGGGTCGAGCCGGCGGCGGTCCGTGCTGTGGTCAAGGTCGAGAGCGCGGGGAGCGGATTCCTGCCCGGCGGTGAGCTGCCGCGCATCCTCTTCGAGGGGCATATCTTTCACCGGCTGAGCGACGGCGCGTTCGATCACGAGCGACCGGACCTTTCCTATCCCCGTTGGACGAAGGCGCACTATCGGGGCGGGCGCGGCGAGTACGACCGCCTGTTGGAGGCGATCAAGCTCGATCCTGACGCTGCTCTTCAAGCGTGCTCGTGGGGCCTCGGCCAAGTGATGGGGTTCAATCACGAGCTATGTGGATTCAGTGGGATAGATCCGTTTGTTAACGCTATGGCTGAGAGCGAGGGCCGGCAGCTCGACGCCATGTGCGCGTTTATCCGAACAAGTGGACTGGCGGATGAGCTGCGCGACGAACGCTGGGCGGACTTCGCCAAGCGGTACAACGGCCCCGGCTACAAGGCGAACCAGTACGACACGAAGCTGGCCGCGGCCTTCGCGCGGGCGCGTCGCGACCAGGGAGCGAACGAAGCTGTTCTCTTCATAGAGGATCGCGCGCGCGTAGCGGCGCTCCAGGCCGCGCTCAATGCCGCCGGCGCCGAGCTCGTCGTCGACGGCTGGTGGGGGCCGAAGACGCGCGCGGCGCTGCTCGCTTGGCAGCGACACCAGAGCTTGCCGGCAACCGGAGAGCCCGACGCGAAGACGATCGAGCGCTTGGGGGTGACATGACGGAACCGATCAGTTGGGTCAGCACGCGCGTCGTCATCGCCTGCAGTGGATTGGCCATAGGCTTCCATTGGCCCTTGGGAGATTGCCGATGATCGACGAAGCACGGAGCCCGTGCGCTCCGGATGGCAACGAGTTACGCTACGCTGTTAAAGTGTTGCTTGAGCTGCGGAACAGAGAACCCACGCGTTCGCCCGGCTACGCCGTTCTCGATGCGGCGATTGCCGAAGTGAGCCGGCACCCACGCATCACGAGCAGCTACGAGCGCTCGCTCCGCCGCGCCGCCGTTGCAAAGGTGGACGCCGACACAGCGACCCGGGCGGGTTGACGTGGAGCCAACGCGCCCTCGCACTTCGAAGCTGGGCGCTTCGGCCGGTCGGGGGCCTCGTGTCGGTCTGCGGGCGCTGCAACGGTGGGCGAGCGGTGCCCACGCAGCACTCGACCCAGTTTTTGCCGCCGTGACGCAGCGTCCGGTGATCGCCCGTTGCACAGCTACGGCGTTGGACACGGAGGTTTGCTGAGGTGCTTCCCTTCTTGATCCCCATTGCCGCGACGATCGCCGCCAAGGTGCTACCGTCGCTCGTCACCAAGCTCGGCGGCAAACATGCGGGTGAGGTCGCGGAGCAGGTGGTCACGACGGCCGCGACCGTTGCCGGCGTGCCGGGCTCGACGGACCCCGAACTGATCCTCGAGCGGCTCCGCGCTAACGGCAAGGCGGAGGCCGAACTGCAGATCAAGCTCGCCGAGATCGAGAACCGCGCGGACGAGCGGGTCCTGGAGGATCGGGTGTCGGCGCGCGTGCGGGACGCGCGGCTCGCCCAATCGAGCCGCGGGAATGCGCGCGCCCACCTCATGCTGGCCTTTGCTTTCTTGGGTCTCAGCGGCTGCGTGGCGACGGTGTTCATAGCCGAGCTGACGACGACCGAGTTCGGTCTCGTGACGACGGTCTCGGGCGTGTTGCTCAAGATGGTGTCCGATGCCTTCGCCTTCGAGTTCGGTTCATCTCAGGGCTCCAAGGCCAAGGATGCGCTGATCGGCACTTTCCAGAACCACCTCGCAGACGTCGCCCGTGAGCGCGCAGAGGAGGTTCGGCACCAAGTCGTCACGGTGGAAAAGGCTGCGCCCAACACGACGCGCGCTGGCCCTGCGGCGGAGCCCGAGGACGTGGCGCCGGGAGACGCGCCCACCTTCGCCGAGCGGCTCCGGGCCGGCGTCATCTAGGCAGCTTGACGGGGGCCGGGGCCGACGGTTGATCGGCGCTCATGCAGCTCGAGCCGTTTCATCCACGCTTTCCCTGGTACGGACCTCATCTACAGACCATTCGCAATCCGCTCATGGGTGTTGGGCGGCTGCCCGGCGGCGCGGGGCGCCGGGTCAGCCTGCCGCTCCCGGACGGCGACGTCTTGCAAGCTAGTTGCGACGCGCCGGTGCGGATTGTACCGGGTCGGCCCACGGTGGTGTTGGTGCATGGGCTCGGCGGCTGTGAGACCAGCCGCTATGTGCTCGCCGCGAGCGCCTTCTTCACGCGTCGAGGCAGCCCGGTCTATCGCTTGAGCCTGCGTGGCGCCGGTCCCTCGCAGGCCACGTGTCGCGACTGGTCGCATGCCGGGCGCTACCAGGACCTTGAAGCCGCGTTCGCGCAGCTCGAAGCGGCCACGGGGCTCGTGGCCGTCGGGTTCTCGTTAGGCGGCTGCATCCTCCTGAACTACCTGGGGCGCGGTGCAGTCGATGGCCGCTTGCTGGGGGCCGCCAGCGTCTGCGCGCCGCTCGACCTCGTGGCCGCGGCCGAGGTTCTCCACGCCCCGCGCAACCGCCTCTACCAGGCCTATCTGTTGCGCGCGCTCAAGGCCGAATACCTCAATCCCAACGCCTGTCTCGACACGGCTGAGCGGGCCAGGATCACCGCCGCGCGCTCGCTGTTCGAGGTCGACGACCGCTTCACGGCGCCGCGCCACGGGTTTCGGGACGCCGAGCAGTACTACCGCGAGGCGAGCCCACTCGCGCATCTGGCCACGATCGACCGGCGCACGCTTCTGGTGCACGCGATCGATGACCCGTTCGTGCCAGCCGCACCCTACCGAGAGGCGGCATATGGCGCGGTCGCGGTCGCCATGGCGGCAGGTGGTGGCCATCTCGGTTTCCACGACCGCCAGGGGCTCTGGCATCTTCGACGGATCGAGACGTTCTTCGCTGGGGTCCTCGACGACGGGGGAGGCTTGCCAGCAGCCCGCGCCGTGTGCTCATGAGCCGATGTGCTCTTGGAGGGGCGCGGCGCTATGGAACAGAACCTCTTTGCAGCGCTTCAGTCTGCAGCGACCGTGCGGGATCGGACCCTCGCGACGACGCCCGACGGGCGGTCGGTCACCTCGGTCGAGATGTTCTCGATGGCGCGTCGCTGCGCGCGCGTGCTCGTCGAGCTCGGTGTGCGGCCGGGCGATCGGGTCGCCGCCCAGATCGACAAGTCGCTCGAAGCCATCGCGCTCTACCTGGGCACGGTTGCCGCAGGTGGCGTGTTCCTGCCGCTGAACACGGCCTACACGCGCCAGGAGGTGGCGTTCTTCGTCGGTGACGCTGAGCCGCGCGTACTCGTGGCGACGCCCGTTCGGAGCGAGGAGCTGGTTCCAGTTGCAAGCGAGGAGGAGGCGCATTTCGAGACGCTGGGCGCCCAGCGCGACGGGACGCTGGCCCAACGGTTGGTCGAGGCGGAGGACGGCTTCGAGCCGATCGCCAGGGAAGGCGACGACCTTGCTGCGATCCTCTACACCTCCGGGACAACGGGCCGCTCGAAGGGCGCGATGCTGACCCACGCGAACCTGCTTTCGAACGCAAGGGCGCTCGTCGACTATTGGCACTTCACGGGCGACGATGTCCTCCTTCACGCGCTGCCGATCTTCCACACGCACGGGCTCTTCGTCGCCACGAACACGTCGATGCTGTCGGGCGGCTCGATGCTGTTTCACCCGGGCTTCGACCCTTCCCAGGTTCTCGCCGATCTACCGCGCGCGACGGCGATGATGGGTGTGCCCACCTTCTACACGCGGCTCCTGGCGCGGCCCGAGCTCACCCGCGAGTTGGTCGCGCATGTGCGGCTCTTCGTCTCCGGCTCAGCGCCGCTATCTGCCGAGGTGCATCGAGAGTTCGAGGAGCGCACCGGCCATGCGATCCTCGAGCGCTATGGCATGACGGAGACCAACATGATCACGTCCAACCCCTATGACGGCGAACGGCGGTCGGGCACGGTTGGCTTTCCGCTGCCGGGTGTGGAGGTCCGGATCGCTGAGCCCGAGACCGGGCGCGTCCTCGATGTTGGCGAGATCGGCGTGATCGAAGTGCGCGGCCCGAATGTCTTTCAAGGCTATTGGCGGCTCCCGGAGAAGACCGAGGAGGAGTTTCGCGACGACGGCTGGTTCGTCACGGGCGATCTGGGGGTTATCGACGAGCGTGGCTATGTTTCCATCGTCGGCCGGGAGAAGGACCTCATCATCTCCGGTGGCTTCAACGTTTATCCGGCCGAGGTCGAGGCTCTGATCGACGCAATACCTGGTGTCGCTGAGAGTGCGGTGGTCGGGCTGCCGCATCCCGATTTCGGTGAGGGTGTCACGGCCTTCGTGGCACTCAAGCCCGGCGTGAGCCTCGGCGAGGCCGACATCGAGGAAGCGGTCGCGGGCGATCTTGCGCGGTTCAAGCAGCCAAAGCGGATCTTCCTTGTGCGTGCGCTGCCGCGGAACGCGATGGGGAAAATCCAGAAAGCGGAACTGAGAGAGACGCACAGCGGCGCGTTTGTACCGTAGTGGCGACGACAGCTACCACGCCGCTGACCAACGCGCCCGAGCTCTGCAGGCTCGGGGCCACCGAGTTGGTCGAGGCCTATCGTGCGCATGCCCTCTCGCCGATCGAGGTCACTGACGCTGTCCTCGCCCATATCGAGAGCAGCAACCCCGAGAGCAACGCCTTCCGCTTCGTCGACGACACGGGCGCAAGGGCGGCGGCGCGTGCGTCGGAGCGCCGTTGGCGGGCGCGGACGCCGCTCGGGCCCGTGGACGGGGTGCCCACGACCATCAAGGACTTGATCTGGGTCGAGGGCTGGGTGGTCCGCTATGGCAGCAGGACGACGCCGGCCACACCGTGCATCGAGGATGCGCCGGCGACGGCGCGGTTGCGCGCGAGCGGCGCCGTGCTGATCGGGCTTACCACGTCGCCGGAGTTCGGCTGGAAGGCCGTCACGGACAGCGCCTTGACCGGCGTCACGCGCAACCCTTGGGACCTCGATCGAACGCCCGGCGGCTCGTCGGGCGGTGCGGCAGCGGCCGCAGCGGCCGGCATGGGTGCTCTGCACCTCGGCACGGATGGGGGCGGCTCGATCCGGATCCCGTGCGCCTTCACCGGCACGACAGGCATCAAGCCCACCTTCGGTCGGGTTCCCGCTTATCCGCTCAGCCCGTTCGGCACGGTCTCCCACCTTGGGCCGATGGCGCGCTCGGTGGCCGACGCGGCGCTGATGCTGTCCGTTCTGGCCGGCTCGGACCCGCGCGACTGGCATGGCAGCTTCGCGGCTTCGATCGATCTGGATCGCTTGGACCCGGATCTGCGCGGCCGCCGGGTCGGCGTCTGGCGCCGACCACCGAACGGTGACGTGAGCCAGGACGTCTCGCGGTTGTTCGAGCTGGGCCTCGGGCTGCTCGCCGACCTCGGTGCCGAGCTCGAACGGTTCGAGCTACCCGAGGTCGATGTCGTCGAGCTGTTTTGGAGGTACTGGTGCCTGGGCGCATCGCGGCGCGTGGAGATGGTGCCGGAGCAGCTTCGCGCGCAGCTCGACCCGGGTCTTCTCGAAGTCGCGAGCGCGGGCGCCGAACTCGACCGGCAGGCGATACTGCAAGCCCAGGACGAGCGGGCCCGATTCGGCTCGGCGATGGAAGCTCTACTCACCGAAAGCTTGGACTTAGTGGTTTCGCCGGCAACGCCCTTCACCGCCTTCGCCGCGGGTCATGAGGTCCCTCCGGGCAGTAGGCTCGAACGGTGGACCGAGTGGGCGGGGTTCAGCTATCCGCTCAACGTGAGTCAGCAGCCGGCATTGGTGCTACCATGTGGCCACGGCGACAATGGTATGCCGGTCGGCTTGCAGCTCGTGGGCCGCAAGGGGGCTGATATCGAAGTCGTAGGGGCTGGGCTTGCGTTCGAACGCGCGCGCTCGGTCGAATAGCGGTGAGGCATGGACGTGGCCCTTGCGCATGGGTACGTCGCTTGGCAGTGGGGCAAGAGCGCCGCCTGCAAGCTACTTTTCCGGAGACACCTGCGCGATGACCGAGCTGACGCAAGGCAAGGCGTGGCAGAACCTCGAGGTCCATGCGCTGAAGCAGCGGGGCCGCCATCTACGTGAGCTGTTCGGCGCCGACGCGCGCCGGTTCGAGCGGTTCACGTTTGGGCTAGATGACCTCTTCGTCGACTTCTCGAAGCAGCGGGTCACCGGCGAGACGATGCACCTCCTGCATGCGCTCGCCGTCGAGACCGGTGTCGAGGCGCACCGTGACTCGATGTTCGCTGGCCAGCACATCAACACGACGGAGAACCGAGCGGTTCTGCACGTAGCCCTGCGCAACCGCTCCGGACGACCGATCTACGTCGACGGCACGGACGTGATGCCCGAGGTGCATGCCGTCCTGACGCGCCTCGATCACTTCACGCGGGAGGTCAGGGACGGCGTCTGGCGCGGCGCCACGGGTGAACGTGTCACCGACGTCGTCAATATCGGCATCGGCGGCTCCGATCTGGGGCCGGCGATGGTGGTGGACGCGCTCTGGCCCTACACCCGCCCGGAGCTGCGGACGCACTTTGTCTCCAACGTGGACGACTCGCACCTTGCGCGGGTTCTCCGGGACCTCGAGCCCGAGCGCACCTTGTTCGTCGTCGCCTCCAAGACCTTCACGACCGAGGAGACGATGACCAATGCGCGGAGTGCCCGCGACTGGCTCGTCACGCGCTTGGGGGAGGCGGCGGTCGGCAAGCACTTCGTGGCGGTCTCGACCAACGCCGAGGCCGTGGGCGGCTTCGGCATCGACCACGATCGCATGTTCGGCTTCTGGGACTGGGTTGGCGGTCGCTACTCGCTTTGGTCGGCCATTGGCCTGCCGATCGCGCTAGGCTGCGGCTTCGACCGGTTCACCCAGCTGCTCGACGGCGCCCACGCCATGGACGAGCATTTCCGCACCGCGCCGATGGACAGCAACCTGCCGATCCTCATGGGGCTCGTCGGCGTCTGGAACCGCAATTTCCTGGGCGCCGTCTGCCAGGCCATTCTGCCCTACGATCAGCGCCTGCAGCGTTTCGCCGCCTATCTCCAGCAGGCCGACATGGAGAGCAACGGCAAGTCCGCGAGGCGCGACGGCCGGCGCGTGGACTACACGACCGGACCGATCGTCTGGGGTGAGCCGGGCACCAACGCGCAGCATTCGTTCTTTCAGCTGCTGCATCAGGGCACCGAGCTGATCCCGGCAGACTTCATCGTCGCCGCACGCAGCGGCACGGCGCTCGGTGACCACCACCAGCGTCTCTTGGCCAACTTCCTCGCGCAGACCGAGGCACTCGCGTTCGGCAAGACGCCCGAGGAGGCGCGGCACGAGTTGGAAGCGCAAGGCTTCATGGGCGATGAGCTCGAGGCGTTGCTGCCCCACAAGCTGTTCAGCGGCAACCAGCCGACGACCAGCATCATCTATGACGAGCTGACGCCCTACTCGCTGGGACGGCTCATCGCGCTCTACGAGCATAAGATCTTCGTTCAGGGCCAGATCTGGGGCCTCAACAGCTTCGACCAGTGGGGCGTCGAGCTTGGCAAACAGCTGGCGAAGCGCATCCTGCCTGCGCTCCAGGGCGCGACAGTGACGGACCTGCCGCCTGCGACCGAGGGGCTCTTGGAGGTGCTCAAGAATCGCCACATCTGAGGTAGGAGGTCTCAGCGCCTGGCGTAGATCCCGGCGATGAACGCGCCGCTCCGCGACAAAAGAAAGAGCACGAGCATCGCCACATGACGAAGCAACCGAGCGGCCCGGCGACGCCCACCTGCTCGAGGACCGCGTGCTTCTCGCCGCAAGTCCTTGGGTGCGGCAGGCCGAGCAGGCGGTCGGCCGTGAACGGCGGGGTAGGATCGACACTCAAGCGCTGCGGCACATAGGTGACGGACAGCGGCGATTTGCGCAGGACGTCGCCGGCCGAGGGCTTCACGATGCCCATGACGAGCCGCACGACGGTCGACTTGCCAGCCTCATTGGCCCCGATCAGCGTGATGATCTCGCCGGGGCGCAGTGCCAGCGAGACATCGTCGGTGGTCGTGACGGCGCCTTAGTTCACCGTCGCCCGGCGCAACTCGACGATGGGGGCACCGACGGCGCGATCGACGTCAACGGCGGGCGTGTACCGGACACTCTGTGCGACAGTGTGACATCTTGGAGCACGGGACCACGTGAGAAGCGTACGTTAGCGTTGGCGGCACGCGTCCAGGAGAGCGAGCAGCGCTGCAGCGATGGGTCCCGGATGGCTGACCGGGGAAAGGTGTGCCGCGCCGGCGATCTCTTCCACCGAGACACCGCCGATGTTGCGGACCAAGCTGTGAGCTTGGCGGCGTCGCGCTCCTGGCTCGGCCGAGCCGAGCATGCACAGCGTCGGCACGCGCACGGCGGCCACCGCGTCGTCGACACGGGCACCTGCTAGAGCGTGCAGTCCCACGTCGTAGGCCGCGCGCGGTGTCCGCGTCAGCATCATTCGCCAGCCGCGCACTTCGTCGGCGCGCTGGTCTCGAAACGGCTCAGCGAACCAGGTCCGCATGACATCGTCGGCAATCCCGTCGAGGCCCTCGGAGCGCGACCGCCGCAGCTTGGCTTGGGCATCTACCGATGCTGCGCGATCTTCCACAGTGCCCAGCAAACACAGCCCCGAAACGAGCTCCGGTCGGCGCTGGCTGAGCATCAGCGCCGTGAGACCGCCAAGACCAAGGCCACAAATGGTGCTCGGTCCCGTGTCGAGCTGGTCGAGTAGACCAGCTAGGTCGTCGGTAAGGTCGTCTAGGCTGGCGCCGCCGGCGCCTAGGTCGCTCAGCCCATGACCGCGCTGGTCATAGCGGATGACGAAGCAGCGCTCCTCGAGATAGGCGACGACCCGCTCCCAGAGCCGCAGATCGGCGCCGAGCGTGTTGCTCATCACGAGCGTGGGCGCGCTGCGGTTCCCGTCACGCCTGGCGTGGACGAGGACTGCGCCGACGCGCACGAAGTCCATTGCTAGTCTCCAACGTGGAGCGCCGGGCGATGCCGAGCCGCTTCAAACGGAATGGCTAGCGCAAAAATTGAAATCTCTGCATGAATATCGCGAATCGCGAGAGTACAGGCGCCGTCTCTCCAGTCAACGGCGCGCAGGTAGATACGTCGTGGAAAATGTCACTGCGGCGGCGCAACCACCAGCCACGTGACCACGCACGCCAAGAGCAGGGTAGCACTGGTGACAATGAGCCCAGCGATGCGCAACGCCTGATCCAAGCGCGGCACGTCCAGGGCCATGTCGTTTGCTCTCGCGGAAGCGCTTTCCGCGGCATGCCTCGCTGCTTCAATCCGGTGAGTGGCGACCGGTGTAGGAAGGCGCGTGACGTCGTTTGCCCCCGCTTGCTCCGGCAGCCGCTGCGTGAACACCTGCACGGGCTTCGTCTCAACAGCTCCGACGGCCAAGTCCACAGCGCTGAGAGCTGCTCCTGGGTCAGTCGACTGCGTGCTGCGAGCTGCCGGCGCGCTGGGCGGAGGCGCACTGTGGGCAAAAAGATCGAGAGCCTGTTTGGGCATCGACGTAGCTTTACATTACTATAGATCTGCTGATCGTATGAAGCATCATCGTTGTCAAGGCTTAACCTTGTCTTAACGCGCGCACAAATGCTTGGAGTCTGCGAAGATACTTGCCAACTCAGGCGATGGCTTTTTGCTACTGACCACCACCTAGACTATGCACGTATAACGAGACCATCTTGATCGCGGCGGGGTCCAGACGGTCGATCCAGCCCGGCATCACGCCGTGGCGCGGTTGCCATAGCTGCCGCTCGATTTCCTCGTAGCTGCCACCATAGAGCCAAATCGCGTCGGTCAGATTGGGGGCGCCCAGATCGCTCATCCCCTTGCCGTCCTCCCCGTGGCAGGCGCTGCACTGCTCGGCGAAGATGACGCCGCCAGACTCGACCAGAGCGGGGTCTTCTGGCTCGGCGTCGGATAGTGTGAGCACGTAGTTGGTGACCGCAGCGATCTCCTCGCCGGTCAGGAGACCATCTGAACCGTAGTTGGGCATGAGCGAAAACCGCGCGTCCAGCTCGTACTCCTGATTGCGGACGCCGTAGACGACCGTCTGCTGGATGGCATCGAGCGTTCCACCCCAGAGCCACGCATCATCGGCGAGAATGGGGTAGTTCAGCTGACCGCTGCCGCCGACGCCGTGGCAAGGCGCGCAATTGTCGGCAAAGACGATGCGGCCTCCGGTGAGCGCGTAGTTCAGGAGGTCCGGATCACTCTGGATGTCGTCGAGGTTGGCATCGACGATCTGCTGGTTGATGGCGGCGCGGGCAGACTGGGCTTCGGCGATGCTCGCTTCGACACTTTCACGCGCCGTGGACCCCGTGAGCCCGGTCGTCGCGCCGGGACCGTAGGGGATCGCCGGGAAGAGGATGAACCAGACGACCGAAAACGCTATGGTTGCATAGAAGGTGTAAACCCACCAGCTCGGCAGCGGTGTGTTCAGCTCCTTGATGCCGTCCCATTCATGGCCGGTGGTCTCGACACCCGTGACGGGGTCCTTCTCGGGCTTGCCCGCCATCTCAGCTTTCCTCCTCCTTGAACGGAATGCGTCCGCGCTCTTCCCACTTCTTCCGATTGCTCGGCTTGAACGCCCACCAGACGATTCCGAGGAAGATGAGCATCATGCCCACCAGCCAGAACTCGTAGAGCGCATTCATCAGGCCGCCGTTTTCCACCGCCCGCTCCTAGTGCTGACGTAGCACGGCAGGATCGACGTCACTGAAATCGACCATGCGCCCGAGGATCTGCAGGTAGGCGACGAGTGCGTCCATCTCCGTAAGCCGGGCGGGATCGCCGTCGAGATCGCCGACCGTGGCCTTCGGATAGCGCGCTTGAACCGCTTGCCAATCGCCGTCCGGACTAGCTTGGTTCCGCATGTCGAAGGCGGCGCTCGCGATCATCTCGTCGTCATAGGGCACGCCAACGCGACGCAAGGCAATCAGATGGGCAGCGTAGCTTTCCGGCTCGAGCTCGCCGTCGAGCAGGAATGCATAGGGTGGCATGATGCTCTCAGGCACGACCGCCCTCGGGTCCAGCAGGTGCGCGACGTGCCACTCGTTCGAATACTTGCCGCCAACCCGCGCGAGGTCGGGGCCGTTGCGCTTCGACCCCCACTGGAAGGGATGGTCGTACATGCTCTCGGCGGCGAGACTGTAGTGGCCGTAGCGTTCGACCTCGTCCCGCAGCGCCCGAATCTGCTGACTGTGACAGACGTAGCAGCCCTCGCGGATGTAGATGTCACGTCCCGCGAGCTCCAGGGGGCTGTAGGGGCGCACGCCTTCGACCCGTTCGATCGTGTTCTCGATCGAAAAGAGGGGTGCGATCTCGACGATGCCACCGACAGCGACGACGACGAGAATGCCGGCGGTGAGCGCCACGGTGCGCGTCTCGAAGACTTCGTGCTGCTTCCAGGGCATCGGACGCGCTCCTCACTCGGCCGGAACGGCGGCGGGCGCGCCCGCGTCGACCTTTTCGGTCGCGACGTCGCCACGGGCCGTTCGCCACAAATTGTAGACCATGATCAGGGCGCCGATCAGGAACAGCACGCCGCCCAGCGCCCGGATGACGTAGAAGGGGTGCATCGCCTCCACCGTTTCGATGAAGGAGAACTGCAGGAAGCCGAGGCTGTCATAGGCGCGCCACATCAGGCCCTGCATGATGCCCGACACCCACATCGAGGTGATGTAGAGGACGATCCCCAAGGTCGCGATCCAGAAGTGCCACTCGACAAGCCGCAGGCTGTAGAGCCCCTGCCGCCGCCACAGCTTGGGCACGAGGTAGTACATTGCGCCGAAGCTGACGAAGGCGACCCAGCCCAAGGCACCGGAGTGCACGTGGCCGACGGTCCAGTCGGTGTAGTGCGAGAGCGCGTTGACCTGACGGATCGACATCATCGGGCCCTCGAACGTGCTCATTCCGTAAAAGGCGACGGAAACGACGAGGAACCGCAGTACCGGGTCGGTGCGGAGCTTGTCCCAGGCCCCAGAGAGCGTCATCAGGCCGTTGATCATGCCGCCCCAGGACGGCATCCAGAGCATGATAGAGAAGGTCATGCCCAGCACCTGCGCCCAGTCGGGCAGAGCCGTGTAGTGCAGGTGGTGCGGACCCGCCCAGATGTACAAGAAGATCAACGCCCAAAAATGCACGATCGATAGGCGGTAAGAGTAAATCGGTCGTTCTGCCTGCTTCGGCACGAAATAGTACATGATGCCGAGAAAGCCTGCCGTAAGGAAAAAACCGACGGCATTGTGCCCGTACCACCATTGCGTCATCGCGTCCTGGACGCCGGCGAACAGCGGATAGCTCTTGGGACCCCCAAATGACACCGGCATCGCCAGGTTGTTGACGATATGCAGCATCGCGACGGTGACGATGAAGGCGAGATAGAACCAGTTCGCCACATAGATGTGGCTCTCGCGCCTGGTCATCAGGGTCCCGGCAAAGGCGACCAAGTAGGCAACCCAGACGATGGTCAGCCAGATGTCGACGTACCACTCGGGCTCGGCGTATTCCTTGGATTGCGTGATGCCGAGCAAGTAGCCCGAGGCCGCGAGCACGATGAAGAGCTGATAGCCAACGAAGATGAAGAGCGCCAAATACTGGCCGCCGAACAGTCGTTGTCGACAGGTGCGCTGGACCACATAGAGCGACGTGGCAATCAGCGCGTTGCCACCGAAGGCGAAGATGACTGCCGAGGTGTGAACCGGCCGCAGCCTGCCGAAATTCAGCCAAGCCGGGCCGAAATTGAGCTCGGGGTAGGCTAGCTGGAAGGCGATGAAGGTGCCGGCGATGAAGCCCACGACGCCCCAGAAGATGGTCGCGATGACGAACCAGCGAACCACGTTCTCGACGTAGTCCGTGCTTCGTGATTGGGCGACCGGGCCGGTCGTGGCAGCAAGCGTCGACATGGGTCCTCCAAACGGCAGCCGAACGGGGAGGCCCGATCTCTCGCTCGCTGAAGTCGCCGATTGGACGACCGGCAACCGACCCCCCTCGGTGCAGCGGCGCCTTGCCAATGGCCTCGCCCCGCACACGCGACCTTGATGTGGATCAACAACCCCGCTTTGTGGAACTATGCATAGGTGGAAGCACCTGGGGGAGGCGCACATGGCCGAGACCGTTCCAGCGTACGCCAAGCCGCGCGCGGCGATCCGTCGGGTCGACCTCGACCGGCCGTGGCGGTGGTTGGCCGCGGGGTGGCAAGATTTGATGGCGGCACCGGTCACTTCGCTCAGCTACGGCGTGGTCTTCGCCGTGGCCGGCTACCTGATCACCGCCGGCCTGTTCCTCGCGGATGTCTTCTACCTCGTTCTGCCGATCACGGCGGGCTTCTTGATCATCGGGCCCATCGCCTGCACCGGCTTCTACGAGATCAGTCGCCAGCGGGCGCTCGGCCGACCCGTGTCGCTCGGCGAGGTGTTCGGCGCCTGGCGACGCAATCCCTCGCAAATCGCGCTGATGGGGGTCGCGCTGCTGCTCGTCCTGATCCTCTGGGCGCGGATCGCCGCGCTCATCTTCATGCTCTACTACGGGATCGGCAATGTTCCCTCGATCGACAACCTGCTGGTCGAGACCTTCCTGCAGCCGAGCTCCATTCCGTTCCTGATCTTCGGCACCGCGGTCGGCGCGGTGCTCGCGGCGGGCACGTTCGCCATCAGCGCCGTTTCGATCCCCCTCCTCCTGGACCGTCCCGATGCCAACGTGATCGAGGCGATGGCCACGAGCGTCCAGGCCGTCGCCGTCAACGCCAAGGCGATGGCGCTCTGGGGCTTGCTGATCGTGCTCTTCACGAGTGCGGGCCTCGCCACGCTGTATCTGGGGCTCATCGTCGCGCTACCGCTCATTGGCCATGCGACCTGGCATTCGTACAAGGATCTCGTCGAACTGCCCGGCTCGGCCGAACCGACGGGCCAAGCTTGAGAGAGGAGCGGCGCGGATGGGCGTTTGGTACTTTGGTGCGGCGATGGGGTTGCTGGCGTTTTTGGGCCTCGTCATGGCGAGCTTCGCTACCAGCGGCGTGTTTTACGGCACCGGGCTGGCGTTGTTCGCCTTCGGCTTCGTTGCGATCTTCTGGCTGATCCGCCGCGGCACGGCGCCAAGCCACGACTAGGCTGGAGGACCGGGCGCCGGAAAAAAATAGGGCGCCCGCTCGGACGCCCCGGTAGTTGGGTGGACGAGTCGTCGCCACACCATGCCGGGTCGGCGACAACGCACCGGCAGAAGTAGTGCCGGTTGGTGACAGCTTTATGATGGCGGCAGCGATTCGATTACGAGCACAGGAGCGGCTGCGCGGTCCCAGCCGACGCGGACGCGATGCACGGTACCGCACGTATCGACCGTCCAGACCTCGGTGGCATCGCCCATGCTTTCTGTCGTCACGACCATGCGCTTGTCACAGGTCCGCTCGCCTACGCGTTCCAGAACTGCCGGGGCTGCCGAGCGTTGCTCGGCTGGTGTGAATTGCGTGGTACCGGGCAACAGCGCCGTCACCGCCAAATCGCGTCCGCCAGGAGCTTCGGCCACCAAGAAGTTCAGCCGCCGCGTCGTCGCGCAACGGTCTGCGCGCCACGCCTCCAGCGTCGCCCGGGTCCCTTCAGCGGCGGTGACGTCGACTGGTGTCCAGACGCCCTCGGCGCACCGGTCGAGCGCTTCAAGATCAAGCGAGCGGACGGTTGCGACGTCCAGCCGCGATGCTTCGGCTGAAGGACTTGAGCCACTATCGAATGCCGCGCAGGCGGAAAGGAGCAGGCAGAGGGAGATCGCGCCGGATGGATGCATGGCTGCATGACGCAGGGCGCGGTACGACTGTCAACCCACTGGCGGTACCCGGCGTCCGATCCGGTGAGATTGCTTGCCTTGAGCCTGCGCATAAGGTTGATCATTCCGCGGTCGAGGCTGCTTCGGCGGTCTTCAGCAAACGGGGGGTCCGAAATGCTATCCGCCATGCGCTGTCTCTTGCTCACGCTCAGCCTAGTCCTCGGGTTGGCGGCACCAGCCGCGGCTCTCGACGCCGGCCAGGCGGGTACGTTCGTCGAGAATGTCGCCGATCGAGCCACTGCTGTCCTAGGCGGCGAAGGCAATGTCGGCGAGCAGCGGGCTCAGATCCGCGACATCCTGCTGTCGGCCTTCGACCTCACCTACATCGGGCAGCTCGCCCTCGGTCCGCCGTATCGCACTCTCAGCGCCGACCAGCGCGCGGCCTATGATTCGGCGTTCCAGCAGTATGTGCTGGCGACCTATGCACGCCGGATCGGCGACTATGGCGGCGAGCAGATCGAGGTCGTTGGCGCCCAATCGGCTGGATCGCAAGACGTTAAGGTGCAAACACGCCTCGTGGGACCCAGGATCCGCGAGCCGGTGGGCATCGACTGGCGTGTCCGCGACCGTTCCGGTACGCCCAAGATCATCGACGTCGAAATCGAAGGTGTCAGCATGACGATCTCGCAGCGCAGCGAGTTCGCCTCGATCGTGCAACAGCGCGGCGTCGACGGTCTCATTGCCATGTTGGAAGAGCGCGCCGTCTCGGGGTCGTAGGTTCGCGCCTGTTCAGGCGCCACTCGGCTCGGCCCGACGCCGATCTGGGAGAAAAGCATGGCGATGCGCACTGGCGGGCGCATTCTCGTCGACCAGATCGTGCTGAACGGCGTCGAGCGCGTCTTCGGTGTGCCAGGGGAGAGCTATCTCGCCGCGTTGGACGCGTTCTACGACACGTCCGGTACCGAGTTCGTGATCTGTCGACAGGAGGGCGGGGCAGGGATGATGGCCGACGCCTGGGCGCGCCTGACGGGTGGGCCCGGCATAGCCTTTGTCACGCGCGGTCCCGGTGCCACCAACGCCAGTCCGGCTGTCCATGTCGCGCGCCAGGACTCCGTGCCGCTCGTGCTGCTTGTCGGGCAGATCGACCGTGCCTTCAGCGGTCGTGAGGCGTTCCAGGAGGTCGACTACACGGCGTTCTTCGGTCCCCTCGCAAAGTGGGCGTTCGAGGTCGATCGCGCCGAGCGCATCCCGGAGGTGATGCACCGGGCCTTCGCGACCGCGCTTGCCGGCCGCCCGGGGCCGGTGGTCATCTCTCTGCCCGAAGACGTGTTGTTCGGTGAGACCGAGGTCGCCGACGCGCCGCCCGTGTTCGTTCGCGAGGCGGCTCTCGAGCCGGCAATGACTGAGGAGATCGCCGAGCGTCTGGCGTTGGCCCAGCGACCGTTTCTCATGGTCGGCGGCGGCGGATGGACGCCTTCGGGGCACGCGGCGCTCGCGCGCTTCGCCGAGGCGTGGCGACTGCCGGTCGGCGTCGGTTTCAGGCGACAGGCGCTGATCGACAACCTGCACCCCTGCTACGCCGGTCATGTCGGGCTCACCGTCAACCAGGAACTGGGGGACTACATCGCGTCCGCCGACCTGATCCTCGCGCTCGGTTCGCGGATGAGCGAGGCGTCCAGCGACAGCTACCGGCGCTTCCCACACCAAGGCCGCGCCGACCAGGCCATTGTCCACATCCATCCGCATCCGGAGGAACTCGGACGGGTCTATCGCGCTGATCTGGCCGTGCCTGCGGGCGTCAATGCGGCGGCTATGGCACTCGCCGAACGCCCAGGGACCAATGAGCCGCGCTGGGCCGAGCACACGGACCGTTTGCACGGCGCCTACCTCGCGACGACGGCGGCGAGCCCCGAGAACCCCGGCACGTTGCAACTCGGCGAGGTGCTGCGTTGGCTCGACCAGCGTCTGCCGCCCGAGGCGGTCATCTGCAACGGCGCCGGCAACTACGCCATCTGGGTGCATCGGTTCCGCAAGTACCGCCAACTTGGGACCCAACTCGCGCCTACTTCGGGTTCGATGGGCTATGGCACGCCGGCAGCCGTCGCCGCGAAGATCAGGCATCCAGACGTGCCGGTCGTCGCCTTTGCCGGCGACGGCTGCTTCTTGATGAATGGTCAGGAGTTCGCGACCGCGGTCCAGCACGGCGCGGCGATCGTCGTGGTCGTTGTCGACAATGGCCAGTACGGCACCATTCGGATGCATCAGGAGCGGGACTATCCGGGTAGGCAATCAGGTACGGAGCTGCGCAATCCGGATTTCGCCGCCTTAGCGCGCGCTTATGGCGGTCACGGGGAGACGGTCGAGAGCACGGCCGCGTTCGAGCCGGCTTTTGAGCGCGCGCTGGCGTGCGGGTTGCCGTCGATCCTCCACCTGAAGCTCGATGGGCGCACGATCACGCCTGATCGGTTCCTCGCGACCTAGGCTCGCGGGAGGTTGAGGACCGGTGCGCTGATGCGGACCGTCCCCGAAGAGCTCCGCAGATCGCCAGCGATGAACTTTAAGTTTTGGATGAAGTTTGCGCTTTAACTAATTGATATTATTTCTATTTTATGCATAGAAGTGCTAGCTGAGCGACCCGTGCGATCGGTGTGCCACCTGTTCTCCGCTGTCGGGGACGTGGGCCGGATGACCTGATCGATCAGAACGCTCGGCGCAAGCCTACTTCGAGGCGCTGTTCGTTGGTGTCGCGTAGACGCGTTCTGGAGACGTCGCGTCGGTGATGGATTGATGCGAAGGGCGACAACCGGCCAGCCAAGGCGTCGTGCTGCTCGATGGTCGCGCCGAGTTCGATGCCGGTTTCTCGATCGGCCGACCGATCGGCTGCCGCGCGTTCGAAGCGCGTCTGCGTGGTACCCAACTCTAAGGATGGAGTAAGGCCCGAAGCGAACTCTGTCTCGGCGAACACGTTGCCGCTCAAGGCTTTGAAGCCGTGGTCGGCGCGGCGCGATTCTCGCTGCGCCGCCTTCACCCGTACGCCGACGCGTGTTCGCTCGGCGAGCGACTGCGTGACCGTGGCCTCCCCGCTGACGAGCGTACCCTCGAGCCCGGGTGCGGACGGATTGTAGACCCGCCAGGCACCGGCGCTGCCGCGCACAGCGATCGTGTTGGTGGCAAGATGATCAAGCCCGGTCGAGAAGCCGACGCGCCGCTCTTGCGGACGGTAGCGCTGCCAACTCTGTCGAAACTCGGGGCCCGAAGCGACCGACGTCCGCGGTGATGTTGTCCGCAGCCTCGCGCGCGCACTTACCTGGTGCTGGTCGTGAGACGCTGCCGCGTACTTGCTCGCGCGGCCGGCCACCCGGCCGGTTACCGCCAGCTTCGCTCCGCGCACTTGCGGTTGCAGAGGTTTGCGCAGCCGCAAGCGTCCGGAGGCCTGAACGCCCCAGCCGGGCGCGGCGGGTTCGATGACCGTTGAGGGTGGAGGCAGAGGGTCGATTTGCAAGAGGTCGCCAACGGGCGAGGGCGCGGCTCTGGACGGTGCATGGTGCCGGCCCCGACGGCTCGATGTGCCGGATCGGAATGGTGCCCGCGCTTGCCTGGCTGCTCGCAACTGCTCGGCCTTCAGTGCAACGGCGGACGATCGGCCCAGCGACGCCGCGAGTGTGGCAGACGGGCGGAGCATCGGCGCATTCTGTAGCCGTTCCGTCGCCGCGGCCGCGTCCTGGCGGCCCTCTACCTCGAGCGCGGCGGCCGCCGTGTGGAGGAACGCGGTCACGACCACCACGACCACCAACCAGGATGCCCTGGCGCAAACCCCGCAAACGATACGCATACTGATCGACGTTCCGGAAAGTCTGAGGGCAACATCGGGCGACAACACCCAAGGACGCACCTTCTCTAGCATCGCTGAAAAATATTCAGGAATGGTAAACGTTCGCATCTACAGCGGATAGGCGCCGTCCAGCCGAAAACGAGCAATGACTAACACGGATTGAGGATTAACTGTACCGGGAATTGTCAGCTTCACCATTCTAGTCTGGCGCGCTTTCGGGTACGCCCGCGCATCGTGGCGTGGAGCGACCGCCGAGGTCGGACCATGGCAGCGTTCGGCAAGCGGCCGACTATGTGCGCCCGACAGCCGGGAGCGCGCGTTCCATTCTGCGTCGCACCGCTTTGACCCGCGGGCTGTGATCAAGAGGAAGCCGTAACCTGGGCGCGATGAGTGGCCTGGCGATCGACCAGTGCGCGATTGTGCGTCGCAGAATGTTCTTGTTGTGTTCTCATTTGTTCGTGTTAAGAATACGACATTCGGATGGAGAACGAAACATGATCATGCTGCTATCACTGCTGCGTCGGGTCCGTCATGTGTCGTCGGTTCGGCTTGTCGACGGCAGTCTTGAGGGACCGCTGTTCCGGGGAGCACGGGCCGTCGCCGCGAGCCGGCTGCGGTGGGTAGCCGAGGCTCGCTGCTACGCTCCGTACGCAACCGGCCGCGCCATGACGCCTACGCATCCATCCGATCCGCGGAGAGTGACCGTTGTGGGTCACGTGGCCGGATGCGTCGGTGGTCCAAGAGAGGCGGATGCCGCGCCGCTGCGGGCGCGCGAGGCCGCTTAGTTCGGCGCGCGCCCGACACTTCGATCAGCGGTCGTAGGTGCCCTGCAGGGTCGCGCTGCCGAGCGCATTGGCGTTGACGAGAAAACCCGTGAGCGATGCGGTCGCACCGTCGGGCGCGCCGAGTTCGGCGGCAGGCAGGGCGTAGAGCGTGAAGTTGTAGCGGTGTGCCGAGTGATCCTCGGGCGGGCATGGGCCGCCCCAGCCGGCGATGCCATAATCGTTCGGAACGTGGTGTCCGGCCCCCGGCAGGCCGCTGTCATCGCTGGCACCGGCGCCTTCTGGTAGCTCGCTGACGGATGCGGGAATGTCGATCAGCACCCAGTGCCAGAACCCGGCACCCCCGGTGGGCGCGTCGGGGTCGTGGACCAGGAGCGCGAAGCTCTCGGTGCCGTCGGGAGCATCGGTCCAGGCAAGTGGCGGCGAGACATTGTCACCCGTGCAGCCGAAGCCGTCGAAGGTATGCGGTTGCGGGATGGGTTGGCCATCCTCGAAAGCGGGGCTGGTGAGTTCGAACGCAAAGGTGCTCGACGAAATCGACGCTGCTGCCGCCAGCGTCAGATACATGTTGCGCATAATGATCTCTCCCATTGCGGAGACGCGCCGCGCTCGCCGGCCGGCCGTCGCGTCAACTCTGGCGGCGGTCTCCCATCACAGCGACAATGCCGCGTTCTTACGCGTCGTGATTGTCGTCGAAAAGGTCGGGCTGCGGCGACGGTCCCTCGAGTTGCGAGACGGTTAGGCCCAGGAGCCTAATCGGACGTGCGAGATCGGCCTCGTCGAGGAGCCGGCGGCCGGCCTCGTGGAGCCGGTCCGCGTCGAGGATCGGTGCACCGAAGCCGCGCGCGCGCGTTTGAATGCGGAAGCGGTCATCCTTGACCTTGAGTGTCAGCGTCCGCGGGCGTGCCGCAGCGTCGCGGATACGCTGCTCGAGCTTTTGGGCGATCGGCAGGAGTGCAGACTCCAGTTCGGCCCGACTGCTCAAGTCGCGGCCGAAGGTTCGCTCGCAGCCGACGGACTTGCGCAGGCGGTCGGGATTGACGTTGCGCTCGTCCCGACCGTTGGCGATCTGCCAGAGATAGGCGCCGTGACGGCCGAACCGGCGGACCAGGGCATCGAAGCCCATCGCCCTGAGGTCGGCTCCTGTGGTCAACCCACTGGCGTGAAGCTTGCGCGCGGTCACGGGACCGACGCCGTGAAACCGCTCGATCGGGAGCGCGCCAATGAAGGCGAGGGCTTCTTCCGGGCGAATGACCGTGAGTCCGTCCGGCTTTTCCAGGTCCGAGGCGATCTTGGCGAGGAACTTGTTGATCGAGACGCCGGCGGACCCGGTGAGGCCGGTCTCCGCGCGGATCTCCTGTTTGATCTGGCGGGCGATCGCGGTCGCGGGCGCAAGGGCAGCCGCAGCGGTCACGTCGAGATAGGCCTCGTCGACCGACAGCGGTTCGACCGCGTCGGCATGGCGCGCGAAGATTGCCCGGATCTGGCGGGCGACAGCGCGGTAGACGTCCATTCTGGCGGGCACGAAGAGGAGTTCCGAGCAAAGCTGCTTGGCGGTCGCCGACGGCATCGCCGAGCGCACGCCGAAGGGGCGCGCCTCGTAGCTGGCGGTCATGACGACGCCACGACCGGCGCCGGAGCCGACGGCGATCGGCCGGCCGCGCAACGCCGGATCATCGCGCTGCTCGATCGCAGCGAAGAAGGCGTCCATGTCGACGTGGATGATCTTGCGCACGGAGAAAGCGCACCAGAGGCTCGTCAACGCGGTGACCGTTGTGCATCGAGCCGCGTTCGCGCTTCAAGAGAGTCCGCAGTCGCCAAGTCTTCGGGTGATCCGCCCTCGTCAGCGCGTCGTTGCCGCGGCGGTTGAACCCCGAACGACGAGGCGCGCGGGCAGCACCGTCACGCCCGCTGGTTCGAGGCCCAGCAACATGCGGGCCGCGTGCCGTCCCTTGGCGCGAACGGGCTGTTTCACCGTCGTCAGCGACGGCGAGCAGTTGGCGGCCTCGGGCACATCGTCGAAGCCGACCACCGAGACGTCGGTTGGCACGCGAAGGCCGCGTCCCATGAGCAACTCGACGGCAATCAGCGCCATCGTGTCGGACATCGCGAGCAGAGCCGTCGGGGGCGTGCCCGCGTCGAACATGGCGGCAAGTGCCGTAGCGACGGTCGCGCGGTCGTTGAAGGTCTCCTGCACCAGCCGCGGCTCCAGTTCGACGCGGGCTTCGCCGAGTGCTTCACGATAGCCGCGGAGCCGATCGCGGGTGACGGTGTAGCGGGCGTCGGCGAGACGGGCGTCGTCGATCGCACCCGTACGGCCGTCGCCGGCCGTCTCGAGGCTCAGAATGCCGACATGGCGGTGGCCGAGTGCCACAATGTGCGCGGCGGCCGCGCGCGCACCACCATGGTCGTCGACATCGACGGTGGGCACGCCTTCGACCGGTCCCGAATCGATCGCCACGAAGGGGAGGCCGCGGCGGCGGGCGAGCTCGAAGAGCCGGCTGTCGTGCTCGACGCAATGGAGAATGAAGCCGTCGGCGATGGCCGTCTCGATCGTCCAGCCGTCGCGGCGCCCGCTCGTGGCCGAGATCACGGTCAGTCCCGAGCCTGCCTCGTCGCAGGCGGCACCGATACCTGCGAGCAGGCGGTGCATGAAGCTGTCCTCGAAGACGTAGGCGAGCAGGTCCACCTCGACCACGAGGGCGATCAGATGCGCCTTCCCAGAGCGCAGGGCCCGGCCAGCGGGTGCCGGTCCCCGGTATTCGAGCGCGCGCGCAGCGTCAAAGACCGCCTGACGAAGCGCCGACGATACCAGCTCCGGCCTGTTGAAGACGTTGGACGCGGTGCCTTGCGAGACGTTCGCCAAGCGGGCCACGTCCTTCAAGCGCGCCCGACCCATCACCGAGGCTTAGCAAGCCGGCTGAACCGATTCAATCGCCTGCTTGACAGTAGGCTCCGAGCCGTGGATGATCGATTTGAATCGATTCATTTCGCACTTGAATCGATCCAGAGGCTGGTTACCCCGCCACGGACGGCCATGACGATGATGATCCCTGCGAGCTATGTCTTCCGCGAGCACTACCGGGCAATGGAGCAGGCGGCTTGCCAAGCCACGCCTCCGCGACCGCAGATGTTCGTTCCCATGTCAGCGCACGCGCTGTGGGCCGTGCTTGTCGCGGTGCTGGCCACCGTCGCGCTCTGAGCCCGGTACGGCTCGCTCAGCGCCAAGTCAGCAGAGGCCAGCCGCGCGCGCGCGCGATCCGCCGCAGTCCCGGCGACGCGTTGATCGCGAAGGGCAATGCCGCCGCCTCGAGCAGGGCCAGATCGCTCTCATGATCGGTATAGGCGTGGCTGAGGCGCCAGTCGCCGAACCGCATGGCGGCGTGGTCGGCGACCGCCTGCACCTTCGCTGGCCCGTGCCGGACGGGCCCGTCGAGTCGACCGGAGAAGCATCCACTCCGATGCGGCGCCAACCGTGTCGCGATCCATCCGTCCACCGGCAGATACCTGGCGATGCGCGCGACAATCGGTTCGAGCGCCGCTGAGGCGAGCACCACGTGACAGCCCTCGGCGCGGCGCTCGAGCATGATGCGCCGGGCGTCGTTGCGAATCCGTGGTGCCAGTCGGTCCTCGACGAAGCGGTCGAGCAAGACCTCGAATTGCGCCACGGGCGTGCCTTCGAACCCACCGAGCATCTCTTCAGCCAGCCGGTCGTAGTCGAGGACGGCACTTTGCCGGTACCGCATCAAGAGATAGCCGACACGCAGCGCCAGCCGCGTCGGGATCAGGCGCCGTCCGGCGAGATGGAACGCCCAGGTCGTGCCGCTCTGACCCCGCAGCACGGTACCATCGAGGTCGAACGCCGCCACGGGCACCGCTTCGCTCACCGCCGCGTGCCGACGGTGCGGCGCTCTGGCACGGTCGCCTCGGCTGGCTGGCGAGCTACATGCGTTTCAGAAATTTCTGAAGACACGGTGCCGCTATGCCGCTTTCGCCGCTGGTTCAGACCTTTGTGCTCCATTTCGGCGAGATGGGGAGCCGATGGGGTATCAACCGAACGGTCGGTCAGATGTACGCGGTTCTGTTCCTTGCGCCCGAGCCCTTGTGCGCCGACGACATCGTCGAACGGCTCGGCGTCTCCCGGTCGAATGTTTCGATGGGCCTCAAGGAGCTGCAGGCCTGGAACCTCGTTCAGCTGCGTCATCGCCCGGGCGACCGGCGAGACTTCTATACGACCCCCGCCGATCTCTGGGCGATCGTGCGGACGCTCGTCGAGGAGCGGAAGAAGCGTGAGATCGATCCCACGCTGACGCTCTTGCGTGAAACTATCATGACGGCGCCGCAGACCGAGGAGGAGCGTCATGCCATCGCGCGGATGCGCGAGCTGCATGAGCTCATCGAACTCCTGACCGACTGGTACGACGACGTTCGCCGCCTGGAAACGGAACGCCTGATGCAGCTCCTCGCCCTCGGTGCGCGCGTCCAGAAGATCCTCGAGTGGAAGGACCGCCTGACTGGCCCACCGGCACGCGCCGAGCACGGGGCGACGAGCCCTCGGCTCGTGGACGACATCTAGGAGATCGGTCTTGGAGCTCGACGCCCTCACGCTCGCGCGCATCCAGTTCGCGGCCAACATCTCGTTCCACATCCTGTTCCCGACGATCACCATCGCCTTGGGCTGGGTGCTCTTCTTCTTCAAGCTCGCCTACGGCCGCAGCGGCGATGAGCGTTGGATGGACGCCTACCGCTTCTGGGTGAAGGTGTTCGCGCTGTCCTTTGCCATGGGTGTCGTCTCGGGCATCACGATGAGTTTCCAGTTCGGCACCAACTGGCCGGGCTTCATGGAGCGCGTCGGCAATGTCGCGGGTCCGCTGCTCGCCTATGAGATCCTCACGGCCTTCTTCCTTGAGGCGGTGTTCGTCGGCATCATGCTGTTCGGCTCCCGCCGAGTGCCCGGCTGGGCGCACACGACCGCCACCTTTCTGGTAGCTGTCGGTACGACGGCATCGGCCTTCTGGATCCTCGTCCTCAACAGTTGGATGCACACGCCCGCGGGCTTCGAGCTACGCGACGGCGTGGTGCACGCGACCGATTGGTGGGCCGTCGTCTTCAATCCATCGATGCCCTATCGCCTGGCGCACATGCTGCTCGCCTCGGGGCTGACCGTCGCCTTCTTGGTCGCGGGGATCTCGGCTTGGCGTTGGCTCATTGGCGACCGGAGTCCGGGCGTTGAGGTGGCCTTGCGAACGGGCGTCACGCTGGGCGCGGTGCTCATTCCGCTGCAGATACTGGCGGGCGACCTGCACGGGCTCAACACGTTGGAGCATCAGCCCCAGAAGGTCGCGGCGATGGAGGGCAATTGGGAAACGCAGGGCCATGCGCCGCTCTTGCTCTTCGCGCTCCCGGACGAGGAGGCGCGGACCAACCATTTCGCGCTCGGCATCCCGAGCGGCGCTAGCCTCGTTCTGCGCCACGACCCGGCGGGCGTTGTTCCGGGGCTCGACGATTTCGTCGCCGAGGACGGCACGGCGCTCCACCCGCCGGTGGCACCGGTGTTCTTCGCGTTTCGCATCATGGTCGGCGTCGGCATGCTGATGCTGGTCGTGAGCTGGTACGCCGCTTGGCGTCTTTGGCGCCGCGGCGAGATCGGGACGTGGCTCGCCCGGGCTCTCGTGGCGATGACCTTCTCTGGTTGGGTAGCGACGCTCGCCGGTTGGTACGTCACCGAGATCGGCCGTCAGCCCTGGCTCGTGTCAGGTCTGCTGCGGACGGCGGATGCGATCAGCCCGGTGGCAGCACCCATCATCGCGGGCTCGCTCACCATGTACCTCGCGACCTACGTGGCCCTCTTGAGCGCCTATGTGGCGACACTCTTCTATCTGGCGCGGCCCGCTGGCAGGGGCGAGCTGGTCACGCGGCCACTGCCGGCGAGCGATCCGTTCGACCAGGCTCTCGTGCGTCCGGCGCGCTAGGCGGACACCGCTATGCTTGGCGATCCCGCTCTGTGGCTGCCCATCGTCTTCGCCGGGCTGATGGGCCTGTCGATCCTCATCTACGTCGTGCTCGACGGCTATGACCTGGGCGTCGGCATGCTCTTCGCGCTCGCGGAGGCGGACGAGAAGGACCGGATGGTCGCCAGCATCGGCCCGTTCTGGGATGCCAACGAGACGTGGCTCGTGATGGCCGTTGGGCTCTTGCTTGTCGCCTTTCCGATGGCCCACGGCATCATCCTCTCGACGCTCTATGTGCCCGTCGCGATCATGCTGTTGGGGCTGATCTTGAGGGGCGTGTCGTTCGAGTTCCGCGCCAAGGTTCCGCAAGAGCGGAAGGCCGCGTGGAACCTGGCCTTCTTCACCGGCTCGCTGATGACCGCGCTCGCGCAGGGCTACATGCTCGGTCGCTACGTGCTGGGCCTGGAGACGGGGTTGGCAGTCGAGGCGTTCAGCCTCTTAACCGCGCTTTGTGTCGCCTGCGGCTACGGCTTCATCGGCGCGACGTGGCTGATCCACAAATGCGAAGGCGAGCTGCAGCGGAAGGCGGTGCGCTGGGCGAAAGCGACACTCGGCTTCGTCGCCCTGGGCTTCGTCTTGATCTCGCTCGCCTCACCGTTCACCAGCCCGCGGATCTTCGACAAGTGGTTCTCGATGCCGGAGTTCCTCCTCTTGGCGCAGCTGCCGATCGGCTCGGCAGTGGTGTTTGTCGTCACCTGGCTAGCGCTCGGCCGGTTGCCAACGAAGACCGACCAGTTCAACTGGGTGCCCTTCCTGGGCGGCATCGCTCTCTTCGGGCTGGCGTTCTCCGGCCTCGCCTACTCGTTCTATCCCTATGTCGTGCCTGACCAGCTGACCATTTACGATGCAGCAAGCGCGCCGGAGAGCTTGTTGATTATCTTGTTCGGCACGCTCGTCGTGATGCCCGTCATCATGGCCTACACCGTGTTCGCCTACGTCATCTTCCGCGGAAAGGCGACCGAGCTGCGCTACGACTAGGCGCGGAACCGTCTCGCCCAGTGATTGCTCAACTACCAGCGCGAGGTTTGGCCATGCTCAACGTGCTCATCCTGATAGCGGCCGCTGTGATCATCGCCGCTCCGGCTTGGGCCGAGGACATCGCCCATGGTGAGCTTGTGATCACGGAGCCTTGGTCGCGGGCGACGCCTGCGGGTGCCGGCGTCGGCGCCGGCTATATGCTGATCCGCAACGAGGGTGAGACAGCGGATCGGCTCGTCGGCGGCACGGCACCCTTCGCCGGTCGGATCGAGATTCACGAGATGGCGATGACGGATGGTGTGATGCGGATGCGCGCGCTCGATGATGGCCTGGAGATTGCCCCCGGCGAGAGTGTCACCCTCGAGCCTGGCGGCTACCACGTCATGTTCATGGAGCTCGTTGAGCCGCTCGTCGAAGGCGAAGCGCGGGCGGTGACCTTGGAGTTTGCCGAAGCGGGGCCTCTCGAACTCATCTTCGACGTCCGCTCCATCGCCGCCCGTGCCGAGGATCATAGGAGTCACTCAGCCAACTAGCGCGTGCGCCTGCAGAAGCCTGACCCCATCGGGCGCCAGCGTTTGCCGTCGTCTCGATAGAGATTGGACAAGAAACTCATGCACTTCGTGACGATCTAGGCGGCCAGGCTGCCATGACACCGCTTCAGTGGCGATCTCCACTTGCCTTGTTGGCGGCGTCGATCCAATCGGTCGCGAAAGCCACGAGGCCTGCCAGAGCACACATCTTGACCTGTGCTTCGCCAAATCTGCCAATGGCTACGGCCCCAGTTTGCTCGAACGCTGCTCCAACCCTTGGAAACAGTCGACCGAGGTCGTCCGCGACGTCCGGTACTTCGATCCACGACGGATCTCCGGCGCCGCCCTTGAACCGGTTCACCTTTGTCCGTTTGGTCTCCGCGAGCGTTTCCGCGATATGGAGCGCCGAGCACCTATTCCAGCCAACCCCTATCAAGAGGACCTTTGCCGGCGGCCTTCGACACATTCTGCCGAGCGGCGTTTCGGGTCCGGTCGCCCACGCCAGCGGATGGTCATCCACCAGCTCATCGGCTCGATTGCCGTTCAGGCAGATAGACTCCGTCGGATGGTCGCTGCGTTGCGTGCCGGGCCAGTTGCGAAACGTTTCCGCGATCACGCCCATGCCGGTTGCCGGCGATACTCGCTTGTCATAGCCCGGAACGGCCTTCTCGATCTGCGCGATCTCATCCTCCGAGAGCGAGGACTTGTTCAAGTACGGGGGGAAGTACGCATCCGAAGAGGCGCCAGGCATGCCCACCAAGCCCTCCGGCCCGACGGCCTGCAACAACGCCTCGACGACTGTTCGGGCTCCGCCGATCGTGGGACCGACCGCCTTCATCGACGCGTGAACGAATAAGCCGTCACCCTCGCGAACACCAAGGCGATGCAAGTCAGACTGCAGAGTAGATAGCGACCGGATATCAGCCATTGCGGGCGCTCTCGCAGATCGGCCGCGTGGAACGGCCGAGACCTGAGGCGTGCCTACTGAAGATGTCGACAAGGGCCGACCCGAAACCGTCGATCACGGAGCCGGTGTCTGGCGCAGGTAAAACCCCCAACGCGTCGACGCGTCAGTCGTGTTGCGTCCATTCAAAGAAAGGCCCGTCGTGCGAGCACGACGGGCCTTGCTGCCTATCCCTGGAACGATCAGTTCGAGGCCAGGTAGTCGTAGTTGCCGTCGCTCCACTCGTAGAAGACGTAGCCCGGCAGGGTCACGTCGCCCTTGTCGTCGAAGCTCAGCTCGCCGAGCACGGTGTCGAAGGTCCCGTCGTTGAGCGCCTCGACCATGGCGTCGTAGTCGGTGCTGCCGGCAGCTTCCGCCGCCTGGGCGAACACCTGAATGGCGGCATAGGTGTAGAGCACATAGCCCTCGGGCTCGATGCCCTGCTCGCGGAAGCGCTCGACGAGGGGTGCAATCTCCTCATTCTTGCGCGGGTCGGGCGAGAAGGTCATCAGCGTGCCCTCGCCGGCATCGCCGGTGATCGCCCAGTACTCGTCGGTGACGAGCGCGTCGCCCGACACGAGAACGGTGTCCATGCCCTGGTCGCGCATCTGGCGCGCCATCAGCCCGGCTTCGGTGTGGTACCCACCGACATAGAGGACATCGACCTCGTTCTGCTTCAGCTTCGAGACGAGCGCCGTGTAGTCCTTCTCGCCGGCCGTGTAGGCCTCGTAGAGGACGGGCGTGCCGCCGGCGGCCTCGTAGGCCAACATGGTCTGATCAGCGAGGCCCTTACCGTAGGCCGTCTTGTCGTGGACGATGGCGATATTGCCGTCCGGGAAGGTCGTCGCCAGGAATTCGCCGGCAACCGCACCCTGCTGATCGTCGCGACCGCAGACGCGGTACGTGCCGCCGTCCGGGTTCGGGCGCTCGTCGGTGAACTTGGGATTCGTCGACGCGGGCGAAACCTGGATAACGCCCTCTTCAGAATAGACTGCGCTCGCGGGGATCGACGAGCCCGAGCAGAAGTGCCCGGCGATATAGACGGCGCCCGCAGCGACGAGCTGGTTGGCGACAGCCACCGCCTGCTTCGGATCACAGGCGTCATCCCCGATCTCGAGCGCGACCTGCTCACCAAGCACGCCGCCGGCCGCGTTCAGGTCCATGACCGCCATCTCGGCGCCGGCTTTCATCTGCTCGCCGAACGACGCGTACTGGCCGGTCATCGGCCCGGCGGTCGCAATGATAATCTCCGCTTCCGCCGCTGTGGCGGCCATCCCGAGGGCGCCGGCGGCGACCCCGCACAACAAAACCTGCTTCATCAGTTCCTCCATCACGTTCTGGCCAGACCGGCGAGCCGCGGTCGCAGGCTCAAGGATGCGTCTGATCCCGCGCTCTCCAGCTCAGAGGCCCTGTCCGTTCGTAGAGCCAATTGTACTGCGTCACCATCTGGTTTGTGCGGGTAACGCGATAGCCGATCAGCGCCAGTGTTGCCAACACCCCGAGGTCGATGAGGTAGCCGGCGCCCGACAGAAGCGGGCCGTGGAAGAGGGCGTAGTGAATGAAACGCGTGAAACCGGTCAGCAGCAACATGTAGAGGGCGAGCTGCCACAATGGCCGCCAGGTTCGCGCGACGGCGCGACCGGTGAGCCACGCAGCCCCACCGGCGAGCACGCCCGTGACGAAGATGAACTCAGCGAGTGACGCGTGGGTCTCCAACTCGGGCCTCCTAGTGCCTGCCGCCTTCGAGATAGGCGGCGCGGATCTCCTCCTTGGCCAGGAGCTCACGGCCTGCGCCGGTCATCGTGATCTCGCCGTTGACCATCACGTAGCCACGATGCGCCAGCTTGAGGGCGTGATAGGCGTTCTGCTCGACCAGAAACACCGTCAGGCCCTCGTCCTCGTTGAGCTTCTTGATGGCGTCGAAGATCTGCCGGACGAGCTGGGGTGCGAGCCCGAGGGAGGGCTCGTCGAGCAGTAGCAGTTTGGGCCGGCTCATCAGCGCCCGGCCGATCGCGAGCATCTGCTGCTCGCCGCCAGATAGGGTGCCGCCGCGTTGCCCGAGGCGCTGCTTGAGCCGCGGGAACAGCTCGAAGACATGATCGAACTCGCGCTCGGGGTCGGTGACGCCGGCAAGTTCCGCGCCCATCTGCAGGTTCTCGAGTACGGTCATCCGCGGAAAGATGCGCCTGCCCTCGGGCGCCTGGGCGATCGACTTCCGCATGATCTCGTGCGTCGGCAACGCCGTGATGTCCTCGCCGTCGAACACGATGCGCCCGTCACGCGGCGACGGACTACCGCAGATCGTCATCATCAAGGTCGATTTGCCGGCACCGTTGGCGCCGATCAGCGCGATGATCTCGCCCGCGCGTACCTCGACATCGACGCCCTTGAGGGCCTGGATATTGCCGTAGAACGTGTGCACGCCCTCGACTTCGAGCAGGGGCGCGCTCATCCGGTGATCACCTCCTCGATCTCGTCCAGTTCCTCGTCGGGCACGCCCAGATAGGCGGCAATCACCGCCTCGTCGTCGCGGATCTGCTGAGGCGTGCCGTCGGCGATCTTCTCGCCGTGGTCGAGCACGACGACATGATCCGATATCTCCATGACCACGCTCATATCGTGCTCGATCAAGAGGATCGAGGTCTCCCTTTCCTCGCGGATCGACGAGAGGAGGCCCGTGAGCGCGTGGCTCTCTCGCGGATTGAGGCCGGCTGCGGGCTCGTCGAGACACAAGAGTTCCGGACCGGTGCACATGGCGCGGGCGATCTCGAGCCGGCGCTGATCGCCGTAGGGCAGGTCCCCCGCGGCGTCGTCGGCGCGGTGCCCGAGATCGATACGCTGCAGCCAGGCGAGGGCCTTGTCGACAGCGCGACGTTCGCCGGCGCGATAGCTGGGGAGCCCAAGAACGCCGCCGATCGTGAACTGCGAGGCGCGCATGAGTGCGTTGTGTTGGGCGACCAACAGGTTCTCCAGAAGCGTCATGCCGCTGAAGAGGCGGATGTTCTGGAAGGTGCGCGCGACCTTCGCGATCCGGGAGATCTCATAGTCTGCCATGCGCTCCAAAAGGAACGTGGCCCCGCTGCGGCGACGTAGCGTCATGCGCCCGACCGTCGGTCGATAGAAGCCCGTGATGCAGTTGAAGACGGTCGTCTTGCCGGCGCCGTTCGGGCCGATCACCGCGGTGATCTCGTCGCGGCCCACCTGGAAGCTCAACTCGCTCGCCGCAACTAGGCCGCCGAAGCGCATGGTCAGATGCTCGATCGTGAGCACCGGGTCCTCTTCCCAGCGCGGGGTCATCGGTGCCCCTCGCCCTGGGCTACGAGATCGGCACCGATGGCTTTGCGCTCCTTGAGGACGATCGACGGCTCGCGTCGCGCCATGAGGCCGCGCGGTCGATTGACCATGATGAAGACCAGGAGCGCACCGAAGATCAGCATCCGATACTGCTCGAGCTCACGGAAGACCTCGAAGCCACCAATCATCACGATGGCCGCAATGGCGACCCCGATCTGGCTGCCGAGCCCACCCAGGACGACGATGGAGAGGATCAAAGCGCTTTCCATGAAGACGAAGCTCTCGGGCGAGATGAAGCCCTGCCGGGTGGCGAAGAAGGAGCCGGCGATCCCGCCGAACATGGCGCCGATCGCGAAGGCCGAGAGCTTGGTGTTCGTCGTGCTGATGCCGAGCGAGCGGCAGGCGATCTCGTCCTCGCGCATCGCTTCCCAGGCGCGGCCGAGCGGCAGCCGCCTGAGCCTGAGGGTGACCGCGTTGGTGATCAGCGCGAGGATCAAGATCAGGTAGTAGAGGAAGATGATGCGGTGCATCGACGTGAAGTCGAGGCCGAAGGTCGCGGCGAAGCCGTCCTCTCCGCGGCTGAAGGGAATGCCGAAGAAGCTCGGCCGCGGAATGCCCGAAATGCCGTCGGGGCCGCCGGTGAACTGATACCAGTTCAACAACACCACGCGGATGATTTCGCCGAAGGCGAGCGTGACGATCGCCAGATAGTCGCCGCGCAAACGCAGCACGGGAAAGCCGAGGATGATGCCCCAGAAGCCGGCGAGAATCCCGGCGAGGGGCAGGCACAACCAGAAGGACCAGCCGAAATAGTGTGCGAGCAATGCATAGGAATATGCGCCAACAGCGTAGAAGGCGACATAGCCAAGATCCAGGAGCCCGGCGAGCCCAACGACGATGTTGAGGCCCCAGCCGAGCATCACGTAGGTCAGGACGAGGATGCCGAGATCGACCACATAGCGGCCGGAGTAGAACGGCAGCGTGATGGCGATCGCCAAGAGGGCCACGCCGAGCACCTTGCCGAGCCAGGGCATCTCGCGTGCCTTGGGAATGCTGCTGAAAAGGCCGCGTCCCTGGCCTTCGGGGCCCCAGACGACGAGCCGCAGCAGAAGACGCCCGACAAAGACGATGGCAACGCCCGAGGCGACGAGGTCCCACCGCTGGGTGATCTCGAGGCCGTCCGGGCCGATGTCGGTCTTTAGCCCGATGATCACGCAGATCAGCGCGAAGGTGATGAGCGCTGCGATGCCGGCTTCCTTGAGCGCGGCTTGGAGGCGCTCACCCCAGCCCATGGCGTTGACCATCGCGCTCAGACCTTCTCGATCTCGGGCCGGCCAAGGAGGCCGGAGGGCAGGAAGATCAAGACGATCGCGAGGATGGAGAAGGCCGCCACGTCTTTGTATTCGATCGAGAAATAGGCCGACCAGAAGGTCTCGATGAGCCCGATCAGCAGCCCGCCGAGCATCGCCCCAGGCAACGAGCCGATGCCACCCAGGACGGCGGCGGTGAACGCTTTGATGCCGGCGAGAAAGCCGATGAAGAAATCGATCACGCCATAGTAGAGCAGGAACATCAGCCCTGCGACAGCGGCAAGCGCGGCGCCGAGGACGAAGGTGATCGAGACCGTCCGGTCGATGTTGACGCCCAACAGCGCGGCCATCTTCTTGTCCTGCTCGCAGGCCCGCTGCGCGCGGCCGAGTGCCGTACCTTGGATCAGGAAGGTGAAGCCGATCATCAGGCCGACGGTGAGCACGACGATGAGGATCTGGATGTAGGAGAGGTTCACCGCGAAGGTTTCGGTTTCCATCAGGATGAAGCCGCCCTCGATCTGCGGCGGCAGCGGCTTCACTCGGGCGCCCTGGGCAATCTGGACGTAGTTCTGCAGGAAGATCGACATGCCGATCGCGGTGATCAGCGGCGCCAGACGGAACGACTGGCGCAACGGCCGGTAAGCGACGCGCTCGACCGTCCAGCCGTAAACCGAGGTCAGCAGCATGGCCACGAGCAGGGTCACGAAGAGAACCAGCACCAGCGCGCCGCCGGCAACGGCACTCAGGACCAAAAACGCGATCAGTGCAATGAACGCACCAATCATGAAGATGTCGCCGTGAGCGAAGTTGATCATTCCGATGATCCCGTAGACCATCGTATAACCAATGGCGATCAGGCCATAGATCGAGCCGAGCGTTACGCCATTGATTAGTTGTTGGATGAAGTATTCCATCGAGTTTCCGGAGACATTCGCCGGCACGCGGCGCGCGCGGAACTGGCGTTGCTCTTTGGCCGGTCGCTGCAGCCGGACGGGCAGGGCAGGCACGGCGGTTGTACCGATACATCGCCTAGCACAGGCGCGGACGCGCGCCATCTTCGACCCTTGGCCCGGCCCATTGGTCGTTGGCCCAGCATGCTTCCAAGTATGTTGAATGCCTCACTGGTCGTGGGAGATCCAAGATGAACCGGCTGGAGGAGCTGCGCAGCTTGATCGCCGAGCGTGCGGTCGTCGACGAAGTGGTCGTGGTGCGCGACTTGGTCGAGCGGGCGGGGCTGTCGGCGGAGGCGCGACACCGCATCGTTGCCCGGGCGGAAGGTCTCGTCGCTCGCGTGCGTGAGGCTTCGAAGCCGTCGATGATGGAGGCGTTCCTCGGCGAGTACGGCCTGTCCACCCGCGAGGGCGTTGCGCTGATGTGCCTCGCCGAAGCCATGCTGCGGGTGCCCGATGCCACCACGATCGACGAGCTGATCCGCGACAAGATCGCGCCGCACGATTGGGGCGCACACCTGGGCGACAGCGGCTCCATTCTGGTCAACGCGTCCACCTGGGCCTTGATGCTGACCGGGCGCGTGCTCGACGAGGGCGAGGAGCCTGGCGTCGCGGCAGCGCTCAGGGGTGCGGTTCGGCGGCTGGGTGAGCCGGTGATCCGGGCCGCGGTCGGCCGCGCGATGCGGGAGCTTGGCGCGCAGTTTGTGCTCGGCCGCGACATTGACGCGGCGTTGCGCCGGGCCGCCGAGCTGGAGGC
>JANQNY010000017.1 GCA_028279345.1 Geminicoccaceae bacterium
GCCGAACGGCCTGCGTCTGCACATGGACGTCAAATTCCCGCTCGACAACTATCTCCGCTTGGTCGCGGCCGAGGACGACGCCGAGCGCAGCCGCCACGAGCGTGCGTTTCTGCAGGACGTGCGGGCGCGCGTTAAGGAGCTCGCGGCGCGCGGCTATCAGAGCGAGCAGGGGGCGCTCGACTACGTGCTCTTGTTCATCCCCAACGAGCCGCTCGCGGGCTTCATCTTCGAGCGGCGGCCGGAGCTCGTGGACGAGGCCCTGGCGCTCCGCGTCGTCCCGTGTGCGCCCGCCTCGCTGTTCGCCGTGCTGGCGATCGTGCGCCACGCCGTCGAGCAGTTCGTCCTCAACGAGGCGGCCGACGGGCTCGTCCGGCAGATGCGGAGCTTCAGAAGCGAGTGGGAGACCTTCAAGCGCGAGCTCGGTAGGCTCGGCCAGCGGCTCGAAGAGGCTCGTCTGGCGTACGAGGCGCTATCCGGGCCGCGCGTTCGGGGCCTCGAGCGCCCGCTCGCCAGGCTCGACGACGTGACGGCCTGGCGTGGCGGCTCAGACGCCGGCGTCGGCGAAGTCTCCCGCGAGCGCGCCGGCGACGGTTGACAGCGAAGCGCTGCCGGACGGCCCGATCACCGCCATGTGCCAGCCGCCGAGCGTGCGCACCACCGCCTCGAGGCCGTTCTGCCGGCCCTCCTGGGCGACGTCATCGACCACTCCTTCGCCGGGTCGGAGATGGACGTACAGGCGGCCGCGTGGCGTGGTGAGCACGAAGCCCGCGACGCGCGCCGCGTCGTAGTAGGTGAGGTAGACGCCTTCGAGCGCCAGATCGTTCGACAGCACGATCGGAGGCAGGTCCGGGAGGCCGCGAGCGTCGAGCCAAGCGCGAGCGCGCGCAACGTCGCCGGTGAGGAGGTCAGGCCGCGTGCCGGCGGCGTGCCGGGTGGCCTCCACCGCCAGCGCGCTGGTGACGGGGAAGGGTCGCGGCGTTGACCGTAAGCCGAGAAGGGGCAAGGCCAACGCCACGAGCGCCAGCCCGGCGAGCGTCACCGCACGGTAGGGTCGCTGCCGGCGCCGCCGGGCAGGAGCGGTCGACGGATAGGCCCGCGGGGCAGGTGCGGGCTCCAGCGGCGGTGTGGCCGCGACCGGCATCACGGGCGGCGCCAGCCGACGCCAGTCGGGCCCGTCGTCCGCGCAGGCGAGCGTCGCCTCGACGGTCTCGGCAAAGGCGGTCATCGCCTCGACCTTGGCGCGGCAGTCGTCACACATGCGCACATGCTGGCGCAGCGCTACGCGCTCGAAACCGCTCAGCCTGCCATCCAGATTGGCTTCGAGCAGGCGGTCGACATGACGGCAGTCCACGGCAGCCTCCCTGCGCCCTTGTTAGAGCAGAGACACTCCAAAAGACGGATGGCTGCAAGGCCCTCCGATGCTTGCGCCGCACTCTGGTCTGCTCCAGCCTGCTTGCCCCGGCAGGACCAGGGCGCTTCGGCGTTGCGTAGCGCCTGGAAACGACGGCCGGAGCTGTGGGAGGTTTGTGATGGACGGCGCTCGACGTGCTTTGAATGTGGCGGTGGTCGGACCCTCGGGTAGCGGCAAGACGACGCTGGTCGAGAGCCTCGCCTTCGTCGCGGGCGCCATCCCCCGACGTGGCCGCTCCTCGGATGGTTTCGTCCTCGGCGACGCGACGCCCGAGGCCAAGAGCCGGCAGATGACGACCGAGGTCGGTGTTGCCAGCTTCGCCTTCGAGGACCTCGATCTTACGCTCCTCGACACGCCCGGCGCCGTGGAGCTGGTGCAAGAGGCGCGCAATGTGCTGCCCGGCGTCGACCTGGCGATCGTCGTCGTCGAGCCGTTGGTGGAGCGCGTCGTCGCCATCGCGCCGACGCTCAACGCGCTCGACGCGCTCGAGATTCCGCACCTCGTGTTCATCAACAAGATGGATCGATCGGAGCAGCGCTACCGAGACCTTCTGGACGCTCTCCGCGCCGCAAGCTCGCGGCCCGTGGTGCCGCACCAGTATGCGATCGGCCGGGGCGAAAGCCTGGTGGGCTATGTCGATCTGCTGACCGAGCAGGCCTACGCCTATCAGCCGGGCCAGGCGTCGTCGCAGATCGCCATCCCCGACGATCTGAAGGAGCGTGAGCAGGAAGCGCACGCGGAGATGCTCGAAACGCTCGCCGATTTCGACGACGACCTGCTCGAGGCGCTCCTGGAAGACCAGGAGCCGCCTACCGAGCACGTGCTCCGCGACCTGCAGAAGACCCTGGGCGCCGACCAGGTCGTGCCCGTCTTCATGGGCGTTGCCGATCAGGACATGGGCACGCGGCGGCTGCTCGATGCGTTGCGCCGCGAAGCGCCGACGGCCGAGATCAGCGCCAAGCGCGTCGGCATGGACGGCGACGGGCCGGCCGTCGTGCAAGTGCTCAAGACGGTGCACCAGCCGCACGCCGGCAAGCTCTGCATCGCCCGCGTCTGGCGCGGCCCGATCAAGGATGGCCTGACCCTCGGCGGCAGTCGGCTCTCCGGCATGGTTCGCTTGCTGGGCGCGGAGCAGCACGGCATCCAGGAGGCGGCAACCGGCATGATCGTGGGCCTGGGCCGGCTGGAGAATGCGAGCACCGGCGACACGCTCTCCGTCGATGCGAGCCAGTCGGCGCTGCCACGCAGCGAGACGCTCAAGCCCATGTATGCGCTCGCGATCCGACCCGAGAACCGGAGCGACGACGTCAAGCTGTCGGCGGCACTCGCCAAGCTGGTGGACGAGGACCCGAGCCTTGTCGTCGAGCAGAACGCCGAGCTGAAGGAGTTGCTGGTCTGGGGTCAGGGTGACGTTCATGTCCGCCTGGCGCTCGACCGGCTTGCGCAGAAGCACAAAATCGCCGTGAGCGCCGTGCCGCCGCACACGGCCTATCGCGAGACGATTCGCAAGGCCGGCAGCGCGCACGGCCGGCACAAGAAGCAGTCCGGTGGCCATGGCCAGTTCGGCGACGTCAAGATCGAGATCCGCCCGCTGGCACGGGGCGAGGGTTTCCAGTTCGAGAACAAGATCGTCGGCGGTGCCGTCCCCAAGCAGTACATTCCGGCGGTCGAAGCGGGTGCGAAGGAGTGCCTCGAGCGCGGGCCTCTGGGCTTTCCGGTGGTGGACGTCGCGGTGACGCTGGTCGACGGCCAGTTCCACTCGGTCGACAGCTCCGAGATGGCCTTCAAGATGGCGGTCGCCCTCGCGCTGAAGGAGGGGTTGCCGCGGTGCAGCCCCATCCTTCTGGAGCCCGTCGACCACGTCACCGTTTCCGTGCCGAGCGACCACACCTCGAAGATCCTCCAGCTGGTGAGCCAGAAGCGCGGCCAGATCCTGGGGTTCGAGCCGAAGGCCGAATGGTCAGGGTGGGACGAGGTCAAGGTGCAGCTACCGCATGATGAGATGAGCGATCTGATCATCAATCTGCGTTCGCTGACGCAGGGTGTCGGGTTCTTCGAATGGTCGGCGGACCGGCTGGAGGTGGTGCCCGACCAGCTCGCCGAGAAGGTCGTCGCCCACCACCACGCGGCGGCCTCCTGAGCGATCGCCTGGGCGACCTTCGACCATGGCGCGCGGTCGCCGACATCACATATGATGTTCGGTGTCTGGCTCGCGGGGCCGTTCCGGAGATAGCAAGGCGTGAACGACTCGATCGTGCCCATCACCGACGACGTCGTCGAGGCGTTGCTCAAGCTCAACAACGACCACGCCACGGAGACGTCGGAACTCGGCCCGGAAGCGTGGCATCGGCTGATCGAGCACGCTTTTCATGCGGTGATGCTGGAGGACGGCGCCGGCTTTCTCATCGCCCTCGACCAGGGCGCGCCCTACGCCAACGTCAATCACGGCTGGTTTCGCGCCCGCTACGAGCGGTTCGTCTACGTCGATCGACTGCTCGTGGCGCCCGAAGTCCGCGGCCGCGGTCATGCCGCACGCTTCTACGAGGACCTCTTCGAGCGCGCCCGCTCGGTGGGCCACGGCCTCGTTGCCTGCGAGGTCAATGTGGACCCGCCCAATCCGGCGTCGGACGCGCTGCACGCGCGGCTGGGCTTCGTCGAAGTGGGCCGACTGCATCGCCCGGAAGCCGACAAGACCGTGCGCTACCTGGTCCGCGAGCTGGACTGAGAGGCCGCGCGTTCAGCCATAAAGCTCGCGCAGCTCGGTCTTGAGCACCTTGCCGTAGGCGTTCTTCGGCAGCGCTTCGACGAAGACGTAGTGCTTCGGGCGTTTGAAGCGGGCGAGCTCTTCGAGACAGAAGCCGTCGAGCGCGGCCTCGTCGATCGTGCCGTCGCCGGCGACGACGGCCACCACCACCTCGCCCCACTCGGCGTCGGGGCGGCCGATGACAGACACCTCGCGCACCGCCGGATGGCGCAGCAGCACCTCCTCGACCTCGCGCGGATAGATGTTCTGGCCGCCGGAGATGACCACGTCCTTCGAGCGATCCTTGAGCGTCAAGAAGCCGTCCGCATCGAGCACGCCGACATCGCCCGTGCACCACCAGGAGCCGCGGCGTGCGTCGTTGGTGGCCTGCTCGTCCTGCCAGTAGCCCGGCACGACGCTGTCGCCGCGGACCATCACCTCACCGGTCTCGCCCGCCGGCAGCGGCGTCCCGCTCTCGTCGCCGATGGCAACCTCGCAGACGGCCTGCGCTCGGCCGGCCGTGTCGAGCCGCTGCGCCCAGACAGGATCGTCGGCGGCGCGCGCGTGGGCATGGCGGTCGAGCGCGGTGATCGTCATCGGGCTCTCGCCCTGCCCGTAGATCTGCGCGAGCTTGGGACCGAAGACAGCGAGCGCCTCGTCGAGGTCGGCGCGATACATCGGTGCCCCGCCATAAACGATCGTCTTGAGGCCAGCCGTGTCGGCCCGCGTTTCCGCGGCAGAGAGCGTGAGCCGGCGCACCATGGTCGGTGCCCCGAACAACGTCGCCCCGGGCCAGCGGGCGCAGAGCTCGAGGACTTCCGTCGCCTCGAAGCCGCCACTCGCCGGGACCACCTGAACCGCGCCGGCGGCGCCATGGGGCACCATGTAGATGCCCGAGCCGTGTGACATCGGTGCGGCGTGGATGATCGAATCCCCAGGCGCGATCTGGTCGACGCTGAGCGCGTAGGCGTGGGTCATCGCGCGCAGGTTTCGATGCGTGATCATCGCCCCTTTGGGCCGGCCCGTCGTGCCGCTCGTGTAGAAAAGCCAAGCCAGATCGTCGGCCGCGGCCTCGGTGAGCGGCCATGGTCGCGCGGCCGCGAGGTCGTCGAACGCCGCCGATGCGGCATCGAACGCGGTGGGGCGTGGGTCGAGCGCCGCAGAGGCGGCTGCGATCGTCGCCATCAGGTCAGGCGTGCCGAAGACGCCACGAGCGCCGCTGTGCTCGAGGATGAAGGCGAGCTCTCGATGGTGCAGCTTGGCGTTGACGGGCACGGGGACGACGCCGCCCCACCAGCAAGCCAACATCAAGGGCAGGTACCGCTCGTGGTTCGTCATGAAGAGGGCGACGCGCTCGCCCAACGCCAAGCCCCAGCGCTCGCGGAGGCCCCGAGCGAGGCGGGCCGCCAGATCGACGAGGGCTGCCTGATCGAGGACGACATCCCCGCCGCGCGCGACGGCAGGAGCCTCTGGCTCGGCCTGGGCAGCACCTTGAAAGAGCAGCGCCAGGTTCATCGGCGGCTCAATCGTGTTCCTTGAGGGACGCTGCGAAATCCGAGGTCTTCACGAGCAGCACCGAGCAGCGCACCGAGCCGAGGACGGCGACCGCGCAATCGCCGAGCATGATCCGCGCGAACCGCGATCGCGGCGTCCCCCCCATCACCAGGAGGTCGGAATCGGTGCTCTTGGCGACGGCGGCGATCGCCTTGGGTGGCGAGCCCTCGACGATGTGCTCGACGATCTTGAAACCCTGTTCCTTGTAGGGCGCCACGAGGTCCATGAGCGCCGCGTACGACCTCTGCCGCTCGCGCGTCTTGTGCTTCTCGACCCGTTCGGCATCGACCCCGGTGAAGGCCCCGGAGCGCGCGGCCGTCTCGCCGACCAGCCGCCAGGCGTGGACCACGTGCAGCTCGGCCTTGAAGAGGTTGGCCTGGCTGGCAGCGATGGCCATGAGCTGCCGGTTGAGGGCTGCATGGGTCGGCTGGCCGGCATCGACCGCCACCAGCACGCGTGGCACGACTTCCTTGTGCGGGTTGGCGATCAGCACCGGCAAGGGGCAGACCCGCAGAAGTCCGCGGTCCAGCGGGCCATACACATAGGGCGCATCGCCGATATTGCCCTCGGCGAACTTGGCGACGAGGTCGAACCGGCCCGAGCGCGCGATGTGGTAGATGCCTTCGAGCGGATCGCCGTCGATGACCTCGGTGTCGACGTCGAGACCTGCCTCGCGCAGCGGCGCCGCCGACGCCTCGAGCTGGCTGAGCGCGCCCGCACGCAGGCGCTCGCGCTGCTCGCTGGTGCTGAAGAGCGAGGAGAGCATCGACGGGTCGGGCGATTCGCACACCGCCGCAAGCGTGACGTGCGCCGCGTTGGCCCGCGCGAACTCGAGGAGCTCCTGACGTGCGCCACCGGCGGGCTCGTGCTCGTCAATCACGACCAGGATCCGCGCGAACCTCTGCATCCCTCCGCCTCATCCAGCAGTTGTCGGCCCGACAACGCCCGACTTTGCCGCGCCGCTCAACCGTTTTCTTGCGCGGAGGTGAACAGGTCTGGTTGGCGATGCGTCTCGGGCGCGGCGAAGAGGTCGGTGCGCAGCGCCAACGCTTCCCGGCGTGCGAGCCCATAGCGCTCGCAGGCTTTGGCGAAACGCTGCCGGACCAGGTCGGCGAGCGGACCCTCGCCGCGCATGCGGCTCGTGAAACGCGGGTCGTTGAGGCGGCCGCCGCGCATCTGCCGCAAGAGCGACTGCACGCGGTCTCGACGATGTGGCCGGTGCGCCCGAAGCCAGTCGTCGAACAGCTGCCGGAGCTCGTGCGGCAGGCGTAGGAGCACGTAGCTGGCGCTTCTTGCACCGGCATCGGCCGCCTCCTGTAGCAAGCGCTCGAGCTCGTGGCAGTTGAGGCCGGGGATCATCGGCGAGGTCGCCACGCCGACCGGCACGCCCGCGCCGGAGAGCGCGGCGATTGCGTCGAGGCGGCGACGGGGCGCGCTCGCTCGGGGCTCCATCGTGCGGGCGAGATCGCCGTCGAGGGTCGTCAGCGACACGTCGACGTAGACGAGGTTCCGGGTAGCGAGCGCCGCCAGCAGATCGAGGTCGCGAACGACGCTCGCCGACTTGGTGACGATGCGCACCGGGTGCCGCCAGGCGTGCAGCACCTCGAGCACCCGGCGCGTGATGCGCAGCTCGCGTTCGATCGGCTGATAGCAGTCGGTGACACCGCCCAACTGCAAAGGTGCCGGCCGGTAGTTGCGTCGCCGAAACGCTTCCTCCAAGAGCTCCGCCGCGTCGCGCTTGGCGAAGAGCTGGGTCTCGAAGTCGAGACCGGGTGACAAGCCGAGATAGGCGTGGGTCGGCCGCGCGTAGCAGTAGACGCAGCCGTGCTCGCAGCCGCGATAGGTGTTGATCGACCGGTCGAAACCCACGTCCGGGCTGTCATTGGTGGCGATGATCGTCCGTGAGCGATCGGCGAACACGCGGGTCGGCGGCCGCTCCGGTTCGGCTTCGGCATCGCGCGACCGATGCACGGTTTCGAAGCGGCCCGGCATGTTGAGGGTTGCGCCACGCCCTTTGTGCACCGTGCCCATCGCGTTGTCCCCGGCATAGAACAAAAAGAGAACATACGTCGCCGAGCTTTCCGGTCAAGCGCGTCGGCTCTGGGCGATGGTCAGAAGCGGATCGGAACGAACCCGGCGGTGACGACGATGGCGGCGACGAGGATGGCGAACGTCCCTAGTATGATCGGCAAGGCGGTGCGCGCCGGCAGCGCGCGCATGTCCATCGTGTGATGCATGGTGGCGCCGTCGGCGTCGACGGCCAGGCCGCCCAGCGGCGGCTCCGGAGAGCGGTGGCCAAGGGCCGGCGCCGGTCCGTCGGCCCCCGGCAGCGTCATGCAGCCGTGCTTCAGGTGGCGAGCGACGAGCCAGTAGTTGATGGGAAAGGCAAAGACGAGACCGACGACGGTAGCCAGGCTCATGCGAAACCAGAAAGCCGGCTCCAGCGGGTCCTCGGAACCGGGCCACCAGGCGGCGAGGATCACCATGGTCGGGATCATGCCGGTCATGACGAGGTTCATCGAGACGGTCTCGGCGAAGAACGTCTTGCGCACGGCCTTCAGGTAGTTGCCGTCGTACATCGGCAGCATCATCAGCGCCTGGAAGACGAAGAGGCCGGAGACGAAGCCCGCGGCATACTCGATGAGCGCGTCCCAGCCATTGGCGAGCGCGAAGGCCGGGACGATCGAGGCGGCGATGACGATGCCCGTGGCGTCGCCGGCGAGACAGTGCATCTCGCTGTTGAGCCCCTGTTTCCAGGTCGGCGCGGTGTAGCGGTCGTGGCCGCCCGGAAAGGGGCGCCGGCAGGCGAGCAGGTAGAGGACGAGCCCGACCGGTCCCGTATAGGCGCCGACCAGGGTCCAGGCGAGCCGCTGCACCCAGCTCGTCACGCCGTTGGTGATCGAATCCCAAAGGATGAACGCCACGCTCAAGGCGGTGAGCGTGAACCACACCAGCATCGCGCCTTCGAGCATCGTCCCCTCCAGGCCTGCTGCGGTCGTGGGCCGTCTGGCGCCTTTGGGGACGATGACGGCGAACGACGTCGACCTCAAGCCGACGTCGGCTGGCTCAGTGCACGCCGCTTGCCGAACCTTCCGGCGCACAGATCGCGTGATGGCTCAGCGCAGGTCAATCGGTGGCACGAAGCTCTTCGTAGGAGACGATGACGTGCTCGCGGAAGGCCGGTCGGGCCGCCAAACGGTCGTAGTACGCGCGCAGCTGCGGCCGTGTCGCGCGGGAGATGTCGATGTCGTAGTAGCGAAAGAGGCAATGACCGAACTGGATGTCGGCAAGAGTGAAGGCGGGGCCGGCGATGAAAGGGGCGCTGTCAAGCTGCCGGTCCGCGATGGCGAGGAAGTGGTCGAGACGGACCAGCGCGCGCTCGATCGCCGAAGGGTCGCGGCGCGACGGCGGCGTTCGCACGACTTGCCAGAAGACCGGCACGGTGAAGTTCAAGGCGACGTTGATCTTCGCCCATTCAGCCCACTTGTCGACGCCGGCCCTGGCCTGCGAGCACGCGGGCCAAAACGCGTCGTCGCCGTAAGACGACGCGAGGTAGCGGAGGATCGCGCCGGTCTCCCACAAGGGCGGCGCGTCGCCGTCGACGAGCGTGGGCACGGTGCCGTTGGGGTTCAGTTCCAGATAGGCTGGCGTGTCGACGACGCCGTAGCGAAACCCGGCATCGATGCGCTCGTGAGCGAGGTCGAGCTCGCCCACGCACCACATCACCGCCTGCACATTGGATGACGAGCGTCGGCCCCAGACCTTCAGCATATCTTCCTCTCGATCGGGTCTTCGATCGGTCTACCGAGAGGACGACGAAGGTGCGACCAGAACGTTTTCGCGGACCCATTGTGGCGGATCGACGCTTGCGGGCGGCTTTTCCTTTGCTATGACGACGGCGGCGGTATCGCCGCCCTCGCCAGGTGCGCCTGGTCGTGGTCCCCCCCTTTTGAGCGCTTTGTGGAGGACGACATGCACGTGGGCATCCCGAAAGAGGTTCGGGAGCAAGAACAACGCGTGGCTGCGACCCCGGATACCGTGAAGCGGCTCGCGGGTCAGGGCCACAAGGTCACTGTCGAGGCCGGGGCCGGCTGGGGTGCCGCGATCACCGACGACGCGTTCAAGGACGCGGGCGCGGACATCGGCGACAAGGCGGCCGCCTTCGGCGCGGAGCTCGTCTTCAAGGTCGCCGCGCCGACGACGGAGGAGATCGAGCTCCTCAAGTCCGGCAGCTGCCTCGTCGGCATGCTCAATCCCTACCAGAACAAGGAGCTGGTGGACGAGCTGGCCAAGCGCGGCGTGACTACCTTCGCCATGGAGCTCTTGCCGCGCACCACCCGCGCGCAGGACAAAGACGTGCTCTCGAGCCAGGCCAACCTCGCCGGCTACAAGGCGGTGGTGGAGGCGATGGCCGCCTACAGCCGCGTCCTGCCCATGATGATGACGGCCGCCGGCACCGTGACACCCGCCAAGCTGTTCGTCGTCGGCGCCGGCGTGGCGGGGCTGCAGGCGATCGCCACCGCGCGTCGCATGGGGGCCGTCGTGTCCGCCACCGATGTCCGGCCCGCCGCGCGCGAGGAGATCGCGTCGCTCGGCGCCAAGTTCGTGGGCTTCATCCCCGAGGATGGTGCCACGTCAGGCGGCTATGCGCGCGCGCTCACGAAGGAGGAGCAGGAAGAGCAGGCGAAGATGGTGGCCGACCACGTCAAGAGCCAGGACATCGTCGTGACGACCGCGCTCATCCCCGGCCGGCCGGCGCCGCGGATCGTCTCGAAGGCGATGGTGGAGAGCATGAAGCCCGGCTCGGTCATCCTCGACATGGCCGTCGAGAGCGGCGGCAATGTCGAAGGCTCGAAGGTCGGCAAGACCGTGGAGACCAAGGGTGGGGTCCGCATCCTCGGCATCCCCAACCTGCCGGCGCACCTGGCGCCTGCCACCAGCATTCTCTACGCCAAGAACCTGTTCAACTTCGCCAAGCTCATCATCGACGAGGAGAGCAAGGCGCTCGCGGTCAACAAGGACGACGACCTGGTCGTCGGCACGCTGCTCACCGAGGGCGGCGCCGTCGTCCATGCGAACTTTCAGAGCTGAGGCAAGGTCATGGAAGCCATCGATCCGGCCGTCTTCAACCTGATCATCTTCGTGCTGGCCATCTTCGTCGGCTACTACGTCGTCTGGTCGGTGACGCCCGCCCTGCACACGCCCCTGATGAGCGTCACCAACGCGATCTCGAGCGTCATCGTCGTGGGCGCGCTCATCGCCCTCGGCGTCGGCAGCATCTTCGGCTTCATCGCGACGACCTTGGCGGCGGTGAACATCTTCGGCGCCTTCGCCGTCACCCGGCGGATGCTGTCCATGTACAAGAAGCGGAGCTGAGCCCGTGGGTGTAAATCTCGCCTCGATCGGCTATCTCGCGGCCGCCATCTGCTTCATCCTGGCGCTCCGGGGTCTCTCCCATCCGTCGACCGCGCGGCAGGGCAACGTCTACGGCATGGTGGGCATGGCGCTCGCCATCGTCATCACGCTGGTGAGCCTCCGCGAGCCGTCGGTTGGCGCCTACGTGCTGGTAGCTATCGGCCTCGCCGCCGGCGGCACCGTGGGCTTCATCATCGCCCAGCGCATCCAGATGACGGCCATGCCGCAGCTCGTGGCTGCCTTCCACTCGCTGGTGGGCCTTGCTGCCGTGTTCGTCGCGGCTGCTGCACTGATGAACCCGGGCGAGTTCGGTATCCTCAAGGATGGCCACATCAAGGCCCTCTCGCTCTTCGAGATGGGCATCGGCACGGTCGTAGGTGCCGTGACGTTCACCGGCTCCGTGATCGCCTTCGGCAAGCTCCAGGCGAAGCTGCCGGACCCCGTGGAGAAGGCGCTGGGCCCGCTCATGGGCATCATCCGCCCGGCGATGAGCTCGAAGCCGATCATTCTGCCGGCGCGCCACGTCATCAACATCGCCCTCGGCGTTGCGATCGTCGTGCTCTTGGTGATCTTTATGAACACCTCGAGCCCGGCGATCTTCTGGCTCATGACGCTCCTGGCCTTCGCACTGGGCGTGCTCCTCATCATCCCGATCGGCGGCGCCGACATGCCGGTCGTGGTCTCGATGCTCAATTCCTATTCGGGCTGGGCGGCTGCCGGCATCGGCTTCACGCTCAACAACCAGGCGCTGATCATCACCGGCGCGCTGGTGGGCAGCTCGGGGGCCATCCTGAGCTACATCATGTGTAAGGCGATGAACCGGCACTTCGTCTCGGTCATCCTCGGTGGCTGGGGCGAGAGCGCGGCGGCCGCGGCCGACGACGACATGGACCGCACGGTCAAGCCGGGCTCGGCCGACGATGCCGCCTACATCATGGCGAACGCGCAGAACGTCATCATCGTGCCGGGCTACGGCATGGCAGTGGCGCAGGCGCAGCACGCGGTCAGGGACCTTTACGACCAACTCGTCGAGAAGGGCGTCGAGGTGCGCTTCGCGATCCATCCGGTGGCAGGCCGCATGCCGGGCCACATGAACGTGCTCTTGGCCGAGGCGCAGATCCCCTACGACATCGTCTACGAGATGGAGGACATCAACGGCGAGTTCCAGCAGGCGGACGTCGCCTACGTGATCGGCGCAAACGACATCACCAACCCCGCCGCCAAGACCGACCCGCAGAGCCCCATCTTCGGCATGCCGGTCCTGGACGTGAACGAGGCCAAGGCCGTCTTCTTCGTCAAGCGCTCGATGGCGGCGGGCTATGCCGGCATCGACAACACGCTCTTCTTCCAAGACAACACGATGATGCTCTTCGGCGACGCCAAGAAGATGACCGAGGAGATCGTGAAGAGTGTAGAGGCGGCTTAGGGGGCGACATTGGCTTGCTGACAGTGGGCGCTGAGACTATCGCCCCACGTCACGTTTACGTGTTTGGGAGCCTGACACGCCGATCAAGCCGATGAGCGTACGGGCGCCGCTGCCGTTCGGACACAGCTCGTCATCCTAGGATAGATGCCCAAGAGGGAAATGCTTAGCGCCAAAGCCGACGGCTGCAAGATATTGCAATAAACGTCGTGTAAGTAGTTCAAAAAAGATTTTTGGAACAACAACTTGTGGATTTGGCACGATCTCTAGAATGTTGTAATCTCATTTTGATCAGCTGGCCAACTTGGCGCGTTGGGTGATCTCGTCATCTATATCCTCTTCTGATGATAGAAGTGGCGCGGTGCATTGTATATGATATCGCCCGGATAGATGATTTCGCGTGTACATGTCGGTGATAACAACTAAATCATCGAATTTCCTCCAATATTCTGGATGACGTTTTGCGCGTATGTCTTTTATGAAGGGATCAAGTATTTCCCTGCATTTGGGTATTGTATAATAATAAAGTTCACAAAAATCCAATGGCACGTGGCCATGTTGAATTAAATGTCCTAAATGAAATAAATCGAAACATATTACGTTGGCGGCATTGCTTTGCGGCCCTTCCCATCGATCAAAAGGAACACCATCCATTCTTAATACTGTTTCTAATTCTTCTCTGTGTAAATTAAATGCACTCAATGATTGACTAAGAGACGATTTCTCGCTACTTTTTTGTAGAAACTGGAAATTTCTAAACGCCATATAGAGTGATGCGCCTAATACAATAACTGTTACAACACGAACTACTTGATCAAAAATATCCATTCAGCATCACCTAATAAGGAAATTTGAAGCGTTCTTAATGGCTAACGTACGCGCGCTGCATCGACAATAAACTTTTGGTCGCAAATGCTAGCTGTTGCAAAGTAAAAAAAAGACTCGTTCCGGGATTGGGATTTCGACCAGCGTCGGCGGCGCGGCCTGCGTACCGGAAACGTCGCCACAAAGCTTGAGGTTATAAAGGCCCTCTGGCGTCACGGCGTGTGGATAGAGTCCAGCGATGGCAACCCGCCTTCACTCCACCTGATAGTGCGAGTGATAGACCGAGTACACGCGCACGTAGCGGAACCTGTCGTTGGGGGTCACGTCGTAGAAGGCGCCCATCATGAGGCGGAAGGAGGTGCCGGCATTGTGCTGGACGCCGACCCATTCGAGGTCCTGCTTGCACAGGAAGTCGATGGGCGCCTCCGAGGCGAGGGTGGTGCCGGAGGCGGCGAAGTGCAGGTGGGGCTGGATGGTCTCCTCCATGATCGCGTGCACGCCTTCCCAGAAGGCGACGGCCTCGTCCTTGCCGCGGTTGATCGCCGCCTTGGGCACATACTCGAAGACCGCGTCCGGCTCGTACCACTTGTCGAAGAACGCGGCGAAGCCCATGCCCCGCCCGGCACAGCATGCGTTGAAGTCGGCGATGTACTGCCGGTAGGCTTGCTCGCTAATCATCTCGCTCCCCCTTGCTGACGCCACCCAAGCGGCGCTCCCGCGTTGAACGCCAGCCATGATCGGCCTCGGCGCGTTCGTCCAGCGCGGCACGTCACGATCCTGCATTGATCCGCTGCTAGCATCACACGTGTTGAACTCGTTGGTCGAGACGGCCGCACGGACAATACCGAGGCGGCGAACCGGGAGCAGGGCCTTGCCGACGTGTCGCGGCCCGCACAGTTCCTCCGCTCAAGAGACGCACGTCCGCATGACACGACACGGGAGGCACCCTCGATGCTCACAGCACCGTTCAACCTGCAGGACTTCGACTTCACGTTCGGCGCTGACGAGGTGGAGGTCGTCGAGGAAAACGCCAGCCCGGCACCCGGCAGTACGTTCCCGGCGATCTTCAATGACGGCTTCGTCGACGCGCTCCCCGGCGACGACGTCATTCATGGCGCGATCACCGGGTTCGACGAAGCTGACGACGTCGACTTCATCGGCTTCTCGAACAGCGGCACTCTGCTGACGTCGTTCGGCGACGACGAGGTTTCGGGAGCCGTCGACTTCAAGCAGGCGTTTCCGCGGGACTTCTCAGGCGAAAGCACTGGCATCGGCGGCCGCGTCACCGGCCTCATCAACACCGGGTTCGGCGAGGACGAGGTCGAAGGGACCGTCAGCCTGGACGATAGGCGCTTCGCGGAGCCGACGCCGATCGAGAAGCCGACGCTGTTCGGTGTGGGCATCCGCGACATCACGCTACTCATGGGCGCGGACGACGATAAGGCCAGCGGAGCGACGAGCTTCTCGAGCGGGGGCTCCGCGACCGTCAGCGGCCGCGGAATCACGGGCCTCGCCGTCAACGCCGGCCTCGGCGATGACGAGCTCCATGGCTCGATCGAGGCAACCTCGCGTTCGAGCCTCCACGTGGCGGACGCGGGCCTCACCGGGCTTCGCTTCAGCGACGTCAAGATGGGTGCCGGTGACGACGTCGTCTCCGCCGAAGCGACGGTAGAGGCGGCCCTCAAGCGGACGTCCGGCGCCTTCGTCGAGATCGGGGCGATCCGCTCGACCGACATCTTTCTCGGTGCCGGCGACGACGAACTCATCGCGGAAGTCGACGTTGAAGGCGAGACCGATGACGGCGTCGGCGCCAATGTCGCCGCGGAGGGCATCCGCGCCAGCGACAGGATCGCCTGGGGCTCCGGTGAGGACGCGATAGAGGTGAGCGTCGATGTCGAGACCGATGGCGACATCCTCGCGAACGGTATTCGCTCGTCCTTGATCGGCGATGGTCGCTTCGGAGCAAAGACCCTTGACGTCGAGGTCAGTGCGTCGAGCAGCGGCTTGGCCGTTGTCGCCAACGGACTGTTCAATACGACGGTCGAGACCGGTCGCGCCGACGACCAGATCAAGGTCGACGTCGACGCCACGGGGACGGGCGAGGGTGACCTCGTTTCGGCCGTTGGCGTTTTCCTGGGCGAGATCAAGACCGGCAACGGCACCGACGAACTCGACGTCAGCGCAACTGCGGACGGCGCCACAAGCGTGGTAGCCGATGCCGTCGGCCTGCTTGGGGCGACCATCATCGGCGGTTTTGGCAGAGACGTGGTCGAGGCGGAGGCGACGGCGACCGGCAGGCAGGCCGAGGCCATCGGTATCGGCGGCCAAAGCGACATCGACACCGCTGGAGCCGTAGGCAACGACGTTCCGTTCGGCGCCAACGACCTCGTCTCGGGCTACGCGACGGCCACGGGATCGCTCGCGACGGCGCGGGGTATTGCTGACACCGACGTGCGCACCGGCGGCGGGGCGGACGCCGTCAACGGGGAAGCGGAAGCAACCGCCAGTGGTCCGGCCCCCGCAGCTTTGGCGACCGGCATCAGTGGAAACGGCGAGATCAGCATCGAGACCGGACGACGCGACGACAACGTCTACGCGACAGCTACCGCCGAAGCTAGCGGGCCCGACGCAGAGGCGACTGCGTTCGGTATCACCAGCGATCCGGGAGAGGAGGGCAAGATCCTCATCGCGACGGGACCGGGCGCCGATACGGTGATCGCGAGTGGCACGGCCTCGGCACGAGGTATCGACGCGGTGGCGCTCGGTATCGGCATCTCATCTGCCACGATCGAGACCGGCGACGGTGTAGATCTGGTGGAGGCCCGCGGGTCGACAATTGGTGTCAACGACGTACACATCGACGGCGGTGCGGGTGGTGATTTCTTCGATCTGCAATCGGGCAACGGCTTCGTCGACGGCGGGCTCGGTCTGGACACCTTGATCCTCGCGGGCAGTCGCGATGACTTCGATTTCAGCTTCGTCGATGGGGACCTCCAGATCACCGACGCGGCGACGAGCGGCGGCGTCACCGACCTCTTGGTCACCCGGGTCGAACGTTTCGAGTTCCAAGACGACGACGGCGTTGCCAGCCTCGCCGATATCCTGGTGGTTTGAGCACGCGGCCAACCGAATGGCCGGCGGTCGTTTGCACTTTCGTGGACGCCTACTGGCCGGCGAGCATCCGTGCGCAGAGATAGCCCGAGCCGGCACCCGTGCCGGAGCCGGGCCAGATCGAGGCGCCGACATTGTAGAGCGACTTGATGGGCGTGGCGTAGCGGGTGAGGCCGAACGCCGGACGGAGGACAAAGCTCTGGTCCAGGTGGTAGCTGCCGGCGTTCGTGTCGCCGCCGATGAGGTTGGGGTTCGAGCGCTCCAGATCGGCGGGCGAATGCACACTGCGGCGGAGGATTTTGCCCCTGAGGCCCGGCGCGTAGCGTTCGATCGTGTCGAGGACGCGTTCGGCGCAGGGCTCCTTGACCGAGGGCCAGTCGCGCGCGGCGATCGTGCCACCCGCATCACCGGCGATCGCAGCGGGGAGCGGGCGCGCCATGACCCAGAGCACGTGCTTTCCGTCGGGCGCGCGCGTTGGGTCCACGGCGGTGGGCTGGCTGACGACGACCAGGGGCTCAGCCGGTAGGAGGCCTTCGGCCCACTCGGCGTAGGCACGCGACATGGCGCTGAGGCTCGGTGCCAGATGGACGTAGGCGAAGGCCTTGAGCGCCGGGTCGCGCCAGTCGGGCTGGTCGTTCAGGGCGAGGTGGATCATCATCGATCCCGCACCCGGCCGCAGGTTTGCCGCCCGCTCGGCCCTGCTATCGCGCACATCGCCCGCGACCAGGCTCTTGTAGAGGTGGCGCGGATGGACGTTGGCGATGACCGCGCGGCGGGCGGTGAGCGCGCTGCCGTCGGCCAGCCGCACCCCGGTGGCGCGCCCGTCCGCGACGATGACCGAGGTGGCCGCCGCGTTGGTAAGGAGCGTGCCGCCATGCGCCTCCAGGGCACCGGTCATCGCCTTCGTCACCGTATCGATGCCGCCCTTGCCCATCGGCAGGCCGTTCGCGTGCTGGGCGAAGCACTCGATGTATGGAAAGAGCGCACCACCGGCGGTGTCGGGCGCGCAGTCGAGGTGCGTGCCCCACGCCGCCATCATCGCCTTGAGCTTCGGGCTCTCGAACCTGCGGTCGAGCCAGTCGCGCGACGAGGCGACGAAGAGGTCCGCCATCTCGCCGAGGAACGCGGTGCCCTGCTCGCGCCACGCCCGCCAGACGACGTTCGCCGCCCGCCAGGACGGAACCGGTGCTGCGAGCAGAGCGAAGAGGTGCGGCGCCGCCGTCGGAAAGGCAGCCGCGAGCTCGCGCCAACGGCGCTCGTCGGCAGCGTTCTCCTCACCGAGCCGTTTGGCCGTCGCCTCACCGTTCGTGTCGATCCCCAGCCACGAGCCGTCCTCGAAGGCCGAGGCGAAGGCGTGCTCGGACGTCACGACGGCGAAGCCGTGCTTGCGCAGCAAGGCATCGTGGCGCGCGAAGAACGCCGAGCCCATGAACGCGTCGAGGTTGGTGGCGTAGAGATCGTGGCGGAAGCCGGGAAGCGTCACCTCCGCCGTGCGCACGGCCCCACCGGGCACGGCATTGCGTTCGACGACAGCCACCCTCCAGCCTTTGATCGCGAGATGGACGGCGGCCGCTAGGCCGTTGATCCCGGAGCCGATGATTACCGCGTCGTAGGTCATTAACTGTGGTCGGCCGTCCACGGGTCGTAGGTGCCGAAGTTCCAGAGATGTCCCTCGGGATCGCGGCACGAGAAGACGCGGCCGCCATAGTCCTCGTCCTTGGGCTCCATGATGATCTCGGCGCCAGCGGCGCGGGCTCGGGCGCAGAGCGTGTCGACCTCGGCGACGACGATGTAAGGGCTCTGCGTGGTGCCGCCCAAGCGCTGCCGTGTCCGCTGCAGCGCGCCGAAGGCGTCATCGGCTTCGCTGCCGAGCATGATCATGGCGTTCCCCAGGACGAGCTGCGCGTGCGCGATGCCGCCATTGCCGTCCTCCACGACCAGATGCCGCTCGAACCCGAAGGTGTCGCAGAGCCAGTCGATCATGGTCGCGGCGCGCGCGTAGCGCATGGTCGGGATGATGATGCTGGACATCGAACCTCCGCCGAGCGCCGGGCGGGCCAGCGAGGAAGGTGACTCAGACCGCGGAGGTGAGCCTCCGGTAGGCGCTCTCATCGAAGGCTTTGAGCGTTTGCGTCCGAACGTTGCCGGAGGCACCGAGCTTGAGGGCCACCTCGGCCGCGGCGTCGTCGCTCGGCAAGTCATAGGTGATGATCAAATCGAAGGCACCCATGGTCATGAAGAACGAGCGGACATGACCGCCCCGATCTTCGACGAGTGCTTTGAACGCGTCGTAGCGTGCGGCGGATTCCTTGACGTTCTTGATGCCCTGATCGGTCCAGTTGGCGAGGCCGATATAGGTTGGCATGGTTGTTCCTCCCTGAGTTCATTGGCGATTACGACTGTAGCATGAACGAAGCCCGGTCCTGGATCGAATTCGTTGGGCTGGCGTGCCCTGCTCAGGCGCGCGGTTGTGTGGTCGCGTCGGACGTGGTGCCGTCGAGCGCCAGCGGCGCCCGGGCTGCGGCAGCGGCGATCGGCGAGGAGACGTCGGCCATGCCGGTACAGCGGCCGTTCGCGGGGTCGCGGGCGACGCCAGAGGGGCAGCCATAGAGCTTCGGAAAGACGAGCTGCTGCGCGACCTCGAGCTGCTGACCTCGGCGGCCCAGCGCTTCCAGCACGTCCGCGCCGAGGCGCGGGTCGGCGCGGACGCCGCCGCGATCGGACGCATCGATCCTGGGCGTGTGGAACGCAGCCTCCAGATCGAGGCCGAAGTCCAGCATCAGCGCGGTGAGCTGGAAGGTGCAGGGGACGATGTGGTTCGCTCCGGAAGCACCAACGGCGAAGCGCGCTTGGTCGTCCTTCACCACCACCGTCGGACACATGTTAGAGGCGTTGATCTTGAGCCGGCCTTGCATCGTCGTCGGATAGCCGGGGCGCGGGTCGAAGTAGGAGACCGAGTTGTTCATCAAGACGCCGGTCTGCGGCAGCACCACGCCCGAGCCGAAGCGGTTCAAGAGCGTGTAGGTGAGCGCCACCATGTTGCCGTCGGCGTCGACCGCGGAGAGATGAGAGGTACAACCGCTTTCCGGCGGCTTGCGGCCCAAGCGCACGTGATGCCGGTGAAAGGCATGATCGAGCGCGTCGGCGTAGGTGGACCAGGCGGAAGGGCCTAGCCCCACTGCCGGGTCCAGGTGCGTCTCCACATGGGCGAGGGCGTCGTTGAGGCGGAGCCCGCCCGAGGTGGCGCCGGCCGTGAAGACGTCGTGGCCGCGATGGCGGGTCGCCATGGCCTCGAACTCGGCGACCTCGTAAGCCGCGAAGTCCTCGGCCGTGATCCGCGATCCGCCCGCCTGGAGATCGGCGGCCATCAGCTCGCCGATGCGCCCGCCATGGACGACGCCCGGTCCATCCGCGGCGATGGCCCGGTAGGTCTCGAGGAGCGCGGGATTGGCGAGCCACTGCTCGGGTAGTGCCGGCTGCCCGCCGGGCAGGAACCACGCGCTCGCCGCCGGGTCTTTGGCGAGCTTGGCGGCCTCGAGGCCGATCATCAGCGTTGCGTGCCAGTCGACGGGGAGGCCGCGCTCAAGGAGCGCCAAGCTCGGCGCCATGACCCGATCGAGACCGAGCCGGCCGCCGCGGGCGACCGCGTGGGCAAGGCCCGCGACGGCGCCGGGGACAAGTACGGAGAGGTAGCCTTCGACGTTCCGGGCGTCCTGCACACCAGGAAACCCCATGATGCTCTCCGGCACATCCGGGTCGAGCGGGTAGTCGTCCGTGCGGATGTCCGCCGGCAGCATCCCCTGGAAGTCGAGTGCAACGGCGCGCTCCTCGTCGGCGAGCCAGGCGACCATGTAGCCGGCACCGCCGAGGCCGCACATCCAGGGCTCGACGACACCCAGGGCGAAAGCGGTGGCGACCGCCGCATCGACGGCGTTGCCGCCTTCGTCGAGGACCGACGCACCCGCCGCTGCGGCCAGCCAGTGTTGGGCTGCCACCACGCCAGTGTCGCTCACGACCGCGCGCTTGGTGACCGCCCACTGCTCGACGTTGGCGTTCACGAGGGCCTGCACTCCGCCAGACGCTCCGCGAGGGCGGGACGGAGCCGGCCGCCATGGCGGTCCAGTCGCGCCCGCGCGGCGTCCGCCGCGTCGCCATGGACGAGCAGCACGGCGAGGCGGACATCGCCAGCCGCCGCATCGAGCGCTCGTGAGGCCTTCTCTTCGTCGGCGGCGGTGATCCGCTGGACGATCCGGCGGCGGCGCACGTCGAGCTTGGCGTTGTTGGCCGCGACCTCGACCATAAGGTTGCCGAAGGTCCTGCCGAGCCCAACCATGACGGCCGTCGACAGAGCCGTGAGCGCTGCACGCTGCGCGGTGCCGGCGGCCATGCGC
>JANQNY010000024.1 GCA_028279345.1 Geminicoccaceae bacterium
GGTGGCGGCGGCTCCTCCGGCGGTGGCTCGGGTGGCGGCGGCTCCTCGGGCGGTGGCTCGGGCGGCGGCGGCTCCTCCGGCGGTGGCTCGGGTGGCGGCTCATCGAACGACGGCGGCGACGGTGGTGGCCCGCCCGTCTGAGCAGGCCGTTCAGCCGTCGAGACGCAGGCCTGGCCTGCGTCCCCTCCATCCCATCGCACTTTCAGCTTTTTGAACCGATCGCCGCACGCTTGGACGGCGCAAACAGCTCACCAGGAGACCAATCGTGATCACCCTTTCCATCCGTCGGACCGCGGTCGCCGCGGCCCTGTTGCTCAGCCCCGGCGTGGCGAACGCCGCCGCTGTCCCGTTCTTCGGCCACGACCTCGGCCTCGGCGAGAACACGCGACTCACGGCGACGCCCAACAGCGATGCGGCCCGCACAGCCTTCATCGCCGAGGTCGGCGGTGGTCAGCTCGAGAGCTTCGAATCACTCGAGCACGGGGGCTGGGCCGCGACGCAGCAGACGGACGGTAGCTGGACCCTCGGCCGCGAGCTGGACTTCGCCGGCAGCTTCGGCACCGGGGGCGGCAACGTCACCGGGACGTTCAGCGCGCGGACAGGCACGGTCCACGAGTTGCCGTCGGGCACCTTCAGCGGTCGCTACCCGACGCACGGTGACAAGTTCTTCCATAGCCAAGCCGATGAGATCACGTTCGTGTTCGACCAGGCGATTCACGGCTTCGGCTTCGACGGCATCGACCTCGGCGATTTCAGCGGCCAGCTCACGGTCGACATCTATGATGGCGACAATCTGCTGCACGCCATCACCGTTCCGCACGCCATCGACGGTCTCGGCGGCGACGTCCTGTTCTGGGGCTTCGCCGACATCGAGAACCCATTCACCAAGGTCGTTTTCAGCAACACGAACCCCGGCGGGGACGTCTTCGCCATCGACCAGATGCTGATTGCCACCCCGGTGCCAGGCGCTCTGCCTCTGCTCGCTACCGGCGTCGCCGCCCTCGTCTGGGCACGTCGCCGCCGCGCGGCGGCCGAGGGCCAATAAGGAGAGCGTAGCTCCGGGCGGAAGCGCCCACTGGTCACGGGCGCAGCTGCGCGTGGTCTCTACATCGGGGCCACGCGCCTTCTTTCGTCGGGCGCAACGCCGACTGGCTGTGGGTGGCCAGTGAGCGTTGCGGGAACGCCTTCAATCCAACCACGTGCGCGCCGCTCGCAACCACACGCCGCTGCGGTCCAGGCCGCCGAGAGTTCACGCGAGGGTGCGGTTCAGCGCAGCCGCTCGAGGACGCTCGCGTAGTTGGCGACCGCTGCGCCGCCCATGTTGAAGACACCCGCCAACTCCGCACCCTCGACCTGGATGCCGCCGGCCGTGCCGGTGAGCTGCATGCACGCGAGCGCGTGCATCGAGGTCCCCGTCGCACCGATGGGGTGCCCCTTCGATTTCAGGCCACCCGAAGGATTCACCGGCAGACGACCTTCCATCTCGGTCACCCCTTCCTCCAGCAGTCGATGCGCTTGCCCAGGCTCCGCGAGCCCCATCGCCTCGTATTCGAGGAGCTCGGCAATCGTGAAGCAGTCGTGGGTCTCAACGAGGCTCAAGTCGTCCAAGGCTATCCCTGCACTGCCCAGCGCCCGCCGCCAGACCTCGCCGCAACCCTCGAAGGCGATGATGTCGCGCTTCGACATCGGAAAGAAGTCGTTGACCTGCTCGGCCGCGCGGAAGATCACCGCCTGCGGCGCGGCAAGTGCGGTGTCGACGTCGGCGAGCACGAGCGCCACGGCGCCGTCGGAGACAAGCGAGCAATCCGTGCGCTTGAGCGGTCCCGCGACATAGGGGTTCTTCTCCGAAACCTCGCGGCAGAAGGCGTAGCCGAAGTCCTTTTGCAGATGCGCCAGTGGGTTCTTCGCGCCGTTCTTGTGGTTCTTGGCAGCGATGCGGGCGAGCGCGTCCGACTGATCACCGTATTTCTGGAAGTAGGCTTGCGCAATCCGCCCGAAAACGCCCGCAAAGCCCCCCTCGACGTCACCCTCCTCTTTGAGATAGGCGGCCTTGATCAGCGTGTCGCCGACCTCCTGACCGGAGACCTCGGTCATCTTCTCAACGCCGACGACGAGCGCGCGGCGCGCCTTGCCCCCCGCGATCGCGTTCAGGCCTTGATGAATCGCGGCGCTGCCCGTGGCGCATGCGTTCTCCACGCGCGTTGCCGGCGTGAAGCGCAGCGCCGGGTCCACCTGCAGCACGAGCGACGCCGGGAATTCCTGGCGAACGAAGCCCGCGTTGAACTGACCGACGAAGATGGCATCGATGTCCGTCGGCTCGAGTTCGGCATGCGCGAGCGCGGCCGCGGCCGCATCCACCACCAGGTCCTCGACCGACTTGTCCTCGAGCTTGCCGAACTTGCCGTGCGCCCAGCCGATGATGCAGCCGCTCATAGGCTCCTGCCCTCCTTGCCTCACCGTGTGTTCGGCCGCCGCGACGGGGGCTGCCGCACATCGGCGGTTGCTGGTTGGGCATGAAGGCGCGCGCAACCAACCCGTCAACCCCTCGCCGTGTCGTCGTGCACCGGCCGGGCGGGCTCGACCGCCTGGTTCTGGAACCGTTCGAGCCGCCGCAGCCCGGACCAGGAGAAGTCAGGGTCAGCGTCCGCGCCATCGGCGTGAACTTCGCCGACTGCCTCGTGCGGATGGGTGTCTACGCGCCTGCCAAGCGCTATGTCGACTGGCCCATCACGCCCGGCTTCGAGGTCGCTGGCGTCGTCGATGCCGTCGGCGACCAGCTGGAGGAGAGCGATTGGCCCGGCCGCCGGGTCGTCGCGCTCAGCCGGTTCAACGCCTATGCGAGCCATGTCGTCACGAGCGCGCAACGTGCCCTCACCATGCCCGATGGCTGGACCATGGCCGAAGGGGCCGCCTTCGCGGTCAACGCACTCACGGCTCATCACGCCTTGCACCTGGCGGATGCCCCAGCCGGCAGCGCGGTGCTGATCCACAGCGCCGCCGGCGGCGTCGGCCACTGGCTCGTCCAGCTTGCGCGCGTTCGTGGCTTAGCCGCCACGGGCGTGGTGGGCGCACCGGACAAGGTCGCCGTCGTTACTGCGGCTGGCGCTGAGCACTGTCTCGTCCGTGGGAGCTTCGAGGAGCGGAGGCTTCAACCCATCTTCCTTGCAGTCTTCGACGCCCATGGGCCCGAGAGCTGGCGACGCTCGTACGGCCTGCTGGCACCTACCGGACGGTTGGTCGTCTATGGCGCGCACGCGCTGACGCGGAATGGACGGATTCCCTGGCTGCGTGCCGGTCTGGACCTCCTTCGTCGACCGCGTTTCGACCCCCTGCGCCTCTGTGCCGACAATCGGGGCGTGCTCGGCTTCAATCTCGCCTATCTCTTCGAGCAGGATGCGGCCTTCGCGAACGATCTTGCCGAGCTACGCACCTTGGTCGTCGACGGAAAGGCTCGGTTTCCGCCCATCACGACGTTGCCGCTCGACGAGGTGCGTGAGGCGCACCGGCTACTGCAGAGTGGCACCACCGTCGGCAAGCTCGTCCTCGAGATCCCTGCTTGAGCCTCGACCCGCTCTCGCCCGCCTTCGCCATCGCCGCGGCTGGCGCCTTGGTGGCGGGTGTCGTCCGCGGCTTCTCCGGGTTCGGCGGCGCGATGATCCTGGTGCCGATCCTGGCCGTCGCCTACGCCCCCGCCGTCGCCGTCCCGGTGCTCTACATCCTCGACCTCGTGCTGACGCTGCCCCTCGCCTGGCGTGCCCGGCGGCGCTGCGCTTGGCGTGAGGTGCTGCCGCTCGTCCTCGGTCACACGGTGGCGCTGCCGGTGGGCCTGGCGCTCCTGCTGATCGCCGATCCCATAGCCCTAACCCGCGTCATGGGCGTCGTGGTGCTGACCGTGGCGCTTTTGATGGCGCTGGGCCTCCGGCGACGGGCGACGCCCGGCCCACCTGGCACGCTACTCGTTGGCGGCGTGGCGGGCGTGCTCGCAGGCTCGACCGGCATCGGCGGACCGCCGGTGATTCTCTTCTGGCTGAGCGGCCAGGACACGGCGCCCACCATGCGCGCCAACATCATCGTCTATTTCAGCCTCGCTGCCGCGCTGACGTTGGCGGGTCTGGTCGCGGCCGGCCTCGTGACCGCGTTCGTCCTGGGACTGACCCTAGCGCTCGCTCCCGCCTATGCCGTTGGCCTCTTCCTTGGCGCGCGCGCCTTCGGCGCCAGCGACGATCGTCTCTATCGCTGGCTCGCGCTCGGGATCATCGGCGTTGCGGGCGCCGTCGCGCTCCTTTGACGGCCGCGACGGCTCAAGGTCTGACGAGGATTGCGCGAAAGTCGTTGACGTTGGTGAGCGTCGGGCCCGTGACCAGCAGGTCGTCGATGGCGGCAAACGCCGAGTAGGCGTCGTTGCCCACGAGCGCGGCGGCAGGGTCGACACCCCTCGCCCGCATCCGCGCGAGCGTGTCCGGCAGAACGAAGGCGCCGGCATTGTCCTCCGACCCGTCGATGCCGTCGGTATCGGCCGCGAGCGCCGAGATGCCGGGAGCTCTGTCGAGCGCCAACGCCAAGCCCAGGAGAAACTCGGTGTTGCGGCCGCCCTTGCCGCCGTCGCCGCGCACGGTGACAGTCGTCTCGCCGCCCGAGAGGATGACCGCGGGCGCTGCCACCGGCTCGCCGCACCGCTCGGCATAGCGCGCAATCCCGGCGTGGACGACGCCCACCTCGCGCGCTTCGCCCTCAATCGCATCGCCCAGCACGAGTGGTGCGAGGCCGAGTGAGCGCGCGCGGGCCGCAGCCGCGTCGAGGCTCAGCTTGGGGGTGGCGATCAACCGGGTCTCGACGCGCGCCAAGAACGGGTGGTCGGGCTTGGGCGTCTCGTTGGCGGGATCCTCGAGGGAGGCGTGTGCTGCCGCCGGGAGGTCGAGGTCGTAGCGCCTGACGATCGCCCGCGCGTCCTCGAGCGTCGATGGGTCAGCCACCGTGGGCCCGGACGCCACCGCCGAAGGATCGTCGCCGGGAACGTCCGAGATGAGCAGCGAGATCACGCGCGCCGGCGCCGCGGCGGCGGCAAGCCGGCCGCCCTTCACGGCGGACAGATGCCGGCGGATGATGTTCATCTCGCGAATGTCCGCGCCTGAGCGCAGCAAGGCCCGATTGACCTCCTGCTTGTCGGCGAGCGAGAGGCCGGGCGCTGGCACGGTCAGCAGCGCCGATCCGCCGCCCGAGATGAGGGCCACGACGAGATCGTCCGGCCCGAGGCCAGCCACGATGTCCAAGATGCGCCGCGCAGCGTCGAACCCGGCCTCATCCGGCGTCGGATGCGCGGCCTCGACGGTCTCGACCCGCGGGCACGCCGCGGCATGTCCGTAGCGCGTGACCACCAGTCCTTCGAGCGGACCATCCCAAGCCGCGTCGAAGGCGCGCGCCATCGCCGCCGACGCCTTGCCGGCGCCGATCACGACCGTGCGACCCCGCGGCCGCTCCGGCAGGGGCTGCGCGACGATGGCCGCCGGATCGGCCGCCCGCACGCCCGCTTCGAACAACGTCCGCAGCACGCGGCGTACGTCTTCCAACACCAGCCCTCCAGACCTTCGTGATTGCCCCC
>JANQNY010000028.1 GCA_028279345.1 Geminicoccaceae bacterium
GCCCGTGGCGATTGGGTCGAGGGGGAAGCGACGGTGCAGCGCTATCGGGCGGAGGCGTTGACGGCGATGGCGGCAGCACTCTTGCGGGCCTCTGGCTCTGCGCCTGATGAGGCGGAGCTGGTCGCCGAGCACCTCGTCGGCGCCAACCTCGCCGGCCATGACAGCCACGGCGTCGGCATGCTGCCAGCCTATGTGGAGAACCTGCGCCTCGGCCGCTACGTTGCCAACCAAACGCCCGAGGTCGCGCGCGATGCGGGGGCGGTGATCGTCGTCGATGCGCGGCGGGGCCTGGGCCAGCACATGGCGCGCAAGGCGCTCGACCGCGCGATCCCGCGTGCCCGTGAGCTGGGGGCGTGCGTGCTGGCGCTCAGGGATAGCGGCCATATCGGCCGGATCGGCGCCTACTCGGAGTACTGTGCGGCGGCCGGGCTGGCGTCCGTGCACTTCGTCAACGTCGCCGATCACGACCCAGTCGTGGCACCCTTTGGCGGCAGCGACGGGCGCTTCATCACCAACCCCTTTTCGGCGACGCTGCCGGGCAGCGACGAACCCTTGCCGCTCCTCGACATGGCGACGAGCACGATTGCGCTCGGGAAGGCGCGGGTCGCGCGGAACCGCGGCGTGCCGGTGCCCGAGGGGACGCTCCTGGACCGCGACGGTAGCCTGACGACCGACCCGACCGGGCTCATCGACCGACACGAAGGGGCGCTCACCGCCTTCGGGCTACACAAGGGTTCGGGTCTCGCCATCATGTGCGAATTGTTCGCGGGCGCGCTCACCGGTGCCCGGACGAGCCAGCCGGCGCACGCGCGCGAGGGCAGCATCGTCAACAACATGCTCTCGATCGTCATGAACCCTGAGGCATTCGGCGATCCGGCGGCGATTGCCGGCGAGGCGAGTGCGTTCGCTGCCTATGTCAAGGCCTCGCCGCCCGCACCCGGCGTCGACGAGGTACTGGTGCCGGGCGAACCGGAGGCGCGTGCCCGCGCCGAGCGGCAGGCCCTGGGCGTGCAAGTCGAAGCGATGACCGTCGACCAGCTGCGCGCGGCGGCGGGTTCCGTCGGGCTCGCAGGCACCGAGATCGACCGGCTGTTGGGGAGCTGAGCCATGGAGCGGATCGACAGCGTCGTGATCGGCGCCGGCGTCGTTGGGCTGGCGGTCGCCCGTGCGCTCGCGCAGAGCGGCCGCGAGGTGATCGTGCTGGAGGCCGAGGGCGGGATCGGCACCGAGACCAGCTCGCGGAACAGCGAGGTCATCCACGCCGGGATCTACTATCCGACGGGCTCGCTAAAGGCGCGGACCTGCGTTGCCGGCAAGGCGCTGCTCTACGACTATCTCTGCGAGCACGGTGTCCATCACGCCAATTGCGGGAAGCTCATCGTCGCCACGGGCGAGACGCAGCACGAACGACTTCGGCAGATCCAGGCGCAGGCGGCGGCCAACGGTGTCGAGCTCGAGTGGTGGGAGGCCGATCGTGCCCGCGCGCTGGAGCCGGCGCTCCATTGCACGGCCGCACTCTGGTCGCCGACCACAGGCATCGTCGACAGCCATGGCTACATGCTCGCGCTCGAGGGTGACCTGGGTGCTGCCGGCGGCGTCGTCGCCTTTCACGCGCCCTTCGAGGCGGCCGAGGCGACTGGCCAGGGCCTCGTCGTCGAGGTCGGCGGCGACGCGCCGATGCGGCTCTTGGCGAAGGAGCTGGTCAATTGCGCGGGTTTGCACGCGAGCCGGATCGCAGCCGCGGTACGCGGCCTCGACGCCGCGCAGGTGCCTCGGACCTACTTCTGCAAGGGCAATTACTTCACGCTCGCCGGTCGCTCGCCCTTCAACCGGCTGATCTACCCCGTTCCAGAGGCCGCGGGTCTGGGCGTGCACATCACGATCGACCTCGCCGGCCAAGCACGCTTCGGGCCGGACACGCAGTGGGTAGACGACCTCGACTACGACGTGGCGGCGGACCGTGCCGACGTCTTCTACGACGCGGTGCGCCGCTATTGGCCGGAGCTGCCGGGTGGCGCGCTCCTGCCCGGCTATGCCGGCATCCGCCCGAAGCTGGCGCCTGCGGGCAGCCCGGCTGCGGACTTCGTCGTTCAGGGGCCGGCCGAGCATGGCGTGCCGGGGCTCGTCAACATGCTGGGTATCGAGAGCCCAGGCCTGACGTCGTCCCTCGCGCTCGCAGCCGACGTCGTGCGGGCGCTCGACGGGAAGGGCGCGGAGTTGGGCTCGGCCGTCGCGTGAGGCCGGCTCTGCCGGCGGTCATCGCCCATCGCGGTGCGTCGGCCCGAGCGCCGGAGAACACGCTCGCGGCCATTCGCGAGGCGGCCCGGCTGGGGGCGCGGTGGGTCGAGTGCGATGTCCGCCTCGCCGCCTGCGGCACGCCCGTCTTGCTGCACGATAGGACGCTCGACCGGACGACCAATGGCCGTGGCCGGGTTGTTGATCACCCACTCGAGGCGCTGGCTATGCTCGATGCGGGGACTTGGTTCGCTAGCGCTTTCGCAGGCGAACCCGTGCCGACCCTTGAGGCCGTGCTTGAGCTGGCACGCGAGCTGGACCTCGGGCTCAATGTCGAGATCAAGGGCGAGACGGCAGCGGACGCCTCAGCGGTTGCCGTCGCCGCGCAGGTCCTGCTGCGCGACCATCCGGGACCGCTCATCGTCTCGAGCTTCCAGTCGGCGGCGCTGGTTGGGCTCGCCGGCAGCGGTCTGCCGCTGGGGCTCCTCTGCGACCATCGGGTGCGGCCGGCCGATCTGCAGATGGCGAGAGAACTGGCGGCGGTGAGCCTGCACGCGCGCGCAGGCGCCTACAACGCCGATCTTCTCACGGCGCTCGCGGACACTGACCTCTGGCCCGTCGCCTACACCATCAACGACGAGGGCCAAGCCAGCCGTCTCTGGCAGCTCGGCGTGCGCAGCCTCATCACCGACCGTCCCGATGTCCTGTTGGCGCTCGAGCCGCCTCAGTTGTAGCGGCGGACGAGGCCCACGATGCGACCCTGAATGCGTACCCGCTCGGGCGGAAAGATCCGGGTCTCGTAGGTGGGGTTGGCGGCCTCCAGGGCGATGGCCTCGTGCTTCCGGTGCAGGCGCTTGAGGGTCGCCTCCTGCTCATCGATCAGCGCCACCACGATGGCGTTGTTCTCGGCCGTGTCGCAGCGTTGGATGACCACCAGATCGCCATCATGGATACCGGCCTCGATCATCGAATCGCCAACCACCTCCAAAGTGTAATGCTCGCCCGGCCCAACGATCCCGTCCGGAATCTCGTAGCTGCCCTGGCTGTCGGAGATCGCCTCGATCGGCGTGCCGGCGGCAATTCGCCCATAGAAGGGCAGCGCGTGCACGCCCTCCGACTCGATTGGGGCGCGCCGGCCGAAATGGCCACGGATGACATTGTCCCCCTCGTCGACCGCGAGATCGACGTCACCGCAGGACGGCGGTGGACGCAGCAACTCCAAAGCGCGCGCGCGGTGGGGTAGACGGCGAATGTAGCCTCGTTCCTCGAGTGCCGCCATCAGTCGGTGGATGCCCGACTTCGATCGCAGGTTGAGAGCATCGCGCATCTCATCGAAGGACGGCGCAATGCCGTGCCGTGTCACGTAACCGTGGATAAACCGTAACAGTTGGTGCTGTCTGGGGGTGAGCACGTGTTTCTCCCCTTCTCCGCGCCATGTTGTTCTAGTTTCGTTCTCGTCCACTGTCAATCCAGCGCGAGCAACATCCGACCATGCGTAGCGATTTCGGCGCGGCGACGCCACCACCCATCGGTGGTATCCGCGTACTCAGAACCCGGCGAGGCGCGCCAAGTGCACAACTTTCACGAGAGAATCTTTTGGCATGGCCGGCGCGTGCGGCGCACGGACGATCAGTGCTTCCGCACCTGCCAGCGTCGCCAGCATGGAGCTGTCCTGACGACGCGCGGCACGGACGAGCGGCAGGCCGTCGCAGGTGGGTGCGGGCTCGAACGTCGCACGCAGGAAGTCCTGGCGTTGTTCGTTGGCAGGCAGCGCGTCGGCGAGCCTCGCCGGCACGAGCGGCAGCGGGCCCTCCGGGCGCCCGGACAGCGCGTCGATGGCAACACGCACGAAGAGCAGCGTGCAGACGAGGGCCGACACCGGATTGCCCGGTAGGCCGAGCACCGGGACCGCGCCCATCCGACCGAAGAGCAGCGGCTTCCCGGGGCGCATGGCGATCTTCCAGAAGTCCAGCTCGAGCCCGACGGCACCCAGCGCCGAGCGCACGAGGTCGTGCTCACCGACCGAGGCGCCGCCGGTGGTGACGAGCAGGTCGAGCCCGGCAGCACGCTCGGCGAGCGCCGCCAGCGCTTCCGGCGTGTCGCGGACGATGCCCAGGTCCACTGCCTCGGCGCCGAACGCCTCGACGGCGGCACCCACGGCAACGGCATTGGCGTTGGGCACCTCGGCCGCCGTCGTCGGCACGCCCGGCGGGACGAGCTCGTTGCCGGTGCCGGCTATCCCGACCCGCGGCCGCCGATACACCGGCACGCTTCCATGGCCAAGCGAGACCACGAGCCCCAGGTCTCTGGCGCCCAGCCGTCGGCCCGGCTCCAGCAGCACAGCACCCGTCTCGAAGTCCTCCGCGCGGCGGCGGATGTGTCGGCCGGCAGCCGCGGCTTCCACCACCCGAACCGCATCCATGTCGCGCTCGGCGTGCTCCTGGATGAGGATCGTGTCGGCGCCGTCCGGCACCAGGCCGCCCGTGAAGATCCGCCGTGCCGTGCCCGGCGCCAGCGCTGGTCCGCCGAGACTGCCAGCTGCGGCCTCGCCCTCGACCGTCAGCACGGCACCGGCGACGGCTTCCGCCGCGCGCACGGCGTAACCATCCATCGCCGAGATGTCCGCCGCCGGCTGGTCGCGGCGGGCCGCGAGGCGCTCGGCGAGGACACGCCCGGCGGCTTGGGCGACGCCCACCCAGGCGGTGGGCAAGGGGCTGAGTGCGGCGCGGATGCGGGCTTCGGCCTCAGCGACCGGGATCAAGGCGTGGCCTCGGCCGTGTAGGTGCCGGAGCGGCCGCCGGTCTTGCTGAGCAGGCGGACCTCGTCGATGACCATGCCCCGGTCGACGGACTTGCACATGTCGTAGACGGTGAGCGCCGCGACGCTCGCTGCCGTCAGCGCCTCCATCTCGACGCCCGTCCGCGCGCGCACACGGCAGGTGGCCCGGATGCGGACGAGCGATGCGTCCGGGTCCGGCTCGAGGCGCACGTCCACCTTGTCGAGCCCGAGCGGGTGGCAGAGCGGGATCAGGTCGGCGGTGCGCTTGGCGCCCATGATGCCGGCGAGTTGCGCGATCTGCAGCACATCGCCCTTGGCGAAGCCCCGGGCCTGGAGCCGTGCCAGCGTCGCCGGCGCCATGCGGACCACGCAGCCGGCTGTCGCCGTGCGATCGCTGATCGCCTTGTCGGCGACGTCGACCATGCGGGCGTTCCCGGCCTCATCGAGATGGGTCAGGTCGCCACTCATGGCTCGCCCAGGAGCCGTCGCGTGGCGAGCGTGACGTCGGCTTCGCGCATCAGGCTTTCGCCGACGAGGAAGCAGTGGGCGCCTGCGCGTTGCATGCGCAGCAGGTCGGCGTGCTCGTAGAGCCCGCTCTCGCAGACGAGGATACGGTCGCGCGTCACGCGGTCGGCGAGGCGTTCGGTCGTGGCCAGATCGATCTCGAGCGTCTTGAGATTGCGGTTGTTGATGCCGATCAGGGGCGACGGCAGGGCGAGCGCCCGATCCAGCTCCTCGTCGCCGTGCACCTCGACCAGTGCTGCCATCCCCAGCTCGCGGGCTTCGAGCACGAGGTCGCGGGCGAGCCCGTCGTCCTTGACCGCCGCCAGGATCACCAAAATGCAGTCGGCGCCGAGCGTCCGGCTCTCATAGATCTGCCAGCGATCGACGATGAAGTCCTTTCTCAGCACCGGCAGCGGACAGGCGCCGCGGGCGGCGACGAGATAGGCGTCGGCGCCCTGGAAGTGCGGCGTCTCGGTGAGCACGGAAAGGCAGCTCGCCCCGCCCGCATGATAGGCACGGGCGAGCGTTGCCGGGTCGAAGTCGGCGCGGATCAGCCCCTTGCTGGGCGACGCTTTCTTGATCTCTGCGATGAGGCCGATGTCACGCCGCTCGACATCGTCCAGAAGTGCCCGCTCGAAGTCGCGTGGTGGCTCGTCGGGCAGCTCGGCTTCAAGGCTCGCGAGCGGGCGCACGGCCATGCGTTCCGCCACTTCGGCACGCTTCACGTCGAGAATGCGTTGCAGCACGTCAGCCATGGCTCGCCTCGATCAGCCGATGCAAGACGGCGGTCGCCGTGCCGTCGTCGATGCGCGCGGCGGCGAGGGTAGCGCCACTTGCGAGGTCAGGCGCGGCATCGGCGACGACGAGCGCCGCCGCCGTCGACAAGAGCACGGCGTCGCGATGCGCTCCCCGCGCACCGCCGAAGACGTCCTTGAGCGCTCGGGCATTGGTCACCGGATCGCCGCCCGCGAGCGCTGCTACCGGATACGTGTCGAGCCCGGCATCGGCGGGGGCGACGGCGAAGCGGCGGACGCGTCCGTCCGCCAGCTCGGCCACCTCCGTGGCCCCCGCAGTCGACAGCTCGTCGAGACCGCCGGCGCCGTGCACCACCCAGGCCTTCTCGCTGCCCAGCGCGTTGAGCACCTGGGCCAGTGGCTCGAGCCAGCGCACGTCGAAGACGCCCATGAGCTGGCGCTTGACGCCCGCCGGATTGCTGAGCGGTCCCAACAGGTTGAAGATCGTCCTTGTGCCTAGCTCCACCCGCGTGCCTGCCACATGGCGCATCGCCCCGTGATGGCGTGGCGCCATCATGAAGCCGATCCCTGCCACCTCGATGCAGCGGCTGATCGCCTCGGGCTCGAGGTCGATCTCCACACCCAACGCCGTGAGCACGTCGGCCGAGCCCGATCGCGAGCTGAGGCTCCGATTGCCGTGCTTGGCGACCTTGACGCCGCAGGCGGCGGCGACGATCGCCGCGGCGGTGGAGATGTTGACCGTGCCGGAGGCGTCGCCGCCGGTGCCGCAGGTGTCGATCGCGCCAGCGGGTGCCTCGACCCGCAGCATACGCGCGCGCATCGCCTCCGCGCCGGCAGCGATCTCTTCGACGGTCTCGCCGCGCACCCTGAGCGCCATCAAGAACGCGCCCATCTGTGAGGGCGTGACATCGCCCTGCATCATCAGGTCGAACGCGGCGCGCGCGTCGTCGCGTGCCAAGGGCCGACCTTCGGCGGCGATGGCGAGCAGCGCCTTGACGCGCTGCAGGTCGGTGGTCATGCCGCCACCACCGCGTTGGAGTGACCCAGAAAGTTCTGCAGCAGCGCATGGCCGCCCTGGGTCTCGATGCTCTCCGGGTGGAACTGGACACCGAAGATCGGCAGCTCTTGATGCTCGACGGCCATGATCACGCCGTCGTCGCTCCAGGCCGTGACGCTCAGGCAGTTCGGCAGCGTTCCGCGATCGCCGTGCAGCGAGTGGTAGCGCGTCGCGACGAAGGGGTTCGCGAGGCCGTGCAGGAGCCGCTTTCCCTCATGGTGGATCTCGCTGGTCTTGCCGTGCATGAGCTGCGGTGCGCGCTCGATGCGACCGCCGAACGCCTGATAGATGCTCTGGTGGCCGAGGCAGACGCCCAGGACCGGGATGCGGGCGGATGCCGCGGCCTGGACCAACGGCACGCTGATGCCCGCACGGTCCGGGTCGCAGGGGCCGGGGCTGATGACGATGCCGTCGCGGCCAATCGCTATGGCCTCGTCGACGCTCAGTTCATCGTTCCGATGCACTTCCGGCCGGGCGCCGAGCTCGCCCAGATAGTGGAACAAGTTCCAGGTGAAGCTGTCGTAATTGTCGAGAAGCAGCATGGCGTCCGCCGTGACGGTTCAGGCGAGAGAACGCCCAGGGCGCCCCGGCGTCAAGGTCGCCTCAGCCACGCCCGGCATAGCCGGCCGCATTGACCGCCGCGCGCATGAGCGCCTGCGCCTTGTTCCAGCTCTCCTCGAACTCGAGCCCCGGGTCGCTGTCGGCGACGATGCCGCCGCCCGCCTGGAGGTAGAGTGTGCCGTCCTTAACGAGCCCCGTCCTGAGCGCGATGCAGGTGTCCATGCTGCCGTCGGCGCCGAAATAGCCGACCGCGCCCGCGTAGAAGCCGCGGCGCACGGGCTCCAGCTCGTCGATGATCTCCATCGCGCGGACCTTGGGCGCGCCCGACACGGTGCCTGCTGGAAAGCCGCCCATCAGCGCATCGACCGCGTCGAGGTCCGGCCGCAGCTTCCCCTCGACGTTCGAGGCGATGTGCATGACGTGGCTATAGTACTCGACCGCCATCTTCTCGGTGACGCGGACAGTGCCCACCTCGGCCGCCCGGCCGACGTCGTTCCGACCCAAATCCAAGAGCATGATGTGCTCGGCGCGCTCCTTCGGGTCGGCAAGCATCTCCGCGGCGAGCGCCTGGTCGCCCGCGCGATCGGCGCCGCGCGGGCGGGTCCCGGCGATCGGCCGGATGGTCACGACGCCGTGGCGCAGACGCACCAGGATCTCGGGGCTTGAGCCCACGAGCGTGAAGCCGTCGAGATCGAGGAAGAACAGGAAGGGCGAGGGGTTGAGGCGGCGTAGCGAGCGGTAAAGGCTGAACGGCGGCAGCTTGAAGGGCAACGTGAAGCGCTGGCTCGCCACAACCTGAAAGATGTCGCCGGCGCGGATATACTCTTTCGCCTGCTCGACCATCGCCTCGAACGCGCCACGGCTCATATTGGCGGTGGGCTCGGGCTTGATGTGGGCCGGCGGGGGGGCGCCCCGATGGATCGAGCGATCGAAGTCGGTGACCGCGTCGGCCAGGCGCTCACAGGCGAGATCGTAGGCCGCGCGCGCCGAGAGCGACGGGTCGGGACGCACCGGCGTGACGATGGTGACGAGATCCTCGACATTGTCGAAGACGGCAACCACCGTCGGCCGCACCAAGACGGCATCGGGGATGCCGATCGGGTCCGGATTGGTTTCCGGCAGGCGCTCCATCTGGCGGACCATGTCGTAGCCCAGATAACCGAACACACCGGCGGCCATGGGCGGCAGATCGGCGCCGAGCGCGATGCGGCTCTCCTGCAAGAGCGCTCTGAGGCTCGCGAGCGGCGGCGTCGGGTCGGGCTCGAAGCTGTCCTTGTCGATGCGGGCGCGACGGTTGATCTCGACCCGCTCGCCCCGGCAGCGCCAGATGAGGTCGGGCTTCATGCCGATCATCGAGTAGCGCCCGCGCACGGCGCCGCCTTCGACCGATTCGAGGAGGAAGCTATAGGGTCGGCCTTCGGCGAGCTTGAGCATCGCCGATACGGGTGTCTCCAGATCGGCGACGATCCGCGCGGCCACGACCTGCGCGCGCCCGGCCGCATAGATCTTCTCGAACGTCCTGAAGTCGGGGGACGCGCTGCCGTCGGCCGGCGGTCGGCCGGTCATCCATCGGCCTCCACGGGGAACAGTCGGTCCAGCATGCGCTGATCGACCCGCACCGGGTGCGCCCGGCGCAGCGCCAGCTCGTACTGGATCAGGAGGTCGCGGGCGAAGCCGACCGCCATCTCGGCGCGTGTGGCTTCCGCCACC
>JANQNY010000038.1 GCA_028279345.1 Geminicoccaceae bacterium
ACCTCAGCGCCGGTCGGCAGGGCGATCTTGTGGCTGGCCGCCGCGAGGACCGGGCTGTTGCGGGTGTTGGCGATGGCGATGGTGAGGGCGCCCAGGGCCTGGGCAGCTTCGAGCGTTGCGACGACGAATGGCGTGCGTCCGCTGGCGGCGACACCGATGACCACGTCGTCGCTGCCGATCCCTTGCGCCCGGAGCGTCGCTGCGGCGTTGCGCGTTTCATCCTCGGCAGCCTCGACGGCCTCGAGCAACGCCTGCTCGCCGCCGGCGATGAGGCTGAGGCGGCGTTCCTTGGGCCAGCCGAAGGTGGGGCCGAGCTCGGCGCCGTCCTGCACGGCGAGCCGGCCGGACGTGCCGGCGCCGACATAGACGAGCCGGCCATGCCCGCCCCTGAGTCGATAGGTGGCGGCCTCCGCTGCGGCGGCAATCGCCCCAGCGGCGCCTTGGACGACGGCGACGGCGGCGAGCTGGCGCTCGAGGATGGCGTCGACCAGCTCGGTGGCGGGCCAGTCGTCGATGGCGCCGAACCGCGGGCTTTCCGCCTCGGTGTCTGGGGGAGGCCCGGCGCTCACCGCGTGGCCACCGCCTGGCAGAGCGGTTGCTCGAAGTCACCGGGCCGCTGCGCCGAGAGGATCAGACGGCAGGTATCGTACCCGGCCGAGGCGTAGGCCGCTTCGATCGTCGCCAGGGTCTCGGGCGAAAGCGAAGTGTCGCGCGCGAGGATCCAGGCAAAGTCCAGCGAGGGATGGCCCACGGCCGACCAACGGTAGTCGGGATCGAGTGCCAGGATCAGATACTCGCCCGCGGCGAACCAGCGATAGGCGCCGAAGAGGCGGAGGAAGGTCACCTCGAGGGCGCCGACGTCGGTGGCGCCGATGAAGCGCGCCTCGCCATAGACCCGGTCGAGCTCGCCCGCTTCCGTGCGACAGCTGTTGAGGACGCCGACGCGGCCGGGCTTCTCGGCCGGCGTGTAGAGGGCGCCTGCGCCGTAGGCGCATTGGCGTTGGAACCAGGCCGGGATGGTGGCGATTTGATGCCAGGTGCCCAGATAGCGCTCGACCTCGAAACCGCGAACCGGCTCCAGCGCCTGCGCGGGGCCGGCAAGGACGACCAGGGCAACGAGAGCGGCGCGGATCAAGAGGACCTCCGATGATATAGGCGCTCGGCGAGCACGCAGAGCAGCTCGAACATGACGTTGACGCCCGCGAGCGAGGTGAGGCCGCCGACGTCGAAGGGCGGGCTCACCTCGACCAGATCGGCGCCGATCACGTCGAGACCGGCGAGCTGGCGGAGCATGCGCTGTGCCTCATGGACGAACAGGCCCCCCACCTCCGGCGTGCCGGTGCCGGGCGCCTGGGACGGATCGAGCACATCGATGTCGAAGCTGACATAGATCGGCGCGGTACCCACGATGGTCCGCGCCTCCGCCATGATGGCGTCCGGGCCGCGCTCACGCACTTCCTCGATGAAGACCATGCGGACGCCATGGGCACGGCCGAAGTCGACGTCGCTCATGTCGATGGAGGACCCGCGGAGCCCGATCTGCACGGTCCGCTCGGGGTCGAGGAGGCCCTCCTCGATCGCTCGTCTGAAGGGCGTGCCGTGGCTGTCGAAGCCGCCGAAATAGGGCCCGTAGAGGTCGGAGTGCGCGTCGAAGTGAATCATGCCGACCGGCGCGTCGGCATCTACCATGCCGCGCAGGATCGGCCAGGAGACGAGGTGGTCACCACCGGCCGTGAGTGGCACGATGCCGGCGTCGCGCACCGCTCGGTAGTGCTCGGCGATGCGGGCGATCGTGTCGTCGATGCTGAGCGGGTTGACCCCGACATCGCCCAGATCGGCGCAGCGGGCGAGGTGGAAGGGCGCCGTCCCGGTCGCCTGGTTCATCAGCCGGATCATGGTCGACGCATCGCGCAATGCCCTGGGCCCGTGCCGGGTTCCCGGCCGATTGGTCGTCGCCGAATCGAACGGCACGCCGAGCAAGCCGATCTCGACCTCGCGCGCGTCCGCGAGCGGCAGGTGCGGCAGCCGCATGAAGGTGGCGACGCCCGCAAAGCGTGGCAGCACGTTGCCGGCGACCGGCAGGAAACGCGGGTCTAGAGGCTCCAGGATCAGGCTCCTTCGCTCGGCATGCGCTTTCGCCTCAGCCTTGCTCGGGTTGGGGTCCGGCGGCGGCGAAGGCCCGCTTCAGCAACATGAAGCCCACGACGGCGGAAACCAGGGACGCCGCCAGCACGCCGATCTTCGCCTGGTCGAGCGCCAGCGTGCTGCCGAAGGCGAGGTTCGCGACGAACAGTGCCATGGTGAAGCCGATACCGCCGAGGCAGCCGATCCCGATCATCCCGGCCCAGTTGGCGCCGCGCGGGAACGCGGCGAGGCCGGTGGCGATCGTCACCCAGCTGAAGAGCGCGATGCCGATGGGCTTGCCGAGCAGGAGGCCGAAAAAGGCGCCGATGGTCGGCAAGCCGATCAGCGACGCCTGCGCGGCGTGTCCGGCATGCTCGGCCAACTCCGCGCCGTCGGCGTGACCCCCGCCGCCGAGGGCGACACCGGCGTTGAAGATGGCGAAAACGGGCATGATGAGGAAAGCGACCCACGGGCTCAGCGCGTGCTCGAAGCGCATGAGCGGGCTCTGCACGCGCTCGACCAGGTAGCTGATCCGCTCGACCTTGACGTCGACACCGCCGGTGGCGGGGAGCATCATGTCGCGCACCTCGGCCTCCAGATCGGAGCGTGCGAGCTTGCCGCCGAGCGGGACGGCGAGCGCCATCAGGACGCCGGCGATCGTCGCGTGCACGCCGCTCTCGTGCATGTAGTACCAACATGCCATCGCCAGCACGAGAAAGACCATGGCGCGCGCGTGACCGAAGCGCCCGTAGAGCAGGGCCAGGACCCAGATCGCGAGCGAGATCAAGAGCGCATCGACGTGCAGATTGGCCGTGTAGAAGAGCGCGATCACGAGCACGGCACCCAGGTCATCGACGATGGCGAGCGCCAGCAGAAAGACCTTCAGGCCCAGCGGCACGCGGTCGCCCATCAGCGCCAGAACGCCGACGGCGAAGGCGATATCGGTCGCCATCGGGATGCCCCAACCGCGGATGCTCGGCTCGCCCAGATTGATGGCGGCGTAGATCAAGGCCGGCGCCACCATGCCGCCGAGCGCGCCGGCAATCGGCAGCGCGGCGCGGCGGAGCCCGGCGAGTTCGCCGATGAGGAACTCGCGCTTGATCTCGAGCCCGACGACGAAAAAGAAGATCGCCATCAGCGCGTCGTTCACGAAGTGCACGAGGTGCAGCTCGAGATGGAAACCGCCGAACACGACCGCGGTCTCGATGTGCATCATGTGGAAGTAGGCGTCGGCCCAGGGCGAGTTGGCCCAGGCGAAGGCGAACGCCGCGCAGAAGATGAGCAGGATGCCGCTCGCGCTGGGACTGGTCAGCAGGCGGTTGAGGGGCGCTTTGATGCGATCGGTGACGGTGAGAACGGCGGTAGTGTTGACGGCGGCCATCTAGCGGGTGTCCGTCCCGATTATCGAGCTTTGTTGACAGGTCCTATGACGAGCCGCACGCGTCCGGGTCAAGAGTGCCTCGGTCGCCGGTGGATGCCGCTGCTTCGGCTATTGGGCAACACGTCACGGGTCGAGCCGCGGCGGCAAACGTGGCACAAGCCTGTGCGCCGGGCAACGTAACCGGTAGGCCGCTCAGCCTTCTCTCGTTCTAAGAAGCACCGCAACTATTGGACATCCAACAGGTTTCCGAGCCTTCACCTTGACAGGTCACCACCATGCCGCATATCGCTTTGGGTAATGCGCACCGCGCGAGTCCTTTTTCGGGATTGCCAGCGTGATCCGACTATCCCGCATCTCCGACTATGGCATCGTGTTGCTCACCGAGCTCGCCCGAAACGGTCGCTCGATGGCCACGCCCGAGCTTGCGGAGCGCACCCGTATCGCCCAGCCGATGGCCGGCAAGATCCTCAAGGCGCTCACCCGGGAGGGCCTCTTGCTGTCGCAACGGGGTGCGAAGGGCGGCTATCGCCTGGTGCGGCAGCCGGCGCTGATCACCGTCGCCGAGATCATCGAGGCACTGGACGGGCCGATCGCGCTCACTACCTGCATCGAGGGGGGAACCAGCGAGTGCGGCATCGAGGCGATCTGCCCGGCGCGCTCGAACTGGCATCGGATCAACGCCGCCATCCGCGACGCGCTCGACGGCATCTCGCTCGCCGACATGGCGGGCGGCTGGCAGCTCGGCCATGGCGGCATCGTGCTCGGCGAGCCGGCACCGGTGTTTGCGGCTCGGCCAACGACCTAGGGGACAGAACATGGCCACGGCGCTCGAGACCGTTCAGGAATACACGGGCCACGAGTATAAGTACGGCTTCTATACGGACATCGAGGCTGAGTACGCGCCGAAGGGGCTGGACGAAGGCATCATCCGCTTCATCAGCGCGAAAAAGCAGGAGCCGGCGTGGCTGACCGAGTGGCGGCTCGACGCCTATCGGCGCTTCCAGGCGATGGAGCAGCCGGATTGGCAGAAGCCCGAGGTCGGGATCATCGATCTGCAGGCCATCAGCTACTACGCAGCGCCGGTGCAGAAGGAAAAGCCCAAGTCGCTCGACGAGATCGACCCCGAGATCCGGCGCACGTACGAGAAGCTTGGCATCCCGATCGAGGAGCAGAAGCTCCTGTCCGGCGTTGCCGTCGACTATGTCTTCGACAGTGTCTCGGTGGCGACCACCTTCAAAGAGAAGCTCAAGGAACTCGGCATCGTTTTCTGCTCCATTTCGGAAGCGGTGCAGGAGCACCCGGAGCTGGTGCGCAAGTATCTCGGCTCGGTGGTGCCGCAAGGCGACAACTACTTCGCGGCGTTGAACTCGGCGGTCTTCACCGACGGCAGCTTCGTCTACGTGCCGAAGGGCGTGCGGTGCCCGATGGAACTGAGCACCTATTTCCGCATCAATGCGGCGGGAACCGGCCAGTTCGAGAGGACGCTGATCATCGCCGACGAGGGCTCTTACGTGAGCTATCTCGAAGGCTGCACCGCGCCGCAGCGCGACGAGCATCAGCTGCACGCCGCGGTGGTCGAGCTCGTGACGCTCGATGATGCCGAGATCAAGTATTCGACCGTGCAGAACTGGTATCCGGGCGACCATGAGGGCCGCGGAGGTGTCTACAACTTCGTCACCAAGCGTGGCCTATGCCGAGGAAAGCGGTCGAAGATCAGCTGGACGCAGGTAGAGACGGGCTCCGCCATCACGTGGAAGTATCCGAGTTGCGTCCTGCAGGGAGACGACAGCATCGGCGAGTTCTACTCGGTGGCAGTCACCAACAACAAGCAGCAGGCCGATACGGGCACCAAGATGACCCACATCGGCAAGAACACGCGGTCGCGGATCGTCTCGAAGGGCATTTCCGCCGGCCGCGGCGATCAGACCTACCGAGGCCTCGTCCGTGTGCTGAAGTCGGCGGAAGGGGCGCGCAACCATACCCAGTGCGATTCGATGCTGATCGGTGATCAATGCGGCGCGCACACGGTGCCGTACATCGAGGTCAAGAACCCGTCGGCCAAAGTCGAGCACGAGGCCACCACGTCGAAGATCTCCGAAGACCAACTCTTCTACTGTCGCGCGCGCGGCGTCTCGGAGGAGGATGCGGTTGCCCTGGTGGTGAACGGCTTCTGCCGGGAAGTGATGGATGAGCTGCCGATGGAGTTCGCCGTGGAGGCACGGAAGCTCTTGGGCATCTCACTCGAAGGCAGCGTCGGCTGACGCGCCACGCTGCCTCGCAACTCTGTTCGGACACGACCATGCTCAAGATCGAGAACCTGCACGCCGAGATCGAGGACGTTGACGAGGGGGAGATCCTCAAAGGCCTCGACCTGGAGGTGCGTCCAGGCGAGGTGCACGCGATCATGGGGCCCAACGGCTCGGGCAAGTCGACGCTCGCCTACATCCTCGCCGGTCGCGACGGCTATGAGGTCACCGAAGGTTCGGTCACCTTCGAAGGCGAGGACCTGTTGGAGATGGAGCCCGAGGAGCGGGCGGCGGCGGGCCTCTTTCTGGCCTTCCAGTATCCCATCGAGATCCCCGGCGTCGCCAACATGTACTTTCTCCGGACCGCGCTGAACGCGATCAAGAAGGCGCGCGGCGAGCCGGAGGTCGATGCGGCCTCCTTCATGCGCCTCCTCCGTGCCCAGGCCGAGATCGTGGGCGTCCGTCCCGACCTCTTGAAGCGCGAGGTGAATTTCGGCTTCTCCGGCGGTGAGAAGAAGCGCAACGAGATCCTGCAGATGGCGGTGCTGCAGCCCAAGCTCGCGATCCTCGACGAGACCGATTCGGGCCTCGATATCGACGCGCTGCGCACCGTCGCCGACGGCGTCAACCAGCTGCGCTCGCCGGAGCGCGGCATCGTCGTCATCACGCACTACCAGCGCTTGCTCGACTACATCGTGCCCGACCATGTTCACGTGCTGGTCTCGGGGCAGATCATCCGTTCCGGCGGCAAGGAACTGGCGATCGAGCTCGAGGAGAAGGGCTATGCCGACGTGCTCGCGCGTGCCGGGGTGAGCCTGCCCGAGGGCGCGCTCCACGCCGCAGGCTGAGGAAACGCGGATGCCGGTTCGTCGATTCGACCCATCTCCAGGCTATGCGGCGCTCTTCGACCAGGTGAAAGGCGCGCTTCCGGGCGACGGTGCCCTGCGCGAGCGTTCCTTCGAGCGCTTCCAAGAGCTCGGCTTTCCCAATCAGCGCGTCGAGGCATGGAAGTACACGAGCCTCAAGACGCTTGCCGAGCGCGAGCCCAGCGCGCCGGCGCAAGCGAGTGTCGGCCTCGATGCGCTCGAGCCCTATCTGCTCGGCGGCGACGTTCGGCGTCTGGTGTTCGTCAACGGTCGGCTTGCGGAGGACCTGTCGAGCATCGATGGGCTGCCGAGCGGGCTCACGGTCGAGGGCTTCGCCAAGCAGGTGCGTGCGAACGGCGCGCTGCTCGCCGATGCGGAGGCCGAGCGCTCGCTCACCGCGCTCAACGCGGCGATGGCTGAGGGCGGTGCCGCGATTGCGCTCGCCGACGGCATCGTCGTCGAGCCCGTGCTCCAGCTTCTCTTCGTCACCACGGGCGACCCGTCGCTGATGGTAAACCCGCGCAACGTCGTGCGGGTCGGCAAGGAGGCGACGCTGCGGCTCGCGGAGACCCACGTAGCGTTGGGCGAAGGAGGTTTCACCAATCTTGTCAATGAGTTCACCGTCGATGTTGATGGGACACTTGAGGTCGACAAGCTGCAGTTCGGCGCGCCTGGCTCGGTGCTGATCGGCCAGACGGCGATGCGCCTCGGCGAGCGCGCCCGCCTCAGCCAGACGACGATCACCGCCGGCGGCAACCTGGTGCGCAATGAGAGCCTGGTCCGGCTCGAAGGGCGTCACACCGATCTGCATCTGAACGGTGTCTATGTTCCCGTCTCGGGCGAGCACGTCGACACGGTCATCCGCGTCGAGCACAACGCGCCCGATTGCGAGAGCAACCAGTTCTACAAGGGCATCCTCCAGACCGGCGGTCATGCCGCCTTCGCGGGCAAGATCTTCGTCGATCAGATCGCGCAGAAGACCAATGCCTACCAGCAGAACGACAACCTCATGCTGTCGCGCGACGCCGAGATCGACACCAAGCCCGAACTCGAGATCTATGCCGACGATGTGAAGTGCTCGCACGGGGCGACGGTGGGCGAGCTCGACGAGACGGGCCTCTTCTACCTGCGCTCGCGCGGGGTCGATCTGGCAACGGCCGAGGCGATCTTGAGCTTCGCCTTTGCCGGTGAGGTGGTCGAGAAGCTCATTCACGAAGACTCGCAGCACCAGGCGCGCCGCCTGATCCTGGAGCGGCTCGACGGAGGCGAGAAGCTGGCGGAGCTGATCTGAACGATGGCCGATCACGTCGCGCCGACCTACGACGTCGAGGCGATCCGGGCGGATTTCCCGATCCTCAAGACGACGATGCACGGCCGCCCGCTGGTCTATCTCGACAATGCCGGTAGCACGCAGAAGCCGGCCTCCGTCATCGCCGAGCTCGAGCGCTTCTACGCGCACGACTACGCCAACATCCATAGAGGCGTGTACGACCTCTCGCAGCGCGCGTCGGAGGCCCACGAGGCAGCCCGCGAGACCGTCCAAACGTTCCTGGGTGCCGCCGACCCGCGCGAGGTGATCTTCACGCGCAACGGCACCGAGGGCATCAACCTCGTCGCCCAGTCGTTCGTGCGGCCACGCGCCAAGCCAGGCGATAAGGTGGTCGTCTCGCGGATGGAGCACCACGCCAACATCGTCCCCTGGCAACTGCTGGCCGAGCAGGTGGGCCTCGAGTTCGACGTCGTCGAGATCACGCCCGAGGGCGAGCTGCGGCTCGACGAGCTCGAGGCCAGGATCGATGCGCGCACCCTCCTGGTGGCGCTGCCTTGGGTCTCGAACGTGCTCGGCACGGTGAACCCGGTCGAGCACATCGTCGAGCTGGCGCACAGCAAAGGCGTGCCGGTCCTGCTCGACGCCTGCCAGGCGGTCCAGCACATGGCCGTCGACGTGCAGGCGGTCGGCTGCGACTTCCTCGTGCTCTCCGGGCACAAGATCTACGGGCCTTCGGGGATCGGTGTGCTCTGGGGGCGTGCCGAGCTTCTGGACGCGATGCCGCCTTACCAGGGCGGTGGCTCGATGATCGCTTCGGTGTCGTTCGAAGAAGGCACCACCTTCAACGACCTGCCGTTCAAGTTCGAAGCGGGCACGCCCTTCATCGAGGGCGCGGCGGCGCTCGCCACGGCGCTCGACTATGTGAGCGGGCTGGGCATTGACGCTATCCACGCGCACGAGGACGCGGTGCTCGCCTACGGCATGCGTGCGCTGAAGCAGGTCAAGGGGCTCCGGCTGATCGGCGAGGCGGAGGCGAAGTCGAGCGTGCTCTCCTTCGCCATCGACGGCATCCACCCGCACGACATCGGCACGCTCCTCGACCTGGACGGCGTGGCGATCCGCACGGGCCATCACTGCGCGCAGCCCCTGGTCGAGTCTTTGGGGCTGCCGGCGGTGGCGCGCGCCTCGATCGGGCTCTACAACACGACTTCCGACGTCGACGCGCTCGTGGAGAGCCTCCAGCGCGTGGTCGACAAGCTCGGGTAGGGGGACGCGAGATGGACGAGCAGCCCAACAATCCGGCGGCCGAGGACGCGGCGGCGTTTCTCGACAAGCCCGACGCGTCGCTGGACGAGCTGAGCCCCGAACGGCGCGCGGCGGTCGAGGAGCTTGGGCGCAACGTCATCGAGGTCTTGAAGACCGTCTACGACCCCGAGATCCCGGTGAACATCTACGAGCTCGGCCTCATCTACCGGATCGACATCGACGACGAGGACCGCGTGCACATCGACATGACGCTGACCTCGCCGATGTGCCCGGTCGCCGAGACGCTGCCGCCCGAGGTGGAGATGAAGGTGGCGACGGTGAGCGGGGCCGCCGGTTGCACCGTCGCGGTCGTCTGGGAGCCGCCCTGGAACCCCTCGATGATGAGCGAGGAAGCCCAGCTCGAGCTCGGCATGATCTACTGAGGCGCCGGACGGGTGCCGCTCCGCACATTCGAGACCGCCGCCGCCTGGCGCACGTTTCGTCCGCAGGTCGTCGGCACGCTCGGTGTCGTGCCCACCATGGGGGCGCTGCACGCGGGCCATGTCTCGCTGATGGAGCGCAGCCTCGACGACAACGACGCGACGCTCGTCACCATCTTCGTCAACCCGACCCAGTTCGATAACCCGAACGACCTCGCCGGCTATCCCGACCGCATGGTCGAGGACTTGGAGGTCCTGCGGAATGTGGGCGTGCCCTACCTGCTCACACCCACCTATGACGACCTCTATGCCGACGACTTCCGCTATCGGGTGAGCGAGCAGGCCTTCTCGCGCGAACTCTGCGGCGCGCACCGGCCGGGGCACTTCGACGGCGTGCTGACCGTCGTGATGAAGCTCCTCAACATCGCCCAGGCAACCCGCGCCTATTTCGGCGAGAAGGACTTCCAGCAGCTCACCCTCGTGAGGGGCATGACGGAGGCCTTCTTCATCCCCACCGAGATCGTCCCGTGCCCGACGATCCGCGAGACCGACGGCCTCGCGCTCAGCTCCAGGAACTTCAAGCTCGACGCCGAAGACCGCGCCCGCGCGACCGCCTTTCCCAAGGCGCTGCGCGAAAGCCCGACGGCCGACGAGGCCCGCGCGGTGCTCGAAGCCCAGGGCTTCCGCGTCGACTATGTCGAGGACAGGGGCGGTCGTCGCTTCGGGGCGGTGTATGTCGGCGATGTGCGGCTGATCGATAATATGCAACTTAACGCATCCGCCGATAACCCACTGTCCTAAAGGGACAAAACGCCAATTTGGCTTCGTTTTGCAAACCGGGAGCTGCGCATGCCTAGCGATCGCGGCCCGTAGAAAAACAGCCTACCACAGTAGGAAGATAGGCCTAGCTAGCTGAAGGTCGCTCGGCGGCGTTGCCCACCGTCGGCCATGTCCTCTGCCGAAAGGCGCAGTCGCGCCGCGTGTGCGCGCGTGCGAGGGGAGGGAGGGCAGGTCGGGGAGGGGCCGCGGAGCATTGATGGAGACGACCGAGCCGAGTGCGTCCCAGGTCGAGCAGGCGCTGGCGCTCTTGCGTGACGCGCTCGCCGAGGCGCAGGCGACCGTGCGCAGCTACGACACCAAGGCGCAGATCGTTGGCGTGGGCTACATCTTCGCGCTCGGCATCGTCAACAACCTCAAGCGGTTCCTGCCGAGGGTCGACGATGTGGGCCCCGAGGCGGTAGTGCTGACCTGGGCGATCGTGATCTTCCCCGTCCTGTTGTTCGGCTATGTCCTCTACCCGTCGCGGCGCATCGCCCCCGTCGTCGACCGCGGTGCCCCCAAGCCGATCCGCAGCGTGCTCTACGTCTCGAACGAAGCGCCGCGCACCCTCGACCAGATCCGCACCAACGCGCTCGCCGCCGACCCGCTCGACGAGCTGTCCTTCGAGCTTCTGAAGGTCTCAGGCCTGCGCGACCTCAAGCGCCGACGCTTCCTTCGCGCCCTCTTCGCCGCCCTCGTCTCGTTCGTCTTCCTGTTCGTCGTGCAGCTGCTCAGGTTCTATCCGGGTCTCGACGCGGGCGGCGCTTGAGGTTGGGGGGCGCCGCTTGAGTCTAGGCAGCAAGCGATCATCTTGGTATATACAAGACGTATATAAACTGCGGGTGAACGATGGCACGATCGACAGTCTTCAGGAACCACACGACGCAGGCGGTGCGGCTGCCGAAGGCGGTCGCGTTGCCCGACAACGTGAAGGAGGTCGAGGTGACGGTGGTCGGTGATGCGCGGATCATCACCCCCGCCGATCGTGTTTGGGACACGTGGTTCGCGGGACCTGGGGTGACCGACGATTTCATGGTCGAGCGGGCGCAGCCGCCGATCCAAGAACGCAATGGCGTTTGAGTGCTCCGCTACCTGCTCGACACGGATTTCTGCATCGAGGTGATGCGGCGGAGGCCGCCGGCGCTGCTGGATAGGTTCAAGGCGGAAGCCGGCAGGCTCGCGATCTCGGCGGTCACGCTCGCGGAACTTGCGACCGGGGTCGAGAAGTCCACCGATCCCTCGCGCAATCGCGCGGTCGTCGAAGGGCTGGTGGCGCGCCTGACCATCCTGCAGTTCGACGCCTCCGCAGCCTGGCACTATGGCGAGATTCGCGCCGATCTCGAGCGCAGCGGTCGCATGATCGGCGCCTACGACCTGATGATCGCCGCACAGGCGCGCGCTGCGAGCCTTATCCTGGTGACGGGCAATGTGCGCGAGTTCGGCCGGGTCAGCGGGCTGCAGGTTGCGGACTGGCGGGCAAGCTCTTGAGATGCCCATGCGTCCAGAAGCACGAGACCGTTCGATTTCGCCTGGTGCCGCGTGGCCCGGTGCACCGATGGATTCGGATGATACGAAGCGGCCTGGTGTGAGGCCCTTCTCAAACACCCACCAGCGATGGCCGTACGACGGCTCCGGACGGGTCTCGGACATTCGCGCAACGAGCCAATGCGTCCGCTTTGTGAGGTGCTGTCGCGATACCCGTTCTCGGTGCTTTCGGCGTGCTCGCGCCAATAACTCGTATTGCTGCGGATCGGTGAGGTTACCCAAATCTTCCAGTTTGCGCTTTCGTGCCAGAACATAGAGCCAGTGAGCACACAGAAGTTTGCAGAGGATTTCCCGCTTACTTGTCACCGCTCATGGAATATTCAGACAAAGACAGCCATTCACGAAATATATTCTTCTGATATCTCCGCCCACGCTTCAAAAATATTACAGCATACCTTAGTACTATGCTTGAACGGATGAGCCAAAATCTCAGCCGCCGGCAACTTTTTCTTTAGCACGTGCGTGAGATAGTCACGCGTATCCGCCGCTCGGCAAGAACACCGGCTGCTTATTGATTATAAAGTAGCGAGCAAAGAAAATAATCGGTGGCGGGCACGGTGGAGTCAATCCTTTCAGTGAAAAAAGCGTGAGGTCGGCATGGAAACTGATGTTACGTACACACTCAATATCGGCGCGACGTACGACGGTTACAGAATAAGTAAGACTGATATCGACCTCGACGATCTAATATTGCAACTAAACGCCGCCAAGGGCTGGAATCTCCAGAGCTCTTCAGAAATTGCGTTCAAGCGGGTAAACGGAGACGGAGATATTAATTTCAACAGCGGTGACGCTGACAGTGTGCTGAACCTCAAACAACTCATGCGCGACAGCCCGGGCGACGCAGGAAATCTCGATTTTGTCTATGACGGCGGCGGCGGTACCGACATGCTGTCGTATCGCGACGATACCTTTAAGGTCTCCATGTCGGTCTATGATGGCCCCGACGGTCACGACTTCTACCTAAACGGCGGCCGCGGCCGGAACCTCAACAACAACGATCTCAAACTGAACAGCCTCGAGGTTCGGACCAAGGACGTCGAGGTATTCGAGCTAACGAAAGACGACGACATTGTCGATCTGAGCGGCTGGTCGGGCACCTACACGGTCACGATCGCCGGCGATAAGGGCGACGACGACATCACCGGCTCAGAACATGCCGACGTGCTCTATGGCGAGAAGGGCAACGACACAATCGACGCCGGCGCGGGCGACGATTTCGTCGATCCCGGCGACGTCAACACAGGGGCGCAGGAGACCATCACGCTCGGCGCGGGCTATGACACGCTCTATCTCGGCGACATCGGCAGCACGGAGTCCGACTATCAGGAAGTGACCTCGGGCCTGAGCAACTGGGAGAGCTACGCCATCGACACCGGCACGGCGCTCCCCGCCACGATCTTCAGCGCCGGGATGAAGTCCGTGTTCGCCGCCTGGACCAAGTCCAACCCCGTCACTGCAACAGTCATGGCGGTGTCGTTTGAGGTGGGCGGCGCCGCGCTCGGATCGCTGCTGACCTCGATCGTTGGCGGGAGCAAGGCCGCGGAGAGCACCTACAGCGGCGGTTCGCAAGCGAGCGGCATCACGCTCGCCGACCTCAATACCACCGAAGACACCATCATCCTGCCGGTCACCGACTTCAATGCCCCAGACATGTCGGTGACTGACGCCGTCGCCGGCAAGGCCACCTTCATGCTCGACGCCGAGGATGGCGGCGAGTTCATGGATGCCTTCATCACCAATACCGAGGGCGATGGGCTAGGCAGTGACAACGGCGATTTCACGCAGTTCCTGACGGATGTCTATCTCGACGCCAACTCGAGTTTCATCACCGGCTATGACATCTGGGACATTCACGACAAATCGACGGTCAACACCGCCCTGCTGACCGGTGCCTGGGATTCGCGCCTCGTCTTCAGCAACCTAGAGAATGCGTCCGGCCAAAGCCAGATCAGGGCCGCGCAAGGCGACAACGTGCTCTATGACAGCCTCGACCCCTCGGTCGCGGGTGACGTCGACTTCAGCGCCATGGCGTCAATGCTCAATTCAAGCCTCGGCGACGGCGACAGCGCCATCATCATGGGCAACGTCGTCGGGCAGGACATCAGCCTGAGCAGCGGCCGGCGCTATGCGAATGGCAATGACCAGAGCGACACCTTCACCACCGTCGCCGCTGAAGACCATGTGACCTATTACGTGAACGGCAATGACGGCAATGATCTGCTGGAAATCGGGCAGCTCAACGGAACCAATATCAACTTCCACGGCGGCGACGGCATCGACGTCATTTCCTTCGCCAACGCTCATGTCCTCGGAGCTAATGACGCTCCCATCCAGTCGACCTTCGGCCTTTCGATCGATCTGAGACACGACACCCACGCGCTGGTTGCCAACACGGCCGCTTTCGAGGCGGACGCGTACAACGACACCGCGCCGTCTGCGAAGCTCTGGAGCGTCGAAGGCATCATCGGGTCGTCCCGATCCGACAAGCTCTTCGGCAACGAGGATGACAACGTCCTGATGTCCAATGGCGGCGGCGACCATATCGAGGGCGGCGGCGGCGATGACGTGATCCGCGGCGGCGCGGGATGGGACCGCATGTTCGGCGACCGCCACAACGGCACGGACACGTCCGACGACGGCGACGACTACTTCTACACCGGCACGAACTCCGACCTGATTATCGGCGGCGGCGGATCCGACACCGCAGACTTCTCAGAGGCCACCCAGACCGGGCTGACCATCAACCTGAGCGCCACAAAGGCTGCATCTGGCCACTGGTTCTTCAAGGACAACAGCACGACCGGAACCTATGTCAAAGTCTCCGGCAGCGGTTTTGACACATCGATGTCAGGCATCGAGAACGTCGTCGCGACCTCGGGCAATGACACGGTGATCGGTGACGGCAACGCCAACATGCTCTTTGGCGGCGCCGGCGACGATACGATGACGGGCGGCGCCGGCGCGGATGTCTTCAGCTTTGCCTCCGGCTTCGGCAGCGACACGATCACCGATTTCTCGATCGAGGACAGCCTGGTCTTCGAGGGTCTGAGCACTCTGGAGCTGACGTTGCTGTCCAACTCGCTGGCTCCCTGGAGTTCAGCCGTGTCCATCGGTACCGACCACGTCACGCTGACCGGCTACGACCTCTCCGCGTTGACGCTGACCTATGACACGAATAGCGACGGCTCAGTGGATGCGGTCTTGGCCTACGGCCGAGCAAATGACTCAACGCCGTTGAGCGATGACGAAGCCGTCCTGTACCTGGCGTCGCACGGCGATCTTATCGAATACTATGGCTACGATCTTACCGGCGCCAAGAACCACTATGAGGCTTCTGGCCGAGATGAGGGGCGCCAGATCGACTTCGATGCGGATCAGTACCTGGCCAACTACGAAGACCTTCAAAACGCCTTCGGAAACGACACGTCAGCGGCTGCCGCACACTTCGTGGTGAGCGGCTATTTCGAGGGCCGTACAGATGCCGACAACCTCACGGATATGCTCGGAGAGGACGCGGCGAGCGCCTCCAGCGACTATGGCGCCGGTTACGATGCATCGAAGGTTCTCGACGGCGACAGCAACACCTTTAACCACACGCACTCATCGGATGGCACTCCAGCGCTGTCTATCGATCTCGGCGGAGACGCGGAGCTCGAGTTGATCCGTATCGAAAATCGAAACGATGGCGATGCGGCGCACCAGGCGATCGTGAACGCACGCCTCGCCGGCGCAACTGTACACGTGCTTGATGACGGCCGCGTGCAGTGGACTTCGGAAGAGCTCACATCGGACGTTGTGCAATTCATCGACTTACATAACGTCGTTGGCGATGAAATCCGGATCACCAGCAACGATGGCGATTATCTGCATGTGGCTGAACTCGACATCTTTGGCGATTTTATTCTCTGATAGGAAATACGGAAGCGGCCGACGGCCGCTTCCGGTTCACATATTTGCCAGATGCCAAAATTAATATATAGAAAACAACAACATTTTACTAATTACCTTTTCCATTTGATAATGTAATGAAATACTCTCTGTTGTTGTCGTGCTCTTACTGCGCACATGTTCATTAGACAACTAAGTTATAGTGCCCGACCGATTGCTCGGCCGAGGGCCGAACATCCACTAGGCCATCGCTCCCGGCGTGTCCGCTGTCGGGCGAATAACTGTCGGCTCAGCTCTTGAGCGCTTGGTCGGTTCTAGGCCGAAAGCGCCCCTCCGCTTCTGCGACGCCGCTGAACCCTGCAAGGTGAACAATCCAAAGGCGCCGGTGCGCTGGTGAGTCCCCGAGCGGGAGAGCGCCTCGTATGGCTACTCGCGCGGTTGGCCCTGTCGCCCGCTTCAATCCGGCCGCGCAGCCGAGTGAGCTGTCGCCTTCACCTGGATGCGCCGTAGATCTTCCGGGTCGGCTTCGAGCAGGCGCAGCACGGTGAACGGGTGGATCACCCGGCCATACGCGATTTGCGTAAAGTCCCCCACAGGAGCTCGGCAATGTCGCAGATCAGCGTGGCGTGGTCCTGTTCCACCATCGGTTCCTAGCGCGAGCTTGCTCGTGCGCTCTGGGGATGCTGGCGAGGCTGCCGATGGCTGTTCAAGCGCAAGCTCGATCGCACGGTGAACGTAAGCACGCCGACGGACGCCAGACGCGGGGTGTGGCCTCCACCGGCGCCACCCTGGTTGACGGGGGTGACGCACAGACGTGCAATCCCGCTCTGGACAACCAGCCGAGCCAGGATTCTTGTCCGGTTCCAGAGCACCGAGCGCGTTGCGGAGAAGGCCGATTGGGGTTCGAGCGGATAACGAATTTGGGTGGATAACCCTATACGAAAAATAGAAGAGCTGATTCCAAAATCAGTTGACGAGGAGAAGTGGTAGCCCCGACGGGATTCGAACCCGCGACCTCCGGCTTGAAAGGCCGGCGTCCTAACCGCTAGACGACGGGGCCCCACGCGGCGGGGTGTAGCCTCTCGAGCGCCGTTTGCGCAAGCGATGCAGGGACGCGGCTCAGCGGTCGACGGCGATGTCGTCGAGCTGCAGCTCGCAAGCCTCGCCGCCGCGATAGCGGTCCGCCACCAGTCGTCCGGCGAGTTGCAAGGACGGCAGCGATTGCGCCTCTGCGATCGCCGCGGCCAGCGGCGTTGCCACCGATCGGAAGGCGATCGCCTCCAGCCGGCCACCATCTTGGCCCAGCAGCGAGAGGCGGAGGTGGTGCTCGCCGACCGTCCGCGTCCTGGTGATGCGCGCGCCCACCAGCCGCAGGCGTGGCTGCGGATGACCGGCGCCGTACGGTTCCAGGCGGGCGAGGGCGTCGACAAGGGTCCGGTTGGCGCCGGCGACCGCAACGGGCGCATCGACGCGCAGCGTCGGCGCCGCGGGTGGCCCCGAACGACCCACCAGAAACGCGTGCAGCGCGTCCTTGGACGCGCTGCACGCGTTTC